>NZ_CP020914.1:609260-1218520 GCF_007833355.1 Denitratisoma sp. DHT3 | reverse complement strand
ATGCCGGAGTAGACTGGAGCGCGTTCGGCCCCGGCATCATCTGAAACGCCCCGCCACGGCGAGGGAATGCCGCGGCGGGCGGCGCCCGCATCCGGCCCGGCGTCGGATCAGAGAAACACTTCGATGCCCTTGATCAACTGCGCAAACAGGGTATCGAAGATCTCCTTCTGCTTGAGCGACGACAACGCCTTCATTTTCAGCAGCATCAATTGTGAACTCTCAAGACCGAGTCCGTTCAGCTCTTCAGGTTTTGGGAGCGCCTCGGGTTTTCTGTATTCGGCGCTGACTGACACCGCATGGATCATCGCCGCGGCAGTGCTGGCAAAAAGATAGGACGCCAGGGCCAGGGATTTCTTCGTCAAGCCGAGCTGGTCGTGCATCAACTCCGTGACCGGCGCCGTGATCTTGAGCCAGCCGGCGGAGGTATGGCCATTGACGCCGATGATGGAAAGCATCACCGGATAGTGGTCGGCATGCTTCTTGACTGCCCAGAGCCAGGCCAGCAGGGTTTCCTGCCAGGTGTCCTGGGGCTTGGGCGGCTTAAACAGCAGGCAGACCTCGTCCGCCACTGCGATCAGCAATTCTTCCCGGCTGCCGAAGTAGTTGTAGATCGCCATGGATGCCGTGCCCAGTTCCTGAGCCACGGTCTTCACCATAAAGTCTTCTATCGGCGTTGTGGCAAGGATTTCCAGGGATTTCTGGAGTATGGCCTCACGCGAAATACGGGCCGGCCGGCCGGGCTTGCGCCTCAGCGGCAAGGCCTTTCTGGCGGCGAGAGGTTGGGCGGGAGATGGGGACTTCTTTGTCGGAGGCATGTCTGGTAAAAATCTGTTCTACGGATGGGGGGCGCCGCGTACCGCTGGAGCGGGGTGCGACTTGGTGGCATCTTGACCGTGGCCGGTATACCACTCAACACCGAGCATTGCGCGAAAAAGAACAAGTTTACCAATAAAGAAATAAGAGCGTGCGTCGGTGACGAATGCACTGGCGCCTGAATGGGAAAAAAACCCGCCGCTTGCGCGGCGGGCGAATCCAATGGAACCGCATCCCGGGGAGGATGTCGGCATGCGGTTCGAACTGGAGACCACTCAGAACCGGTAGGTCAGGTCGACACCGTAGGTGCGCGGTTCGCCCCAGGTGCTGGCGGCACCGAAAGGCGTCCCGAACTTGCCGTAGTCGATGACATAGGCGGGGTACTTCTTGTCGGTGACGTTCTTGATCCACAGGCCCACCGTCAGGTCGCCGTTGCTGCCCGGTCCGACCGGAATGCCTGCCATCGACAGCCGGGTGTTCCAAAGGCCATAGGCCGGCGTGGTGTAGTTGGTCGGATCGAGTCGGGAGACCAGTGTCGCCGTCCCGCCGCTGATGGTGTAGAGGTCGGAGACATTGGTGCTGGCCTTGTCCACATGGGCATAATCCAGGTGCCAGTTCAGCCGGCCCGGCCCGATCTTGCCGAAGGCGTAGTCGAGGGTGGCCGAGTAGGTGTTCTTCGCCGGCAGGTAGTGGAAGAACTGGGTGACATCCACGCCCTGATCGACGATCTTGTCGTAGTTGAACTTCACTTGCGAGAAGTTCAGACCCACGCGCAAGGCATTGGTGATGGAGGCCGCCACGTCGAGTTCGAAACCCTTGTAGGTGGACTTGCCGGCATTAACAACGTCATAGACGCGCAGTGCATTTCCGGCGATCGTCATCTGCTGGTCGGTGTACTTGCTCTGGAACACCGCCAGGTTGGTGCGCAGCTTGCGATCGAGGAACTCGCCCTTGAAGCCCAGTTCGGTGGAGGTCAGGGTCTCCGGACCGTAGCCCTTGGCGAAGTTCGCGCCATTGGCCGCCTGGTCGTTGAAGCCGCCGGAACGATAGCCCTTGGCAACCTTGGCATAGGCCTGCATATCCTCGGTGAAACGGTACTGGACGGTCAGGCTGGGCGAGGTCTTGGAGAAGGTGTTGGAGCCGGATGCCGGGGCTCCCGGGGCGCCGATGCGGGCCGGGGTGGCACCCGGCAGCCAGAGCAGGCCCGCAGGCATGGCCGAGGTTACCCCGAAGTTGGTGAGCGCGCCGGCGGGCAAGCCGTAGGGGGTGCTGAGATAGATGTCGCCGCCGCCGTAATACACCGACGCTTCGCGCTTGTCGCGGGTGTAGCGAATGCCCGGGGTGATGTCGAGCTTGCGGCTCAGGATGTCCGGGGTCCAGGTGAATTGGCCGAACATCGCCCAGGAACTGTTGTGGGCCTTGCCCGCTTCGCCGTTGAAGGTCGAGATCAGGGTCATGGGGGAGACGCCGCCCACGGTGACGCCGCCGCCGGCGAGGTTGGCGATCAGGCTCTGGCCGGCGGATTCGCTGATCGTGCCCTTTTCGTCGAAGTAGTAGAAGCCGGTGGTGTATTTGAAGTAGGGGCTGGGCCGGCCGATCAGCACGAACTCCTGGGACAAGTAGTCGTCATGGACCTGGTGCAGCTTGGCGCCCATCTGCAGGCCGGCGCTGCTGACGGGGCCGAAGACGCCGCCAAGACCGTTGGGGAGGTAGACATTGCCCGGGAAGTTGATGGCGGCGTCGCTCATCACCGTGGTGTTGCCGGGGAGAACGCCCCAGTAGTAGTTGTTGCGCAGGGAGCGGTAGCCGGTGATGGAGCGGAAGGTGGTGGTGTCGTTCATCGCCCATTCCACCGTCAGGTTATGGCCGGTGTTCTCCACGCCGCTTTCGGGGGCCATGGTGATGTTGGCGTTGTGGGGCATCGGCAACGAACTCAGCCGCTGCGAGGAGCACAAGCCGGGGTCTGCGGTGTAGGCCAGGGCCACCGGGGCGACGGGCTCGATGGGGCTCAGCTGATTGAGACACTGGTTGACGTTGGAGATGTAGCGGGTCTTGGCCCAGTCGTAGCCGTAGTCCACCGTCACCGTATTCGAGGGTTTCCAACGCAGGTCGAAGCGGCCTGCGTCGGCCTTGCGGTCGCCCCAGTTCTTGCCGCTGCCATTGCTGTCCCGGATGAAGCCGTCGCGCTCGTCGTGGACGTAGGCGATCTTGGCGGCCAGGGTTTCGGTCAGGGGAACGTTGAGCGAGGTCTTGGAGACCAGCTTGCCGTAGTTGCCGATGGTGATGTTCTGGGAGAAGCCGAAGTCCTGGCTCGGCCGCGCGGTCTTCAGGTTGATGGCGCCGGAGATGGCGTTGCGGCCATAGAGAGTGCCCTGGGGGCCCTTGAGGATTTCCACCGATTCCAGATCGGCCACGGTGAGGTTCATGCCGCTGCCGCGGGCGATGTAGACGCCATCGATGTGGATCGGCGTCGCCACGTCGATGAAGATGTTCATCGCCTGGCTGGGAATGCCGCGCATCTGCACCTGCAGGTCTTCCGAGGAAGCCGGGTAGGACTTGATCTCGACGGAGGGCGCCAGGGAGCGCATGTCCAGCATGCTGGTGACGTTGGCGTTTTCCAGGGCCCGGCTGCTGAAAGCCTGGATCGAGATCGGCACGTCCTGCAGGCGCTCGGACTGCTTCTGGGCGGTGACGACGATTTCCTCCAGGGCGGCGCCGCCGGTCTGGGCCAGGGCGGAGCATGCGCCGCCGGCCATGAACGCTGCTACCAGGGCCGGAATGGTTCGCACTGCGAACGTTTTCTGATATTGCTGCTTCATCTGCTTCCCTCCTCTATAGGCATCTATATGACTTTGGTTAATTTCCAAAGTCGCCCGAATTGACGATGAGTAGAACATTTGAGACTTGCCCGATTACGGCAAGGCAGTCACGAGTGTATCGATAAAATTATCAATAAGAAAACTATATTTGAAAATTTCTTTCCCGAGTTGCAAAGTCGCAACATAGCTGAGCAAGCTCGAAATTTCCGGAGTTTCATTTTGCGGTGCGGCAATGAGGCGCCGCGCCGCCGCAGCCTTCTGCGATTGGTGATTTAAGCGCCGGGGACAGGGGCGCCCTGTCACCGCTTCATGCTATGTCTATGACATGTTGCTGCGCCAGGTGGCCGGCTACCAGAAAGAGTCTTCCGCCTTCAGGCCCAGCCGCGGGTTGGCCCCGACCATGACCGGCTGCCAGTTGCCCCAGCCCACGCCGCCGCCGCCCGGATCCTTGATACGCACCACCGTGTCGCGGATTTGATGAAGCCGCTTGCTGCTTTCCCGCGAAGTGCAGTCCGGTATGCGCTCGCCGTCGGTGTGGAGGTTGCCTCGCCACTCGCCGTGGTAATGGCCGTCAAAACCGAAATAAAGACCTCCGCCAAGATGGAAGCCGGTGTCGGCAAGTACCTCCACTTCCATGGGACGCGAGGAGCCGTCGGCCATTTTGCAATGCAGCTTGCCGCCCTTGAAGCGCCGATTGACAGCGTCGTAATACAGTTCGGGTTCGATATCCACGATGCGCTCGATGCGGCCGTCCGGGTGCTCCACCGCGGACATCACCGTCTTGGTGCTGCCGTGGGGCGTATCGACCAGGGCGTAATTCAGGAACAGCGCGTAGTGGCTGCCGTCCGGCCGTTCCAGATAGGTCGGGCTCCAGAAGAACTCGTAGTTGCCGCCGATGCCGTCGCCCACCGGCTCCACATCGGCCAGCGGGTGGCCGACGCCATAGCGTACGCCCCAGGAGTGGTCGCGGGTGGACACCCAGGTGTCCGGCGTGATCTCGGTATGTACGCCGTCGACTTCGATCCAGCCGGAAGCGACGCCGGTCTGGTGATAGCGCACCAGTTCCGACATGATCCGGTAGCCCTGGCGGATGTGGGTGCGATCCTCGAAACGGGCCGGCACCCGGGCTTCGAACAGGCAGTCGAAGGCGATGGGCTGGACGTCGTTGGGCTCGAGGACGAAGCGCACTTTCTTCAGCGGTTCCACCACTTCATAGCGCACCGGACCGATCACCGTCAGGTTGGGATCGGGCGCCAGCTTGCGGCTGGCGCGCACCGTGATCTGTTCCTTGCCGCGGGAGACGCCGGCATAGCAGTCCATCACGTTGCGGTTGGCGTACTTGCCCAGGCCGAATCCCAACTGCAGGCTGCCGTCCCGAGCCATGGCCATCGCGCAGACCTTCTCGGTCCAGGACAGATCGGTGGAACCGACGCAGGCGAAGGAATCCATAATCTGGTGGCAGAACTGCTCGTCCGCCTCCCCTAGAGGGCCGATGGGGTTGCTGTTGGGACTGACGACATTGCTCATGAAACGTTTCCTCCTTGGATTGATGCGGGCGGTTCAGGCCCAGAGATTTTTCCGGCCGTCCAGCACCTGCTGGATCAGGCCGCGGCAGTAGATGTATTCGTCGGGACCGGCCGGGCGTTCCATCTCGCCGAACAGGATGCGGCGCTGGGACAGCCGGGTTTCCACGATGGCCTGCTGCAGCAGGGCATAGGTGATGTGCCAGTCGATGTCGTGGAGGCGGACGCCGGTCATGGCTTCATAGGCGGCCGCCACGTCGTCGCGGCACAGGAAGTCGGGCATCGCGTCGGTGCCGGCCATGATCTGGGCGACGTGGTGGAAATAGCGATGGAAGAAGATCAGGTAGCCGACGTCCATTTCGCGGGGGGCCATGGCCGCCAATTCCCAGTCCAGCACTGCCGTCGCCTTGAAGTCGCGCCAGAGCACGTTGGCCGGGCGGGCATCGCCCCAGTTGATGACGGCGGGACTTTCCCGTTCCGGCCAATGGGCTTCGAGCCAGTCGAACAGCCGCTCGATGGGTGCGAAGCGCATGTCGTTGCGGCCCCATGCGTAGAGCGCCTTTTCCCGCGCGAAGTGGCGCCGCAAGGGCGTGGCGCCGGGCTGGTCGAGCTGCAGGAAGGCGGTTTCCGCCGGCGTGGCCTCGATGCCGTGGATGCCGGCCAGGATGTTTACCAGTTCCTGCTGGACCTGTTGTTGTTGGGCCGGCGTCGCATCCAGGAGCCAGCCGCCGAAGACGTAGGGCGGACTGTCGGGCACCATCTCGCCGTCGATCCGTTCCATGATGAAGAACGGTACGCCCAGGGCGTCGGCGCTGCGCTCCTGCCAGGGCACCTTGGGTACCGGCACTTGGCTTTTGCCGCCGACCAGGCGCATCACGCCGACTTGCAGGTCGAAGTCGTAGCGGGGAAAGATCGGAAAGGCATCCTCCGGGGGCGGCAGGCGGCCGACGAATCGGCCGCTGCGTTCGACGCCGTTTTCCTGCCAAGTCATGTCGAAGAGCAGGGTCTCGCTGGACATGCCGGCCTTGCCGGGCGTCCCCAGGGGAGAGAGCTGCGGGTCGCTGCCCGGGCCGAGGGTGCGGGCGAACCAGGCGGTGAGCTGGTTGCGAAGTGCTTCGGGGTCCCGGTAGGAAGTGCGCTTCATCACCAGGGAGTCATCGACGGATTTCATGGAACGTCCACTTTCGGGTTCGGCAGGTGAGAGGGGGCGCGGGCGGGCGCCGGCGTTCAATGGCTGATCACCACCTTGCCGACGTGGGCGCGGCTGGCGAAATGGCGGAAGGCGTCGCCGGCCCGCTCGAAGGGGAACACCCGATCCAGGGTCGGCCGCAGCTTGTGCTGGGCGATCATCCTCAGCATGGCCTCCAGGTCCGCCCGGCTGCCCATGGCATTGGCGAAGACCGTCAGGGCCTTCTCGATGATGGGCAGCAGATGCACGTAGTCCAGGCTGCCCATGCCGCCGACCACGCCGATCAGGGTCAGGCGCCCGCCGACCCGCATGGAGCGGATGGATTGGGGCAGGGTGTTGGGCCCGCCGACTTCCACCACCAGGTCCACGCCTCTGCCCCCGGTGAGTTCGAGCACCTGCGTACTCCAGGCTGGGTGCTCGACATAGTTGATCACCGCGTCGGCGCCCATCCGCTTGAGCATGTCGGCCTTGGCGGCCGTGGATGTGGTGGCGATCACCCGACAGCCGGCCAACTTGGCGAACTGCAGCACGAACAGGGAGACGCCACCGGTGCCCTGGACCAGGACGGTATCGCCGGGCACGCAGGGCCGCCGCGCCGGCGGGCCGCCGAG
Source organism: Denitratisoma sp. DHT3 (assembly GCF_007833355.1). Lineage (NCBI taxonomy): Bacteria > Pseudomonadati > Pseudomonadota > Betaproteobacteria > Nitrosomonadales > Sterolibacteriaceae > Denitratisoma > Denitratisoma sp. DHT3. The sequence goes on along the minus strand of NZ_CP020914.1, from coordinate 1,211,565 downwards.
CAGGCTGTTCCAGGCGGTCAGCCCGGCGCAGGGCAGGCTGGCCGCCTCTTCGAAACTCAGGTGGCCGGGCATGGCGACTACGGCATCCGCCGGCATCAGCGCGTATTGCCGCAAGGTGCCGTCCACCAGGCTGCCCAGGACGTTGCCGTAGGCTTCCGGCCGCGGTTCCCCCGCCAGCCAGTTCTGATGGGGATGGGCGATCACCCGGTCGCCATCCCGCCAGCTGCTCACCTCGGCACCTACCGCGGCGATCTCCCCGGCGCCGTCGAGCAGCGGCACCCGCCCCGCCACCTGGGGCAGGCGGCCGTGGAGGAAGATCAGGTCGGTGAAGTTGAGGGCGCTGGCGCGCATTCTCACCAGCACTTGCCCCGGACCGGGCTTGGGAATCGCTGATTCGCGCAGTTCGATGCCGAATGTCGCGCCGGGAACGCCGTCCAGCGGGGCGTCGGGGGTGAAATGGAAGCTCTTCATTGCCTTCTTCTATTCGCTTTCGGTGAGTTCGATATCAAAGCCGAGGATGGGCCTGGCGTTGAGCCGATAGCCGGTGGCGGACGGCGCATACGGCCCCTGGCCGGCATCCCGGCAGCCCAGGTATTCCCCTTGCGCCAGGGCAACGTCTTGCGCGGGCATGGCTGCCACGGCGGATTTCAGATCCCGCACCTGGAACACCGCGGTGCCGATTCCCTGTTCGAAATTCTCCAGATAGTCATGCCAGGGGCCTTCCGCCCGCAGCGGCTGGCAGTACTCCAGTTCCAGGCCCGCCAGGCGGATACGGGCGCTTTTGGCCGTTGCGTTCTGCCAGGCGTGATAGACCCCGCTCCGACAATCCGGGGAAATCAGCCGCTGCACGCGATCGAGGCAGCCGTCCAGATCATGGACCATCACCCGCAGCCTGAGCAGGCGTTCGATGCGCTCGCCGGTGCGGCGGGGAGACTGGCTGCCCAGGGCCTGCTGCCAGGCGGCGCCTTGCAGGGGCGATTCGCTGTATTCCAGGTCGAAGCCGAGCTGGTCGTGGGTGTCGGCGAAGATGCCGTCGCTCAATTCCTCTGCCGGCTTGGCGTTGCCGGGGCCGAGCAGCTGGTCCCAGGGCATCAGCGACAGGTGGAACTTGGTCAGGGTGCGCCCGCCGGCCGCGGCCAGCAGCGCTTCGGCATGGGGTACGTCGGCGACGCCGAAGTTCAGGTTGGTCAGGCTGGGGCCGATCTGCTCCAGGTAGCGCTGGTGGGGCTGGGTCTTGTCGATGACGCTGCAGAACTGGAACACCGCGCCGCCGCAGCCCATGTGGTCGATGTCCAGCACCACGCCGGTGATGGCGCGGACCAGCTGCTGCTCCACGCGCCTGGCGCCGAGGGTGCGTTCCATGAAGCCGCAGGCGGCCGGGACGTCGTGTACGGCCATTTCGATGTGCCGGCAGCCCTCCGGCAATAACTGGATGCTCATGGCGCGCTAGACACCGCCGCCTTCCATCTCGAAGGGCTGGTCGGGCACCAGGTGGCGTTCGGCAATGCGCCAGCCCTGGGCGGTGCGCACCACGCCATCCCGGGCGCGGAAGGTGGTGACCAGCTTGGGTTCCATGGGGCGGTGGCCGGCGAAGATGTTGATCAGGAAATAGTGGGCGTCGGCCTGGTCGCCGTCGCCCTCGATCCAGAGGTTGGTGACCACGTGCCGGTTCTTGCCCTCGGTCACCTTCTCCGACCAGCGGGCATGTTCGACCGACCAGTCCGGATCGTCGTAGGTGCCGACGCCTTCGATGATGTGCCTGGGGTTATCGGTATAGAGCGCCTTCAGCCCCGCGTAGTCGCAATAGTCGGAGAGGTGGCAGAACTTATGGACGAGTTCGCTGATCTCGATCTTGTCGGCGATGCTAAGGCTCATTGCAGGGTGCCCCCTTGCGGCGGGCTGTTCAGTTCCGGTTGCTCCGCCGACTGGCCGATCCGCTCCGTCAGCCGCGTTTCCTCGGCCCGCAGGAACCGCGCCAGGAGTTCGGTCAGCGCCGGGAAGAAACGCATCGCGTTCTTCTTGACGAGTTTTTGCCGCATGGCCGGAACCCAGGCGCCCGGATGGCGGGCGATGAAGTCCCGCTGGGCACGCAGCAGGCCGTCGGCGCTTTCGCCGGCGGCGATCAGCTGCGCTTCCTGGTAGCTCAGGTAGTGGAGGAACTCCAGTTCCGTGATCAGGTGATCGGGTTCCTCCTGCTGGCCGTCGGCCAGGGACAAGCCGAAGAAGTTGTAAAAGCGGACCAGTTCTTCCTTGGCCTCGGTCTCGCCGCCGCCGTAATGGCTGCCGTTCATCGGGCAGTCCGGCCCGTCCGGTCCCGCATCGAAGAGCCGGGTGAAATCCACCTGCAGCGCATCGTCGTCGGGGCCGGCATCCCGCAGGGCGGCCCAATCGGTGTCTTCTTCCAGGCGGGGGACAAGCAGCCCCAGGAGTTGCCGCAGGGCGTCGGCGAGAACGCCGGAACGGATGGCCTCGAGGCCTTCCCGGTCCGGATAGGCAAAGGCGGTGGCGAAGGCCGCATAGGCCAGGCTGCGGCTGGCATCGGCCCCGGCGGGCGGGCTTGCCGGCGCGGCTTGAATCGATTCTTGGCTCATCATGGCGATTCCACTGAGTGCAAGGAGGCGCCGCCCTTACTGCAGGGCAGGCGGCGCCGGGTTCGGAAATCAGGCGACGTATTTCCGCAGATCGACCCGGGTGTCGCGGTCGTTCTGGGTGGGGTCGAACCAGCCGACTTCATTCTTCAAATGACCGTGATTGCCGGCGAAGTTGGTCACCCGCATCGGACTGGGGCAAACGGCGTCATTGGACTTGCCGGTGACAAACTGGTTGGCCAGCCAGGCATGGTAGATATGCACCTGGCCCGGCCGCATGGCCGGGGTCAGCTTCACCCGCGCGACGAACTCGCCGACATCGTTGTGGACCGCCGCGTAGTCGTGGTCGCCGAGCCCCCGTGCCTTGGCGTCGCCCGGATTGACGAAGATCACCGGCTCGCCCCGCTGCAGGCGCAGCAGAATGTCCAGATCGCGCCACATGGTGTGGATGCTCCAGCGGGTATGGCCGCAGGTCATCACGAGCGGATAGTTGCCGCCGGCCATGGGCGGCGCCTTGTGCACCGGCAGGGTTTCGCCAACTTCGATGTAGATCGGATGGTCCACATAGAACTGTTGTCGGCCCGTGCTGGTGGGCCAGGGCTTCTTCTTCACCACCATGTCCTGGTAGGGCACCAGCGGTTCGTCCATCTTGTAGTCGCTGGTGCCGCACCACATCCGACCGCCCATGGGGCTGACGCCGGTATAGCGCATGACCCCCTTGTTGGCCCTCAATTTCTCCAGGGTCATGCCCTGGGTGGCCATCGATAGTTTCAGGATCATTCGCATCCATTTTTCGTCGTCGGTATGCCCGATACGACCTTTGTCGCTGTAACGCCAGGATGCTTGAGTCAGGTCATAGGGAACGCCCCGGTAGGTCTTCACCGTAGTGACATCGCGGCGTTTGGCTTCGGCGCTCACCCTTTCCATCAGCCGGGAAAGGATTTCCCAGTCAGACATGGATTCTCCCAGGGGCGCGACCGCCTTGTCCCCCAGGTGCAGATAGGGCGGGTAGGCGATGGAATACTTGAAGCCCAGCTTCTCGTAGGGCGCGGCGGACGGCAGCAGGATGTCCGAGTGTCGCGCCGTGTCGTCCATGCGCAAGGTGATGTCCACCACCAGCTTGGCCTTTTTGAACGTGGAGTCGGCCAGCCGGTCGCCCATCCGGTTGTGGCGGAAGGGGTTGCCGAACATGTTGAAGATGATGTCCGGGCTGCCCAGCTCCGGGCCGGGATAGTTGTGGATCTCGCCCTTGGCCAGGGCCTCCTTCAGATATTCTTCGGGCTTCCTGGGCAGGGTCGGATCGTTGTAGCGCGGATCCAACTGGGTGGCGTAAGTGCCGCCGTTGTTCAGCATCATCAGCGAGCCGGAGATATAGCCCGGTGTGGCGGCCTGCTCCGCGCCGATCGCCGCGAAGGCCCCCCAGAAGCCGGCCTGGTCTTCGATACTCAGGTCGCTGGGATGATCGTAGAGGGCGGAGACCAACATGCCCTCGAGTTCCCAGAAGGTCATCTCCTGCCAGCCGCCACCGGCGCGGCCGTTGTTGCCGGTGATCGCCGCCAGCAGGATGGTGGCGCGCTGTACCAGTTCCCCGTGCAGGATCTTGCCCATGCCCGCGCCAGCGTAGATTATCGCTGACTTGGCCTGGGCGAATTCCCGGGCGAAGCGCTGGATGACCTTCGGGTTGACGCCGGTGATCTTGGCGGCGCTGGCCAGATCGTAGGCGGCCAGCTTGTCGCGCAGGATCGAAAAGGCGCTGCGCACCTCCACGGTCTTGCCGGAGAGCAGTTTCACCTTGGCGCCCTTGGGCTCCAGGGCCGGGTGGTCGTCCGCCTTCAAGCGCAGGGTCTGTTTTTCCTTCTCGAAATCCGCCGAACTCGAAGACCAGACCACCTGTTGCGTCTTTTCATCCCACCAGCCGAAGCACTCCTTGCGCCCGCCCGGCACCACGTCGATTTCCCGCAGGAACTGCTGGGTGTCGCTGCGTACCAGCAACGGCAGGTCGGTCTGTTCGAGGATGTAGGGTACGTCGTGAAGGTTCTCGTCGATGATCACCTTGCACGCCGCCAGGGCCAGCGCGGCATCGGTGCCGGGACGGGGGTTGATCCACAGGTCGGTATGGATGGCGCTGGGATTGAAGTCCGGCGTGATGGAGACGATCTTCGCGCCACGGTAGCGGGCTTCGGTCATGAAGTGGGCATCGGGAATCCGGGTGGACACCGGATTGCCGAACCAGTTGACGAAATAGTCGGTGCGGAACCAGTCGTCCGACGAGGCGCCCGGCACCGGGTTGCCCAGCGCCAGGGTCGCGCCGGTCATCAGATCGCCGACGCCGCCGAAGTTTTCGGTGACGGGAATCCCCAGCGTCCTGAAGAAGCGCACCATGGCAATCCAGCTCGGGCCGAAGTCGCTGTTGTTGCCGTTTTCCACATAGGCGCCGGCGCCGCCCCGCGTCGACAGGGTATCCACCAGGGCCTTGGAAACTTCGTTCAGGGCCTCGTCCCAGCTGATCCGCTTCCAGCGGTTCTCACCCCGGGCGCCGACCCGCTTCAGGGGATAGCGCAGCCGGGACGGGCTGCGATACAGCGCGCTGGCCGAGGCACCCTTCTGGCAGCCGCGCGGGTTGTAGTCCGGGACGCTGGTATTGGTCTGGGTGTAGGGCGCGCCCTGTTCCTCGCGCCAGACGATGCCTTCCCGCACGTAGAGGTTCCAGGAGCAGCCGCCGCTGGCGCAGTTGAGACAGGTATGGGTGCCGACTTCGACGCGATCCCAGGTCCACTTCTTGCGATAGACGTCCTGGTAGTGCTTGTACTGTTTTGCGCCGGGAGGCAGGGTGCCGCCGGCGAAGGCCAGCTTCAGATGGGACAACTCCAGGGCCAGCGTCAGGGCGCCGGCCGCGCTGCCGCGCAGGAAAGTGCGCCGACTCGTATCGATGGAATGACTCACTTGATTCTCCTCCTAGCGCTTTTTGGTCCACTGGATCGTGGCGACCTGGACCTTGGACGGATCCTTGTCGAAGCCGCCGAACATGTTCTTCCACTCGTAGGCGATCAACAGGTCCATCAATTCCGACTTGCCCGTGGTCCGCTTTTTCTCCCGCTCCGCCTTGATGATGGACAGCGCGTCCAGCACCTTGGGGCCGAACAGGCTCACCAGATAGGCATCGGGAATCCGCGGCTGGCTTTCGTCGATATCGCCGGTTTCGTCGAAGACGGCCGGACCGATGGGCGGCACATAGAAGACGTTGGGGTCGGTGCCGTGTTCGGGATGCAGGGGGAGGGCCACTTTCCATTTATCCACCAGCTTCCAGATGGGCGCCTCCTGGTCGTCGCGATAGCCGACGAAACGGATCCGTCCCGGGCACTGGCGGGCGCAGGCGGGGGCGACGCCCTCATCGATGCGGGGGAAGCAGAAGATGCACTTCTGGGCCACCTTCTTCTGGTGGTTGAAATAGATCTTCTTGTAAGGGCAGGCCGCCTGGCAGAAGCGGTAGCCGCGGCAGCGATCCTCATTCACGGTGACGATGCCGTCCTCTTCGCGCTTCTCGATCGCACCGCGTGGGCAGGCTTCCTTGCAGGCGGCATGGGTGCAGTGGTTGCAGATGCGCGGCAGATAGAAATAGTAGGCATTGGGGAACTGGCCACCCCCCTGGTCCTCATCCCAGTTGGGGCCCCACTCCGGCGCGGCGCCCTTGATTTCCAGGTGGCGGCTGTCGCCCTTGCCGCCGTAATACAGCTCTTCATGGCTGAACTGCCAGGCATCGCCGTAGTCCTTGCGGCTGGGAATCTGGCCGGGTTTGGCATTGCCTGCGGCGTCGAAACCGCCGCCCATGGTTTCCCAGTCCTTCGGCGTACCCTTGCCGGGCATGGTGTTGACGGTGTTGAACAGCATGTACTCCATGCCGTCGTCCTTGGTCCACAAGGTCTTGCAGGCGACGCTGCAGGTGTGGCAGCCCAGGCACTTGTTGAGATCCATCACCATCGCCAATTGGCGTTTGCTTTTCGTCATGTCGTTCTCCAGGCTCAGGCGGCGCGATCCAGGCTCAGTTCATGCCAGCCTTCTTGCGGTCCGAGGGCGAAGGATTTGATACCGGCCCTTTCCTTGTGGCTGCCTTCCCAGATGGCGAAGCTGATGCCGATCCTGCCGCCGGCCTTCAACTGGGCGACGGGGGCCGGGCTATCGACTTGCAGGGGGCGGGCAATGACGACCCGCCAACTTCCGCTGTTGTACGACCCCTGGCCCTTGACCAGGCTCAGGTCGGCGGTGTCGGTGGTGCCCAGGCCCTGGGCGGTGACGTGGCGACCGCGGCCGTTCTCGTCGGCGCGCCAATACCACGCATTCACGGGCAGGCCGGGGGCGCCCATGGTCATCAGGGGCGCGCCGTTCCTGGTGGGGAACAGGATGGCGGCGCCATCGGGGAAACCGATGTCGTCCTGGCCGTCGGCACCGGTATCGGCAGAGGGATCCCGCCACTCGAGGCGGAAGGCGATGTCGGTGCCGTTGTGGACCGCGGCCACCGAGACGTTCTTGATGGCACCGATGGTGCCCTCGGGAAAGGCGACGCGCACCGCCGACGTGGGCTGCAGGGCCGACGGCGTCCCGGAGAGGGCCAGCGCTTCCGGTTTCGCCGCGCGCCAGACCCCGGCGTCGGGATCGAGCAGCTCCTTCAGGGGGACGCCCTGAACAAATTGCGCTTTCATTTCTCAGCTCCTTTGCTCACGCCGTCTGGCAAATCGATTGATTCGCTGACAAGCGGCGCGTTAGTAATTTTGTTAATTACTTTATCAGTACGGATACTGTGAAAGCAACTGTTTTTTGTGGGGGAATAACGCTCTTATTTGCACCGCCGGTGGCAGGGGCAGACGCTGTGCCCGGCGGCAGCTGGCGGCATCGAGCACGACAGAAAGGTTTCCCTGGGCGGCGATGGTGCCTGGCGCACCCCTCGCCCCGTCTACGCGGTGTCAGGGTCTCTGAAGTTGTTCAGGTAGTTGCGCACGATTTCCGGCGGCAGGGACTGGCCTCTTCGCGGCCGAAGGGGAGATAGCCGATCTTATCGATGACGAGGAGCCGCGGGCCGAGGGCGGCTCGGTTGAAATACTCTTTGAGCCGTCCCCGCCGGTTGGCGATACCCACCTGCAGCATCAAGTCGGCTACGGTGATGAACCGAGTCTTGATGCCCGCTTGGGTTGTCCGATAGCCCGCGATGGCCAGATGGGTTTTGCCGACGCCCGAAGGGCCCATCAGAATGACATTCTCGATGCGCGCAATGAAGGCACAGGACGCCAGTTCCAGACCCCATGCAGCGCATCCGTGCTCACTTTGTATTTCACCCTCGGCAGACTTGTTAACTATATGCCGAGCATCCATGCTCGGCAGACCGTAATTCCAGTGGCCACAATAGCGTCTGTACAGGGGGCATCCCGCAACGATATGCATCACTTTTCGACGTATTACACCGCGCCTGATCTGCCTCAGGGACTATATCTGGTGGTGGTTGGTGTTATTTGCACTATTAATTGTGTTTGTCAGGGAGGCACTACCTTCCGTGTTTAAAACGCCCAGTGCTCGGCAGACAGTATTTATTGGTCGTCCTCTCGGCAGACATATATGACTGCCGAACGCTATGCCACTTTGTTCGATTTTTTTGCCTTCCTCGACAAACGGTCTGCCGAGCTACTTACTACTTTTCGGTCTGCCGAGGTAGCGGTTGCCATTTTGCTGTTGCCATTGTGTTTATGTCATTTTGATTTTTGGCCCCGTTTTTATGACTTTTTACGGTCTGCCGAGCTATGTGCTTCGGCAGACAATAGATGTCTGCCGACCAAGCAGTCATCGATTTTCCTATATGTCATCTACTCAGGGCGCCTCTGATTTCTGCATGAGGTGATACATCAGTGAGCTGCATCTAGCACGGTTGTAGCATACGACAAGGTAGGGGGCGCCCCGCCCGACAACTGAGTCGTGCTAACTACCACCCGACGGCAGCACAGTCTTTTCGGCCGGCTATTCGTTGCTGCGATGCGATGCCTTTTACCGTGCTGCTACTCGATCAAGGCCGTCGAGGTGTTCTATTCCGAGAAACGCGCCTCCGACGTGAAGAAGGCAACGGACAGCATCGTCGTCTACGAGCAGTGGCGGGAATCCAAGGATCCCGAACTCCTCGAGTCCACCCCTGAAGTCGTGGCCATCGTCCCGGAGCGGGCCATGGGCGGGCAACAACTGGTACGCATTCTGGACCGAGTTGCCCACGTGCGTGGTCTCCCCAAAGCTATCATTGCTCGGGCACAGCAAGCTGGAGAGCAACGTCAGGTACCTCGGAATCGAGGTGGACGACGCACTGGAGATTTTTGAGCAAACCGAAATCTAGGTGGCGCCAACCTGTGGCCATGCGGGCGACACTGTATGGCCACAATCTGGCAACGTTGGGCACGCGAACTTCCGCCCAGAAATGGACTTAGAAGTCCTAACAAAAAGACGTATTACCCCCTGTTCACAGGGAGCGAAATTCGTTAACCTCTGCACAGTTTTTTTTGTGCAGAGGAAATGGCTAAACCGATATTGGACGACGAACTGTGGGCGTTGATCGCACCGCTGCTGCCGCCCCCGAAACCACGCCGAGCCAAGTATCCCGGGCGCAAGCCGCTGGACGACCGGGCATTGCTGACCGGTATCCTGTTTGTTCTGCAATCGGGCATCCCGTGGGAAATGCTGCCCCAAGAGATGGGTTGCGGCTCGGGCATGAGTTGCTGGCGCCGGCTGCGAGCATGGCAAGAGGCCGGTGTATGGCAGCGGCTGCACGAGGTGCTGCTGGCCAAACTCCGGGCTGCCGATGCCATCGACTGGTCACGCTGCATCGTCGATTCCTCCTCCATTCGCGCCGTGGGATCGGGTCAAAAACAGGACCCAATCCCACCGACCGCGCTTGTCCCGGCTCCAAGCACCACCTCATCACCGAAGCGCAGGGCATCCCGCTCGCAGTCATCCTGACCGGTGCCAACCGTAACGACGTCACCCAACTGCTGCCTTTGGTCGAGGCCATTCCACCGATCCGAGGTAAGCAAGGGCGACTGCTGCGCAAGCCGGTCATCGTCCAAGGCGATCGCGGCTACGATCATGACAAACATCGCAGGCCGCTCCACGCCCTCGGTATCCATACTGAGATTGCCCGTCGCGGAGAACCCCACGGCAGCGGACTGGGCAAGACGCGCTGGGTCGTCGAACGCTGCATTGCTTGGCTGCACAACTTTCGCCGACTGCGCATCCGATTCGAGCGCCTCGCCCTCATCCATGAGGCTTTTATCAAGATCGCCTGCTCCATCATCTGCTGGCGGCAACTCAAAAATGCTTCATGAACCATTTTGTTAGAAGTTCTTATCTCGTTGCAGTAGAACGCCTCCGCTTCATGTCGGCTATCTTTCCCATTCGCTGCCCCGCCTCACCTCTGTGCCAGCGTGTCTGAACGGTCTTGTGTTCGGTGGGCCTTCCGTCAAAAATTCAGCCATAAATTCGTAAATAAATTGATATTTCGAATATATAGTGCATAATTCGAATATATTTTTTAATAAATGGGTGAATACAATGCTGGTCGAGTTCCGCGTCAAGAACTTCCGCAGCCTGCGCGATGAGCAGGTGCTTAGTCTTGTTGCGGCCACCGACAAGACGCTGCTGGATACCCATACCCTCGCCACCGGGCTGAAGGCTGCCCCGCATTTGCTCAAGAGTGCGGTGGTATACGGCGCCAATGCCAGCGGCAAATCCAACCTCGTTAAAGCCCTGCAGTACATGCGCGGCGTGGTGCTGGAGTCAGCAGCCCTGCAGCCCGGGCAGACCTTTGATCGACTTCAACCCTTCAGGCTGGATGCTGCGTCAGGCAATCAATCCACGGAGTTTGAAGTCACCTTTATCTTGGACAGCGTACGCTACCAGTATGGTTTTGCAATGACCTCGCAACGCATCGTCAGCGAGCATCTCCTGGTTTTCAAGGCATTCAAGCCGCAACGCTGGTTCGAGCGTTACTTCGATACTGAGAGCGGCAAGGATGTGTACGACTTCGGTCCCGGCCTTAAGGGTGCCAAGAACTTGTGGGAGGGGGCCACTCGGCCCAATGCCTTGTTCCTGTCTATGGCGGTGCAGCTCAACAGTGATGCCCTGCGCCCAGTTTTTGACTGGTTCGCGAATGGGCTCGTGATCTTCAATGAACAGTCACCGCTGTCTCCGCAGTTTTCTGTACAGATGCTCAAGGAGGAAGCGCGGCGCAAGACCATTTGTGAGTTTCTGCGTGCAGCCGACATCAGCATAGCTGATATCGAAGTCACCACCAAGCAGGCCATGGTTCACAGCATTCTCTTTGATCTAGCCACTGGCAAGCGTGAGGAAGAAGCCAGCGAGCAGGCCGTCGACGAAGTGAAGTTCCACCACGTCACCGAACAAGGCAAGGCCGTTTTTGACTTAATGGATGAATCCAGCGGCACCCGCAACCTGTTGTTCCTGACTGGGCCAATTCTCGACATCCTCAACAAGGGGCTGACGCTGGTCGTGGATGAACTGGACACCAGCCTGCATACCCTGCTGGTGCAGGCATTGGTGCGCCTGTTCCACCGGACCGAAGTCAACACGGGCAACGCGCAGCTCATCTTCACCACGCACGACACCTCGCTGCTCGATGCCTACGGCTTGTTGCGCCGCGATCAGATTTGGTTTGTCGAAAAGCGGCCGGACCAAAGCTCATCGCTGTATCCGCTGCTCGACTTCAGCCCGCGTAAAAATGAAGCGCTGGAGCGCGGTTATCTGCAAGGGCGATACGGCGCACTGCCCTTCCTGCGGAATCAGTTGTTGGGAGTGAAGCACTGATGGGGCGCGACAACCAGCCCAAAGACAGGCAACTGCGACGCAAGGCTGCGAAGGAGGCACGCCGTGCCAGCTATGCCCGCATCCTGATCGTCACAGAAGGTAGTAAGACGGAGCCGCTGTACTTGGAGGAGATTCGCGCCACGCATCAGCTGCATTCAGCCAACGTAGAAGTGCAACCTGGCCAATTGGGCACTGCTCCCATCCAGGTGGTGCGTTACGCCCAGCAACTCTTTGAAGAAGGCGATTTACACAAAGGCATCCGCCCCAAGAGCTTTGATCAAATCTATGCAGTGTTTGACCGCGACGACCACGGCAGCTATTTCAACGCCCTGAACTTGGCGCAATCACTCGATGCCAAGCTGCGCAACGACGACAGACAGTTGGTCGGCTTCAGGGCCATCGCTTCCATTCCCAGCTTCGAGCTGTGGCTGTTGCTGCACTATGCGGACATTCAGGCACCCATCCATCGAGACGAGGTGATGCGACGCCTGAAACAGCACATCCCCGGATACGAGAAAGGCATGGGCGGCGCATTTGTTACCACCCGCGACAAACTTGAAATCGCGACGCAGCGAGCACAGACCTTGGCGGCAAGGTTCAATGCCTATACCGACCCAGAGCCTTTCACCGCACTCCATGAACTGGTCACGTTGCTGACCACGCTGCGCGCCTGATGCCGTGTCCAATCCAGCGTCGGCACGCCGAGTGCGCGAGATTCAGATCGCTCACACGGAGGACAGCAAGGGCACGCAGTACGCGTTCTCCGGATAGAGAAGCTGCCGTTCAGCGCTACTTGCGGCTGAGCGGCAGGTAACCGATACATTGCTGACCGAGTGTGCCGGCCAGCCGAATGGCGGCTCAGGCCGAGATGTTGACCTAGACTTTGGCTTGAATGAGCAGATGTTAGAAAAATATATGTAGAGTTCTACTGCAAAATCCACTGCAAATTGATGGGATCTAGGGGGAGAGTAGGGGAGTTAGAAAAATATAACGTTCTGTTTTTAAAAGGTTCTAATCCCCGTCAATCCCCGCAAATCCCCGACGGTTAGGGTTCGAATCCCTCCGTCTCCGCCAAAATACAAAAAAGCCCTTGTGGATCAAGGGCTTTTTTGTATTTACAAGCATGTGTTCGACGGCGATCCACTGTGGTGATCCAAAAAGTCTGACACATGCGCTTCCCGTCATACATCAGCAAGAGCCGGACAAACTGCTGCCTGTCGAGAAAATCGACAAGAAGCGCGACAGGGGCAGTGATGGCTACCCGCCATTCGCCGACAAAGAGCTGAAGCTAATGTCGAGCGCCCTGCATGCCCCGATGGAAAAGTCGCTGAATGGGCGGGAAAGCTTGCTTTTCACGCTAAAATGAGACTTCTTGACGGCAGCAGCTCCGAGTCTTGGCTCCCCCTTCTGTCCGCGCTGCCCATTTCGCTGCATCCCCCGCAGTATTTCCCGGTATTTCCCCCACATGTCCGCCATCGAACGCTTTGACCAGCTGGGTCTGTCCCCTTTTCTTTTGCAGGCCCTGGAAACCCTGGGCTACGAGACCCCATCGCCGATCCAGGCGGCCTGCATTCCGCAGTTGCTGGCCGGCCATGACATCCTGGGCGAGGCCCAGACCGGCACCGGCAAGACGGCGGCCTTCGCGCTGCCGCTCCTGGAGCGGCTCGACCTGACCGAGCGGCGGCCCCAGGCGCTGATCCTGACGCCCACCCGGGAACTGGCGATCCAGGTGGCCGAGGCCCTGCAGAGCTATGCCCACTTCATGCCCGGTTTCCACGTGCTGCCGATCTACGGCGGCCAGAGCATGGTGGTGCAGTTGCGCGCCCTGGACCGGGGCGCCCATGTGATCGTCGGCACCCCGGGCCGGGTGATGGACCATCTGGAGCGCAAGAGCCTCAACCTGGAGGGACTCAAGACCCTGGTGCTGGACGAGGCCGACGAGATGCTGCGGATGGGCTTCATCGACGACGTCGAGTGGATTCTCGAACATACCCCCGCCAGTCGCCAGACCGCGCTGTTCTCGGCCACCATGCCCGAGGTGATCCGCCGCGTGGCGCGCACCCACCTGCGCGAGCCGCAGGAGATCAAGATCAGGGCCGCCACCGCCACCGTCACCACCATCCGCCAGCGCTACTGGCAAGCCACCGGCAACAAGCTGGATGCGCTGACCCGCATCCTCGAAGTGGAGGAGGATTTCGACGCCGCGATCATCTTCGTCCGCACCAAGCTCGCCACCGTGGAACTGGCGGAGAAGCTGGAGGCCCGGGGTTATGCCGCCGCCGCCCTGAGCGGCGACCTGCAGCAGGCCCAGCGCGAGCGGGTGATCGAGCAGCTGAAGAACAAGACCCTGGACATCGTAGTGGCCACCGACGTGGCGGCGCGCGGCATCGACGTGCCCCGCGTCAGCCACGTGATCAACTACGACATTCCCTACGACACCGAAGCCTACGTCCACCGCATCGGTCGCACCGGCCGCGCCGGCCGCGCCGGCACCGCGATCCTGTTCATCGCCCCGCGCGAGAAGCGCATGCTGCGGGTGATCGAGCGCGCCACGCGGCAGCCGATCGAGCCGATGCAACTGCCCAGCATGGAGGACGTGGCCGACCGCCGCGTCGCCCAGTTCAAGCGCCAGGTGGTGGAGGTGCTGGGGGCCGAGGAATTGGGTTTCTTCGAGGACGTGGTGAGCCAGATCGAGCGCGAGCAGAACGTGGATACGGTGGAGATCGCCGCCGCCCTGGCCTGGCTGGTGCAGAAGGAGCGGCCCTTGCAGATGGCTCCCGGCCGTGCCGCCGATGCCGAGGCGCGCGTCGGCGAGAGCCGTCCGCCACGCGAGGAGCGCCCGGCTTTCCGCGAGGAACGTTCCGCCTATCGGGAAGAGCGTCCCGCGGTTCGCGCCGAACGGCCTGCCTTTGGCGAAGAGCGGGCTTTCCCCGTCCGCGAGGAGCGCCCGGCCTTCGGCGAACGTCCGGCGCGCCATGAGCGTCCTGCGCGTCCCGCCGCCGGCGGGCTGATGCGCTACCGCATCGAGGTGGGCCGCGACCATGGCGTCACGCCCAAGAACATCGTCGGCGCGATCGCCAACGAGGCCGGCATCGAGAGCCGCTACATCGGCCAGATCAACCTGTTCGACAGCTTCAGCACCGTGGAATTGCCCGACTCCCTGTCGGCGGAACTCCTCGGCCTGCTGCGGCGGGTACGGGTGCAGGGCCGGCAGTTGGAGATCGCGCCGGATCATGGCGACCAGCCCACCAGCCGTTCGCCGCGCGGCCCCCGTGGCGGCGAGGAGCGGGGAGGGCGGCCGTTCTCCTCTTCTTTCCACAAGAGTGGCGGGCACGAGCCGGCCCGGCGCGAGGGCGGCTTCGGCAAGCCGCCGCGGAGCGGGGGCTTCGATCAGCCACGCCGGGAGGCGGGCTTCGGCAAACCCTTCAAGGAGGGTGGTTTCGGCAAGTCTTTCAAGGAAGGCGGGCATGGCAAGCCCTTCAAGGACGGTGGTCACGGCAAGCCTTTCAAGGAAGGCGGCCACGGCAAACCCTTCAAGGAAGGCGGTTTCGCCAAGCCTAAGCGCGAAGCCGGTTTCGACACGCCGCGCAAACCCGGCGTGGTTCATAAGGGCAAACGCCACAGCTGACGCGGGTGTCCGGTGGCATACTCGAACCCCACGAGGGAGGCGAGCATGCATATCGGAGTGCCCAGGGAAATCAAGGTGCAGGAATACCGGGTCGGCCTGACGCCGTCCTCGGTGCGGGATCTGGCGGCGCGCGGCCACCGGGTCAGCGTGGAAAGCGGAGCCGGCGCCGCGATCGATTTCTCCGACGACGCCTATCGGGCGGCGGGAGCGCAAGTAGTGGCCACCGCCGCCGAGGTCTGGGCCGCCGAGCTGATCGTCAAGGTCAAGGAGCCCCAGCCCGTCGAATACGCCTTGCTGCGGCCGGGCCAGATTCTGTTCACCTATCTGCACCTGGCGCCCGACCCGCGCCAGGCGACGGCCCTGTTGCAGTCCGGCTGCATCGCCATCGCCTACGAGACCGTGACCGACACCCACGGCGGCCTGCCCCTGCTGGCGCCGATGTCGGCCGTGGCCGGACGCATGGCGCCGCAAGTCGGCGCCTATCATCTGATGAAACCGCAGGGCGGGCGCGGCGTATTGCTCTGCGGCGTGCCGGGCGTGGCGCCGGCCAGGATGGTGGTGCTGGGTTCCGGGGTGGTGGGCAGCCATGCCGCGCATGTGGCCGCCGGCCTGGGCGCCGACGTGACGGTGCTGGACCGCAACGTGGAGCGGCTGGACCTGCTGGATCGGGAGCTGTCGGGCCGGGTCAAGACCATCATCGCCAACGCGGCGACCGTGGAGCAGTGCGTGGTCGAGGCCGATCTGCTGATCGGTGCGGTGCTGGTGCCCGGCGCTGCGGCGCCCAAGCTGGTGTCCCGCGCCATGCTGAGGTCCATGAAGCGCGGGGCGGTGATCGTCGATGTGGCGATCGACCAGGGGGGCTGCTGCGAAACCTCCCGTCCCACCACCCATGCCGATCCGGTGTTCGTGGTCGACGGCGTGGTGCATTACTGCGTCGCCAACATACCGGGCGCGGTACCGCGCACCTCGGCACTGGCCCTGAACAACGCGACCCTGCCTTTCGTCGCCGCGCTGGCCGACAAGGGCTGGCGGCGGGCGCTGGCCGACGATCCGCATCTGCGCCGCGGCCTCAACGTCTGCGCCGGACACCTGACCCACGGCGCAGTGGCGGCGGCCCTGGGCCAGCCCCTGGTGGCGGCGGAAGACCTGTTGTGATCGACGGCGAAGAGGACAAGACCCCGACAGAGCTTTTCCGCCGCGCCGCCGCAAGGAAAAGCGGCACGCGGCGAAGCCGCAACGCGTCGGTGCCGCCACGAAGCGCCCCCAAACACCCGAGCGCAGCGAGCCGTATCGAACCCCCCGGAGGGGGGCGAAGGGGGGCGAGCCCTTGTGCACTGCGACTTGACCGTTCCGGGGTAGCCCGGTTAGACTGCCGGCCACCATAAAGAACCCGCGTTGCTGGCGCTTGGCGCCGCACCCCATCGAACAAGCGGGTCGATTCTAGAGCGTGTTCACAGTAGCCAGATATAGGTGCATGCCAGATGCAAGAATGCATTGAAGCGGTTGGCGAGCTTGTCGTAACGTGTGGCGAGTCGGCGAAATTGCTTGAGCCGATTGAAGAATCGCTCGACCAGGTTACGCGCCTTGTAGCGCTCTCGGTCGAACTCACGCGGCGTGGGGCGATTGCTGCGGGGTGGAATGACGGCCTCAGCGCCCATGCGGGCGATGGTGTCGACAAACGCGTTGCTGTCGTATCCCTTGTCGGCGACCACTGCGTCGGTAACCAAGGCATCGACCAGTGCGGGGCCTTGCGTAATGTCGGCCACCTGACCACCGGTGAGGATCAGGCGCAGCGGATTACCCAGGGCATCCACGCACGCATGGATCTTGGTGGTCAGTCCGCCACGCGACCGACCGATCGCCTGATCGCCACCGTTTTTTTTGATGCGCCCGCTGAGTGCTGGTGCGCACGTACCACTGTCGAGTCGATGAAGAGCTCTTCCAGGTCTGCTTCTCCTCGGAGGGCCTCGGCCACTCGCGACCAAACCCCATTGGCTTCCCATCGTGCAAAGCGCACATACACAGAGTGCCAGTTGCCAAACTTCGGCGGCAAATCACGCCAGGGGTTGCCTACCCGGGCGGTGTATAGCACCGCCTCAACAAATAAACGGTTATCCACGGCACGCCCTCCCTTGTCCGTGGGCTTCCCTGGCAACAACTCCGAAATCCGCGCCCACTGTGCATCGCTCAACATGTCCCGATCCATTGCTTACGTCCAAATTCCAGGATGTAAACACAAATCCGATACTGTGAACAGACCCTAATACTTCGGACGATCACGCCTCCTGACAGCACGGTCTCGTTTCCCTCGGGACCGTGCGGGTGGCCTGTCGTTCGTCCGTCGGAAGAGTTTGAAAGGAGCGGAACTCATGGCATGGACGCGACTAGTACCGGGACGACTCAAGCCGGGGCAACCCCTGCCGTTCAGCCTGCTCGACCGCCATGGGCGCGTGCTGCTGAATTGCGGTTTCGTCATCCAGCAGGAGGAGCAGCTGGCGCGCCTGATCGAGCGCGGCGCGTATTACGACGAGATCGAGACCGAGGGCGACGTGGTCGCGGCCGGTGCCGAGCGCGTCTGCATCCAGGAAATCATCGTGGGCATCATCCACGACTACGAAAGGGTACTGGATTGCCCGCTCGATGCGTTGCAGCCGGAAATCGTGCTCGATATCGCCCGGCGGGTCCAGATGGTCTGCCGCTTGGACCCGGAGCCCGCGCTGGCCTGCATCCAGTTGCAGCGGGCGAGCCGCTATTCGATGCGTCACGCGTTCCATACCGCGGTGCTGACTGAAATATTGCTGAGCCGGCTGGACCGCGATGACGCCCAGCGTCTGCCCGCGGTGGCCGGTGCCCTGACCATGAATGTGATGATGCTGGGTCTCCAGGACGCCCTCTATCACCAGAGCACGGCGCTGACGCCCGAGCAGAAGATGCAGATCGTCGTCCATCCCCGCGACGGGGCGCGGGCGCTGGCGGCGCGCGGCGTGGACGATCCGGTCTGGCTGGACGTGGTGGAACACCACCATGAAATGCCAGACGGCTCGGGCTATACGAAACGCCTCAAGGAAGAGGCGCTGAGTCTGGAGTCCCAGGTGGTGTCGCTGGCCGACCGTTACTGCGCGATGGTGGCGGAACGGGCCTATCGCGCGGGTACCCTGCCGCATCTCGCCGCCAAGGAACTGCTCAGCCGTCAGGGGAGCACCGTCGCACCGAATCTCGCCGCGGCATTCCTCAAGGAGATCGGCCTCTATCCGCCGGGCACGGTGGTGACCCTGAACAATGGCGAGATCGCGGTGGTGGTGCGGCGCACCCTCAATCCGGCGCAGCCGATCGTGCGCAGTCTGCGGGCACCCAGCGGCGTGCGCTATGAGTCGCCGCCCAAGCGCCAGACCAGCAAGGCCGTGTATGGCATCCGCGAGGTCCTCGGACCGGAACTGCTGCGCGGCTTCGATCTGACCGAACTGTGGCCCCGCGCCGAAGCCGAAGCCGCCGATGACGCGGCCGCCGCCGGGAGTTAGCGTAAACGAGCTTTTCCGCCGGGCCGTCCCAAGGAAAACCACGGCGACACGGCGGGCACGGCGAACCTCCTCCTCGCCCCGTAGGAGCGGGCCATGCCCGCGACAGTTGCGCGATACGATGCACCGATTCGCGGGCATGGCCCGCTCCCACACGCTGGGCTTCGACAGGTTCAGCCCGAACGGATGGTGATTGGTCAGCGCTTCCCCGGCAGAGCTTTTCCGCCGCGCCGCCGCAAGGAAAAGCGGCACGCGGCGAAGCCGCAACCTATCGGCGCCGCCACGAAGCGCCCCCAAACACCCGAGCGCAGCGAGCCATATCGAACCCCCCGGAGGGGGGCGAAGGGGGGCGAGCCTAACTCAACGCCAGCGGTTGATGGCGTCCCGTGTTTCCAGCGCCGCCTGGCGGGCGGCCTGGGCGTAGTCCTCGCCCTTGCCGGCGTAGAGGATGGCGCGCGAGGAGTTGATCATCAGCCCCGTGCCGGCGCCAGGCCCGGCGCCGATCCGGCCGGCCTTCACGGTGGCCTCGATGTCGCCGCCCTGGGCGCCGATGCCGGGCACCAGGAGCGGCAGGTCGCCGACGATTTCGCGCACCCGGGCGATCTCCGCCGGGAAGGTGGCGCCCACCACCAGGGCGCACTGGCCGGTGGTGTTCCATTCGTCGGCCACCAGGCGGGCCACCCGCTCGTAGAGTCGCTCCTGGCCACCGACATCGAGGAATTGCAGATCGCTGCCGCCGGGGTTCGAGGTGCGGCAGAGCAGGATCACACCCTTGTCCGGATAGGCCAGGTAGGGCGCCACGGAGTCGCGGCCCATGTAGGGATTGACGGTCACCGCGTCGGCATCGTAGCGCTCGAAGGCTTCCACCGCGTACTGCTCGGCGGTGCTGCCGATGTCGCCGCGCTTGGCGTCGAGGATCACCGGCACGCCGGGGTGCATCGTGTGGATGTGGGCGATCAGGGCCTCGAGCTGGTCTTCGGCGCGGCGCGCGGCGAAATAGGCGATCTGGGGCTTGAAGCAGCAGACCAGGTCGGCGGTGGCGTCGACGATGCCGGCGCAGAATTCGTAGATCGCCCGCGGATGGTTCCGCAGATGGGCGGGGAAGCGGGCCGGATCGGGGTCCAGGCCGACGCAGAGCAGGCTGTCGTTGCGCTGCCAGGCGGCGGCGAGGGTGGCGCTGAATGTCATTGACGTGTCCTTGCCGTCTTGGGTGGCGGGCGCCTGTCCGGCGGCCCGGGCCTGCTTCTGGCGCAGGCGGGCGTTCTTGTCCTCATTGGCGAAGACGTAGCGCCCGGCCAGCACACACCCCTTCATGCCCGGGTCGCAGGGCAGGTTGTTCACCTTGGAACAGGTGTCGTTGATTTCGTGGGGGCAGCCCCAGCCGGTGGATGCCATGGTTACTACTTGCCCTTGCTCCAGGCGTCCTTCAGGGGTGCGGCCGATTTCTTTATGGCGATGGTGCCACGGGAGAGTTTCTTGGCCGCCAGGGCTGCCTGGCCGACAGCTTTGTCGATGACTTCACCATTGCGGAAGGCCTGTTTTATGCGGTCACTGGTAGCCGTTTTCATGATGAGCATTCCTTAAAAATTTCCATGTGTCGGTTTGTGCAACATGGGTGGTTCGGGCGGAAGTGCCTTGGGCGATCAATTCGGGAGCAAACTCGCGGGAATTGTCGTAGGCCCGCCACTCGTCGACCACGGACCGGTAGAGTGTATTGAAATTGGCAATGCCTCGCCAATAGCGGCGCCGTATCACTTCGATTGGTATATTGTGCCCGCCTTCCCTTACCCTTCGCGCTACCCGGGCCTGGGCCGTTTCGGGAGAGTCTAGCCAAAGGTAAATGAGATAGCAGCGATATCCTGAGTTTGTTTTTAGTCTTTGCAGCAGTGGGGCAAAGCTCCTGCTTGCGAGGGTGGTTTCAAAGGCGAAATCCTGGCCTGATGCAGCCAGACTGCGGATGCGGGACAACATGATGCGTCCGGCTTCAAAGGCCGCACCTTCCGGATTGAAGGCGGAAAGTCCGGCTGCTATTTGATCGGCATTGACGAACTCATCAATGCCCAGGGTGTCGCGCAGAAGAAACGGTGCAGCGGTGGATTTGCCTGCGCCATTGGGTCCCGCGATGACCACCACGTTGGCCATGCTTACTTGCCCTTACTCCATGAATCCTTCAGGGTTACGGCGCGGTTGAACAGCGGCGCGCCGGGACGGGAGTCCACACGGTCGGCGACGAAATAGCCGTGGCGCTCGAACTGGAAGCGGTCCTCGGGCGCGGCGTCCTTCAGGGCGGGCTCCAACTGGGCGACGATCGTCTGGACGGAGTTCGAGTTCAGGTCGTCGAGGAAGTTCCGCTCCAGGCCCTCCGGGTCGCCCGCATCGTCACCCATTCGCCGGGCGCCCGGCGCCGGCATGGAGAACAGCCGGTCGTAGAGCCGCACTTCGCTCTGGTAGGCGTGGCGGGCGGAGACCCAGTGGATGTTGCCCTTGACTTTGTAATTGTCGGCGCCGGGCGTGCCCGACTTGGAATCCGGCAGCAGCTCGGCATGCACCGCCACCACGTTGCCGGCGGCGTCCTTCTCGCAGCCGGTGCATTCGATGACGAAGCCGTAGCGCAGCCGCACCCGGTTGCCGGGACGGGGGTCCCCGGCGGGTGTCGCGCCGGGGGGATACAGCCGGAAATAGCCCTTGGGGGGATCCTCGGCGAAGTCCTCGCGCTCGATCCACAGTTCGCGCGAGAAGGGCACCTGGCGCTTGCCCCACTCGGGCTTCTGCGGATGGTTGGGCGCTTCGCAGAGCTCCTCGTGATCCGCCGCGACGTTGGTGAGGACCAGCTTCAGCGGATCGAGCACGGCGATGCGGCGCGGCGCGGTTTCGTTGAGGTGCTCGCGTTGGCACTCCTCCAGCACGCTGATGTCGATCAGCGAGTCGGACTTGGTGACGCCGATGCGCTCGGCGAACATCTGGAAGCCCTCGGGCGTGAAGCCGCGGCGCCGGGCGCCGACCAGGGTCGGCATGCGCGGGTCGTCCCAGCCGGCGACGTGCTTTTCCTCCACCAACTGGATCAGCTTGCGCTTGGAGAGCACCACGTAGGTCAGGTTCAGGCGCGAGAACTCGTACTGGCGCGGCAATGGCCGGACCAGCAGGCCGGCCTCGGCCAGGCGCTCCAGCAGCCAGTCGTAGAACGGGCGCTGATCCTCGAATTCCAGGGTGCAGATGGAGTGGGTGATGTTCTCCAGCGCGTCCTCGATCGGATGGGCGAAGGTGTACATCGGGTACACGCAGAAACGGTCGCCGGTGCGGTGGTGCTCGGCGTGGCGGATGCGGTAGATGGCCGGGTCGCGCAGGTTGATGTTG
This sequence comes from Denitratisoma sp. DHT3, assembly GCF_007833355.1. NCBI lineage: Bacteria > Pseudomonadati > Pseudomonadota > Betaproteobacteria > Nitrosomonadales > Sterolibacteriaceae > Denitratisoma > Denitratisoma sp. DHT3. Next base: position 1,189,633 of record NZ_CP020914.1, on the reverse strand, counting down.
GGGGCGGTCATGTCGATCTTCGCCCGCAGCACGTGGCTGCCGTCGGGGAATTCGCCGGCCTTCATGCGGCGGAACAGGTCCAGGCTTTCGGCCGCGCCGCGGTCGCGGTAGGGGCTGTCCCTGCCCGGCTCGGTCAGGGTGCCCCGGTTGGCCCGCATCTCCTCCGCGCTCTGGCTGTCCACATAGGCGTGGCCGGCCTGGATCAGGGATTCGGCGGCCTGGTACATGAAGTCGAAATAGTCGGAGGCGTGGTAGAGGTGCTCGACGCCATTCACCGTCCAGTCGCCGCCCAGCCAATGCACCGAGTCGATGATGGCATCGACGTATTCCTGCTCCTCCTTCTCCGGATTGGTGTCGTCGAAGCGCAGGTGGCAGACGCCGCCGTAGTCCCGCGCCAGACCGAAGTTCAGCAGGATCGACTTGGCGTGGCCGAAATGCAGGTAGCCGTTGGGTTCCGGCGGGAAGCGGGTGCGAATCCTGGCCGGGTCGGGCGCGCCGGCCTGCTGCTCGGGGCCCGAGCCGGGATGGCCGCACCAGCGGCGGGAGGCATGGGTGCCCGCCGCCAGGTCGGCCTCGACGATGTGGCGCAGGAAGTTGGCGGGTTTGACTTCGGAAGAAGTGGCGTCGGATTGGGGCTGGGATGGGGAATGGGCCATGGGGACTGCCGGCGGGAATGTCGCAAAGCGTCAATTCTACCGGGCCGGGGCGGTCTCCAGAAATCTGGAAGAGGCATAATCGGCAGCCCCGCAACCGATTCCCGTTTTTCCATGCACTTCGAGCATCTGGTCGAAATCAACGACTTTCGCATTCCGCTGCTGTTCCGCCTCGACCGCGCCCAGGTCTGGGCCGGGCTGATGCACCGGGTGGAGGACGCCCGGCCTTTCCTGCCCGGGCTGGACGAATGCCGCATCATGGCGCGCGGCGAGGGGACGCTGGAGCGCGTGCTGCGTTTCGGCGCCACCGAGGTGCGCGATCGGGTGAGCTATGCCGTGGGGGACTGGGTGCGCTTCGAGACCACCCCCTCGGAGCACCACGGCGGCGGCGTGCTGATCATCAGCATCGAAGAGCCCGAGACCGACAGCCTGTTCCTGCGCTTCCGCTACGAAACGCTGTTCGCCTCGGGGCACGAGGCCGAGGACGCGGCCTACGGGGAATTCCTGCGCCAGGCCTACGAGGCGGCCGACATCGACACGGTGCAGGTGATCCGGATGCTGGCGGAAACGGCCGACCGGCCCGCCCGGCATTAACCGCCGGATTTCGTCAATCGGCCGACTTCCTCGGGCGTGATCCATTGCCACTGCCCCGGCGCGAGGCCGGCCGGCAGGGCGAAGTCGCCGATCGCGGCGCGGTGCAGCGCCTCGACGCGGTTGCCGATGGCGGCGACCATGCGCTTGACCTGGTGATAGCGGCCGCCGGTGATGGTGAGCCGCAGCCGATGGCTGTCCACGGCCTCGCAGGCCGCGGCGGCGACCGCCTGCGGGTCGTCGCGCAGCACGACGCCCGCCAGCAGGCGCTGGATCTGGGTTTCGTCGATGGCGTGGCGCAGCGTCACTTCATAGACCTTGGGCATTTCCCGGCGCGGGGAGGTCAGCGCGTGGATGAACTGGCCGTCGTCGGTGAGCAGCAGCAGGCCCGTGGTGTCCTCGTCGAGCCGGCCCACGGGCTGCACGCCCCGGTTCAGGAGCGGCGGTGGCAAGAGCGACAGCACGCTGGGGTGATGGATCGGATTGCGCGAACACTCGTAGCCCGCCGGCTTGTTCAGCGCCAGATAGGCGTGCTCCCGCCAGCACCAGTCTTCGCCGTCGATCTGGAAATGAAGCCCCTCGGTTTCGAATTCGGCGAACGGGTTTTCGCAGACATCCCCATCGACGGCGACATGGCCATGACGGATCAGGGCGCGGCATTCCTTGCGGGAGCCGAATCCTTGTTGCTGGATCAGGCGTTCGAGGGGGAGATGGGGCATGGCGGGCGGCGACGGAAAAAAGAGGTGCGATGATCCCACAATTGCAGTCTGGGTATGCGCTGGTTGTGTTGTATGAACGCAAATTTGCTTGAGCGGATTTGTCGGTTTTTGAGAAAGGCGGACATAAACATATGTAAGATTCCGCCCCTGTCATTTCGCATCCACGCTGATGGCATGGAGTTCAAAAAAGTTCGTAGAACTATAACGACGAGCAAAGGAGATACTAGGTGAAACACAAGACCCGATTCATGGTGCGCACCATGCCCGCGATCCTCGCGGCCGCCTTTTCCAGCGCGGCCGCCACGGCTTACGCCGCCGGCGAAGCCCTGGAGGAAGTGATCATCACCGCTCAGAAGCGGTCGGAAAACCTGCAGGACGTGCCCATCTCGGTGATGGCCTTCGATGCCAAGGCGCTGGAGAAGAAAGGGGTCGTCACGCTGTCCGACATCAACGACGGCTCCGTGCCCGGCCTGAGCCTGGCGCCCTATCCCGGCAGCAGCGAGATCTTCTTCCCGACCTTCCGGGGGGTGACGACCAATTCCTCCTTCATCGCCAATCCGAACCCCATCGCCGTCCATGTCAACGGCGTGTACCAGTCCCAGCTGGTCGGCCTGAACAACCCGGCCGCCGACCTGGAGCGGATCGAAGTGCTGAAGGGGCCCCAGGGCGTGATGTCCGGCCGCAACGCCACCGGCGGCGCGCTGAACATCTACACCGCCAAGCCCGACCTCTCCGCCTTCGGCTTCAAGCAGCAGATCACCCTGGCCCAGCGCGAGCAGATCATTTCCAAGACCACCGTGAATGTGCCGGTGACCGAGAACCTGGCCTTCAAGATCGCCTATGTGACCAGTTCCCGCGACAACGAGGGCGTCAAGAACTCCGCCCCCGGCGGCGTCAAGTTCGGCCAGCGCGATGCGGAAGCGTGGCGCTTCGACGTGCGCTGGAAGCCCACCAACAAGGTGACGGTGGATTACGGTTACGACTACTCCCTGTCCAAGGGCTACGACACGCCGCCCCAGTGCTTGATGGCTTCGGCGAATCCTCTGTCCAATTATTTCGCGTTGGCCACGTTCGATGCCCGCGCGGCCACCTTCGTGAATGGCTGCCGCACGGATCGCCAGTCCAACCTTTACGGCCCCGTTGGCTTGCAGCAGAACAGCAACAAGGCCGAGGGCCACGCGCTGAACATCGAGTGGGAAGTCAGCCCGACGCTGACCGTCCGCTCCATCACCGGCTATCGCAAGGTCGATACCTCCAACCAGTACAACTACGGCGCCTACGTGGGCGGCCTGGATGCCCGTGCCGACAGCTATCCGCTGACCATCACCGATCCGCTGAACGTCAACGGCGGCGTCGGCCTCAACCTCGGCCATCCGGCGACGCTCTACAACGAGTCCTGGTCCCAGGAATTCCAGTTCCTCGGCGATCTGAGCAAGACCTTCAAGTACACCGCCGGCGTGTTCTTCGCGACGGAAAAAGGCAATCAACACTCCGGCCCCAACGTCGGCATGATCCTGCCTGGCGGCGGTGGCGCTTCCGGTGTCGACTTCCTCATGTTGGACAACAAGGGCATTAATTCTTCCAGGCTCGACTCCTGGGCCGTCTTCGGCCAGTTGAACTGGACGCCGGACATCCTGGATCGGAAGCTGGAAATCGTTCCCGGCATCCGCTTCACCAAGGATCACCGTCGCGTGACCGGCTATAACACCGGCTGGACCACCGGCTATATTGTCGTACCGACCGGTCCTGCCGCCGCAATGCTGGTTGCTTCGCCTTTCCCCTTGCCTGCTGGTTTGGCTGGGGCTGGTTTTGCCAGCGCCACGGGTGATCGCCGCTATTCGGAGACCACGCCGGCCCTGTCCGTCAATTATCACATCGACAAGAACGTGATGACCTATCTGAAGCTCTCCAAGGGCTTCACCGGTGGCGGCTTCGATCAGGTCTCTGGCGCGGCGACGGCGGCTGGTTTCGTCAAGGGTTTCGATCCCGAGACCATCAAGTCCGTTGAACTGGGCATGAAGGGCGAGTTCATGGATCGTCGCCTGCGGACCAACATGGCCCTGTTCCAGAGCAAGTTCGACAACGAGCAGAAGTCCGTCGCCAACGCTTTGGCGGGCTGGGCGACCGAGAACGTCGGCGGTTCCACCTATCGCGGCTTCGAGTTCGACCTGACGGCCAAGGTGACCGACAACCTGCGCGCCAATTTCAGCTATGCCACGCTGACCCACAAGTACGACAAGTGGACCGATTCCGCGACTGGGGCTGATGTCACCTCCCTGCGCAAGCTGGTCGTGCCGAAGAACGATGCCACCCTGACGGTGGATTATCGCTTCCCCGAGTTCGGTCTGCCCGGCAAGCTGGACGGCTCGCTCACGTTCTCCCATCGTGGCGCCTCATCTACGCCAATCAAGATGGAGAATCCCGATCCGGAGATCGAGCAGCACTCCACCGTGCCGTCCTTCAGCGTGGTCAACGGCCGTCTGGCGCTGTCCCGCATCAAGGTCGGTCCCGGCGGCAATGGCGACCTGACCGTGGCGCTGTGGGGCAAGAACCTGACCGACAAGAAGTACCTGGTCATGTCCAACCCGGGCTGGACCTCATACTGGTCCGGCAACTGGGGCGAGCCGCGCACCTACGGTCTGGACCTGATCTACCAGTACTGATCGCCGCGGCGCGATCGCAGTTCAAGGCGGCCCGGCGACGGGCCGCTTTTTTTTTAACGATTTCGCCTGGCGTCATTGCCGCTAGAATCCATCCGTTTTCATCGCATGCCATCCGCCATGAACTTCACCGCCCCTGCCGCCATCGCCGTCGGCGCCACCCTCGGCGCGTGGCTGCGCTGGGCGCTGGGGCTCTGGCTCAATCCGCTGTTCGCGCTGGTTCCCCTGGGCACCTTGGCCGCGAACCTCCTCGGCGGCTATCTGGTGGGCGCGGCGGTCGCGGTGTTCCAGATCAACGTCGATCTGCCGCCCGAAGTGCGGCTGCTGGTGGTGACGGGTTTTCTCGGCGGCCTGACCACTTTTTCCACCTTCTCCGCCGAGGTCGTCGGTCTGATCCGCACCGCCGAATACGGCTGGGCGCTGGCCGCAGCCAGCCTGCATCTGTTCGGTTCCCTGTTGATGACCGGGCTGGGCATCTGGACCATCCACCGCCTCGCCGCCTGAACGCCTCAATCCTCGCTCTAACTTTCATGATGCAGAAAGAACACTCCGCATCATGAAAAGACTCGCCCCCCTTCGCCCCCCCGGGGGGTTCGATACGGCTCGCTGCGCTCGATATCACGGGGAGCGCTGTAGCCGCACCGATAGGTTGCGGCTGGCGCCGCGTGCCGCTTTTCCTTGGGGCGGCCCGGCGGAAAAGCTCGTTTTTTTCACGCTAAACGAGGGCCGCCACTCGCTGTTGCAGGCGGGGCAGCAATTCGGCGGCGAACCACGGATTGCGGCGCAGCCATAGATTGTTGCGCGGGCTCGGGTGGGGCAGCGGTACGACATCGGGCCAGTAGCGGCGCCAGTCCGCGACCATATGGGTCACCGATCCGGCGGCGCCGGGGAGGTGGTATGCCTGGGCATGGCGGCCGATGACCAGGGTCAGGCGCACGCCGGGCAGCGCCGCCAGCAGCCGCGCCCGCCAGGCCGCGGCGCACTCGGGGCGGGGCGGCAGGTCGCCCGAGGCGCCGGTGCCCGGATAGCAGAAACCCATGGGCAGGATCGCGATGCGCGTCGGGTCGTAGAACACCTCGCGCGAGATGCCCAGCCAATCGCGCAGGCGGTCGCCGCTGACGTCATTGAAGGGGATGCCGGATGCGTGGGCTCTGCGGCCCGGCGCCTGGCCGGCGACGAGAATGCGGGCGGCGGGGTTCGCCTGCAGCAAAGGCCGGGGGCCGAGCGGCAGGTGGGCCGCGCATAGCGTGCAGGCGCGCACCGCCGTGAGCAGTTCCTCCAGTTCGGTCTGGGCCGTCTCGGCGGGAGCGGGGCGCGCAATGCCGGACGTGGACGCCATGCGTTTCAAGACCCCGGCGCGGCGAGCTTGGCGCCCTTCTGGATCAGGAGGTCGCGCAACGCCGAACGATGACAATGCGCCTCGTCCGCGCAGTAGCAGCCGACCGAGAAGTCGCTGTGATGGGAGAGCGCGGCGAGCAGTTCGATGGCGTGGCTGTTCTCGGGCGTCGCCATTTCGGCGCGGTACCGCTTGAAAAAGGCGCCCCACTGGGCGGGCGTCGTGGCGGCGTGGGCCAGCTTCATGGTGTCGAGACTCGGCGCCAGATTGGGAAACCACACGTCGTACCAGTTCTGCGCGGCGAACTCGGCCTTGGGCACGCCGCGCGGCGGCCGGCGCACCGTGCCGATGCGCAGTCCTTCATCCGGGTTTCTGGGGCTGCCGAGCCGGACAATGCGTATGGCCATGATTTGTGCCTCCTGCGAGATCGTTCGATGAGCCGATCATAGACCGTCCTGGCGGCCGTTGTTGTCTGAGGCTATCACCGGGGGCCGCGCAGCAGACGCTCCTCGCCCGCCGTCAGCGCCTCGGGGGTGCCCAGCAGCACCACCACGTCGTCCGCGGTCAGGGGGGCACCCGTCATATCGGACCGGGCGGGGCCTTTGCGACGGCGCAGCGCCGACACCGTGCAGCCGCATTCCCCCAGGCTCAACAGATCGAGCGGGTGGCCGATGGCGTAGGCGCCTTCGCCCAGCGTCACCGCGTGGAGACGCGCCATCTCGGACTCGTCGGCGCCGTCGCTGATGTCGCCGACGCCGTGGAAGAACCCGCGCAGCAGACCGTAGTGATGCTCCCGCAGCTCGCGCAGCCGGCGCAGCACCTTGGACATCGGTATTCCCAGCAGGGCCATCGCGTGGGTGGCGAGCATCACGCTGGACTCCAGGGCCTCGGGAATCACTTCGGTGGCGCCGGCCGAGACCAGCGGGTTCACATCCAGATCCTCCGCCGCCCGCGCCACCATCGGCAGGTCGGGGCGCAGGGTGCGCGCGTGATGCAGCACCCGCAGCGCGGCGGGCCGGTCGGCAAAGGTGATCACCAGCAGATGGGCGCGGGCGATGCCGGCCGCCACCAGGGTTTCGCGCCGGGTGCAGTCGCCGTAGCTGACCGACTCGCCGGCGGCGGCGGCCTCCTGCACCCGCTCCGGGTCGAGGTCCAGGGCGAGCAGGGAAAAGCCTTCCGGCTCCAGGATGCGGGCCAGATGCTGGCCGGTGCGTCCGTAGCCGCAGATGATCACGTGCTTTTCCGTGCCCATGGAACGGGCGGCGATCTGGGTCAGCTGCATCGAGCGCAGCAGCCATTCCGAGGCCACGAAGCGCAGCACGATGCGATCCGAGAAATGCACCAGCAAAGGCGCCACCAGCATCGACAGCACCAGGACCGCCAGGGTCGTCTGCTCGATGTGCGGCGGCAACAGGCCGCGCCCCTGGGCCAGCAGCACGAAGCCGAACTCGCCGCCGGCGCACAGCCACAGGCCGGTGCGCAGGGCGGTGCCCGGCGCGGCGCCGAACAGGCGCGACAGTCCGCCCACCAGGGCCAGCTTGGCGCCGAGCAGCGACAGCAGCCCGCCCAGCACCCAGGGCAGGTTGCCGGCCACGGCCCGCAGGTCCAGGAACATGCCGATGGTGATGAAGAACAGCCCCAGCAGCACGTCGCGGAACGGCTTGATGTCCTCTTCCACCTGATAGCGGTATTCGGTCTCGGCGATCAGCATCCCCGCCAGGAAGGCGCCGAGCGCCATCGAAAGCCCCGCCAGTTCGGTCACCCAGGCCAGCCCGAGGGTGATCAGGAGCACGTTGAGGACGAACAGTTCGGACGACTTGCGCCGGGCCACCAGCGCGAACCAGCCGCGCGCCAGGCGCTGCCCCAGGAAGATCACCGCCGCCAGCACCAGCGCCGCCTTGAGCACGGCCAGGCCGATGGTTTCCGCCATCATGCCGGCCGGCTGGGAGAGGACCGGCACCACGATCAGGAGCGGCACCACCGCCAGATCCTGGAACAGCAGCACGCCGATGACTTCGCGGCCGTGGCGCGAGTCCAGCTCCAGGCGCTCCGCCAGCAGCCGCGACAGCACGGCGGTGGAGGACATGGCCAACACCCCGCCCAGGGCGAAACCCAACCCCCAGCCGATGCCGGCGATGCCCGCGATCAGCGCCGCCAGGACCAGGCTCGCCAGCACCTGGGCCAGCCCCAGCCCGAAGACGATGCGCCGCATGCTGAACAGATGGGGCAGGGAAAACTCCAGGCCGATGGAGAACATCAGGAACACCACGCCGAACTCGGCCAGATGCCTGGCCAGGCCGGGGTCGGGCATCAGGTCGAGGGCGTGGGGGCCGATGACGATGCCCACCATCAGGTAGCCCATGATCGAGGGCAGGTTGATGGAGCGGAACAGGATCACTACCAACACGGCGGCAGCCAGCAGCAGCAAAATGATTTGCAAAGTCGATGTCATGGATGCCGACGGCTCCGGCGGGGTCAGAGGGCTGGGTATAATTCTTCACAATCATAACCGCCCCACGTCATGAGCCCAACGATTTCCACCGAACAGACCCTCGCTCTCGCCCGGCGCGTCCTGGGCATCGAGGCCGAGGCGATCCAGGCCCTGGCGGCGCGTCTGGACGGCGCTTTCGTCGAGGCGGTGCGCCTGATTCTCTCCTGCCATGGCCGTGTCATCGTCAGCGGCATCGGCAAGTCGGGGCACATCGCCCGCAAGATCGCCGCCACCATGGCCAGCACCGGCACGCCGGCGTATTTCGTCCATGCCGCCGAGGCGGTCCATGGCGACCTGGGCATGATCACCCGCGAGGACGTGCTGATCGCGCTCTCCAATTCCGGCGAGAACGACGAGCTGCTGACCGTCGTCCCGCTGATCAAGCGCCAGGGCGGGCGGCTGATCGCCATCACCGGCAATCCCGCTTCCGCGCTGGCGCGCGAGGCGGACGTGCATCTGGACGGCGGCGTGCGGGAGGAGGCCTGCCCCCTCAATCTGGCGCCGACCGCCAGCACCACGGCGGTCCTCGCCCTGGGCGACGCCCTGGCGGTGGCCCTGCTCGACGCGCGCGGCTTCGGCGCCGACGACTTCGCGCGTTCCCATCCCGGCGGCGCCCTGGGGCGCAAGCTGCTGACCCACGTCGCCGACGTGATGCAACCGCTGGCGGAAGTGCCCTGCGCCGCGGAGGACACCCTGGTGCCGGCCGCCCTCCTGGCCATGTCGCGCGGCAGCCTCGGCCTGATCGCCGTCGTCGATGGCGAACGCCGCTTGCGCGGGCTGTTCACCGACGGCGACCTGCGCCGCAGCCTGGAGCGCCTGGGCGACCTGCGCGGCATCACGGTCGGCGCCGTCATGACGCGCCAGCCGCGCACCATCGCCGCCCAGTGCCTGGCCGTGGAAGCGGTGGAGATGATGGAGCGGCACAAGATCAACCAGTTGCTGGTGGTGGATGGCGAAGGCCGCCTGGAAGGCGCGCTCAACATGCACGACCTGTTCCGCGCCAAGGTGATCTGATGGACGCCCAGGCCAAGGCCCGCCGCATCCGGCTGATGGGTTTCGACGTGGACGGCGTGCTGACCGACGGCAGCCTGTACTTCACCAGCCAGGGCGACGAGATGAAGGCCTTTTCCAGCCTCGACGGCCACGGCCTGAAGATGCTGGCGGCCAGCGGCGTCACGCTCGCCATCATCACCGGGCGGCGTTCCCGCGCGGTCGAATTGCGCGCCCGCAACCTGGGCATCGACCTGCTGCTGCAAGGCGTGGAGGACAAGCGCGGCGCGATGGCCGAGCTGCTGGCGGGACAGCGTCTGGCGTTCTCCGAGGCCGGCTACATGGGCGACGACGTCGTCGACCTGCCGGTGCTGCGGGCCTGCGGCTTTTCCGCGACGGTGGCCGATGGCCATGATTTCGTGCAGCGCCATGTCGACCTGGTGGCGCGGCGCCCCGGCGGCCGCGGCGCGGCGCGGGAAGTCTGCGAATTCATCCTGCGCGCCCAGGGCAAGCTCGACGCCCTGCTGGAGGCCTATCTGCAATGAGGGCTTCCGGCGCGGCGCTGTTCCCGATCACGCTGTTGGCGGCGCTGGCCGGACTCACCCTGTGGCTGTCGAACGCCGCCAACGTCGATGAATCCAACCGTCGCGCCAACCTGCGCCACGATCCGGACTTCATCGTCGAGAACTTCACCATCGAGCGCTTCGACGCCCAGGGGCAACTGCTGCAAGTCCTGAAAGCGCCCAAGATGAGCCATTTCCCGGACGACGACAGCACCGACGTCAGCCAGCCGGAACTGGTCCAGTTCACCGGCACCCGCCCGACGCGGGTGAATGCCCAGAGCGCGTGGCTCAGCAAGGACGGCAAGGAGGTGCGCCTGAAGGGCGGCGTCAAGCTGGTCAAGGCGGAGGGCGAGGGCAGTCCCCAGACCGTGCTGACCACCGAGGCGCTGACCGTGTTTCCGGACGAGGAACTGGCGCGCGGCAATGTGCCGGTCACCGTGCGCCAGGGCGGCTCGGTGATCACGGGCGACCGCATCGAATATCGGGGCAAGGAAAATCTGACCATCCTGACCGGCCGGGCCCGAGGCACCTTTCCAAGAACAAGAACGCAACCATGATCCGACACATTCGCTTACTGCCGGCCGGCCTGTTGTGCCTGCTGGCGCTTCCCGCCCTGGCGGAACGGGCCGACCGCAACCAGCCGGTGAATCTCGAGGCCGACCGCGCCACCGCCGACGACGCGCGTAAGGTCCATGTTTTCGAAGGCCGGGTGATCCTGACCCAGGGCACCCTGGTCATCCGCACGGACAAGCTGGTGGTGACCCAGGACGCGGAGGGGTTCCAGAAAGGCGTCGCCACCGGCGGCGCCGACGGCCTGGCCCGTTTCCGCCAGAAGCGCGAAGGGCGCGACGAATACATCGAAGGCGAGGCCGAGCGCATCGAATACGACGCCAAGACGGAAAAATCCGAGTTCTTCGACCGGGCCAAGGTGCGCAGCGGCACGGACGAGGTGCGTGGCCGCTATGTGATCTACGATGCCAAATCGGAAACCTATCAGGTGAACAACGGCCACGGCGCTTCCCCGGCTTCATCCGCCGCGAAACAGCCTGCCGTGCCGGAGCGGGTCCATGCGGTGATCCACCCCAAGCACAAGGAGGAGGACGCGCCTCCCGCCCCCGGGCCGGCTCCCGGTCCCGCCAATTGATCAGATCGGTTCGTCCGGAACCCTGCCGAAAGCCGCCCTCCGGGGCGGTTTTTTAATTTGCGCTGCCACAAAAAAATCATTCGATACGTTAAAATCGTGGAAATTATTCAATCAATACATTGATTTATATGTGGAAAAATATTTTTGTGCGAAGCACAAAAAAATCTTGACAGCCCGGTTTTGCTCTCTATAATTCGAACCATGATGCAACGCACCATTCGCACCATCGGATGTCCGACAAGGGTGGTGGTGCAGTTCGATGGCCCCTGGACTTGTGTCCTGGACTAAGGATAGGAGAACTTCAATGTACGCCGTTCCCGAGAAAATCGCCGCCGCCAACAAAGCCAGCATGGAAACCCTGCTGACCTTTGCCAACACCGCCTTCGCCAGCGCCGAGCGCCTGGCCGCGCTGAATCTGAATACCGCCCGTTCCTTGCTGGAAGATGCCGTGGCCAACACCAAGACCCTGCTTGGCGCCAAGGATCCCCAGGAGCTGGTCGGTCTTCAGTCCGCGATGGCCCAGCCTGCCGTGGAAAAGGCCGTTGCCTACTCGCGCAGCGTCTATGAAATCGCCACGCAGACCCAGGAAGAATTGAACAAGGTTCTGGAGAACCAGTACGCCGAGCTGAACAGGAATGTCGGCAGCGCCCTGGACCAGGCCGCGAAGAACGCACCCGCCGGTTCCGACGTTGCCGTGGCCGCCTTCCGCTCCGCCCTGGCCGCCGCCAACTCCGCCTACGACAGCGTGAGCAAGGCCGCCCGCCAGGTCGCCGAGATCGCCGAAGCCAACGTGGCCGCCGCCACCAACGCCACGGTCAAGGCCGTGAATACCGGTGCCGCCGCGCCCAGGGCGAAGAAAGCCGCCTAGTCGCAAACAGTTTGTCTCCTCCTCCGCCCCGCAAAGGGACGGTTTAAAGCCCTGATCCTCCGACCAGGGCTTTTTTTTATCTATTTTTCAGAAAACGCCAAGCCCAGCCGCGCCACCTCGGCGCGGATCTCCGCCATCGCCGGCGCGACCTGCGCCGGGGTGCCGCGCACGCCCAGCTCCACATGGCGGCGCAGGGTCGCGTCGCCGAGGAAGGGCAGGCTGAACACCGCGATTCCGGGGTAGTCCCGCTCGATGCGGCGCATCAGTTCCAGCAACATGCCTTCGTTGCCGTCCCAGATCTGGATTGCCGACTCGGCTTCTTCGCGCTGGTGGAAGCGGTCGCGGTAGCGGGTGTCGAGCACCCATTCCGCCATCGGCCACGCCATCTGCGGAAAGCCCGGCATGAAATGATGGTCGCCGACGCTGAAGCCGGGAATGCGGTTGAAGGGGTTCGGGATGATGCGGCTGCCGGCCGGGAACTCGCCCAGTTGCAGGCGGTTCGCGGTGACCTCGGCGCCGAAGCGGGCGCGGATCTCCGCTTCCGCGTCGGGGTGCAGGACCAGCGGCACGCCGGCCGCCTGCGCCGCGGCCTGGCGGGTATGGTCGTCCGGCGTCACGCCGATGCCGCCGAAGCTGAACACCACGTCTCCGCCGGCGAAACTGCGCGCCAGGGCCGCCGTCAGGCGGGCGCGGTCGTCGCCCAGATAGGTCACCCAGTCCAATACCAGCCCCCGGGTCGCGAGCAGCTCGCGCAGCTTGGCGAAGTGCTTGTCCTGGCGTTTGCCGCGAATGATTTCATCGCCGATGATCAAGGCGCCGAAGCCCATCGGTTCATCCTTTTCATGTCTTGATTGTAGATATTTTGGATACAATCTTTACGGTCGATCAAGTGTCTGAAATATCGATCCGCTACCCATCTGATGGTTGATTTTCGTAACTCTACCCTTGCCTTTAATTGTATCCATTTTGGAAACAATTAATGGTGTGGCCGGCGTGTCCTCCTCCGTCATTGACTCACCACGGCGCCGCCGCGCAGGCGGCGCAGGGCTTCCAGGGTGTAGTGGGCGAACAGCAGCGCCGCCAGGGCCGGCGCCAGCAGGCCCGCCAGGGGCACGGCGGCCAGCAGGGCGGGAACCGCGCCGAGGATCAGCAGGCGCGAGGCATGGACTTGCCGCAGGTGCCGGGACTCGTCGGCCGTGGCGTGCACGGCCAGGCAGTCCGGCGTGAAGGTGCGCCGGTTGAGCCAGGCCAGCCAGAACACCGGCAGCACCAGCGCCAGTCCCGGCACCAGCCACAGCGGCAAGGTCAGCAGCCAGCCCGCGCAAAAGCCCAGCGCCGCCACGAGACCATTGACCAGCGAGGCCAGCAGGCTGTCGCGGCCCATCGGCGCCAGGTCGGGGTAGTCGTGGCGGGCCACGTCGGCGAGCAGCCAGGGCAGCACCAGGGTGCTCGCCAGCACGGTGGCCAGCAGGTAGGCCAGGGCCAGCAGCGTCAGGGCGCTGCCCACGGTGGCGAGGAATCCGGCCAGGCCGGCCCAGTCCCAGCGCACCAGCCAGGACAGCGGCGGCGCCTGCAGCAGGGCGCCTTCGATCGCCGGGAACAGCCAGGGCGAGAGGCCGCCGCCGACCAGCAGCGCGAGCAGCGCCGGCGCCGCCAGATAGCGCCAGATTCGCGGCCGGCTCAGGCTGGAGAGCGTGCGCAGCAGGGCCAGCATTACTTCATCCATGACGACCTTCCCACATTTTTTGCAGACGTTTCAGCGAGACCGGCGAAGGCGTCTTCAGTTCCTGGGCGAACAGGGCCACGCGCAATTCCTCCAGCAGCCAGCGAAACTCCTCCAGGAAGGGATCGACCACGCCGCTCCGCGCCTGGGCCAGGCGTTCCCGCTCGAAGGGCCTGGCCAGGGTCTGCCAGTCGGCGAGCAGCCGGGCGTCCCGCGCCGGATCGGCGCGGGCCTTGTCCAGGCGCAGCGCCGCCGCCTTCAGGTAGCGCGGGTAATGCGCCAGCCGTTCCCACGGCACCGCCAGGATGAACTGCCGGCCGAGCAGGGCGGCCACCTGGGCGGCGATGTCCGCCGTCGCCTCGGGAAAGGTCTTGCCCATCGCCGCCAGCTTCTTTTGCAGGGCGGCGTGCTCGGTCAGCACCGTGCCCACCAGCCGCGCCACTTCCTGCGCCACCAGCGAAACGCGGCCCTTGGCCGCCGCCACCCGCGCCTCGAAGGTCGCCTTGTCGGTTGGCAGCGGCGCCATCATGCAGGTGCGGTCCAGGGTGGCGCCGACGATCTGCGCCTTGAGTTCCTTCTCGGTGCCCAGGCTCATGTACTGCATGCCCAGTTCGCGCGGCAGGCTCTTCTCGACGAACTTCACCTGCTCCTTCAGCGCCAGCGCGAACAGCCGGGAGAGGCCCAGGCGGTGCTGGTCGCGGGCCTTCTCCTCGGTGTCGAAGGCGCGCAGGGAAACGCTCTCGCCGTCATCCACCAGGGCCGGGAAGCCGATCACCTCGCGGCCGCCGACCTTCACTTCCAGCAGTTCCGGCAGCTCGCCGAAGCTCCAGGCGGTGAGCCCGGCGAGTTCGCCCTCGGCCGCTTCGCCCGCGCCCTCGCCGCGAATCTCGGCCTGGGCGAAACCCTGCTCCACGCGGCTGCCGTACTGGCCGCGCAGTTCCGCCAGGGAGCGGGAAAAGCCCAGGGTGCCGCCATGCTCGTCGAGCAGGCGGAAGTTCATCGCCAGATGGGGGCGCAGTTCGCCGGGGCGGAAGGCGTCCAGCGGCAGCTTCATCGCCAGCGTGTCCTCCACGGCGCCGGTCAGCGCCTTGACCAGGGGCTCGTCGCCGGCCCGCTGTTGTTCATGGCGATCGCAGAACTTCTCGGCGAAGCCGTCCAGCGGTTGCAGACGGTGGCGGTACTTCTGCGGCAGGGTCTTCAACAGGGCCACCACTTTTTCCTTCAGCAGCCCCGGCACCAGCCATTCGCAACGCGTGGCCGGCACCTGATTCAACAGCGCCAGCGGCAGGGCGAGCGTCACGCCGTCGTCGGCGGCGCCGGGGTCGTGCTTGTAGCCGAGCTTGTATTTCTGCCCGCGGTGCTCCAGGTGGGGCGGGAAGGCGTCGGTGGTGATGCCCTCGGCCTCGTGGCGCATCAGCTGTTCCTTTTCCAGGAACAGCAGCTTCGGATTTTCCTGCTCGGCCTCGCGCCGCCAGTGGTCGAAGGCGGCCAGGCTGGCGATGCCCTCGGGCAGCTTGGCGTCGTAGAAGGCGTGGATCAGTTCCTCATCCACCAGCACGTCGGGGCGGCGCGACTTGTGCTCCAGCTTCTCGATCTCCCGCATCAGCTTCTGGTTGTGTTGCAGGAAGCGCCATTTCTTCAGCCAGTCCTCGCCCACCTCGCCCCGCACCAGAGCCTCGCGGATCAGTATCTCGCGGGCGAGCCTGGGGTCCTTGGGGCCGTAATTGACGCGGCGCCGGGCGTGGATCATCAGCCCGTGCAGCGTCACCCGCTCCCAGGCCACCACCTGGCCCGGCCCCTTTTCCCAGTGGGGCTCGTAGACGTGGCGGCGGATCAGGTGGGCGCCCACTTCCTCCAGCCATTCCGGCTCGATGCGTGCCACGCAGCGGGCGAACAGGCGCGAGGTCTCCACCAGTTCGGCGGCGACGATCCAGCGCCCGGCCTTTTTCACCAGACTGGAGCCGGGGTGGATGTGGAACTTGATGCCGCGCGCGCCGAGGTAGTGCTGCTCTTCCTCGCTCTTCAGGCCGATGTGGCCCAGCAGGCCGGTCAGCAGCGCCTTGTGGATCGCTTCGTAGGAGCCGGCAGCTGGTGCCCCGCCGCCGGGCCGCCCCAAGGCGGGGGCGTCGTTTCCTGCTGGAGTGGAGCGAACCGATGTCACCCCCTCCCTCGGGGAGGGGGCCGGGGGGTAGGCGCTCGAAATTTTCCAGCCGTGCTCATGGCACAGCGTCATCAACTGGCCATGCACGTCGCGCCACTCGCGCATGCGCATCCAGGAGATGAACTCCCGCTTGCACCACTGGCGCTGCTTGCTGGAGGTCTCGTGGCGCCACACCTCGTCGGCGGCGGTCCACAGCTTGAGCCAGGAAAGAAACTCCGATTTCTCGTCCTTCCACTTGGCGTGCGCCTGGTCGGCGCCGCCGGCCTGTTCCTGCGGACGCTCGCGCGGGTCCTGCACCGAGAGGGCGGCGGCGATCACCAGCATTTCCTTGAGGCAGCCGTGCTCACGCGCCGCCAGGATCATGCGGCCGATCTTGGGGTCGAGCGGAAGCTTGGCGAGTTCGGCGCCCACCGGCGTGAGTTGCTTGTCCTCGTCCACCGCGCCCAGCTCGGCCAGGAGCTGATAGCCATCGACCACCATGCGCGGCAGCGGCGGCTCCAGGAAGGGAAACGCCTCCACGTCGCCCAGGTGCAGGGACTTCATGCGCAGGATCACCCCGGCCAGCGAGGAGCGCAGGATTTCCGGGTCGGTGTGCGGCGGGCGCTTGTTGAAGTCCTCCTCGGCGTAGAGCCGGAAGCACACGCCCGAGGAAACCCGGCCGCAACGCCCCGCGCGCTGCTTGGCGGCGGACTGGGCGACGGACTCCACCTGCAACTGCTCCACCTTGTTGCGGTGGGAATAGCGCTTGACGCGGGCGAGGCCGGTGTCGATCACGTAGCGGATGCCCGGCACCGTCAGCGAGGTCTCGGCCACGTTGGTGGCCAGCACCACGCGCCGCCCCTGGTGCGGCGCGAACACCCGGCTCTGCTCCTGCGCCGACTGGCGCGCGAACAGGGGCAGGATTTCCAGCCCCGGTGGATGGTGCTTGCGCAGCGCCTCCGCCGCCTCGCGGATCTCGCGCTCGCCGGGCAGGAACACCAGCACGTCGCCCGGCCCTTCGCGATGGGCTTCGCTCACGGCTTCAACAATGGCGTCGTTCACATCGACGTCCTTTCGGTCGTCGAAGGGACGGTAGCGTGTCTCGATCGGGTAAAGCCGCCCGGAGACCTCGATCACCGGGCAGTCGTCGAAATGCCTGCTGAAGCGCTCCGCGTCCAGCGTCGCCGAGGTGACGATCACCTTCAGGTCCGGCCGCCGGGGCAGCAACTGCCTCAGGTAGCCGAGCAGGAAATCGATGTTCAGGCTGCGCTCGTGGGCCTCGTCGATGATGATCGTATCGTAGGCGCGCAAGAGCGGGTCGCCCTGGGTTTCCGCCAGCAGGATGCCGTCGGTCATCAGTTTGATGTAGGTGTCGGGCGAGGCGCGGTCGGTGAAGCGGATCTTGAAGCCGACGTGCTTGCCCAACTCGCTCTTCAGCTCCTGGGCAATGCGCGTCGCCGTGGCCCGCGCGGCGATGCGGCGCGGCTGAGTGTGGCCGATCAGCCCGGCGCAGCCGCGGCCCATCTCCAGGCAGATCTTGGGCAACTGCGTGGTCTTGCCCGACCCCGTCTCGCCGCAGATCACCACCACCTGATGCGCGGCGATGGCGCGGGCGATCTCCTCGCGCCGCGCATTGACCGGCAGGGCGTCGTCGTATGCGATCGTCGGTCGGGCCGCGAGCCTCGCCTGGCGCCGGGCTTCGTTCGCTGCGGCCGGGGTTGCGCCCTTGACTGGTCCCCTGGCCGCATTGGTGGCACGCGTATGCGGGGTAGGGCGGTTCCGGGTGCCTGGTGCAGAAACGGAAACATCGGCCGCGGGCCGGCGATCGGCCATCAGCCGCTTGAGGTTCTTTAAATCTTTGCTCACAGTCGATCCAGGGGGCTGACAACGCCCTTGCCGCCCCGGTTGAGTACATGGGTGTAGATCATGGTGGTGGAAACGTCGGAATGGCCGAGCAGCTCCTGCACCGTGCGAATGTCGTAGCCCGATTCCAGCAGGTGGGTGGCGAAGGAATGGCGCAAGGTATGGGGCGTCGCGGGCTTGGTCAGCCTGGCGTGATGCACCGCCTGCTTGATGGCACGCTGCACCGCCTGATCCTGCAAATGGTGGCGCCGCTCGACGCCGCTGCGCGGGTCCAGGGAGAGTCCGGGGGATGGAAACACATACTGCCAGGCCCATTCCCGCCCGGCATTGGGATATTTGCGGTCCAGCGCGTAAGAAAGATGGACATCGCCGCGCCCTGCCTGCAAATCGCGCTGGTGCTGCGCCTCGACCAAACCCAGATGATTCTGCAAGGGCTCGACCAGCAAACGGGGCAGCATGGTCACGCGATCCTTGAATCCCTTGCCATCGCGAATCAGGATTTCCTGGCGCGCAAAATCGACATCCTTCACCCGCAGTCGCAGGCATTCCATCAAACGCAGGCCGCTGCCATAGAGCAGGTTGCCGATCAGCCAGTGCACCCCCTGCAACTGCTGCAACAGTGCCGCGGCCTCGACGCGCGTGAGCACAACCGGCAACCGCTTGGGCGCCTTGGCCTTTTCCACGTTATCCAGCCAGGGCAGCTCGGAACCCAGCACTTCGCGATAAAGAAACAACAAGGCACTCTTGGCTTGGTTTTGTGTGGAAGCCGCAACCCGGCCCGCCACTGCAAGATGGGTCAGAAATGCTTCAACCTCCACCGCCCCCATTTCCTTGGGGTGGCGCTTGCCATGATGCAGAATAAATCGTCTAATCCAATCAACATACGCCTGCTCGGTACGCAGACTGTAGTGCTTGAGACGGATTTTCGCCTTCACCTGATCCAGCAGTCGGGGTTCGGCCGTTTGATGGGAAGTAGAGTTATCGGGTGCCATTTATAGGCCCCACTAAAAATTGTAATGGCTTTGATTTTAATTAGTATTTATTGTCATATGTTGGTTTTATTAGCCCTAATGATGGATTTTTCTCCGTCTTTTAGGCGGTCTACTTAACGTTAGGGCGCCAGCGATGTCGCAACGATTGAATTGGGACAAGGTGGGCAGAACCAGTCGCGCTCAACGTCATGGAACCACCTCGGACTTCGAGGCCACTCTCTCTTATGAGCAAGCGGCGCGTCTCGACTATTCACCAAAGAAGCGATCCAAACCCAAGAAAAAGAAGAAGGCTCCGCCATCGGCCAGCGGCAGCTCGAAATGTCATGTAAAGCGCGCGCCAACCCGCGATGAGCGACTACACAACCTCAGAACACTGCTGCGAGAATTGACTGCAATCCCGAACACTCCGAGATGGACTAAGAATGGGCCAGAGTATCAAGGTCGCTTGCTTGGCCACCTCGCAAGCACACTCAATGCCTTGCTCAAGCTTGAGCCTTCAGCGAGTACGGAACCCACGTTCATCGAAGCAAACCGCATCCTGGCGCAGCAATCATTGGCCAACATCAGCACTGAATGAACGGCGCCCTAACCCATCAGTCGAGCGGACCTGCGCGAAAAGCCGCGCAGGCCGCTCACTTCCACGTTAGGCCGCAACCGAATCTATTCACGCAAGTAAGGAAATTTTCCGAAATGGATATCCCACGTATTTTCAACATCACTGAAAGTGCTCACCGCATCCACAACCCATTTACTCCCGAAAAGTTCGCCACTCTCGGCGCGGCACTGCGTCTGCAATCGGGGACCCGGGTGCTCGACCTCGGCAGCGGTTCGGGAGAGATGCTTTGTACCTGGGCACGCGATCACGGCATCATCGGCACCGGCATCGACATGAGCCAGTTGTTCTCCGAGCAAGCGGAACGCCGAGCCGTAGAGCTCGGCGTTGCCGATCGAGTCAAGTTCATGCATGGCGATGCGGCGGGCTATGTCTCTGACGAGAAGGTTGGCGTGGCAGCTTGTGTCGGTGCCACCTGGATCGCCGGAGGTGTTGCAGGCACTATCAAGCTTCTGGCGCAGAGCCTGCGCACTGGAGGGATCATCCTTATCGGCGAGCCGTTCTGGCGGCAGTTGCCACCGACGGAAGATGTTGCCAAGGGATGTCTTGCTCACTCAATCACTGACTTTCTCATGCTTCCGGAACTGCTCGCGTCTTTTGGCCGCCTTGGCTACGACGTTGTTGAAATGGTTCTGGCTGACCAAAACGGCTGGGACAGGTACGAAGCGGCCAAATGGCTCACCATGCGCCGATGGCTTGAAGCCAACCCCGACGACGAGTTGGCCAACGAGGTTCGAGCCCAACTGACCTCGGAACCCGAGCGCTACGCTGCTTACACGCGTGAATACCTGGGCTGGGGTGTGTTCGCGCTAATGCCACGGTGAGCTTCACATCTTGATTGCCGTCTCGCCAGCGCCGAGTTTTACGTCTATGTCTTTGGCTATCGGCCTAACCCATCATTCCACCGGACCTGCGCGAAAAGCCGCGCAGGCCGGTGAATTCAGACGTTAGGGTTCTCCCGTGACAACACGCACGAACTTCGTCCTCGTCGATTTCGAAAATGTTCAGCCCAAGGACATTGGCCTACTCAAGGACGGCCCGTTCAAGGTCAAGGTGTTTCTCGGCCCCAATCAATCCAAGATTCCTGTCTCTCTAGCGGCGGCACTGCAATCGCTTGGTGAATGCGCCGAGTACATCATTCTTGAGACTGCCGGAAACAACGCCCTTGATTTTCACATCGCCTATTACATTGGGGCTTTGTCTGCCGTCGAACCCACGGCTTTCTTCCACGTTATCTCGAAGGACTCCGGGTTCGATCCGCTGCTGAAGTATCTCAAGGGAAAGAAAATCTTCGCCCAACGCTCAACCTGCATCACAGACATTCCCTATTTCAAGCCATCTCTCCCTGTCGCACCGGAAGCACAGGTAGAGGCCGTGATTGCCGATCTTGTTCGCCGCAAAGCATCGAAGCCGAGAACGCAGAAGACCTTGCTGAGCACTCTTCACGCACTCTTCAAGAAGGAGCTTTCCGAGCAGCAGCTTGGTGCGTTGTTTGCCGCGCTATGTAAGCGTGGCGTCGTCAAGGTTGAGGGAGTGAAGGTGTCGTATGCCTTGCCAACCGAACCCTAACATGGCGGTCGACCTCGCTCCCTTCGGTCGCTGGACGCTGCGCGATAAAGCCGCGCAGCGCCGGTCACCTCTACGTTAGCGCCCATATGCAGCGCCTTCGCAGCCAGTTTGCGAACTTGCCGATGGTCGAGGTCTTCGCCATCAACTCCGGCCCATGTGTAAATCACCCGCAGGGCCGAGCGCATTTCTTCGGCGTGCCGTAGCGCGTCGAAAATATCGCTGTGCCCAAGCTCCGCGAGCATCCTTTGTGTTCGTGCCACCCGAATGGCTGGTTTGTTCGCGCTCATCTTTGTCCTCTGGTCGCTAACCCGGCGCTCAAGCGGGACCGTCCGCAAGCGGCCGGCCCCTTAGCTCTGCGTTAGGCTGCTATGATCCCCACGTATTTCGACCGATCCAATTCCGCTGTCAAGCTGCCGCGACAGATCGCCTGTTACATTCGCATAGTCTTATTGCATTACCTATCGAAGGGAGAACAACATGACCGAAGCAATCCAAAAAGCCGCCGACGAAAAATTCTGCTCTGAATGCGGTGGCATCATTAAGGCTAAAGCAGAAATTTGCCCCAAGTGCGGTGTTCGGCAGATGGCTCCTCCCTCAACCTTGGCAGCCACTGCACCAAATGGAAAGAGCAAGCTTGCTGCCGCGTTGTTTGCGCTGTTCCTTGGTGGAATTGGAATTCACAAGTTCTATCTAGGTCGCGTGGGTCAAGGAATCCTTTACCTGCTCTTCTGCTGGACATTTATCCCTGCGTTGGTCGGCTTCATCGAAGGCATTCTTTTTCTCGTTATGAATGACAATGACTTCAACGCAAAGTATGGCGCGGCCTAACCCGCCGCTCCAGGGGACGCCCTGCCGGCTACGCCGGCAGGTTACCTCCGGCCTTCGGCCTCCGGTCGCCCCTGAGCTAGCACGTTGGGCAACAGGAGGCAACCATGGCTGATGGCGTCGAACTACGAGCCGAAATGGACACAGAGACCGTCCGTGGCCTGCTGCTGATTAATGGCGGCGGTGCGGTTGCATTGCTGGCCTTCCTGGTAGGAATCATTCAGAAACCAGAGCTCGCTGTATTGGCCCGTGCAATTATTTGGAGTGTTTTTACTTTTCAACTCGGCCTCGTCGCCGCAGTTATTCACAATCGGCTCCGTCGACTGTGCTCCCTGGAATACGCCAAGAAAATTGAGAACCGTAAGAAGTGTTCGCTGTTCGGTCATGTCCTCAAGGAACCTTGTATTTGTCACTGGAGCATTGGTTTTATGTGGGCCTCAATCGGAGCGTTCCTCATCGGAGGCCTGCTCGTACTTGGGGCGGGGTTATGCGTTCTCCGTTAATGGTGTTGTCCAACCCATCCATCGAGAGGGACCGCCTATCGGCGGCCCCTCATGTCAAACGTTGGGGCTATCCATATCTCCGTATGGATTTTTGTATGGTCTAGTGCTACTCTGTGTCCATGGCAAAAACTCGCTTTGATTGGGACCCCGACAAGGACACCGAGAATCAGGGAAAGCACGGAGTCTCTTTCTCCCTTGCCCAATACGCCTTTGCGGACCCGCAGCGCGTGATTGCCAAGGACGAGACGCACAGCCAGACCGAAGAGCGGTTCTATTGCTTTGGCGAAGTCGATGGTGGTGTGCTCACAGTGCGGTTCACTTACCGCGCTTCGGTTATTCGAATCATCGGCGCCGGTTATTGGCGTAAAGGAAAGGCCATCTATGAGCGCGAAAATCAAATACACCGATGAACCCCTCGGCAAGGTTCAGGTGGTTGCAGACTTCCTCCCTTCACCCGCCGAATTGGCATTTCGGGAAGAGGGCGTGAAAGTAACCTTGGCTCTGAGCAAGAAGAGCATCGAGTTCTTCAAGTCCGAGGCCACAAAACATCACACGCAGTACCAGCGCATGATTCGCCGGCTTATCGATGCCTATGTCGATGCCCAGGCCCCAACCCGGCGGTCAACCGGGCCTCGCGCATAAGGCCGCGCGAGGCCGGTTACCTCTACGTTGGGCCTCTAATCCATGAGCAACTGGCAACCTCTAATCAATCTTCTTGCCGGCGTGCCTGTGGCACTTCTAACGGCGTGGCTGACCGTCAAGTTTGCGCTCCGGCGGTTTCAATCCGAAAAGTGGTTTGAGCGTCGAGTTGACGCATACACCAAGGTCATTGAAGCACTTCATTTCATGAAGCATTGCACCGAGCGGCAACTCCGTGCCGCTGAGTGCGGAACTGACATCCCCAAGGACATCGAAGAGGAACTGGTAACTTCTTACCGCAAAGGGTTATCGGATCTGCGAAGGCTCACCGACATGGGCGCGCTTTTATTTTCTCCAGAGGCTGTTGCAATACTTGATCGCTTGAACATCGAACTGCTTGCCGCTACCGACGAACAAACTTGGTGGGAGCATCTGGACGCCGAAGGTGCCGCAATCTCAAAGTCTCTTCGGGAGCTCAGGCCAATAGCGAAACGAGACCTCAATGCGTAACCCGAGGCCCAGCCCTTCGGTCCTTGGACGCTGCGCGATAAAAGCGCGCAGTGCCTGCAATCTCAACGTTGGGCGTCGAAAGGAGTACTAATGAATCGCGTCAAGAGCGTCTTCTTTACTGGAATATTCCTTGCCTTCGCGGCTTCCGCATCTGCACAGAGTTCTTATCTTTGTGCTGAAGACATGATTACTGGCTTCTCCTTCGATCGGGGTGCGCGCCAATGGAAGCGAGCGGAATTTAAGGCAGAAGCGAAGTACATAGTTACTCGTTCAACAGAGCCTTCGCGAAAATGGGAGGTTAAGGAAACAGGTTCTTCCTTCCCCGTTGCCATTTGCGAGAAGGACTTCGATGACAATGGAAAACTTCGATGCATAGGCATTGGCAAAGACTTTTTATTTAACCGGAAGTCCATGCGCTTCCTCACAACATATACGGTTGGTTATTGGAACGAAGACGCTCTCCGGGCTATCGTTCCGGCACGAAGCGAGGGCGACGACACGCCCGGTATGGCTATCGGGCGCTGTACAACTCTGTGAGGTCGACGCCCAACCCGGCAGTCCACACGGACGCTGCGCGATAAAGCTGCGCAGCGCCGGTGACTTCTACGTTGGGCATGGTGAGTGCCGTGCAAAATCGGCACGGGTGCCGCTCTTGGCCTTGCTGGCGTTACTGGGCAGTTGACGCCATCAATGGCGAACATTTCCCGACCGATCAAGCCCTGGCGGTCACACAAGCAGAGGATCTGAGCAAAGAGTGTGGCGATGTCCTCGCCCAGACCAGAGATAAAGGCGGCAATGGTGGTGAAGTGAAAAGCGGAATCCCCCGACAAGGCCATGAAGGTGATGTGTTCGCGGCAGGCCCGCTCTATCCCCCGGCTACTGACGATGCCCTGGCTGTAGGCGAACAGAACCACCTTGAGCAGCATGGCCGGCGGGTATCCATGATGGGCCAGCTTCTCGATGTTATGCACTAGGCAGAAGAGCTTCCACTGCCCATTCACCTTCTTCTGCCCTCGAAGGGTAAACCGGTATAGCCTTGAATGACGCCCTTGCTGGTGGCCATCTTGGCCGATTGGTTATCGGTGCGGTTGCTCTTGCGGATACTGCCACGACTCCCCTTGCGGTCTTCGGGGTTGGCCGCAAGCCAGTCGCGCAGTTGTGTCGCGTCATTGTGCAGACGGACCATGCGTTTCTGTGCCTTGGCGTCGAGGCCGAGTTCGGTCGGCAAGGCATCGTTCTCCCGGTGCCGGGCCAGCATGGCCTGGGCGGCAGCTTCGAGCTTGGCGGCCTGCCGTGCAAAGTCGGCACGGGTGCCGCTCTTGGCCTTGCTGGCGTTACTGGGCAGTTTGACGCCATCAATGGCGAACATTTCCCGACCGATCAAGCCCTGGCGGTCACACAAGTAGAGGATCTGAGCAAAGAGTGTGGCGATGTCCTCGCCCAGACCAGAGATAAAGGCGGCAATGGTGGTGCAGTGAAAAGCGGAATCCCCCGACAAGGCCATGAAGGTGATGTGTTCGCGGCAGGCCCGCTCTATCCCTCGGCTACTGACGATGCCCTGGCTGTAGGCGAACAGAACCACCTTGAGCAGCATGGCCGGCGGGTAGGCGGCAGCACCGGTGCGATCATTCTTGTAGCGGGCATCGAAGCCTGACAAGTCCAGTTCGTGGTCGATCAGGTGGTTCAGTGCATGCTCGAATGTGCCGGGCAGCAACTGCCGCTCAAGATCGACGGCAATGAAGCGTGGGCTGGTATCGATGGGTTTGTAGCGTGCCATGAGCGACTCCAAGATGAACTTCTGGTTGGAGCCTTGTTATTCCAATTGGTTCACAGCAGAATGCGTCCATGAAACTACTTTTTCTACAGCTTCGTTGGGCGTCTCAGTAGTGAAAACGCAACTGAGCTATTTGGAGTTGATTGCCTTCGACCCGATACACCATACGGTGCTCATCCGTGATCCGGCGTGACCAAAATCCAGAGAGGGCATGTTTCAGCGGCTCTGGCTTGCCTACGCCGCTGAAGGGTTCTCGCTGGATTTCGCGAATCAGCGTATTGATCCGCTCCACCATCTTTCTGTCTTGTTTCTGCCAGTACAGGTAGTCTTCCCATGCCTCGTCTGCGAATACCAGCTTCACTTGGCAAGTTTCCGCTCAACGCCTTTGCCGGCGTTCAGTTGCGCCGCCGCCGACAGAAGGCGTTTCGCGTTGGCCGGTGTGCGCAACAGGTAGGCGGTTTCTTCCAGTGCCTTGTAGTCTTCGAGCGAGAGCATCACCACCGACTGTTCTCCATTGCGGGTGATGATCAGCGCCTCGTGATCGTTGCAAACCCTGTCCATCGCACTCGCCAAATTTGCGCGTACCGTCGTGTAGGTAATCGTATCCATTTCGGGGCTCCTTATATGTACGTATTACTGTACATTCCTGTCGGCCATCTGTCTACTACAGTTGGCGGCCAGACGTGCAACTCGCCATTCCACCGGACCTGCGCGATAAAGCGCCGTGCAACGTCCCTGATTCAAACATTGGGCCTCACGTGCCGTGAACAGGTAACTTTGCCGCAACACATAGCACAGCGGTGATTGCCGATGAAGACTGGTGCAGATAGAATCCCGTCTTCGAGGGCTGGACAGTTTGTATTGATGTATCTTCTGGCCCGCCAGAAACAGAAAGCCCTTGTCATCGAGGGCTTTTCTCTTCAGATGGGAGCGCACGAGCCGGTCTTGCGGTGTGCTCCCGGTAGCGGCTTAGTCCGTCCAACGAGGTTGCTGACGCTGATGTCCATTGTCCGGTCCATCGCTCGCCATGCCGACGACGCCTTGCGCCATGCGCGCACGGGTGGAGTTGCCGGTGTGTGCATGCTCCGGCGCCGAACGCGCGCATGGACCAACCCGTTGGCCCTTCCATGCAACATCCAAGGGTCTCCCGCCGTGCTTTCCATGGCCGTGCGGGGCGACCAACAGGGCTAACCAGCCTTATCTCCCCCGCACGGCGCTTTGTCCAAGGATGCGTTTTCGCGCCTTGATCAATGTGCAGCCAGGGTGAGTCCTCCAATGCCGCCGATCCACGTGTGGGTCGCCAAGCCAGAGCCACGTCCCTCCATTTCCGCTCTCCGTCGATCGTCAGGACGGTAGCTGGACGATCCACTGCCAAGGCTGTGCTTCTTTCGCCGCGATGCGTTCGTGGCGTCAATATTGCACATCTCTATTGCCATGGATCTCACGAAGAATTTTCTCAAAGCCAAGCGCCCCTGTGCCGATGGGTTTCGCTGGTTCCTGCGCCATTATCACGAGGGGGGCGACTACCAAGACCTTCTCGACGCACTGGTCGCCGATGGTCGCGCCAATGACGCCTGCTGGCTGCTCACGCAGTTCGGTCCGACGGATGCCGTGCTGGCGGTCGACTCGATTGACGCCGCCGCGATCGTATTCGCCGGTTCATTGGAGGTGCGCGGCAATATCGAGACCGACTCGATCGTTCGGGCCGGCCGCACCATCCATGCCGGCGGCAGTATCCGTGTCGATGGACCCGTCGTCGCCGGCGAAGACATTCGTGCTGCCGGCGGCATCCGCAGCAAGGGCGCGCTCGAAGCCGGCGGCGACATCAAGGCAGGCTGGGGCATCGAGGCGGCGGGCGATATTTCAAGCGGCGGCGATATCCGGACGGCCTGGGAACTGCTGTGCGGCGGCAGGTTGAACCTCGCCGGAAACGCCTTCGTCGGGCGGGATTTGTTTTCCGAAGGGCCGATCCGGTGCGGAAAAAGTCTTCATGCAGGCGGCGATATCGTCGGCTCGGACAACATCGACGTTCGCAATGGAATCGTCGCGGGGGGTTCGATCCGGTGCGCCGGGCATCTTGAGGCCGGCTGGGGAATCAAGGCGGGCGGGACGATGGCGGCGGAAGGCGCCATCCGGGCCGGTGAGAGTCTTCACGCGCAGGAGACGATCCATGCAGGCAGGGGATATGGCGTCTTTGCCGGGTTGAACGTCCATACCGATGCCTGGGAAACCAGCGCGATGGTATCCGCCAGCACCAAGCCAGAAGGCTTGATGAGCGGCTGCTGGAGCGGGCCCTCGCTGGTTTGACGCGCACGACTCCCGCGCCCTTGTCATGATCCAGTGGAAGCCGGGGCCGGATGCGGGCATTGCGGCCTCCCGTGCTCGATGCGTCTTTTTGATGTGCTGCATCAAAAAGACGCTTTCATTGCTTGCCGGCGGGAACGGGGCTATGTTGGGAAAGCCTCGATCGCGAGGCCATAAAGGAGGAGCGGTCAAATGCAACTCAACCGACGCCAGTTCTTCAGAATCTGCGCCGCCGGGATGGGGGGATCGTCCGTCGCCATGATGGGCTTTTCGCCGGCCCCCGCCCTGGCGGAAGTGCGCAGCTTCAAGCTCGCCCGCGCTACCGAGACCCGCAATACCTGTCCCTACTGCTCGGTGGCCTGCGGGCTTCTCATCTACTCCCTGGGCGACAAGTCCAAGAACGCACAAGCCGAGATCGTTCACATCGAGGGCGATCCGGACCACCCGGTCAGTCGGGGCACCTTGTGTCCCAAGGGCGCGGGGTTGCTGGATTTCATCCATAGCCCCAACCGCCTGCGGTATCCGGAGGTGCGCGAGCCCGGCAGCAACGCGTGGAAGCGCATTTCCTGGGACGAGGCCATGAATCGCGTCGCCAAGCTGATGAAGGCCGACCGGGACGCCAATTTCGTCACCAGGAATGCCGCCGGCGCCACGGTGAATCGCTGGCTGTCCTCCGGTTTCCTGGCCGCCTCCGCCTCCAGCAATGAATCCGGCTACATCACCCACAAGGTGGTGCGTTCCCTCGGCGCGCTCGCATTCGACAACCAGGCCCGTGTCTGACACGGCCCGACGGTGGCCAGTCTGGCTCCGACGTTTGGCCGTGGCGCGATGACCAATCACTGGGTCGACATCAAGAATGCCGACCTGGTTCTGATCATGGGCGGCAACGCCGCCGAGGCGCACCCCTGCGGCTTCAAGTGGGTGGTCGAGGCAAAGAAGCACAACAAGGCAAAGCTGGTCGTCGTCGACCCGCGCTTCACCCGTTCGGCCTCGGTGGCCGACTACTACGCGCCGATCCGCACCGGTACCGACATCGCCTTCCTGGGCGGGATCATCAATTACCTGCTGACGAACGACAAGATCCAGCACGAGTACGTCAAGGCGTACACCGATTTCACCTTCCTGGTGAATCCGGGCTTCGGCTTCGACAACGGCCTCTTCTCGGGCTACAGCCCGGAAAAGCGCGGCTACGAGAAGTCGTCGTGGTCCTATCAGCTCGGTGCGGACGGCTACGTCAAGACCGATCCCACCCTGCAGGATCCTCGCTGCGTCTTCCAGTTGATGAAGCGGCACTACAGCCGCTACACCCCGGAAATGGTGGAAAGGATCTGCGGCACGCCCAGGGAGCAGTTCCTCAAGGTGGCCGAGATGATGGCGTCGACCGCCGTGCCCGAGCGGACCATGAGCATCATGTACGCGCTGGGCTGGACCCAGCACTCGCAGGGCTCGCAGATGATCCGCACGGGGGCGATGGTTCAGTTGCTGCTGGGCAACATCGGCATGGCCGGCGGCGGCATGAACGCCCTGCGCGGGCATTCCAACATCCAGGGCCTCACCGATCTCGGGCTGCTCTCCAATCTGCTGCCGGGCTACCTGACCCTGGCCGGTGAGAAGGAGACGGATTACCGCGCCTACATCGACAAACGCGCCTCCAAGCCGCTGCGTCCCAATCAGATGTCCTACTGGCAGAACTACGAGAAGTTCCACGTCAGCCTGATGAAGGCCTGGTTCGGCGATGCCGCGACCAAGGAAAACCAGTGGTGCTTCGACTGGCTGCCCAAGCTGGACAAGATGTACGACGTGCTCCAGGTGTTCGAGGACATGTACCACGGCAAGATGAACGGCTATCTCTGCCAGGGCTTCAACCCGCTGGCCGCCTTTCCCAACAAGGCCAAGCTCGGCGCCGCGCTGGCCAGGCTCAAGTACCTGGTGGTGATCGACCCCCTGGCCACGGAGACCTCCGAGTTCTGGCGCAATTTCGGCGAGTACAACGACGTGGACCCGGCCAAGATCCAGACCACGGTATTCCGCCTGCCCTCGACGTGTTTCGCCGAGGAGGACGGCTCCCTGATCAACTCCGGACGCTGGCTGCAATGGCACTGGAAGGCGGCCGAGCCGCCCGGCGAGGCGCGGAGCGACGCGGCCATCATGGGCGGCCTGTTCCAGCGCATCAAGGCCCTCTACCAGACCGAGGGCGGCGCTTTTCCCGATCCCGTCCTCCACCTTTCCTGGCCCTACCGGAATCCCGGCGAGCCGGCGGCGGACGAACTGGCCCGGGAATTCAACGGCAAGGCCCTGGCCGATCTGACCGATCCGAAAGACCCGACCAAGGTGCTGCGCAAGGCCGGCGAGCAGCTGGACGGCTTCGCCCAGTTGCGCGACGATGGCACCACCGCCTCCGGCTGCTGGCTTTTCGCCGGCTCCTGGACCCAGGCCGGCAACCAGATGGCCCGCCGCGACAACGCCGATCCCTGGAACAACGGCCAGACGCTCAACTGGGCATGGGCGTGGCCGGCCAACCGCCGCATCATGTACAACCGCGCCTCGGCCGATCCCGCCGGCAAGCCCTGGAACCCGAAGCGGAAGCAGATCTGGTGGAACGGCTCGGCCTGGACGGGCTCGGACGTGCCCGACTTCAAACCGGATTCCAACCCGGCCGAGGGCATGGGTCCGTTCATCATGAATCCGGAAGGCGTGGCCCGTTTCTTCGCCGTGGACAAGATGGCGGAAGGCCCATTCCCCGAGCATTACGAACCGTTCGAGACGCCGATCGGCACCAACCCGCTGAACACCAATCCGCAGGCGGTGAGCAATCCGGCGGCGCGGGTGTTCAAGGGCGACATGGAAGTGTTCGGCAAGGCCAAGGACTTCCCCTACGCGGCGACCTCCTATCGCCTGACCGAACATTTCCACTACTGGACCAAGCACGTGGAACTCAACGCCATCCTGCAGCCGGAACAGTTCGTCGAAATCGGCGCGGAACTGGCGGCGGAGAAGGGCATCGAGAACGGCGACAAGGTGCGGGTGCGCTCCAACCGCGGCCAGATCAAGGCCGTGGCGGTGGTCACCAAGCGCCTCAAGGCGCTCCAGGTGAACGGCATGCCGGTGCACCATGTGGGCATTCCCATCCACTGGGGCTTCACGGGCGTGGCGCGGATGGGCTTCCTGTCCAACACCCTGACGCCCTTCGTCGGCGACGCCAACACCCAGACGCCGGAGTTCAAGTCCTTCCTGGTCAACATCGAGAAGCTCTAGCCTGGATTCAGGAGAACGCCATGGCATTGCAATCGCTCGACATCAAGCAGCGCTCCGCCACCACCACGCCGCCGCCGCAGGCGCGCAAGACGGTGGAAGTGGCCAAGCTCATCGACGTCACCGCCTGCATCGGCTGCAAGGCCTGCCAGGTGGCGTGCATGGAATGGAACGACGTGCGCGACCAGATCGGCCACTGCGCCGGCGTCTATGACAACCCGACCGACCTGTCCGCGGACTCCTGGACGGTGATGCGCTTTTCGGAGGTGGAGCGGGACGGCAAGCTGGAGTGGCTGATCCGCAAGGACGGCTGCATGCACTGCGCCGACCCGGGCTGCCTGCGGGCCTGTCCGGCGCCGGGCGCGATCATCCAGTACGCCAACGGGATCGTCGATTTCCACGAGGAGAACTGCATCGGCTGCGGCTACTGCATCACCGGCTGTCCCTTCAACATTCCGCGCATCTCCAAGCGGGACGGCAAAGCCTACAAATGCACCCTCTGCTCCGACCGCGTGGCGGTGAACCAGGCGCCGGCCTGCGCCAAGGTCTGCCCCACCGGCGCCATCCAGTTCGGCAGCAAGGAGGACATGCGCGACTACGCCGAGGAGCGCGTCGCCGACCTCAAGGAGCGGGGTTTCGCCAAGGCCGGCCTGTACGACCCGCAGGGCGTGGGCGGCACCCACGTCATGTACGTGCTGCACCACGCGGACCAGCCCCGGCTCTACGCCGACCTGCCGGACGACCCGCGCATCAGCCCCCTGGTGTATCTGTGGAAGGGCTTCGCCAAGCCTTTGGCGAGCGCCGTCCTGGGCCTGGCGGTACTGGGCAGCCTGTTCCATTACGTCATCAAGGGCCCCAACGAGATCACCAAGGAGACCGAGGCGGCGGTCGAAGAGGAGGACGCATCATGACTCGCGATCCGCAACACCCGACCCGATACCTGCCACGCTATACGGCCGCCGAGCGGGCCAACCACTGGCTGGTCGGCATCTGCTTCATCCTTCTCGCCCTGTCGGGCCTGGCCTTTTTCCATCCGGCCTTCTTTCCGCTCGCCGCATTGTTCGGGGGCGGCGTCTGGGCGCGCATCCTGCACCCTCTCCTCGGCGTCTTGCTGGCCCTGTCTTTTCTGGCGCTGTTTCTGCGCTTCCGGGCCCACAACGCGATGACGCCAACGGACTGGGAGTGGATCCACCAGGTCCGCAGCATGGTGGCGACGGGGAACGACCGCGACATGCCGGAGCAGGGCCGGAACAACGCCGGCCAGAAGCTGCTGTTCTGGGCCCTGGCGGCCTGCATCCTGCTGCTGTTCCTCTCCGGGCTGCCGCTGTGGCGGACCTATTTCCAGTTGCCGGTGGCGCTGGTGCGCGTGGCGGCGGTGGTGCATGCCGCCGTCGGCGCGCTGGCGATTGGCCTGATCATCGGCCACGTCTATGCCTCCATCTGGGTCAAGGGCAGCAACCGGGCGATGTGGTACGGCACGGTCACCCGCGCCTGGGCACGCCAGCACCATCGTGGCTGGTATCGCGAGATCACCGGCAAATAGCGCCTCTCAACCGGACGAGCCCGGGAAAGGTATTCCGGGCCGAGGGAGCCTCCATGAACCACGTCGTGCAGTTCGATCCCGCATCCCGAGCCTTCAGCGATCCGCCCCGGGTCATTGCGCCCTCCCGCGCTTCCATGAGCGCCTCCATCTTCGCCGAGCGGGCGCGGCGCTTCCGGCAACTGGCCGAGGGTCATGCGCTGGGCGGTTGGCTGCGTTTCCTGGGGCGTCTGGCCCAGGCCCAGCACCAGGCGCTGGGCCGACTGGAAAGTCTGCCGCTGCCGGACGAAGCAGCCCTGGCCCGCGCCCGCAGCCATCACATGCCGCCGCTACCGGCCCGGCAGTGGCCCCGGCACCCGGCCTGGCGCGGCGTTCTGGCGCAATTGACGGAGGCTCTGCAAAGCGACGCCCCTGAGCCGGCACGGGCCGCCTGCCGCCGCTTGGCCGAGGCCGCACCGGAGACGCTGGAAGCGTTCGCCGACCAGGTGCTGGCGAACGAACTGGATGGCTCCGAAGCGCCGCTGCTGCCCTATGTGGCGGCCGCCCTGCAGGTCTATTGGACCGCTATGGCGGCGGACCTGGGGACCGCCGCGCTGCCGGTTCTCGACGTGCCGGGCGTGTGTCCCTGCTGCGGCAGCCTGCCGGTCGCCAGCGTGGTGCGCGCCACGGCGGAGGTGGACAGGCTGCGCTACCTGCACTGTTCCCTGTGCGGCACGGAATGGCACCTGGTGCGCGTGAAATGCGCTGCCTGCGATGCCAATGCCCGCATCGCCTATCGCCGGATCGAGGGTTCGCGCCTGACCAATGCCGGCGCCATGCGGGCGGAAACCTGCGACGACTGCATGAGTTATCTGAAGATCCTCTATCGGCACGATGCGCCGGACGGCGATCCGGTGGCGGACGACCTGGCGACCCTGGCGCTGGATCTGCTGCTGGACGAGGCCGGCTATGCCAGGGCCGGCCCCAACCTTCTTTTCGTGCCGGGCGCGACCTGACTGGATGCAACCAGACGCAACCAGACTCAAGCGCGGCATCCTTCCCGCAACCCTTTCTGCCCGGTCCGGGTGAAAGCATGAATCCACTTGCACAACTGCCTGCCATCGGCCGTCTACGGGCCCCTCCGGCACTACTCTGTGGGCTCGGGCCATGATCGTCGGCACCGCCGGCCACATCGATCACGGCAAGACCACCCTGGTGAAGGCGCTCTCCGGGATCGATACGGACCGCCTGCCGGAGGAGAAGGCGCGCGGCATCACCCTGGATCTGGGCTACGCCTACACGGACGACGGCCTGCTCGGCTATGTCGATGCGCCGGGCCATGAAAAGCTGGTGCACACCATGCTGGCCGGCGCCACCGGCATCGACTTCCTGCTGCTGGCGGTGGCGGCCGACGACGGCCCGATGCCGCAGACCCGCGAGCATCTGGCGATCGCCTCCTTGCTCGGCCTGACGCGCGGCGCCGTGGCTCTGACCAAGATCGATGCGGCCAGCCCCGAACGGCTCGCCGCGGCCCACGAGGAAGTGGCCGCCCTGCTGGCGGGCACGCCGCTGGCTTCGGCGCCGGTGTTTCCGGTCGCGGCGCGGACGGGGGAGGGCGTGGCGGCATTGCGCCGCCATCTGCTGGAAGTCGCCCGCGGCCTGGGGGAAACACAGGCGCGGGGCGGCTTCCGTCTGGCCATCGACCGCGTGTTCACGCTTTCCGGCATCGGTCTGGTGGTGACCGGCACCGCCTTCTCCGGGCGGGTCGGCGTGGGCGACACGGTGACGCTGACGCCGCCGGGGTTGACGGCCCGGGTGCGCGGGCTCCATGTGCACAACCGGGCGGCGCAGACGGGCCAGGCGGGGCAGCGCATCGCGCTCAATCTGGCCGGCGATCTGGAGAAACGCGATCTGGCGCGCGGCATGTGGGTGGTCGCGCCCGCGCTGCATCGGCCGGTGCAGCGTTTCCAGTGCCGACTGAGGGCGCTGGAGCCGCTGCGCCACTGGCTGCCGGTGCATGTGCATCTGGGGGCCGCCGACGTGACCGGGCGCCTGGCCCTGCTCGAAGACGACACCCTGCTGCCGGAACAACCGGCACTGGCCGAGATCGTCCTCGACAAGGCGGTGGGTGTGCTCGCCCACGACCGCCTGGTGCTGCGTGACCAGTCCGCCACCCGCACCATCGCCGGCGGGCTGGTGCTGGACGTGTTTCCGCCGACCCGCTGCAAGCGGACGCCGGAGCGTCTGGCGATGCTGCGCCTGCTGGCCGAGGAAGACCCGTTGCCGGCCCTGCGCGCGGCCCTGGAGCGGGCGCCGGCGGGCGTCGACCTGGGGCGCTACGCCGCCAACCGCAATCTCGACGATCCCCAGGCCCTGTGGCGTCGTCTGGGCCTCACCGTGGTGGAGGAGGGCGGCCAGACCACGGGTTTCACCACCATCGCCTGGCAGGCCCTCGGCGCCAGGCTGGAAGCGGCCCTGGCCGAGGAACACCAGCGGGCGCCGGACATGATCGGCGTGGAGCGGGAGCGCCTGCGCCGCCTGACCCTGCCGACCCTGGGGCGGGCCGCCTTCGTCCGTCTGGTGGCCGAGCTGCTGGCTACCGGCCGTCTCGCGCAGAGCGGCGGCTGGCTGCATCGGCCCGAGCACCGCGCGACCCTCGCCGCCGCCGACGCCGAGTCGTGGCGTCGCCTGCGTCCCCAACTGGAGGCCGCGCCTTTCCAGCCGCCCCGGGTGCGTGACCTGGCCCGCGCCACCGGCATGGCCGAGGAAGCCGTGCGCGGACTGATGCGGCGCGTCGCCCGGCTGGGGCTGGCTTATCCGGTGGCCCACGATCATTACTTCAGCGCCGGCGCGGTGGCCCAACTGGCCGCCCAGGTGGATGCCCTGTGCATCCGGGACGGCGCCGTCCGCGCCGCCGCCCTGCGCGATTGCATCGGCGGCGGGCGCAAGGTGGCCATCCACATTCTCGAATTCTTCGATCGCGTCGGCTACACTCGACGTGTCAAGGATGCCCACGTCCGCCGCGGCGCCAAAGACTCGGAAGCCGCTCGGCAGTGGGTGTTGTCATGAAGGAAGAGGTCGTCCCCCGGTGGGGCGGCCGGTCTTCAAAACCGGCGGGGGCTGCCAGGCAGTCCCTGGTGGGTTCGACTCCCACTCTCTTCCGCCATTAACGTTGTCTCGTTGTCTTCGGGAGGAGCTTGCCATGACCCGGAACCATTCCATCAGTCTCGCCCTCGGTGCCGCTTTCCTGCTGGCGGGCTGCGCTTCGATGTCCGCCGGCGGCCCCCGCGCCGAGGCCAGGCTGGAGCCGCGCTCCGGCAGCAACGTCAGCGGCATCGTGACCTTCGTCCAGATGGGCGAGAAGGTGCGCGTGGAAGCCGTGGTGAGGGGCCTGGGCCCTGGCGAGCACGGCTTCCACGTGCATGAGTCCGGCGATTGCAGCGCCGCCGACGCCAGCAGCGCCAAGGGCCACTTCAATCCCGGCGGCAAGCCCCACGGCGAGCACGCCGGCGACATGCCCAACCTGATCACCGACGCGGCCGGCGAGGCCCTGCTGATGGTGGAGTTGTCCCGCTTCTCCCTGGACAACGGCCCGAACGGCATTCTCGGCCGCAGCGTCGTGGTGCATGCCGATCCGGACGACTACCAGTCGCAGCCCGCCGGCAACTCGGGCAAGCGCATCGCCTGCGGCACCATCGTCCCGCGCTGATGCCCCGTTCTCCGTTTCGCGGCAGCGTTCCGGGAGACCGCCTCTACGATCCCCGCCATGATCTCTGGGTGCGGCGGGATGGCGACAATGGGACGGTGGTGGTGGGCATCACCGCCTTCGGCCTGTTCCTTTCCGGCGAACTGGTCGCCTTCACCGCGAAGCCGCGCGGCGCCCGGGTGGAGCGGGGGCGGGGCCTGGGCACGGTGGAAAGCTCGAAGACGGTGCTGGCGGTGCATGCGCCGCTTTCCCTGGACGTGCTGGACATCAACGAGATCGCGGAGGAGCGTCCGGGCCTGGTGAACCGCGAGCCCTACGGCGCTGGCTGGCTGTTGTCCGGCCTGCCCCTGGACTGGGACGCGGAACGGGCGTTCCTGGTGGATGGGTCCGCCTACATCGCCCATATCCGGGCCCAGGAGCCAGAAGCGGTGATCGAACCGTGAAAGGCCTGGCCATCCTGCTCTGGTCGGCCACGCCGGAGCGGCCGGACCGATGCGCGGCGCCCTTCGTCCATGCGATGGCGGCGGCGGCGCTGGACTGCGAGGTGGAAATCCATTTCTCCGGCGCGGCGGTGGCGCTGCTGATCGCCGGCGCCGCGGCCGAGGCGCATACCGCGGCCGGCAAGCCGCTGTATGCCTTCATGCAGGAAGCGGCGGCGCTGGGGGTGCGCTTCTATGCCTGTTCGATGGCGGCGCGCCAGCATCTGCCCCCGGATGCCGCCCTCGTCCCGGAATTCACCGGCCACGCCGGCGCGACGGCCTTCGTGGCGCGGACGCTGGACCCGGAGTGGCGTACCCTGGTGTTCTGAGCAGTCGCGCATCAGGGTGGCTGCTATGCTGGGCAGACGGGCAGGGATCGGATTCATGGCAGTTTTCGCGAGGTGAGAGATGAATGAACCAAACCACAACATGGAGCAACTGTTCGCGCAGCTCGGTCTGCCGTCGGACCCGGTGCTCATCCTGGGTTTCATCGAGACGCACAAGCCCCTCGACGCCGCGATGCGGCTCCATGAGGCGCCGTTCTGGTCGTCGGCCCAGGCGGACTTCCTGCGTGACGAGATTCTCGGGGACGCCGATTGGGCCGAGGTCATCGACGCGCTGAACCTCGAACTTCGTTCCCGCTAGGGCGCGGGCATGGTCGCCGTCCGTATCGAGACCGACACCTTCGGTCCCATCGAGGTGCCGGAGGAACGGCTCTGGGGAGCGCAGACCCAGCGCAGCCTGGCGCATTTCCGGATTTCCAGCGAGTCGATGCCGCTGGCCCTGATTCAGGCCCTGGCCCTGCTGAAGGCCGCCGCCGCGGGGACCAATACCGCGCTGGGGCTGCTCGACGCGGGCAAGGCGCGGGCCATCCGGCAGGTCGCCGAGGAGATCGTCGCCGGCCGGCACGCGGTGGAGTTCCCCCTCTCGGTCTGGCAGACGGGTTCGGGAACCCAATCGAACATGAACGTCAATGAGGTGATCGCCAACCGTGCTTCCGAATTGCTGGGCGGGACGCGGGGGCCGGGTCGCCTGGTGCATCCCAACGACGACGTGAATATGGGGCAGTCGTCGAACGACGCGTTCCCCAGCGCGATGCACGTCGCCGGCGCCCGCGCCATCCGCCAGGACGTGCTGCCCGCGCTGGAGCAGTTGCGATCGGCTCTGGCGGCGAAGGCCGAAGCGTTCGCCGCGATCGTCAAGATCGGGCGGACGCATCTGCAGGACGCCACGCCGCTGACCCTGGGCCAGGAGTTCTCCGGCTACGTCGCGCAACTGGAGCTTGCGCAAGCGGCGCTGGAGGCGGCCTTGCCGGGGCTCTACCGTCTGGCGATCGGCGGCACGGCGGTCGGCACCGGTCTCAATACCCATCCCGAGTTCGGCGCGCGCGTCGCCGCGGCGGTGGCCGGGACGACCGGCCTGCCGTTCCTGGCGGCGGACAACAAATTCGCCGCGCTGGCCGGCCACGAGGCCATGGTGGTGGCCCACGGCGCGCTCAAGACGCTGGCGGTGGCGCTGATGAAGATCGCCAACGACATCCGCTGGCTGGCGTCCGGACCGCGTTCCGGACTGGGGGAACTCGCGCTGCCGGAAAACGAGCCCGGCAGTTCGATCATGCCGGGCAAGGTCAACCCGACCCAGGCCGAGGCGCTGACCATGCTGTGCGCCCAGGTGCTGGGCAACGACGTGGCGATCGGCGTCGGCGCGGCCAGCGGCAATTTCGAACTGAACGTGTTCAAGCCGCTGCTGATCCACAATTTCCTGCAAAGCGCGCGGCTGCTGGCCGACGGCTGCCGCAGCTTCGAGACGCACTGCGTGCGCGGCATCCGCGTCAATGCGGAGCGCATCCGCGAGTTGCTCGAACGCTCCCTCATGCTGGTGACGGCGCTGGTGCCCCATATCGGCTACGATCGCGCCGCGGCCATCGCCAAGAAGGCCCATGCCGAGGGCACCACGCTGCGCGAGGCGGCGCTGGCCCTGGGCTACCTGACGGCCGAGGAGTTCGACCGCTGGGTCAGGCCGGAGCGGATGCTGGCGCCCGGGGGATGACCCGGCATGCTGCCGGGCCGCGCCCATGGCCGTCGCAATGCCCCGCCTACAGTTCGATGTGTTCGCCGTGCCGCGGCAGTAGCGGCCGGGGCCAGCCCAGACGCGTCTCGATGGCCTGGGCGAACGCGGTCGAGGCGCCGGTTTCGCCATGCACCACGGCGATCTGTTTCGGTGGCGTGTGGAAGCCGCTCAGCCACTCGATCAGGCCGTTCTGGTCGGCATGGGCGGAGAGCCCGCCGACGGTGTGGATCTTTGCCCGCACCGGCACCGGCTCGCCGAAGATGTTGACCGTGCGGGCGCCGTCGACCAGTCGCCGCCCCAGCGTGCCGGCGGCCTGAAAGCCGGTGATCAGCACGCTGCACTCGCTGCGCGGCAGGTTCTCGCGCAAGTGGTACTTGATGCGGCCGGCATCGCACATGCCGCTGGCCGAGATGATCACCGCGCCGCTGCGCACCGAGTTGAGGGCGCGCGACTGCTCGACGTCGGCGATGAAGTCGACCCTGATCTTGCCCCGATGGCCCTGCATCCAGTCGATCAGTTCGTGCGTCGGCTGGTCGATGAGTTCAGGGTGGCGCAGCGTGATGTTGGTCGCCGAGGTCGCCATCGGCGAGTCGACGAAGATCTTGAGCGGCGCGATGCGTTCGCGGCGCACCAGATCGGCGAGGATGAAGATGATCTCCTGGCTGCGGCCGACGGCGAAGGCGGGAACGATCAGGTTGCCGCGGGTTTGATGGGTGCGTTCGATGGCGGCGACGATTTCGTCTTCCGTCTCGGCCAGCGGGCGGTGCAGGCGGTCGCCATAGGTCGATTCGATCAGCAGCAGGTCGGCCTCGGCCGGCGCCGCTTCGGGATCGTGCAGCACCGGTCGGTCGCGCATGCCCAGGTCGCCCGAGAACACCAGATGGCGCGGCTTGCCGTCATGGTCCACCTTCACGTCCAGCCATGCGGAGCCGAGAATGTGGCCGGCGTCGTGGAAGCTGACGCTGACGCCGGCGACCGGATGGAACGCCTGCCGGTACGGCGCCGCCTTCAGCAGCTTGAGCGCGGTCTCCGCCTGCGCCACCGTGTATAGCGGCGATTGCACTTGCAGCCTGCTCTGGCTGTCGCGCCGATGCCGATGGCGCAGTTGCCACTCCGATTCCTTTTCCTGGATGTGCGCGCTGTCGCGCAACAGCACATGCAAAAGATCGATGCTCGCCGGCGTCGCATACACCGGCCCGCGATAACCGAGCACCGAGAGCAGCGGCAACAGACCCGAGTGGTCGATGTGCGCGTGCGTCAGCAGCACGAAGTCGATGGCGCGCACATCGAAACCGAAGCGCAAGGCATTGATGTTCCTGGTGCGCGCCTCGCGGCCGCCCTGGAACATGCCGCAATCCACCAGGAACCGGCACTCGCCGGTATCCACCAGGGTGCATGAGCCGGTGACCTCGCCGGCCGCGCCAAAAAATCCGATACGCAATTCCGTTTCCTCGACAAGGGGGCGGTCTTCGCCCGGTTGGGGGATTGTACGGACATACGGACAATCAGAAGCTGTCGTGGTTCCGACACGGCAGGGGATGGTCGGCTACCAGATCGAATCCCCGGAAAGTCAGCGCCTCGTGCCGCAGGAAAGCGAGGGGTGGTCGTGGCTATGTCGATCGGGTAGAGTAGCCCCATGGCTGTGCTTATCCCTTCCATTGGCAGTTGCACCTTCGACAGCGGCGGCGAACGCCGCCTGGCCGAGCGCCTGGAGCAGAAGCTGGAGGGCGACTACCTGTGCTGGTACAACGTCGCCCTCGGCCCGGCGGCGCTGCACCCCGACTTCATCGTCTTCCATCCCCGGCGCGGGCTGTTGATCCTGGAGGTGAAGGACTGGCGAGCCCGGACCATTCTTGCCGCCGACCGCGGCCAATTCACCATCCACACCGATCGCGGCCCACTGGGAGTGGAAAACCCGCTCGAACAAGCCCGCCACTATGCCCATGCCGCCG
Source organism: Denitratisoma sp. DHT3 (assembly GCF_007833355.1). Taxonomy (NCBI): domain Bacteria; kingdom Pseudomonadati; phylum Pseudomonadota; class Betaproteobacteria; order Nitrosomonadales; family Sterolibacteriaceae; genus Denitratisoma; species Denitratisoma sp. DHT3. Next base: position 1,149,185 of record NZ_CP020914.1, on the reverse strand, counting down.
TGGACGTGCTGCAGCGGGACCCGCAACTGGTGTTCTCCAGCGGGCGCGAGGCCGGCAAGCTGGCCTTTCCCTGGAGCTATGGCGTCGTGCTGCCCAATTTCACGCGCCGCCAGTTCGAGGACGGCGGTTTGGGCGAAGTGATCCCGCCGCACCGGGTGATCTGCCAGGATGAAATGCTCGAAACCGTGGAACCCGAGGCTTTCCAGCAACGGCTGTGGGACATGTTTCCGGTGCGTTTCAAGGGCGCCCTGTCCCTGCCTCAGATCGACCGGGTACGCTGGCATCTGTTTCCCGAGGTGCGCATTCCGGCCCGGCAGGCCGAGCTGTTCGCCGACGCGGCGCCCATGGATCTGCTCCAGGTCATGGACTTGCAGCAGGAGCAACTGGCCCGCAGCCTGGGCGAAGGCCATCGCGTCATCCATGGCGTGGCGGGTTCCGGCAAGACCCTGATCCTCGGTTATCGCGCCGAACATCTGGCCCAGGGAGCGACCAAGCCCGTCCTGATCCTCTGCTACAACGAGTCCCTCGCCCGCCGCATCGACGCGACCATGCGCGCCAAGGGCCTACGGCAGAAGGTGCACACCCATCACTTCCACCAATGGTGTCGCGCCCAACTGGTGGCCTACCACGCCGGCCTGCCGGAATCGAACGATGACCTGCAAGCCTATTTCGCCGAAATGGTGGAACGGGTGATCCGCGCCGTGGACCGGGGCCAGATACCCGCCGCCCAATACGACGCCATCCTCATCGATGAAGGGCACGACTTCCGGCCCGAGTGGTTCAAGCTGGTGGTGCAGATGGTGGACCCGAAGACCAACAGCCTCCTGGTGCTCTACGACGACGCCCAATCGATCTACGGCGATGAGAAGCGCAAGAAATTCAGTTTCAAGAGCGTGGGCATCCAGGCCGCCGGCCGTACCACCATCCTCAAGATCAACTACCGCAACACCGACGCCATCCTGCGCTTTGCCCGCGATGTGGCGCAAAGCATTCTCGAACCGAGCGAGGCCGACGACGACGGCGTGCCCCTGCTGATGCCTCAATCCGCCGGTCGGGCCGGGATGGAACCGCAGATCATCAACCTGCCGACGCAGAAGGCCGAGGCCGAATTTGTCATTCAACGCATGAAGGACGCCCATCGCTCCGGCATTCCCTGGCGCGACATGGCCGTGATCTACCGCGAATACGAACGCGACGCCAAACTCATTCGCAAGCTGCTGCCCGCCCACGGCGTGCCCCTCATCTATTTCAGGGACGCCACCTACGCCAACACCGAGGACAAGGTGACCCTCATCACCATGCACTCCTGCAAGGGCTTGGAGTTTCCGCTAGTGGTGATCCCCGGCGCCGACAAGCTCAAAGGTACCGGCGAGCTGGCGCCCCAGGAGGCCAAACTGCTCTATGTGGCGATGACGCGGGCGACGAAGGAGCTGGTGTTGTGTGGAGTGGGCGAATAGCGAATAGGCGCCGTCTTACCATCGCCGACTTTTAGCTTTCGTCCCTCGGCAAATCCCAGTCGCCGCGCTTGACGTCGTCGGTCTGGTGGAACTGGCGCACGCTGCGGATGAAATCGCGGAAATCCGCATTTTCTTCAGCTAAACGGTTGCAAGCGTCCCAATCCACATCGGTGCGTTCGCGGGCGGGGATACGAATCTCACTGCCTTCCGTCGGGTCTTCCACGTCCAACACGATGAGGCCGATACCGTGGGCCGCCGCCAACAGGCGCAGTTCCTTCATCGTGTCCGCCCCCTCCACCTCGGCCGCCACCAGATAGCCCTGATTGGCCCAGGAAGAGTTTGAGACGGTCTGGAACCAGGCCTCGCGCACGTTGGCACGGGTGAGTTTGAGCTTCACCTCGAAGGACCACAGGCGGCAGCGCGGATCGCCGTAGTGGCGCACACAGTCGCGGATGTCCTTGTGCCATTCGGCGCCCAGGTCTTCCATGGCCACCAGGTCGGGAAACAGCCAGATATTGCCCTTGGGGCCGTTGCGGTTCGAGGCGCGCTTCTCGTCGATGCGCTTCGGGTAGAGGCCGAATTCCGCGTGCAGGTAGCGGCAGAGCAGGGGATAGAGGTTGTGCTCCGACGGTCCTATCCTGGCCGGCTTGGCCTTGCCTTCTGTGCGCGTTGCGGCGGACGGCGCTTCGCCATCCTCGGCCGCGTAGTAGTAGCGGCGCGGCCGTCCCTCCGTCGTACGGATATGCGGCTCCTTCTTCTGGATTTCCGGCCGGTTGGCGCCGATCTCGGCGACGAGCTGCTGTATCAACGCCGCATCGTCGCTCAAGTCCTGCTGGCTGTTGCGGCGCTTTTCCTCGCAGGCATCGCGCAGGTTCTCGAACATCCACAGTGCGATCTGCCTTGCCGTATGAGGCTGGCCGGGGCGGGCCTTGAGGAAGTCGATGACGGTCTGGCGGAGATTGAGTTTCATGGGCGTGTTCCGTTCCAGGTTGCAATAACGAGCCGACTTATTTCAAGAGTGGGGGCTTATTGCAATAAGCGAATGTCGTAGAAGTTAGAAAAATACCATGGTGTCCTCCTGCCAACGCCGACTTTTGCGGACTGGCTCAGCGATTGAGCAAATGGTCGGCCAGAGCATCCAGTTCTGCTTTCCTTCCCTGCCAATCCTCCATCAGGCCCGCGAGCAGTTCGTAGAAGTGGGGGCTGTGGTTGTGTTCCTTGAGGTGGCACAGCTCGTGGAGGATCACGTAGTCGATGCAGGGGGTGGGCGCCTTGACCAGCATGGGGTTCAGCAAGAGTCCCCCCTTGGGCGAACAACTGCCCCACTGGGTGCGCATCGTCAGCAGGCGAAATGCCGGCGCCTGCTTGATCCAGGGAGCCTGCACCGCGCATGTGGCAATGCGCCGGGCAAACACCTCATCGGCTCGCCGCCGATACCAGGCATCGAGCAGCGTGCGTACCTGTGCCGGTTTTCGTGCCGGCACGCGGATTTCCAGCCTGCCGCGCAGCAGCTTGACACCCGGTTCGTCCTTGGCCGCGACGATCACTTTCAGCACATGGCGCCGCCCGAGGTAGAAGTGGCTTTCGCCGCTGACGTACTCCCGCGGCAGCACGTGGCGGACACGCTCGCGGCCGGCGCGCAGGCGCAGCCAGACCCAGCGCACGCGGCGGCGCACGGCCGCCATGACCTCCGCGACCGCCGTGCCTTCCGGCGCGTCCACCGAGACCACGCCATCGGGTGCGATATGGATAGAGATTCGCTTGGCCGGGCGCGGCACGAAACGAATCGAGAAACCGATGCGCTCCTCGCCGTAGCTGATGTGCCGGCGCACGCCTAAAGCTTCCCGCGGGCGAGGCCGATGCGGACGATGTGGATCACCAGCTCGATGACTTCCTTCGCCTTCTCCAGCCCCATGCGTTCGAACAGGCGCGGCAGCAGCGCCTTGCGAATTGCCGCCTCGATGTTCTGCGGGTTGAGGGAGTTTTCCGCCACCGCCACGCGCACGGCAGCGTCGATAGCCAGGGCCTCGTCCTCCCAGGCTCCGGAAGCCGCGCCTTCGAAGGCATCTCCCAAGGCAAGACGGAAAGCGCCGAAGTAGGCCCGGGCATGATGGTTGTCGCCGAAGGCGTCGGGGATGCCGATCACCGCCCGCTGTTCCACCTGTTCCTCGAATTTTCGGAACAGTGCGTATTGCTTGAGCGGATGGTCGAACATCGCTTCGGCCTCGGCGATGGCCTGCTTCAGCAGCTCGGCGAACACCTTCTGGGCGTAGGGATCGTCAGCCAAGTCCTGCTCGATGGTCTTCTTCAGCCGGGTCTGGATCTTGTCCGTCTCGTTGCGGGTCTTTTCCGTGCTCCAGGTTTCGGGGTCTTCCGGCTGTCCGAGCTTGTGCACCAGATAGACGCCCTCCGGCTCGCGCACCTCCTGGCCGATCACCTGCTTGTCCACCATGCGGCGGATCTGTTCCTCGTAGATGCCGTAGTCCACGGTCTCCAGCGCGTCCTGGCGGGCGATCTTGCGCAGGCCGGTGAAGAAACGCAGGTCTTCCTTGTAGGTGCGCACGTCCTGTTCGGAGAAGTTGTTGTCCTCGAAGAAGCTGCGCGAAGACAAGGCCGTCTGCAGGCAGAGGCCGAAGCGCGTCAGCGCTTCGTAGAAATCCTCGCGCAGCTTCTGTCGTGTGTCGTAGGTCCCGCCGACCTCGCCCATTTCAGCATTGGGCTCGGGCGCATAGCGGGGCATCAGCACCTGGCGATACTGCTCCAGATCCTGGCGGTTCTTCACCTCCTTGAAGAAGGCCCAGAGCGCCTCGTGCAGGGCCGGCAGACGCTTGTACTCGGTGCTGAACTGGCGGTAGAGGCCCTCCAGGTCCGCCACGTCGAAACCGCCCTGGGTCTGGGTCGCCAGGTCCTGATAGGCGCGGATGGCGGTGTCCAGCTCCTTGAGGATGCCCCGGTAGTCCACCAGCACACCGTAGCGTTTGGCATCGTGCAGGCGGTTCACCCGCGCCACGGCCTGGATCAGGTTGTGGCCCTGGAGCGGCTTGTCGATGTAGAGCACCGTGTTGCGCGGTTCGTCGAAGCCGGTCAGCAGCCGGTCCACAACGATCAGCAGGTCCGGGTCGCCCTCGTCGGCAAAGCCCGCCAGTACGGCTTTTTCGTAGCCCTCCTGGTCGTGGCCGACATGGGCCTTCCACCACTTCTGCACCTCGGGAAGTTTGTCCTCATCCACCTCGCTGCTGCCTTCCCGAGTGTCCGGTGCCGAGATGATGATGGCGCTGCTCACCAGCCCGGTCTGCTCCAGCGCCTGCTGGTAGCGGATCGCGTCGCGCTTGCTGTCGGTGGCGATCTGGCCCTTGAGGCTCAGGCCCAGCTTCTTGATGTTCTCGTTGAAATGGACGGCGATGTCCCAGGCGATCAGCTCGATGCGGTTGGCCGCGCCGTAGATGGCGCCCTTGCGGGCGTATTTCTTCTTCAGGTCGGCCTTCTGGGTTTCCGCCAGTCCGGCGGTGATCTTGTCGAACCAGCGGTTCACCGCCGCCTCGTCGATGGTCAGCTCGGGCACCCGCTCCTCGTAGAGCAGCGGCGCCACGGTCTCGTCCTCCACCGCCCGCTGCATGGTGTAGGCATGAACGATGGGGCCGAACTTGTTGGCCGTCTTGTCCGCCTTGAGCAGCGGCGTGCCGGTGAAGGCGATGTAGGCGGCGCGCGGCAGGGCCTGCTTCATGCGCTCGTGGGTTTCGCCGCCGTGGCTGCGGTGGCCTTCATCCACCAGCACGATCAGGTTGGCCGAATCGTTGCGGCACTCGGGCAGCTTCGAGGCCGTGTTGAACTTGTGTACCAGGGTGAAAGTGATGCGTTCCGTGCCTTGGCCGATGCGTCGGGCGAGGTCGCGGCCCGACGTGGCCTTGCTCTTTTCGCCTTCCTTCTTGGTGGCGATCGCCGAGCCGAAGGCGCCGCTGGCAATGAAGTTCTTCGCCAACTGGTCTTCCAGGTCGATGCGGTCGGTGACCAGCACCACCCGGCATTCGGCCAGGGCCGAGTCGAGCAGCAGGGCCTTGCTGAGGAAGACCATGGTGAAGCTCTTGCCCGAGCCCGTGGTGTGCCAGACCACGCCGCCCTCCCGCCCGCCGTCCGGCCGTAGGCGGTGGATACGGTCCAGCAGCGCGCGGATGCCGAAGAACTGCTGGTAGCGGGCAACGATCTTTCCCACCCGCCTGTCGAAGAGCACGAAGCCGCGCAGGAACTCCAGCAGCCGCGCCGGCGTCAGCAGACTCGTCAGCAGCCGGTCCTGGTCCGTGGGCAGCATGGGCTGCGCCCAGAGCGATTCGAAATAGCCGCGCACCTTCTGCGGCTTGCCGGCGAACAGGGCGACGCGGGTGGCGAAGGGCAGGGGCTTGTTCTTGACGCGGCTGAAATGGGCCTCGTCGAACTCCTCCTCGCGCCAGCGCGCCCAGAATTTGGCCGCCGTGTGGGTGGTGCCGTAGCGACCGTCCACGTGGCTTACCGCCAGCAGCAACTGGGCGTAGGCGAACAGGGTGGGAATCTCGTCCGGCCGCTGGTTGCGCAGGTGCTGGCTGACGCCTTCCTCGACCATGGCCTTGCCGTCATGGCCGGATTCGGGCCGCTTGGCCTCGATCAGCACCAGCGGCAGGCCATTCACATAGCCCACCACGTCGGGAATCCGGTGGTGGGTGCCCTGGCTGGAAAGCACCTCCAGTTCCTCGGTCACCTCCCAGTGGTTGGCCGTCGGGTCGGCCCAGTCGATGACATGGATGGTCGGCTGGTGCTTCTTGCCGTCCGGCATGAACTCGGTGACGGTGATGCCCAGTGCCAGCTTGCCGTAAAGCCGCTCGTTGGCCGCGAGCAGGCCCTCGGCGAAATTGACGGCCGACAGCTCGCGTACGATCTGGTCGATGCCCGAAGGCGAGAGCGGATACCACGCCCTCTTGTACTCGAAGCGGCGCGTCTGCAACACCTCGATCAGGCGCGGCTTGAGCATCACCTCCCGCGTCGAGCCGCGCAGGGCCAGGCAGTCTGCGGCGGAGAGGAAGGACCAGCCCAGGTTGCAGAGCAGATGCAGCGCCGGAATGTGGGCGCTGTAGTGCTCGCGGGTTTGGGGGACGGGGCTCATGGCGTGGCCTCGCTGGCGGGAACGCGTACGCGGCGTTTGCCGGTGAGGAGTTGTTGCATGAGGGCTCGCTTTTCCTCCCTCAGCATTTCGAGTTTCTTCTCGATCAGTTCGATTTCCCGATCTGCCAGATCAATAAGCTCCGCGATGGCCCGCTGTTCGGGGAGCGATGGCAACGGGATGTGAATCTGCTTGAAGTCCTTCCAGCGCAAGCTGCCGCGACGATCCACCGACGAGTTGGTATTGGCCGCGAATATCTGCCGGTAATGCTCAGTCTTCAGCAGTCGATACAGATAGCCATCGTCGACCTCGTCGTTGGTGCTGAAGACGGTATACATAGGACTGACCAAACCGAAGTCGTACAGGTTCTGGTAACCGATGGACCCTTCCTCGATATGGTTGGTCGCATAAACGAAGCTTTCGCACGGTACGACCTTGTAGGTCGACAAGTCTTCGCTGAAGACACGCTTCTTGAAATACTGAAGGGAGTCGACGAGTCCTCCGTGTTTCGTGCAAGAAAGGACTGGATAGTCTGCGCCTGAGCTATGTTTGCCGCTGACTTCCTTGGCTACTGTGCCTATGCGGGGATATGACCAGTCGGCAGGGATTGGGCCATGAGGCGTGTTCTTCCAATCGGCACTGGTCTTGAATTTGCCGAGACGCTTGATACCTCGCAGGACCTGTTGGGCAAGAGTCTGCTTCTGCTTGCGGCTGTTGGCGAGCAGCTTTTCGGTTGCGGCGATGGCTTCGTCCCACGTCTGCATGACCTCAGCAATTCGTGTTTGAGTCCCTTGGTCGGGAACGATTACGCTCTGCTGGTCAATGTCGGACTTCTTGACGTGGACTAAGGTCGCTTTGAATCCGTGCGCGTTTGCCTCGATTCGATCCGTTACATGCCTCAGCGCCCAATAGAGCCATGCATTGTCTATACCTTCTTTGGCATGGACCCTGAAAATGTGCTGGTTCAGCACACCACGCGTTCCCCGCCAGATTGTCGGGCCAAAGGACACGCCTTTGCTACCAGCCCAGGCGAAGAGTAGTTGCCCCGGTTCAACTATCCATCGAGGTTCTGTCGGACCAGCGTAGAAGTCGAAGTTCTGGCCGCCGTTGAGGTTCTGAATCCGAATGATTGGGAGTCCTTCTGTACCCCAGTCGTCAGGACCGAATCCATGTCCATTCTGCATTTCGCAAATATCGGCGACTGTTTGTCGCTTCCAGCCTTCAGGCAGCATCCTTGCCCCCTTCCGGCTCACTGCCTGCTTGCCGCTCCAGTCCCTTGGTGTCCTCCGCATCCGCCAGCCGTGCCTCCTCGCTTTGAACTTGTAAGTAGGTCTTACAGCTTGCCTCGGCACTCATTGCTTGCGGTCTTTCTTGTCTTCAATTTGTTCGATCCGGCGCTCCAGTTGTTTGATGCTGGTTTCCGGCGTGGGCAGGTCTTCGGGCATGGTGCCGCCGAGTTCGGCGATGGTCTGCCGAACTTTCTTGCCGACTTCGAGGTGGGTGCGGTTGGCGGCGGCCTTGCCCTTGATGCCTTCGCGGCGGAGCTTGTCTTCGGCCTGGGTGGCGCGGAACAGGTTGGCCGCCAGCTCGGTGCTGCCCATGTGGTCGAGAATCTTCTGACTCTTCTTCAACTGCTTTCGGCCGTGGATGTCCTTGGCGCCCAGGCCGCCGTACAGGCCTTTGTAGCCGTGGTCCTGGAATACGGCGTAATCGAGCGGGGTGTCGACGCCCGCCTGTTTTGCCGCGGCGGCCAGGTCTTTGTTGTGCTGGGCCAGTTCGTCGCGCAGCAGCAGGCGTCGCTGGTCTTCCAGTTCCTGCAGCCGGGTTTGCGTGGCAAAGTAGGTTTGTCCCGCGGCGATGACGGGTTTGGCGGGGTCGCCGTTCTGGACGATCAGGTAGCAGGCGTATCGGGAGAGCCGGAAGTCGTTGATCGGTCGCATGGCACCGGAGCCGATTTCGACCATTTCGAGGACTTCCTCGAAATGGTCTCCGATGGCTTGCCCGCTGTTCTGGCAAGCCTCTCGCGCACGCTCGACGACGGGGAGGAAATGCCGGTATTCGGAGTAGTCGAGCACCTTCGCCAATTGGCGTGCGGACCAGAATTCGTTGCCCTCTGCATCGATCTGGCGCATGCCTTCAAAGGTGCGGTGGCTGCTGTTGGCCACGGCTTTGCTCTTGTCATTCATAGCCCAACTCCTTCAGATAACCGGACATCTTTTCTTCCAACGCGGCCAGCTCGGCCTTGAGCTTTTCGCGCTCGGCGCGCACCGCCATGAGGTCGATTTCCTCTTCTTCCTCGAAGGTGTCCACGTAGCGGGGGATGTTGAGGTTGTAGTCGTTCTCGGCGATTTCCGCGCGGCTGGCGAGGTGGGCGTATTTCTCCACGTCGGCGCGGGCGGCGCAGGTGGCGAGGATTTTTTCGATGTCCTGCTCGCGCAGCAGGTTCTGGTTTTTGCCGTCCTGGTATTCGCGGCTGGCGTCGATGAACAGCACCTTGTCGTCGGCCTTCTTCTTGCGGAAGACGAGGACGGCGGCGGGGATGCCGGTGCCGTAGAAGAGCTTTTCCGGCAAGCCGATGACGACGTCGAGCAGGTTTTCGTCGATGAGCTTCTGGCGGATCTTGCCTTCCGCCGCGCCGCGGAACAGCACGCCGTGGGGCACGACGACGGCCATGCGGCCGCTGCCGGGCTTCATGACTTCGATCATGTGTAGGATGAAGGCGTAGTCGCCCTTGGTGCGCGGCGGGATGCCGCGGCGGAAGCGCTTGTGCTTGTCGGCCTCGGCGCCTTCCTGGCCCCATTTTTCGAGGGAGAAGGGCGGATTGGCGACGACGATATCGAAGTGCTTGAGCAGGCCGGACTTATCGAGCAGCTTGGGGTTTCTCAGGGTGTCGCCCCATTCGATGATGTGGTTGTCCTCGCCGTGGAGGAACATGTTCATCTTGGCCAGGGCCCAGGTGCTGCCGATGGCCTCCTGGCCGTAGAGGGCGTACTTGCGGCCGCCGCCCTGGGCGCGGATGAGCTGGCCGCATTTCATGAGCAGGGAGCCGGAGCCGCAGGTGGGGTCGCAGATTTCGTCGCCTTCCTGGGGCGCCATCAGCCGGGCCATGAGGCGCGAGACTTCGGGCGGGGTGTAGAACTCGCCGGCCTTCTTGCCGCTGGTGGAGGCAAAGTTCTTGATGAGGAATTCGTAGGCGTTGCCGATGACGTCGAGGGCGCCGATGCGGCTGGGGCGCAGATCCAGCTCGGGCTTGGCGAAGTCTTCCAGTAGGTGGCGCAGGATGTCGTTCTTCTGGGCTTCGTCGCCGAGCTTGCTGGCGTTGAAGCTGATGTCCTGAAACACATCGCGCAGCTTGGCGATGTTGGCTTCCTCTATGGCGTGCAGGGCCTTGTCGATGCGTTCGCCGTTGCCGGGCTGGTGGCGGGCTTCGTGGAGGGCGTAAAAGTTGGCGGAAGGTGGCAGGACGAAGCGCTCGGTCTTGAGCAGTTCCTCGATGAGTCCGGGGTGGTCGCCGTGCTCCCGCTGGTAGCCCTCGTAGTGGTCTTGCCAGACGTCGGAGATGTACTTGAGGAAGAGCATGGTCAGGACGTAGTCCTTGTAGATGCTCGGGTCCACGGTGCCGCGGAAGGTGTCGCAGGCGTTCCAGACGGCGGCGTTGATGGCGTCTTGGTTGATCTGGTCGTTGGGCATGAGGGACTCGGTCAGCGGGTAGAGTGGTTGTGCAGTGCGAAGGCCAGTGCGTCGAGCTGGAGTTCGCGGTTGTGGATCAATGCTTGCAGCGTTTTCCGCTCTTCATGGGCGGCTTTGTCGAGGTCGGCGATGCGTTGCTGCTGCTCGATGGAGGGCACGGCAATGGGCAGCGCTTCCAATACGCCCCGGCGGATGCCGATCTGGTCCGAGCCTTCGGCATGCTTCGCGAAATAGCGCTGGGCGGGCTGCCGGTTCATCTGCCAGGCGAGGAAACCGGGAAGCAATGCGGACGATTTCACCCGCAACAGGAAAAAGTACTGGGAGCACACTGCGGGGACGGGAACCTCGTCGAGGCACAGGGCGTAGTTGTTCTGCCCGCGCGCGGCAAAGACGATGTCGCCCGGCCGCAGCCAGACGATGTTCTTGTAGGCGTCGAGCGACGTGCGCGTGAGTGCGGCCCAGTCCGCGATGCCTTCAGGGCTGGCGTCGCGGATCTGCAAGGCGTAGGCATTTCCCTGTGGGTCCGCGGGGATGCTGCCGCGGAACGGATGGCCGCCTTGGATATCGACGTAATCTGAGAGATAGGTATTCATCAATGCACCATTATTGTGGTGCACGGATATTATTTAGCAGGCTTCCCGATGTCAATTAATTTTTGCACCATTTATATGGTGTTTAATTCTTGTTTCTGGCTTTCCAGAAACAACGGCGCCCGGGTCACCCCGGACGCCGTCCCGTCAGTGCTTACTTTCGCGGACTGTCTTACGCCATCGCCTCATACAACGGCAGCGTCAGGAACTCCGGATACTCCGGCGCCAGACTCATCTTGTCGAAGATCACCGCCGCCTGGTCGTAGGTGGCAGTATCCTCGCCCTGGGCGCTGACGGTGGCCTTCACCTTGGCCAGTTCCTCGGCGATCATGGGGCGCACCATGTCGGCGGTGACCTTGCGGCCATCGTCGAGCACGCCCTTGGGGCTCACCACCCACTGCCACACCTGGGAGCGGCTGATCTCGGCGGTGGCGGCGTCTTCCATCAGGTTGTGGATGGGCACGCAGCCGTTGCCGGCGAGCCAGGCGCCCAGGTAGTGGATGCCGACGTTGATGTTGTTGCGCAGGCCCGTTTCGGTGATGGGGGCCTCGGGCTGGAAGTTGAGGAAATCCTGCGCGCCGAAGGTCTCGTCGCGCTGTTTCTCCCACTGGTTGGGGCGCTCGCCCAGCACCTTCTTGAATTCCTCCATGGCGATGGAGACCAGCCCGGGGTGGGCCACCCAGCCGCCGTCGAAGCCGTCGTTGGCGTCGCGGGTCTTGTCGCGGCGGATGCCAGCGAGCGCCTTTTCGTTGGCCTCGGGGTCGTTCTTGATCGGGATCAGCGCGCTCATGCCGCCCATGGCGGGGGCGCCGCGCTTGTGGCAGGCCTTCACCAGGGCCAGGGCGTAGGCGCGCATGAAGGGCACTTCCATGGTGATGGCGCTGCGTTGGGCGAGGCAGAAATCCTGGTTCTTCTTGAACTTCTTGATGCAGGAGAAGATGTAGTCCCAGCGGCCGGCGTTGAGGCCCGCGCTGTGCTCGCGCAGCTCATAGAGGATTTCCTCCATCTCGAAGGTGGCGAGGATGGTCTCGATCAGCACGGTGGCCTTGATGGTGCCGCGGGGCAGGCCGATGTGGTCCTGGGCCAGACAGAAGATGTCGTTCCACAGCCGGGCCTCCAGGTGGCTTTCCATCTTGGGCAGGTAGAAGAAGGGGCCGGCGCTACCGTTACTCCGGGCGATCTGCTCTTTGGCGTTGTGGAAGAAGAACAGGGCGAAGTCGAAGATGCCGCCGGAGACGCGCTGGCCGTCCACGGTGACGTGCTTTTCGTCCAGGTGCCAGCCGCGGGGGCGCACCTGCAGGGTGGCGATGGTGTCGTTGAGCCGGTAGGTCTTGCCGGCCTCGTTGGTATGGCTGATCTGGCGCCGCACGGCGTCGTAGAGGTTGATCTGGCCCTGGATCTGGTTGTCCCACTTCGGGCTGTTGGAATCCTCGAAGTCGGTCATGTAGCTGTCGGCGCCGGAGTTGAAGGCGTTGATGATCATCTTGCGTTCGACCGGGCCGGTGATCTCGACGCGGCGGCATTCCAGGGCCTTCGGCAGCGGCGCCACCTTCCAGTCGCCATCGCGCACGGCTTGGGTCTCGGGCAGGAAGTCGGGCATCTCGCCGGCGTCGATGCGGGCCTGGCGCTCGATGCGCTTCTTCAGCAGTTCCTGGCGGCGCGGCTCGCAGGCGCGGTGCAGCTTGACGACCAGCGCCAGGGCCTCGGTGGTGAGGATGCGCTCATAGCCGGGCTGGAGCGGCGCGTTGATCTGCATGCCGGCGGGCAGGGCGAGAGTGGGCGTGGTGGTCATGGCGGTGTCCTTGGATGTCAGGAGGAATGGGGATGATGGTCGAAGTTTATTGCTTCTCAATAGGTATGATAAGAGGTGTATTTATCAAATCATCTTGTACCTGAGGTATGGAATGGATCGCCTGACCCAGATCGAAGCCTTCGTCGCCACCGCCGGCCGTGGCAGCCTGACCGCCGCCGCCCAGGCGGAAGGGGTGACGCCCGCCGTCATCGGCCGCCGCATCGATGCCCTGGAGCAGCGGCTGGGGGTGCGCCTGATGCTCCGCACCACCCGGCGCCTGAGCCTGACCCAGGAAGGGGCGGCCTATCTGGAGGAATGCCAGCGTCTGCTGAACGAACTGGCGAACGCCGAGGCGGCCGTGAGCCTGGGTGGGGTAAGGGCGCGGGGGCATCTGCGGATTTCGGCGCCCGCCGGTTTCGGCCGCCGCCATGTGGCGCCGCGGGTGGCGGAGTATCTCGACGCCAATCCGGAGGTGACCGTGGGGCTGGACCTGTCGGACCGCATCGTCGACCTGGTGAATGAGGGCATCGATTGCGCGGTGCGCGTCGGCGAACTGGTGGATTCGAGCCTGACCAGCGTCCGCCTGGGCGACATGCGGCGCATGGTGGTGGCGAGCCCCGCCTATCTGGCCCGCCACGGCGCGCCGGCCACGCCCGACGAGCTGGGCCGCCACGAATGCCTTTCCCTCGGTCAGCAGCGGGGCTGGAGCTTCGCCGAACCGAAGCAGAAGGGCTCGGTGCGGACGATCAAGGTGGCCGGCCGCCTGGAATGCAACGACGGCGCCGTGCTCCACGAATGGGCGCTGGCCGGTCGCGGCCTGGCCTGGCGCTCGCAGTGGGAGGTGGGGGAGGACCTGAAGGCCGGGCGGCTGGTGGCGGTGCTGGAGGAGTACGCGGCGCCGCCGCTGGGCATCTACGCCCTCTATCCCCAGCGCCGCCAGATGCCCCTGCGGCTGCGGCTGTTCATCGATCTGCTGCGCGAGACTTACCGCGCGCCGGGGTATTGGGAGCAGGGGTGATTCTTGAACCTTGAAAAAGTAGTTGACCACGGCGACACGGCGGGCACGGCGAAAACCCTCGATTTCCTGGCTTTTCTCATTTCACACCCTACTTCATCCATTGGGTGATTCATCAGAACGATAGAAGTCTTTGTGGTTTCGCCGTGTTGCCGTGCTCGCCGTGGTTTGAACTGAGGCTCGTCTGAAAATGGAGCTTTTCCGCCGGGCCGTCCCAAGGAAAAGCGGCACGCGCCGGAGGCGCAAACGGCACGGTCCTCCCACGAAGCGCCCCGTAACATCGAGCGCAGCGAGCTGTATCGACCCCCCCCGGAGGGGGGCGAAGGGGGGCGAGCCTATTTCAGGGGCACGGAGAGCACCCGGTCGCCGGCGAAGGCGCCGATGTAGAGGCGCTTGCCCATGGCCACGGCGACGGAAACGCCCCGCTGCAAGCTGCCGTCCTGCTCGAAGAGGCGGGTCGCTTGCATGGTTTCGGGGTCGATGGCGCTGGCGTGGGAGGCCGAGCGGCACGGGGCCGCGCTGTCGCATTGGCTGAGGGTGCGGTGGTCGAGGACGCCCGCGGTGAGCAGGCGCTTGCCGTCCCAGGAGAGATTGTCGGGGTTCGGGGTGGGGGCCGAACCGACGAGCCGATAGTTTTGCAGATCCACCTTGCGGACGGCGCCCTGGGGGCCCACCACGTTGTAGTAGGCGTACCGCCCCGCCGCATCCACCTGGACGCCGTTGGGCAGCGGCCCATCGGAGCCGGGGAGCTTCTGGTAGCCGAAACTTGCGGACCACGTCCAGACGAAGCCGGTGTTCTCGCCCCTGGCCACATTGTCCATGGCCTGGGCCGCCTGTTCAGGCGTGCTGGCGTCGATCATGTTGCTGGCGATGAAGCCGCCTCCGGGGCGGGCCGCCACGTCGTTCATGGTGCTGCCCCGGGGGGCGACGGCGCAGCCGCGCCAGGTCAGGCGCTGGCCGTCGAGCTCGAAGAATTCCACGGCTTCGCGGCCGCCGTGGTTGACGACCAGGAGTTGCAGGCGGCCGTCGCCGCGGCGGGACAGGTGGATGCCATGGGGGGAGAGGGCGTCGCCGATTTCCCCGGGGCAGGCCGGGTCGCCCCAGCCGGGCGTCGGCTTTGCCTTGGCCTGACCGGCGGATTTGCCGGGGTAGAGGTCGCGCACCTTGCCGGTCCGGGTGTCGAGCAGGGAGAGCTTGCCCGACTTGAAGAGGAAGCCCTGGGGAGTGGGCGTCAGATTCATCTGGCTCACCAGCAGGTGGCGTCCGTCCGCCAGGGGCTCCAGATCCTCGGGTTGGCGGAATCCACAGTAGGGGCGCACCTCTCCTTGCGCTTCGCAGGAGGGCGTTGCCAGGGCGGCGGTAGGGGCCATGAAGCCAGCGGCCAGAACCGCAAGGGCAGCAGTTTTCATCGTGTTTGTCTCCGGGGTCGGGGGGGGATATCGCCTCTCACCTGCAAGGGTACCGTATGCGTACCCGGATGGATTGATTTTATTGTTGATGCAGAGGCAACAATATTTTGTTTAATTTTTGCGGCCGGAATGAAGACTCAGTCGGCATCTGATGTTTCATTTCGGCGTTTATTTTGGCTTAATTGATTGTATCTATTTTGGATACAATCAACCTCCGTCGGGGGGAGGGTGATCAGCGCGCCGCGATGAGTTCCAGCAGCGCTTCGCCGTAGCGCGCGGCCTTGGCTTCGCCGATGCCGGGAACCTCGTGCAGATCGGCCAGCGTGGCGGGCCGCTGCTGGGCCAGTTCGCGCAGGCTGCGGTCGTGGAGGATCACGTAGGCCGGGACGCCCTGGCGCTTGGCCTCTTCGGCGCGCCATGTCCGCAGGGTCTCGAACAGGGCCAGATCGCCGATGTCCAGTTCGCTCTTCTCCTCGCTGCGGCTGAAGCGGGGTGGGCGGCCGGAGGTGAGCTTGCGCGGCCGCCGCAGCATCAGGGTGGTCTCGCCCTTCAGCACGGCGCGGGCGGCCGCGGTGAGGGTGATGGCGCCGAAGCGCTGGGCGTCGGCCTGGAGAATGCCGGCCACCAGCAGTTGCCGGATCACGGCGCGCCAGGTGGCCTCGTCCAGGTCCTGGCCGACGCCGAAGGTGGGCAGCAGGTCATGGCGGTATTCGTCGATCTTGGGGTTGCGCTTGCCGCGCAGCACGTCCATCAGATGGCCGCTGCCGAAGCGCTGCCCGGTGCGCAGCGCGGCGGACAGCAGCTTTTGCGCGGCGACGGTGCCGTCCCAGAGCTGGGGCGGGCTCGCGCAGGTGTCGCAGTTGTTGCATGCGCCGGTGGTCTCGCCGAAGTATTGCAGCAGCAGGGTGCGGCGGCAGCCGGCGGCTTCGCAGTAGGCGAGCATGGCGTCGAGCTTCTGCCGCTCGATGCGCTTTTGCTCTTCGCCGGCGGCGGACTCGTCGATGCGGTTGCGGTGGATCACCACGTCGTTCAGGCCGTAGGTCATCCAGGCCTCGGCGGGCTCGCCGTCGCGGCCGGCGCGGCCGGTCTCCTGGTAGTAGGCTTCCAGGCTCTTGGGCAGGTCCAGGTGGGCGACGAAGCGCACGTCGGGCTTGTCGATGCCCATGCCGAAGGCGATGGTGGCCACCATCACGACGCCTTCGTCGCGGACGAAGCGCTGCTGATGGACGCGCCGCGTCTCGGCGTCCAGGCCGGCGTGGTAGGGCAGGGCGTTGAATCCCTGTTCGCGCAGCCAGGCGGCGGTTTCGTCGACCTTCTTGCGCGACAGGCAATACACGATGCCGGCGGCGTTGCGGTGGGCGGCGAGGAAACCGAGCAGCTGCTTTTTTGGGGTGTCCCGCTCCACCACGGTATAGCGGATGTTGGGCCGGTCGAAGCTGGAAACGAACTTCTTCGCCTCCTCCAGGCCGAGCCGATGGACGATCTCGTTGCGGGTGGGCTCGTCCGCGGTGGCCGTCAGGGCGATCCGGGGAATCTCGGGGTAGCGCTCGTGGAGCACCGAGAGCTGGATGTACTCGGGGCGGAAATCGTGGCCCCATTGGGAAACGCAGTGCGCCTCGTCGATGGCGAACAGCGCCAGGCCGCGCTGTTCGTGGAGCTGGTCGAGCAGGCCCAGGAAGCGGTCGCTGAGCAGGCGCTCGGGGGCCACGTAGAGCAGGTCCAGTTGCCCGGTCATCAGGCGCCGCTCGGTGTCCACCGCCGCCTCGAAGTCCTGGCTGGAATTGAGGAAGGCGGCCTTGACCCCGGATTGCAGCAGGGCATCCACCTGGTCCTGCATCAGCGCGATCAGCGGCGAGACGACGATGCCGCAGCCGGGCCGCAGCAGCGCCGGCAACTGGTAGCACAGCGACTTGCCGCCGCCGGTGGGCATCAGCACCAGGGCGTCGCCGCCGTTGGCCACGTGATCCACGATGGCGGCCTGCTCGCCGCGGAAGCTGTTGTAGCCGAAGACGCTGTGCAGCAGCTGGCGAGGGTCTTTCATCCGGCGGGAAGGGGGTGAAGTCGGCAACCCGACGCATCGCACGCCAGATAGTCGCCGCTGTCATACCAGTCGCCCAGCACCCAGCGCTCGCAGGTCCGGCCATCGACGATGTGTTCGTGGCGCGCGGGGCGGTGGGTGTGGCCGTGGATCAGGCGCCGGCAGCCGGATTCGCGCAGCGCCTGGGCCACGGCCGCCGGATGGGCGTCCATCAGGGCCATCGGCTTGCGCTGCTTTTCGGCTTCGCTGTGGCGGCGCAGGGCTTCGATCTCGGCCTTGCGAGCGGCCAGCGGCCGCGCCAGGAACTCCCGGCGCCAGGCGTCGCTGCGGATCGTGGCGCGGAACTCCAGATAGCCATGGTCGTCGGTGCACAGGGTGTCGCCGTGCATCAGCAGGGTCGGCGTGCCGCCGATGTCGCGCACGCTGCCGTCCGCCAGCAGGGCCAGGCCGGCGGCGGCGGCAAACGCCGGCCCCACCAGGAAGTCGCGGTTGCCGGGAATGAAGCCGAGGAAGGTGCCGTGCCGCGAAAGGCGATTCAGGGCGGCGCAGATGGAAGCGTTGAAGGGGTCGGCGATATCGTCGTCGCCGGCCCAGTACTCGAACAGATCACCCAGGATGTAGACGGCGCCGGCCCGGGTGGCCGGGCCGGCGAGAAAGTCGAGAAAGCGCTCCGTCGCCGCGGGCCGCGATGGACAGAGGTGCAGGTCGGAGATGAAGAGGTCCAATGGAACGTCGAGGGAGGAGCGCCGAGGGGCCGAGGAAATCCGGCGGGTCCGGTCAGACCACCTCGGTCCGCTCGATCACCACGTCCTCCTTCGGAACGTCCTGGTGGAAGCCGGCATTGCCGGTATTCACCGACTTGATCGCGTCCACCACGTCCATGCCATCCACCACCTTGGCGAACACGCAGTAGCCCCAGCCGTTGCCGTTGGGGGCCTTGAAGTCGAGGAATTCGTTGTCCACCACGTTGATGAAGAACTGGGCGGTGGCGGAGTGGGGGTCGGAGGTCCGCGCCATGGCCAGGGTGCCGCGCTTGTTCTTGAGACCGTTGGCGGCTTCGTTCTCGATCGGATCGCGGGTGGGCTTTTCCTTCAGGCCCGGGCCATAGCCGCCGCCCTGGATCATGAAGCCGTCGATCACGCGATGGAACAGGGTGCCGTCGTAATGGCCGGCCCCCACGTAGTCGAGGAAGTTCTGGGCGGTCTTGGGGGCGTTCTCGGTGTCGAGTTCGATGGTGATGACGCCGTGGTTGGTGTGGAGCTTGATCATTTGGATTCCTTTGCGGACAAGACGGTGATGGATTCGATGACGACCGGTGTGAGCGGCACGTTCTGATGCATGCCGGCGTTTCCGGTGGGTACCTGGGCGATTTTCTGGATGACGTCCATGCCGCTCACGACCTTGCCGAACACCGCATAGCCCCAGCCGTCGAAGGAGGGGTAGTCGAGGTTGCGGTTGTCGGCCAGATTGATGAAAAACTGCGCGGCGGCGGAGTGCGGGTCCTGGGTGCGGGCCATGGCCAGCGTGCCGGCCTCGTTCCTGAGCCCGGCACTCATCGCACGCTGGGCCTCGTTCCTGATCGGCGCCCGGGTCTTTTTCTCCTTCATGCCGGGCACAAAGCCGCCGCCCTGGATCATGAAGCCGTTGATCACCCGGTGGAAGATCGTGCCGTTGTAGAAGCCGTCCTTGCTGTACTTCAGGAAATTCTCCACGGTCCTGGGCGCCTTGTCGCCGTAGAGTTCGGCGACGACGGTGCCCTGGCTGGTCTTGATTTCCACCTGGGTGGCGGTGGTCTGGGCGGCCTGGGCGGCGAGGCCGAGCAGCAGACCGGCGCAGAGGGTGAAGAGTTGGGCGGACAGCCGGGCAAACAGTTTTCTCATGGCATTCCTTGGCGGATGTGGCGGGTGGGATCAGGCCGCGCCTTCGTAGAGGATTTTCCAGGTGCCGTCTTCCTTGATCCAGTACTGGCGCTTCTTCATCACGTTCGACAGGTTGCTGCTCTTGTAGTCCTGTTCGAAAGTGACCACGACGTATTCTTCCTTGCCCGGATTGCGGAACATGCTGATGTTCTGGGTGGCGACCTTGATCCACTCCTTGCCGGCATTGACCTTGCGCTTCTGCTCCACCCACTGGGCGAGGTTCTGGCTGTCGGCCGCGAAACGCCTGGAATAGTGGCTGGCGTAGCGGTCGATGTTGCGGCTTTCCCAGTCCTGTCGCCAGGTGTCGATCATCGACAGCAGCGAGCTGCGTTCGGCCTGCCAGTCGTCGAGCGACAGCCATTCGATGCTGTTGCTGATGATGACCGGGGTGAGGCCGATCTGCAGCTTCTTGGCGAGGGCGTCGAGATCCTGGTTGGCCAGCACCACGCAGCCGTCCGAGGCCTTGGGCGGGCGGGAGAAGGTGTTGGAGGGGGTGCCGTGCAGCCAGATGCCGTGGCCGTTGCGGCCCATCCGACGATCCCACTCATTGGGGTAATTGATCGGATAGGCGCCGCTGCCGTAAAAGTCTCCCAGCCGCGCCGTGGGCAGGCTGGAGGTGACGTGATAGACGCCGATCGGCGTGCGCTTGTCGCCTTCCTTGAGTTTTTCGCTGCCCAGCTTGCCATGGGTGATGTAGTAGTCGGCGACGAAGCGGGGCGTGCCTTTCTCGTTCTGGTAGAGATAGAGCCGCGACTTCTGCGTATCCACCACCACTGCGAACTTCTGGTCCGCCTCCATCTGCAACAGATAGCGCGGCACGTAGTTGGCCGGCGGCTTGGTCTTGTAGGCCTTGAGCCGGGCGATGGCTTCCGCGCGCAAGTCCTCGACCTTGTCCTGCGCCGAGCGCCCGCCTTCGCCGAACCGGGTCAGGGTGCGCGTGCGCGCCAGCAACAGGTCGCCCTTGATCAGATGCGCGAGCCGGAAATTGGGGTAGGCCTTGATCAGAGCGTTCACGTTCTGCGCGGCGTGCTCGAAATTGCCCGCTTCGATGGAGTCGAAAATGCTCGCCAGCATCGGCTCGGGGCCCGAGTCGGAGTAGCGCGCCGGCGTGGAAGCGAGGGCGGCGCCGGCCGCCGTCAGCGCCAGCGCGGCGAGAATCCGCCGGAGAAGAATCATGGAACGCATCAGTTGCCTATGCGCTCTTGCTGGATCTGCCACCTGCCATCCCGCTTGACCAGATGCAGCACCTTGTTGCTGGAGCTCTTGAGCGTGGCGGACTTGTAGTGCTGGCGGAACTTGGCGACCGCCTGGTCCGGGCCGTTGGCGGTGATCTTCAGGTCGTCGACGGCGACCTCGATGTTGCCGGGTTTCTTGATGCGCAGATTGCGCTCCTTCTCCCACGCGGCGCGGGTGGCGCCGCCCGGCACCGCGAAGTCTTTGGCGTAGACGGCCAGATAGGCCTTCACGTCCTTCTTCGACCAGGCCTTGGCCCAGCCATTGACGAGCCGTCCGACCTCGCCCGAGGGATCGCCGGCGTTCGCCTTCGGTTCAACCGCCTTGGCCGGCGCAGGCGCAGGGGCCGCCGGAGCGGGCTGGCCGGGATGCGGCGCCGTGGCCGCCGCCACCACGACCGGCTTGGGCGGCACCACCGCCTTGGCCGGTTCGACGGCTTTGGGGGCGGGCGCCGCGGGGGCCGCCGGTGTTTTGGGCGCCGCCGCCAGAGCCGGGGGCGCAGCGACCGCCGGGGGCACGCCGGTCCTGATGCTTCCGCCCATCAGGTCGCGGATCATCGCCAGCTTGGTCTGCGCCGTCGAATTGGACGAGTCCAGCTGCAGGGCCTTGTCGTAGGCCTGGCTCGCCATCCGGGCGTAGATGTCGCCCAGGTTCTCGTGCGCCGTGGCGTAGGAGGGGTGGGTCCGGATCGCGGTTTCCAGGGCCTGCTTCGCCTTGTCGTACTGTTTCTGCTGGGCGTAGATGACGGCCAGGTTGTTGTAGGGCTCCGGCAGTTGCGGGTAGTCCTCGGTCAGCCGCGAGAAGATGGCGATCGCATCATTGCTGCGCCCCATCTCGGTGAGGATCACCCCGCGCAGAAAGCGGCCCTGGGGATCCTTCGGCTTCGCGGCCAGGAACTTGTCCACCTGCTCCAGCGCCTGGGCATGTTGATTCTGCTTCAGCAGTTTCGACGCATCCTGCAGGGGGTCCGCGCGGACGGGAAGACTGAGCAGCGTAAGGGCAAAAAGGCCAGCGGCGAGCGAGATGGGCGAGAAGGGGCTGCGAGCGGTCATGTTATACTTTTTGCCGTACTGCGAGAGGGTGGAATCGACTCGTGATTCTAACAAGAAGCAAGTACTCATTCCATCAAAGCGGGTCGTTTTCCAATCCGGGAAATACGGCTTTGTTCGGCGTTTATCTCTGTTTTTCTCATGTTGAAGCTTTACAACACGCTTGCTCGCGATAAGCAGGATTTCGTGCCCATCGAGTCCGGCAAGGTCCGCATGTACGTGTGCGGCATGACGGTCTACGATTACTGCCACCTGGGCCATGCGCGGGTAATGGTCGTGTTCGACATGGTGGCGCGCTGGCTGCGCGCCAGCGGCTATCAGGTGACCTACGTCCGCAACATCACCGACATCGATGACAAGATCATCCGGCGGGCGGGCGAGAACGGCGAGAGCATCCGGACCCTGACCGATCGCTTCATCGCCTGCATGAACGAGGATGCGGCCGCCCTCGGCGTGTTGCGGCCCGATCATGAGCCCCGCGCCACGGAATACGTGCCGCAGATGCTGCGGATGATCGGCCGACTGGAACAGAACGGCCTGGCCTACCGTTCCGAGAATGACGACGTCTGCTATCACGTGCGCGGGTTCGACGGCTACGGCAAGCTCTCGGGCAAGTCCCTGGACGACCTGCGGGCCGGCGAACGCGTCGAAGTGGCCGACTGCAAGCGCGACCCGCTCGACTTCGTGCTCTGGAAACATGCCAAAGCCGGGGAGCCGGCCGAGGCCAAGTGGGTCTCGCCCTGGGGGGAGGGGCGTCCCGGCTGGCACATCGAATGCTCGGCGATGAGTTCCGACCTTCTGGGATCGCATTTCGACATTCACGGCGGCGGCCAGGATCTCCAGTTTCCGCACCATGAGAACGAGATCGCCCAGTCGGAAGGGGCGCATGGCCATACCTTCGTGAACTACTGGATGCACAACGGCTTCGTGCGCGTCGACGACGAGAAGATGTCCAAGTCGCTGGGCAACTTTTTCACCATCCGCGACGTGTTGAAGCGGTACGATGCCGAGGTGGTGCGGTTTTTCGTCCTGCGCGCCCACTACCGCAGCCCCTTGAATTACTCCGACGTCCATCTGGACGATGCTCGCAGCGCCCTGACGCGCCTCTATACCGCGCTGAGAGGCCATGACGGTCCGGCCGCGGTGGATTGGGACGAGGTTCACGCTCGCCGTTTCCGCGAGGCGATGGACGATGATTTCGGCACGCCCGAGGCGGTCGCGGTGTTGTTCGACCTGGCGGCCGAGTCGAATCGAAGCGGCGACCCGGCATTCGCGCGCCAACTGAAGGGCCTGGGCGCGGTGCTGGGGCTGTTGCAGCGGGATGCGGTGGAATTTCTGCAGGCGACGCCGGCCCATGACGGCTTGTCCAACGAACAGATCGAACAGCGCATCGCTGACCGCGCGGCGGCCAAGCAGGCGCGGGACTTCGCCTTGTCGGACCGCATCCGCGACGAACTGAAGGCGGCCGGCGTCGTCCTGGAGGACTCCCCCGGGGGGACGGTCTGGCGCCGGTCCTGAAGGGGAAGCGACATGATCACGCCCCGCGAGAAAGTCATCATCAAGCAGGCGGTCACCCCGCAGCGCAAGGGGCGCAGCGATTGCCAGTCCTGCGACCTGCGGGGCGTCATGGTCTGTTCCGACGTGACGGTGGAACAACTGGCCGATTTCCATACCTGGATCGACGATTTCATCGTGCCGCCCGGAGGCGCGCTGTTCCAGGCGGGGACGCCGGCCGACGGGATTTATTGCATCCGCTCCGGGACCGTCAAGTTGATCAAGTTCTCCAGCACCGGCACCCCCCGCATCGTGCGCATCGTCAAGCGCTGGGACGTGGCGGGCATGGAGTCGGTGTTCTCCCCGGTCTTTGAGAATACGGCGGTGGCGGTGAGCGAGGTGGCGGTATGCCGCATCCCGGTGGAAAACTTTCGCCGCATGGTGGAGCAGAATCCGGCACTGCAACGCCGCTTGCTGGGAATGTCGCAGCAGGCGCTGCGCGAGGCGGAGACCTGGCTCTCCGAACTGGCCGGCGGCAGCGCCGTGGCCAAGGAGCGCATGGCCCGGCTGCTGCTGCAATTGCGCGACGGCAATACCGACCGCATCCACCGTTTCGGCCTGGAGGACATCGGTGCGATGCTGGGCATCTCGATCGAGACCGCGAGCCGGATTCTTTCCGACTTCACCCGCCAGGGCGTGCTGATCAAGCGCGCTGTCGGCTTGGCGCGCCGCTATTACCAGGCCGACATCGCCGCGCTGGAGCGGATCGCCGGCGCGACCGAGGACACGGCACCGACCCGGCCGGCATAATTCCGGTTCCCGGTACCGCCACGGAGCAATCCCAAGCGCATCGGCGTTCTTTCTAGCCGGCGAAGAAATCCCGCACCCGATCCATCCAGCCCTTGGCGCGCGGATTGTGGCGTTCGGCGTGCTCCTGGCTGATGTCCTCGAATTCCCGCAGCAGTTCCTTTTGGCGCTCGGTCAGGCTGACCGGGGTCTCCACCGCGACGTGGCAGAGCAGATCGCCGTGGCTGCTGGAGCGGATGCCCTTGATGCCCTTGCCGCGCAGGCGGAACACCCGGCCGGACTGCGTTTCGGCGGGAATCTTGAGGCGCGCGACGCCCTCCAGGGTGGGAATCTCGATCTCGCCGCCCAGCGCCGCCGTGGCGAAGCTGATGGGCATCTCGCAGTGGAGGTCGTCGTGATCCCGCTGGAATACCTGATGAGGCTTGAGGTGGATCTGCACGTAGAGGTCGCCCGGCGGGCCGCCATTGACGCCCGGTTCGCCTTCGCCGGAGAGGCGGATGCGGTCGCCTTCGTCGATGCCGGCCGGCACTTTGACCGAGAGCGTCTTGTGCTGCTTGATCCGGCCCGAGCCCTGGCAATTGGGGCAGGGCGTCGGAATGTAGCGGCCGGTGCCGTGGCACTTGGGGCAGGTCTGCTGAATCGAGAAGAAACCCTGCTGCATCCGCACCTGGCCGTGGCCGCCGCAGGTGGGGCAGGTCTTGGATTCGGTGCCTTTCTTGGCGCCGCTGCCCGCGCAGGGCTCGCACTCCGCCATGGTGGGAATCCGGATCCGGGTTTCGGCGCCCCGCGCCGCCTCGTCCAGGGTGATCTCCAGGTTGTAGCGCAGGTCGGCGCCCCGATAGACGTTGGAGCGGCCGCCGCCGCGGGCGTTGCTGAAAATGTCGCCGAAGATGTCGGAGAAGGCGTCGGCGAAGCCGCCCATCCCGGCACCGCCGAAGCCCGCGCCGCCGGCCGACGGGTCGACGCCGGCATGGCCGAACTGGTCGTAGGCCGAGCGCTTCTTGGCGTCGGAGAGGATCTCGTAGGCTTCCTTCGCTTCCTTGAAGTGCTCCTCGGCCTTGGGGTTGTCCGGATTGCGGTCCGGATGGTGCTTCATGGCCAGCTTGCGGTAGGCCTTCTTGATCTCGTCGTCGGCCGCATCCCGATTGACGCCGAGCACCTCGTAATAGTCGCGTTTTGCCATGGTTGTTCAGTTCTGCGTTGGAGTGCAAAGGCCGAGTCGAGTGGGCGCAGGGCGCCCGCTGCGACTCGGCCAGTCAAAGCGGCACGGAAGGCCCGCCTCAACCCTTTTTGTCGTTTACCTCGGTGAACTCCGCATCCACGACGTCGCCCTCGTCCTTCTTGGCCTCGCCGCCGCCATCCGCCTTGCCGGCGCCGGCAGCGCCGGCCGCCTGCTGCGCGTCGGCATAGATCTTCTCGCCCAGCTTCTGGCTGGTCTGGGCCAGGGCTTCCGACTTGGCCTCGATCGCGGCCAAGTCGTTGCCCTTGATCGCTTCCTCGGCTTCCTTGATCGCGGCCTCGATCCCGGTCTTCTCCTCGGCGTCGATCTTGTCGCCGTGCTCGGCCAGCGCCTTCTTCACGGAATGGATCAGGCCGTCGCACTGGTTGCGGGCATCGACCAGCTCATGGGCCTTCTTGTCCTCCTCGGCATGCGCCTCGGCGTCCTGCACCATGCGCTGGATCTCGTCTTCGGAAAGGCCGGAGTTGGCCTTGATGGTGATCTTGTTTTCCTTGCCCGTGCCCTTGTCCTTGGCCGACACGTGCAGGATGCCGTTGGCGTCGATGTCGAACATCACCTCGATCTGCGGCATGCCGCGCGGCGCCGGCGGGATGTCGGAGAGGTTGAACTGGCCCAGGCTCTTGTTGCCGCCGGCCATTTCCCGCTCGCCCTGAAGCACGTGGATGGTCACCGCGCTCTGGTTGTCGTCGGCGGTGGAGAACACCTGGCTGGCCTTGGTCGGGATGGTGGTGTTCTTCTGGATCAGCTTGGTCATCACGCCGCCCAGGGTCTCGATACCCAGGCTGAGCGGGGTCACGTCGAGCAGCAGCACGTCCTTCACTTCGCCCTGCAGCACGCCGCCCTGGATCGAGGCGCCGATGGCGACGGCCTCGTCCGGGTTCACGTCCTTGCGCGGATCCTTGCCGAAGAACTCCTTCACCTTGTCCTGCACCTTGGGCATGCGGGTCATGCCGCCGACCAGGATCACGTCGCCGATGTCCGAGACCTTGACGCCGGCATCCTTGATGGCGATGCGGCAGGGCTCGATGGTGCGCTCGATCAGGTCTTCCACCAGCGACTCGAGCTTGGCGCGGGTGAGCTTCATGGTCAGGTGCTTGGGACCGGAGGCGTCGGCCGTGATGTAGGGCAGGTTGATCTCGGTCTGCTGGCTGGAGGACAGCTCGATCTTGGCCTTCTCGGCGGCTTCCTTGAGGCGCTGCAGCGCCAGCACGTCGTTCTTGAGGTCGACGCCCTGTTCCTTCTTGAATTCGGTGACGATGTGATCGATCAGGCGCTGGTCGAAGTCCTCGCCGCCGAGGAAGGTGTCGCCGTTGGTCGACAGCACCTCGAACTGGTGCTCGCCGTCGATCTCGGCGATGTCGATGATGGAGATGTCGAAGGTGCCGCCGCCGAGGTCGAACACCGCGATCTTGCGGTCGCCTTCCTGCTTGTCGAGGCCGAAGGAGATCGCGGCCGCGGTCGGCTCGTTGATGATGCGCTTGACTTCCAGCCCGGCGATGCGGCCGGCGTCCTTGGTGGCCTGGCGCTGGCTGTCGTTGAAGTAGGCCGGCACGGTGATCACGGCTTCGGTGACTTCCTCGCCCAGGTAGTCCTCGGCGGTTTTCTTCATCTTGCGCAGCACCTCGGCCGAGACCTGCGGCGGCGCCATCTTCTTGTCGCGGGCTTCGACCCAGGCATCGCCGTTGTCGGCCTTGACGATCTTGAAGGGCATCAGGTCGATGTCCTTCTGCACTTCCTTCTCCTCGAAGCGGCGGCCGATCAGGCGCTTTACCGCGTACAGGGTGTTCTTGGCATTGGTCACGGCCTGGCGCTTGGCCGACGCGCCGCAGAGAATCTCACCGTCTTCCGTGTAGGCGACGACGGATGGGGTGGTGCGCGCGCCCTCGGAGTTTTCGATGACCTTGGGCTTGCCGCCTTCCATGATGGCGACGCAGCTGTTGGTGGTGCCCAGGTCGATGCCGATGATCTTGCCCATTTCAGATTCCTTTCAAGCTTTAAATGAGGAGCGCGGAAGACAGGCGACGCCTGCCGGGTGCCCTGCATCCTGTTGTGACGATTGACTGTTTCGTAAATAGGGGTGGGGGGCCGGATTTCAACCCATGGCCTTGGAAACCACCACCAGGGCGGGACGAATCACCCGCTCGTGGAGTTGGTAGCCTTTTTGCAGCACGTTGATGACCCGATTGGGCTCGCCTTCGGCCTCGACCTGGCTGATGGCCTGGTGCTTGTGCGGATCGAACTTCTGCTCCAGCGGGTTGATTTCCGCCAGGTTGGATTTCTCGAAAGCCGCTGCCAGTTGGCGCAAGGTCAATTCGACGCCTGAGCGCAGCGATTCGACGCTCTGGTTTTCGTTGGCCAGGGCCGCTTCCAGGCTGTCCTTCACCGCCAGCAGCTCTCCGGCGAATTTTTCCGCCGCAAACTTGCTGGCCTTGGCGACGTCCTCCTGGGCGCGCCGCCGCATGTTCTCGGTTTCCGCCTTGGCGCGCAGCCAGGCGTCGTGATGTTCCGCCGCCTTCAGTTCAGCCGCCTTGAGCATGTCTTCCAGGCTGGGCGTCGTATCGGGCTGCAGGCCTTCCGCGGATGGTTCTTCGGGCAGGGGCGAGGGGGAGTCGGGAGTATCGGACATGATGTTCAACGAGATTGACGATTCAGACATCGAAGCTAACTGGGGGTGGTGAATCCGAATTCAAGGGGTTGGTGGCAATTCTTTTGAGGCTGCCGGAAACGACAACGGACCCATGCTGGGTCCGTTGCGCGCCGGAGGCGTGGAAATCTTTCAAAGATTGCATCCGCCTCCGCTTTGGCGGCGTGGCGCCTCACACGGTCAGGTCGATTTCCTGCATGAACCCCGCCTTGCCGGTTTCGCTGAGATAGAGGCCGCTGGCTGTCACGGCGCCCAGGTCCTGATTGCCTGCGCCGCGCAACTCGAAGGGGCTCCGCGTCTGCCCCAGGTAGAGCGCCCCGACGCCCTTTTGCGCCAGGGATTCCAGCGTGCCGCCGCCGTTGCGATCGGGCGTCCAGAGACTGAGCTGCTTGAAGACCGCATCATTTTCGTCGATCCAGCCATTGCCATCGTCATCGTAGCGGGCCAGTTCGGCAAAGCCGGAGTTGCTGGCGGGGCCGAACAGTTCCAGGCCGTTGTCGATCTGGCCATTGTTGTTCCGGTCCAATGCCAGATAGGCGTTTCCTTCCGCCAACAGGGCGACGTTCTCCTGTTGGCCATCGCCGTTGAGATCGAACCGCACGCGCTGGTTGCTGAGCTGGGCACCCGTACCGGAAAAATTCAGGACCAGGGGGTCGGTGCGGCGGGCACTGCCGGTACGCAGGCTGATGTCCAGTTGCTCGGCGTAATGGCGGCTCATGGTCAGGTCCAGCCGAAAACTGATGGAGCGGCCATCTGCGGTATTGATGACGCCTTCGGTGCTCAGATCGAGCTGTTCCGTTTCCTCCCTGCGGACATGGTGTTCGAAGGCCAGTCCCGGGCCGGTCGCGGTGGGGAACGGCGCCGCGGAGGCCTGTGTCGACTGGTCGGCCGTTGCCGCCTGGCTTCCGGCATCGGCGGCCGGCTCCGCCATGGAGAAGATGCGGACCGGCTTGCCGGTGATGAATTCGACCATCAGCCTGATCAGGCTGAGCGTGGGGTCGCTGTCCGTCTGGTCATTCCGGGTCTCCTGGGTTTCCGCGGTCTGGGTCGCCATGACGCGGCCATTGCTGGAAATATGGGCTCGGCTCCCGCTCGCATCGGCAACCGGCCGTGAAGCGCCGGAGGTGATTTCCAGGGATGTGCGGACCGATTCGGTCCGTTGGTAATGGTGTTGGGCGGACAGGGATACTGTCCCGCTGGCGATTTTCATGGGAATACCCTCACGGAAGGACTTTGTAGGGTCAACGACCTGCAGCGGCCAAGCTTGAGGGGCTAATTCGCAGTGATCTTGCGCCTTGTTTAGGCTAATTTCTTTTAATCAGCACCTTACGGAAAGGTCTGAATCGGAATTCTTAAAAGGCTTCGCCTGTTGGCTCCGGGCTCTTAGTCCTGGGCGCCCAACGCCTGGGCGAGGGCGTGGGTGGCGCCGTCCTCCTGCTCGGGCAGGTCCTGCCAGTGTCCCAGGTGCTGGCGGACCAGGCTGGAAAGGGCGGCGATCCAGTCGGGACGCTCGTTGAGGCAGGGGATGTAGTGGAAATCCCGGCCGCCGGCCGCCAGAAAGGCGGCTTTGCATTCCATGGCGACTTCTTCGAGGGTTTCCAGGCAGTCCGCGACGAAGCCGGGACAGATCACATCCACCCGCTTTACGCCTTCCCGGGCCAGGCGCTCCAGCGTCGGCTGAGTGTAGGGCTGCAGCCAGCGGGCGCGGCCGAAGCGCGACTGGAACGTGACGGCGTATTGCTCGGCGTTCAGTCCCAGCGCCTGGGCCAGCAGACGGCCGGTCTTCTGGCATTCGCAGTGATAAGGGTCGCCCAGGTCCAGGCTGCGCCGGGGCGTGCCGTGGAAGCTGATGACCAGTTTCTCCGCGCGTCCGTTGCCTTGCCAGTGTTCCCGTACTGCGCCGGCCAGGGCGGCGATGTAGCCCGGGTGGTCGTGGAAATGGCGTACCCAGCGCAGTTCCGGCAGATTGCGGCTGGCTTGCATCCATTGCGCCGCACAGTCCATCACGCTGGCGGTGGTGGAAGCGGCGTACTGGGGGTAGAGCGGGACGATCAGGATGCGCCGAGCGCCCTCGGCCTTGAGGCGGCTCAGGGCCGCCGGAACGGACGGCTGGCCGTAGCGCATGGCCCAGGCCACCTTCAGTCCGGCGTGGCCCTGCTGGCCGAGCAGACCCTGCAACAGTTTGGCCTGCCGTTCGGTATGGACCTGGAGCGGCGACCCTTCCTTGAGCCAGATCTGGGCGTATTTCCGCGCCGACCCGGACGGACGGGTGTTGAGGATGATGCCGTGGAGAATGGGCCACCAGGCCCAGCGCGGGATCTCCACCACGCGCGGGTCCGCCAGGAACTCCTTGAGGTAGCGCCGCAGCGCCGGCGCGGTCGGCGCCTCGGGGGTACCCAGGTTGACCAGCAACACCGCGGTGCGGGCCGGGCCGCCGTGCCGGTGGGGCGGTTCGGGAAGGAAGCGGGGCATCGATGGTGTGTTTTAGCGTGAAACAGCAAATTGGAACGGTAAGTCAGACATCCGAGCGCAGCGAGCAAACGTAATCACCTCCCCCGGAGAGGGGGAGGTTGGGAGGGGGCGGGCCTTTATGCCGGCGCCCGTTTCATCCTCCGTGGGTGGGGTCTGCACCATGGGCGTTAGGGCGCAGATAGGGCGGAGGAAAGCAGCCTGGCGGTGATGTCCACGATCGGAATCACCCGTTCGTAGGCCATCCGGGTCGGGCCGATGACGCCGATGGTGCCCACCACCTGGCCTTCCACTTCGTAGGGTGCCGCCACCACGCTGCACTCGTCCAGGGGCGCCAGTCCCGACTCGCCGCCGATGAAGACCTGCACGCCCTCGGCGCGGTTGGAGAGCTCGAGCAACTGGAACAGGGAGGTCCGCTGCTCCAGCAGATCGAAGAGCTGGCGCAGGCGGGCCATGTTGGAGGAGAAATCCTCCACGTCCAGCAGGTTGCGTTCGCCCGAGATCACATACTGCGGGGCCGAGGTGTCGGCCGCCACCTCGGTGCTGGCGTCCAGCGCGGCGCTCATCAATTCGGTCATGTCGCTGCGCAGCACCCGCAATTCCTCGCGCAGCCGGGTGCGGATCTGATCGAAGTCGAGGCCGATGCAATTCTGGTTCAGGTAGTTGGCGGCCTCCACCAGTTCTTCCGGCGTGTAATTGCGCTGGGTGAACAGGATGCGGTTCTGCACCTCGCCGTTGGCGGTGACGATGATCAGGAGGATCCGGGTCTCCGACAGCTTGAGGAACTCGATCTGGCGGATGTGGGGCTGCTGCCGGCGCGGGGCCACCACCACGCCGGCGAAGTGGGTCAGGTTGGACAGCAGCTGGGAAGCCTGGCTGATGACCCGCTGCGGCTGGCTGGGCTGGATCGCGCCCTGCAATTCGGACAGCTCCTGCCGGGCCAGGGGCTGCACCGTGAGCAGGGTGTCGACGAACAGGCGATAGCCCAGCGCGGTCGGAACGCGGCCGGCGGAAGTGTGGGGACTGGCGATCAGCCCCAGTTCTTCCAGGTCCGACATCACGTTGCGGATGGTGGCCGGAGACAGCTCCAGACCGGAATACTTGGACAGTGCGCGCGAACCGATCGGCTGGCCTTCCGCGATATAGCGTTCGACCAGGGTTTTCAGCAGGGTTTTGGCGCGGGCATCGAGCATGGCTCCCATTCTAGCGAAATGGGGGCCCGGGAAAATATGGTTAAATCGGCTACATGAGCGAGTTTTTTACCAAACCGGTCCGTACCGTCGCCCTGATCGGCAAATACCGCAGCCCCGAGGTCGCCGGATCGGTACAGGATCTGGCCGATGGCCTGAGGGATGCCGGCGTCGAGGTGCTGATCGAGGATGGCACCGCGATGGCCGTGGATTCCCACGGTTATGCGGTGGTGGATTATGAAACGATGGGAATGCGGGCCGACGTCGCCGTGGTGATCGGCGGCGACGGCACCATGCTCAACGCCGCCCGCCGCCTGGCGGAATACGACGTGCCCCTGGTGGGGGTCAATCAGGGGCGCCTGGGTTTCATGACCGATCTGGCGCGCCAGGACCTGCGGGTCGGCATCGGGCAGTTGCTGGCCGGGAAATTCGCCGTGGAGCGGCGCTTTCTGCTCGACGTGGCGGTGGTGCGCGACGGCGTTTCCCAGTGCAACGCCCTGGCTCTCAACGACGTGGTGGTCAACAAGGGCGACATCGGCCGCATGATCGAACTGGAAGTGAAGGTGGATGGAGAGTTTCTCTACGTCCTGCGCGCCGACGGCATGATCGTCGCCACGCCCACCGGTTCCACCGCCTATGCCCTTTCCGCCAACGGCCCGATCCTGCATCCGGCGGTGGCGGGCATCGCGGTGGTGCCGCTGTGTCCCCACGCCTTGTCCTATCGCCCCATCACCATTCCGGACCGCAGCGTGGTGGAACTGGTGCTGGTGCCGCCCCACGAGGCCAGGGTGCATTTCGACGGGCAGGCCCGGTTCGATGCCCTCGCCGGGGATTGCGTGCGCATTGGCCGCTCCACGCATTGCGTGAGCCTGCTGCATCCTCCGACGTACAGCTACTTCGCCATGCTGCGCGAAAAGCTGCATTGGAGCGCCGCGCCCAAACACGCCTAGCATCCGGGAATTGCTGCCGGACGGGCTGCCTGGATAGCCGATAAAGGACATCAAACCATGTTGCGGCGATTGTCGATTCGCGATTTCGTCATTGTCGATGGCCTCGAACTCGAATTTCAGGAGGGTTTTGGCGCGCTCACCGGGGAAACCGGCGCCGGCAAGTCGATCCTGATCGATGCCCTGTCCCTGGCGCTGGGCGAACGGGCCGACGGCACGGCGGTGCGGATGGGGCGGGACAAGGCGGAGGTGGTCGCCGAGTTCGACGTCGCGCCGGATAGTCCCCTGGCCCAATGGCTGGCTGCGAACGACTTCGAAGGCGCAGACGGCATCTGCCTGATGCGGCGGGTGGTGGATGCGGGCGGTCGTTCCCGCGCCTACATCAACGGCACGCCGACGACCCTGGCGCAGTTGAAGGCCGCCGCCGACCTGCTGGCCGACATTCACGGCCAACATGCCCATCAGTCTCTGTTGCGTGCGGATGCCCAGCGGCAACTGCTCGATGCCCATGCGGGGCTGGAAGGACTGACCAAGGAGGTGGCCGAGTCCTGGCGCGCCTGGCAGCGTTTGCGGGAGGCCCGGGAACGGGCCGAGCAGGACGCCGCGGCCGGCAACCGGGAGCGGGAAACCCTGGAATGGCAGGTCAGGGAGCTGGAGAATCTGGGCTTCGAGTCCTCGCAATGGCAGGACGACAATCAGGAGCACAGCCGCCTGACCCATGCCGCCAGCCTGATGGAGGCGGCCGACAGCGCGGTGGAGATCCTGGACGCGGGGGAGGTGGCGGCGACCATGCTGGTCGATCAGGTCCTGGCGCGTTTGCGGGATCTGGCGGAAGTGGATCGGGCCTTGCAGGAACCCCTGGAACTGATCGAGGGCGCCCGCATCCAGCTGTCCGAGGCGGCCCATACGCTGTCCCGCTATCGTCAGCGTCTGGAGCTGGACCCGGGGCGGCTGGCCGAGCTGGAGCAGCGCATCCAGGCCGTGACCGGCCTGGCCCGCAAGCATCGGGTGAGTCCCGACGAGTTGTCGGAATTACTGGAGCGGCTCTCCGTCCGCCTGGAGGAACTGCGCCTGACGGCGGACCCGGCGGCGCTGGCAGAGCATGAAGCCGTGGCCCGGCAGGCCTTCATGGTCCTCGCCGAGCGCTTGAGCCAGGGGCGCAAGGCGGCGGCTGAGCGGCTATCGCGTCAGGTGACGGACGCCATGCAGGAACTGGCCATGGCGGGCGGACGCTTCGAGATCGCCTTGCCGGCGGTGGCCGAAGGGGCTGGTTACGGCCTGGAGAACGTGGAGTTCCGCGTTGCCGCCAACGGCGGCCAGCCGCCGCGGCCGCTGGCGAAGGTGGCTTCGGGCGGTGAATTGTCGCGCATCGGCCTGGCGATCCAGGTGATCGCCAGTCAGGCCGGCGAGGTGCCGACGCTGATTTTCGACGAGGTGGATGTGGGCATCGGCGGCGGCGTCGCCGAAATCGTCGGGCGATTGCTGAAGCAGCTCGGCAGCCATCGCCAGGTCCTGTGCGTGACGCACCTGCCCCAGGTGGCGGCCCAGGCCCACTGGCAATGGTCGATCGCCAAGGAGACGCGGGCGGACCAGACCTTGAGCCGCGTGACGCCCCTGGACGGGGAGGGGCGCGTCGAGGAGATCGCGCGGATGCTGGGCGGGGTCACGATCACCGGCACTACGCGCCAGCACGCCAGGGAATTGCTGGGTCTCTGATCCAGCCGTACCGCTATTTGGCCGTAACCTCGGGACAGGAAGGCGGACAGTTGCCCTGGGCGTCCAGATGGCTGCACTCGTCCTTGATCGGGCACTGCCGGCGGTGCTCGCAATCGGGTCGCAGGCAATCCACGTAGAGGTAGAGGGCGTGTTCGCGGACCTTGAAGCCGCGTTGCTCGGCGATCTTGTTCTGGCGCCGTTCGATTTCGGCATCGAAGAACTCCTCGACTTTGCCGCATTGCATGCAGACCAGGTGATCGTGGTGCTTGCCCTCGTTGAGCTCGAAAACCGCCTTGCCCGACTCGAAGAAGTGGCGCTGGATCAGGCCCGCCTGCTCGAACTGGGTGAGCACCCGATAAACCGTGGCCAGGCCCACGTCGATGTTTTCCGCCAGCAGATACCGGTACACCTCGTCCGCGGTCAGATGGCGTGCGTCGGACTTCTGGAACAGCTCCAGAATCCGCAGCCGGGGGAACGTGGCCTTCAGGCCGATGTTCTTCAGATTTTCAGAGTTGGACATGGGCGGAGAGAGGGAATCGACAGGCCTATGATATAGTTTTCCGACTCTCCGGAAAACTTCCCCAAACCATTTCCATGTCCTTCCCCAGGCAAGCCGTATTGTTGCTGCCGCTGCTGTTGGCGGCTTGTTCAAGTACGTCCGAGGTCAAGGTGACCGACTATCTGACGCCCTACCGCATCGACATCCGGCAGGGCAATTTCGTCAGCCAGGAAATGGCGGCCCAGCTCAAGCCCGGAATCACCAAGGAACAGGTGCGCTACCTGCTCGGCACGCCGCTGATCGCGGACCCCTTTCATGCCGATCGCTGGGATTACGTATATCGTTTCCAGACTGGCAAGGGCGAGGATTTCCAGCAGCGCCAGTTGAGCGTCTTCTTCCAGGAAGGCAAGCTGCTGCGCGTCGGCGGCGACGTGGCGGGCCAGGAGCCGGGGCAGGTCGAGGCGCAACCGGCGAGTCCGGCTGCGCGGGTCATCGATATCGCGGCCGACCCCAATGCGGTGAAGGATGCCGCGAAGGAGGATGCCAAGTCCTCCAAGCGTTGGTATTGGCCTTTCTGACGATTGAATTCCAGATTTATGAGCAAGATCCGTTTCGCTATTGCAGGCAGTGCCGGCCGCATGGGCCGCACCCTGATCGAGGCTGTCTCCGAGGCCGGGGATGCCGTTCTGGCCGCCGCGCTGGAACACCCGGCGAGCCCTTTCCTGGGCAAGGACGCCGGTGAGTTGATCGGTGCGCCGTGCGGCGTCGCGATCACGGCCGACGTGGAGAGCGCGCTGCGGGGCGCCGATTGCCTGATCGACTTCACGCGTCCGGAAGGAACGCTGGCCCACATGGAGGTCTGTCGGCGGCTGGGGGTGCATATGGTGATCGGCACCACCGGTTTCTCGGCCGAGCAGAAGGCTCAGATCGAGGCGGCGGCCCGGGAGGTACCGATCGTATTCGCGCCGAACATGGCGGTCGGGGTGAATGCGGTCTTCAAGCTCCTGGACGTGGCGGCCCGGATTCTCGATCAAGGCTATGACGTGGAAGTGATCGAGGCCCATCATCGGCACAAGGTCGATGCGCCCTCGGGCACCGCGTTGCGCATGGGCGAGATCGTCGCCCAGGCCCTGGGGCGGAATCTCGACGAGTGCGCCGTCTATGGGCGCGAAGGCCATACCGGCGAGCGGCCGGCGACCCAGATCGGCTTTGCCACGATTCGGGGCGGAGACGTGGTCGGCGACCACACGGTGCTGTTCGCCGGCACCGGCGAGCGCATCGAGATCACCCACAAGTCGGCGAGCCGCATGTCCTATGCGCTGGGGTCGATGCGGGCCGCCCGCTTCATGCGCGGCCGTTCCGCCGGCTTGTTCGACATGCAGGACGTGCTCGGCCTGCGCTGATCCGGTGCGGGAGCGGCGTCTTGCCGCTTGTTTGATGTCGAACGGGAGGGCGCGCGGGCAAGGCGGAGGCGGCCCCGGCGATTGCCGCCGGGCTGGAAACCGGGCCTGCCTCAGCGTATAATCGGCGGGTTTGCGGAAACGGTCCCTGAATACCTGCGCCGTTTCCGATTTCGATTGCCGACGCTATTCTCAGGAGCCCGACCGTGCCACAGTTTCCGCCTGCCATTCTTGTGCTTGCCGACGGGACGGTTTTCAGGGGGAAGGGCATCGGAGCGGCAGGCTCCAGCGTCGGCGAGGTGGTGTTCAACACTTCCTTGACCGGCTACCAGGAGATTCTGACCGATCCCTCCTACTGCCGTCAGATCGTCACCCTGACCTATCCCCATATCGGCAATTACGGCATCAATCGCGAGGATTGCGAGGCGTCCCGAATCCACGCCGCCGGCCTGGTGATTCGCGACCTGCCCCTCTTGGTCTCCAACTTCCGCAGCGAGCAGTCCCTCGACGCCTATCTGAAGGCCGAAGGGGTGGTGGCCATCGCCGACATCGACACCCGCAAGCTGACCCGCATCCTGCGCGAGAAGGGCGCCCAGGCTGGCTGTCTGGTGACAGGTGACGCCCCCGATGTCGACGCGGCCCTGGCCCAGGCGCGCGCCTTTCCCGGCCTGGCCGGTATGGATCTGGCCAAGGTGGTCAGCGCCAAGACCGCCTATCCCTGGACCGAGGCCGAGTGGCGCCTGGGGCAGGGATATCGCACCCAGGGCGAGCCCCGCCTTCACGTCGTCGCCTACGATTTCGGCGTCAAGCGCAACATCCTGCGGATGCTCGCGGAACGGGGCTGCAAGCTGACAGTGGTCCCGGCGCAGACGTCCGCCACCGAGGTGCTGGCGCTCGATCCCGATGGCGTTTTCCTCTCCAACGGCCCGGGCGATCCGGAGCCTTGCGATTACGCGATCGATGCAATCCGCACCTTCCTCGATAAGAAGCTGCCCACCTTCGGCATCTGCCTCGGTCACCAGTTGATGGGCCTGGCGGCGGGCGGCAAGACCCTGAAAATGAAGTTCGGCCACCACGGCGCCAACCATCCG
Source organism: Denitratisoma sp. DHT3 (assembly GCF_007833355.1). Classification (NCBI taxonomy): domain Bacteria; kingdom Pseudomonadati; phylum Pseudomonadota; class Betaproteobacteria; order Nitrosomonadales; family Sterolibacteriaceae; genus Denitratisoma; species Denitratisoma sp. DHT3. The sequence continues at coordinate 1,112,368 of NZ_CP020914.1, read as the reverse complement.
GTCAAGGACCTCGATAGCGGCCAGGTGCTGATCACCAGCCAGAACCATGGCTTCGCCGTCGATCCGGCCACGTTGCCGGCCAATGTGCGGACGACCCACGTCTCCCTGTTCGACGGCAGCCTGCAGGGCATGGCCTGGAGCGACCGGCCCGCCTTCTGCTTCCAGGGCCACCCCGAAGCCAGCCCCGGTCCCCACGACGTGTCCTACCTGTTCGACCGCTTTATCGGGATGATGGAAAAACAATAATGGCCCCCCACGCTCGCAAACCCGGCTCGCTGCCCCCCACAGGGGGGCGTACGTCTCCTTGGAGCGGTCCCGCGGAGACATCGAATGCCTAAAAGAAACGACATCCACAGCATCCTCATCATCGGTGCCGGCCCGATCATCATCGGACAGGCCTGCGAGTTCGACTACTCCGGCGCCCAGGCCTGCAAGGCGCTGCGCGAGGAGGGCTACAAGGTCATCCTGGTCAACTCCAACCCCGCCACGATCATGACCGATCCGGGCACCGCGGACGTCACCTACATCGAGCCGATCACCTGGCAGGCGGTGGAGAACATCATCGCCAAGGAGCGGCCCGACGCCATCCTGCCGACGATGGGCGGGCAGACGGCGCTGAACTGCGCGCTGGACCTGGCCCGGCACGGCGTGCTGGAAAAATACGGCGTGGAGATGATCGGCGCTTCCAAGGAAGCCATCGACAAGGCCGAGGACCGCGAGAAGTTCAAGCAGGCGATGACCCGGATCGGCCTCGGCTCCGCCCGTTCCGCCATCGCCCACAGCATGGAGGAGGCCCAGCAGGTCCAGGCCGGCATCGGCTTTCCCGCCATCATCCGGCCTTCGTTCACCATGGGCGGTTCCGGCGGCGGCATCGCCTACAACCAGGAGGAATTCGCCGAGATCTGCAAGCGCGGTCTCGAAGCCAGCCCCACCAGCGAACTCTTGATCGAGGAGTCGCTGCTCGGCTGGAAAGAGTACGAAATGGAAGTGGTGCGGGACCACAAGGACAACTGCATCATCATCTGCTCCATCGAGAACCTGGACCCGATGGGGGTGCACACCGGCGACTCGATCACCGTTGCGCCGGCCCAGACCCTGACCGACAAGGAATACCAGATCATGCGCAACGCATCCATTGCGGTGCTGCGCGAGATCGGCGTCGATACCGGCGGCTCCAACGTGCAGTTCGCGATCAATCCCGACGACGGCCGGATGATCGTGATCGAGATGAATCCGCGCGTATCGCGCTCCTCGGCCCTGGCCTCCAAGGCCACCGGCTTCCCCATCGCCAAGGTCGCGGCCAAGCTGGCGGTGGGCTTCACCCTGGACGAACTGAAGAACGACATCACCGGCGGCGCCACGCCGGCCTCCTTCGAGCCTTCGATCGACTACGTGGTGACCAAGGTTCCCCGTTTTGCCTTCGAGAAGTTCCCCCAGGCCAACGACCGGCTGACCACCCAGATGAAATCCGTGGGCGAGGTGATGGCCATCGGCCGCACCTTCCAGGAATCGCTGCAGAAGGCGCTGCGCGGACTGGAGGTCGGCGTCTACGGGCTGGACGAAATCGAGGCGTCGCGGGAAGAGATCGACCACGAACTGGCCAACCCCGGCGCCCAGCGCATCTGGTATCTGGGGCAGGCTTTCCGCGAGGGCTACTCGCTGCAGGACGCGTTCAATCTGACCAGGATCGACCCCTGGTTCCTGGTGCAGATCGAGGACATCGTCAATACCGAGGCCTGGATCCGGGCGCAGCTGCTGAGCACGCTGGATGCCGACGCCTTGCGCGGATTGAAGCGCAAGGGTTTCTCCGATCGCCGCATCGCCAACCTGATCGGCGGTTCCGAAACCGAGGTGCGCAAGCATCGCCAGGCGCTGGGCGTGCGGCCGGTGTTCAAGCGGGTGGACACCTGCGCCGCCGAGTTCGCCACGTCCACCGCCTACATGTACTCGACCTACGAGGAGGAGTGCGAGGCGCGGCCCACCGACAAGAAGAAGATCATGGTGCTGGGCGGCGGCCCCAACCGCATCGGCCAGGGCATCGAGTTCGACTATTGCTGCGTCCATGCGGCGCTGGCGATGCGGGAAGACGGCTACGAGACCATCATGGTCAACTGCAACCCGGAGACCGTATCCACCGACTACGACACCTCCGACCGCCTCTACTTCGAGCCGCTGACCCTGGAGGACATCCTGGAGATCGTCGAGGTCGAGAAGCCGGCCGGCGTGATCGTCCAGTTCGGTGGCCAGACGCCATTGAAGCGCGCCCGCGACCTGGAGGCCAACGGCGTGCCCATCATCGGCACCAGCCCCGACATGATCGACGCCGCCGAGGACCGGGAACGCTTCCAGAAGCTGCTCCACGACCTGGGCCTGAAGCAGCCGCCCAACCGCACCGCGCGCACCCCGGAGCAGGCCATCGCCCTGGCCGCCGAGATCGGCTATCCGCTGGTGGTGCGGCCCAGCTACGTGCTGGGCGGCCGGGCGATGGAGATCGTCCATGAGCAGAAGGACCTGGAGCGCTACATGCGCGAGGCGGTGCGGGTCTCCAACGATTCCCCGGTGCTGCTGGACCGCTTCCTCAACGACGCTACCGAAGTCGACGTCGATGCATTGTGCGACGGCCGGCAGGTGATCATCGGCGGCATCATGGAGCACATCGAGCAGGCCGGCGTGCATTCCGGCGACTCGGCGTGCTCCCTGCCGCCGTTCACCCTGTCCCGTGAAATCCAGGACGAGCTGCGGCGCCAGACCGAAATGATGGCCAAGGGCCTCAACGTGGTGGGCCTGATGAACGTGCAATTCGCCATCCAGGGACAGGGCGGGGACGCGGTGGTGTATGTGCTGGAAGTGAACCCGCGCGCCTCGCGCACCGTGCCCTTCGTGTCCAAGGCCACCAGCCTGCCGCTGGCCAAGATCGCCGCGCGCTGCATGGCGGGCCGGACGCTGGCCGACCAGGGCGTGACCAAGGAAGTGATTCCGCCCTACTACTCGGTGAAGGAGGCGGTGTTCCCCTTCTCCAAATTCCCCGGGGTGGACACCATCCTCGGTCCGGAAATGAAGTCCACCGGCGAGGTGATGGGCGTCGGCCGCAGTTTCGGCGAGGCCTTCGTCAAGTCGCAACTGGCGTCCGGCACCCGCCTGCCCAAGTCCGGCAAGGTCTTCATCAGCGTCAAGCCCGCCGACAAGCCCAAGGCCGTCGAAGTGGCCCGCGAACTCCACGCGCTGGGTTTCACCCTGGTCGCCACCCGCGGCACCGCCGCCGCCATCGAGGCGGCCGGCATCCCGGTGTCGGCGGTCTACAAGGTTACCGAGGGCCGACCCCATATCGTCGACATGATCAAGAACAACGAAATCGCCCTGATCGTGAATACCGTGGACGAGAAGCGCACGGCCATTGCCGATTCCCGCTCCATCCGCACTTCCGCCCTGGCCCAGAAGGTCACCTTGTTCACCACCGTCGAGGGCGCCCGGGCGGCCTGCGCCGGGATGCGCCATTCCGGCCTGGAAACCTATGCGCTGCAGAGCCTCCATGGGGAGCTGTCGGCATGAGCAAGTTTCCCATCACCCTGCGTGGCGCCGAACTGCTGAGGGAGGAACTCCATCGTCTGAAGACGGTGGATCGCCCCAGCGTGATCGCCGCCATCGCCGAGGCCCGCTCCCATGGCGATCTGTCGGAGAACGCCGAGTACGAGGCCGCCAAGGAGCGCCAGGGATTCATCGAGGGCCGCATCGCCGAGGTCGAGGGCAAGCTGTCCAACGCCCAGATCATCGATCCCGCCTCCCTGGACGCCGACGGTCGCGTGGTGTTCGGCGCGACGGTGGAACTGGAGGACGTCGATGCCGGCAAGACCGTCACTTACCAGATCGTCGGTGACGACGAGGCCGATCTGAAGATCGGCAAGATTTCCCTCAACTCCCCGGTCGCCCGCGCCCTGATCGGCAAGTTCGCCGGCGACGTGGCGGAGGTCCAGGCGCCCGGCGGCATCCGCGAATACGAGATCCTCGATGTCCGCTACGAGTAGCCGTCGCGAACGCAATGAACGGGGCGATTGAAGTGGCGAGAAGCGCCGCCGCTTGACCCCCACCCGGTCAGGAGATTCCGCACTGTGAACAAGCTTGCCGAAAGCCTCTACGCTCTGGCGATCGCCGTTTGGGTCGGCGGCCTCGTCGCGATCGGCTATCTCGCCGCGCCGGTATTGTTCGCCCAGCTGTCGGATCGCACCCTGGCGGGCAACCTCGCCGGGACGATGTTTTCCGCCGTCGCCTGGGTCGGCCTCGGCGCCGGCGCCTATCTGCTGCTCTATCTTCTGGTGCGGCGCGGCTGGCGGGCCTTCAAGTCCAGCGTGCTCTGGATCGTGCTGGCCATGGCGGCGCTGACGGTGGCCGGCCATTTCGGCATCCAGCCCATCCTGGCGCAGTTGAAGGCGGACGCCTTGCCGCGCGCCGTGATGGAAAGCGCCCTGCGCGACCGCTTCGCCACCTGGCACGGCGTTTCCAGCGGACTCTATCTGGTGCAGACCCTGCTGGGGCTGTGGCTGGTGATCTGGCAGGAGCGGGGCAAACGGTAGAGTGGGTAGCGTGGGAGCGCGTGGCGCGCCCCGGTCAGCGGACGGAGCGGCGGCGGCGTTCGAGGGCGGCGGCGGCCTGCTTCTTGGTGCGAGGCTGCGGAGCCTTGCGACCGGCCGGCCTGGCCGCGGCCTTGTCCTCGGCCGGTTTTTCCCGCCAGAGCACGAGGATGTTGCCGATGTGCTGCACCGGTGCGCACTCCAGGGCGGCACAGATTTCGGCGAAGAGGGCTTCCCGGTCTTCGCGTTCGATGCCGTGGAGCTTGACCTTGATCAGTTCATGGGCCTTCAGGGCGGCATTGATCTCGTTCAGAACGGCCGGCGTCAGACCGTGCTGTCCAACGCTGGCGACGGGATTCAGATGATGGGCGGCGGCACGGAGTGCCTTGCGCTGTTCGGTAGTCAGTTCGATCATGGCGCGTATTTTCGCATGTAAGCAGGGCCCAAGTCAGTGACAATCAGAAGCAAACGGTCGAAAAAGAGCAGCCACTACATGAACCAGCACGTTCATGACCCCTATGTGCTCAGGTCCAAGCAGGAAGGCTGGCGTTCCCGCGCGGTGTTCAAGCTGATGGAAATCGACGAAAAGGACCGCTTGCTGAAGCCCGGCATGACCGTGGTCGACCTGGGTTCGACGCCCGGCAGCTGGAGCGAATACGCGGTGCGCCGAATCCAGCCGGGCGGGCGCCTGATCGCGCTGGATCTGTTGCCGATGGAGCCGATTGCCGGCGTCACCTTCATCCAGGGGGATTTCCGCGAGGAAGAGGTCTTCCATCGGCTCACCGATGCGCTCGAAGGGCGAACGGTGGATCTTGTTTTATCCGACATGGCCCCCAACCTGTCGGGCATTGCGGTGTCCGATCAGGCCCGGGCGCTGCATCTGGTGGAACTGACCCTGGAATTCTGTCAGCAACACCTGAAACCCGGTGGTGACATGCTGGTCAAAGTATTTCAAGGTAGCGGCTACATCGAACTGCGGGACAGCGTCGCCAGAACGTTCGAACGCATCCTGGTGCGCAAGCCCGCGGCATCCCGCGACCGGAGTACGGAAACCTATCTGCTGGCGCGCTCCAGGCGTTTGCAGGCCCCGTGAATAGAGCCTAGAATTGTGTCCATATGGGCCGAAAAGTGAGGCAATCCCTTGAATAACATGTTTAAAAGCTTGGCGATCTGGCTGGTGATCGGCATCGTGCTGATGACCGTCTTCAACCAGTTCAACGCGCGCCAGGTATCCCAGTCCGCGATCGACTATTCCCAGTTCCTTGACGAAGTCCGGCAGGGGATGATCACCAAGGTCTTGATCCAGGGGCGCACCCTGGAAGCCACCACCACCGATGGCAAGAAGATCATTTCCTATGCGCCGGCCGATCTCTGGCTGGTGTCCGACCTGCTGAAATACGACGTCAAGGTCGTGGCCAAGCCGGAAGAGGAACAGTCCTTCCTGATGAGCCTGTTCGTGTCCTGGTTCCCGATGCTGCTCCTGATCGGCGTCTGGGTGTTCTTCATGCGGCAGATGCAGGGCGGCGGCAAGGGCGGCGCCTTTTCCTTCGGCAAGAGCCGCGCCCGGATCATGGACGAAGCCAGCAACACCGTCACCTTCGCCGACGTCGCCGGCTGCGACGAGGCCAAGGAGGACGTGTCGGAACTGGTGGATTTCCTCCGCGATCCCTCCAAGTTCCAGAAGCTGGGCGGCCGCATTCCGCGCGGTGTGCTGATGGTGGGTTCGCCGGGCACCGGCAAGACCCTGCTCGCCAAGGCGATCGCCGGCGAGGCCAAGGTGCCGTTCTTCAGCATCTCCGGCTCCGACTTCGTCGAGATGTTCGTCGGCGTCGGCGCGGCCCGCGTGCGCGACATGTTCGAGCAGGCCAAGAAATCCGCGCCCTGCATCATCTTCATCGACGAGATCGACGCCGTCGGGCGCCAGCGCGGCGCCGGCCTGGGCGGCGGCAACGACGAGCGGGAACAGACCCTCAACCAGCTGCTGGTGGAAATGGACGGCTTCGAAGGCTCGGCGGGCGTGATCGTGATCGCCGCCACCAACCGCCCGGACGTGCTGGACCCGGCGCTGCTGCGCCCCGGCCGTTTCGACCGCCAGGTGGTCGTGCCCTTGCCGGACATCCGCGGGCGCGAGCAGATTCTCAAGGTGCATATGCGCAAGGTGCCGGTGGCGCCCGACGTCGATGCCTCCGTCCTGGCCCGCGGCTGCCCCGGCTTCGCCGGCGCCGACCTGGCCAACCTGGTGAACGAGGCCGCGCTGTTCGCCGCCCGGTCCAACAAGCGGGTGGTGGACATGGAGGATTTCGAGCGCGCCAAGGACAAGATCATGATGGGCGCAGAGCGTCGTTCCATGGTGATGCCCGAGGAAGAGCGCAGGAACACCGCCTATCACGAGTCCGGCCATGCGCTGGTGGCCAAGCTGCTGCCCAAGACCGATCCGGTGCACAAGGTCACCATCATTCCGCGCGGCCGCGCCCTGGGCGTGACCATGCAGTTGCCCACCGAGGATCGCTACAGCCAGGACCGCGACCGGCTGCTCAACACCATCGCGGTGCTGTTCGGCGGCCGCATTGCCGAGGAAATCTTCATGCACCAGATGACCACCGGCGCCTCCAACGACTTCCAGCGCGCCACCGACCTGGCCCGGCGCATGGTGACCCAGTGGGGCATGTCGGACAACCTCGGTCCCATGGTCTATGGGGAGGAGGAGGGCGAGATTTTCCTCGGCCGTTCCGTGACGACCCACAAGAACATGTCCGAGGCTTCTCTGCAAAAGGTCGATGCCGAGATTCGCCGCATTCTCGATGAGCAGTACGCATTGGCCCGCAAACTGCTCGAGGACAACCGCGACAAGGTGGAAGCCATGACCGCAGCCCTGCTGGAATTGGAAACCATCGACGCCGACCAGATCACCGACATCATGGAAGGGCGCCCGCCGCGGCCACCCAAACCCAGCAGCGCCCCCGCGCCGTCGTCGCCCGACAAGCCTTCCGGTACCGCGCCCAACGCGGCGGCACCGGCCTGAACCGGAACATACCTTCCCCAGGGCCGCCAGCGCGGCCCTTCTTGTTTCAACGCGAGATATCTCATTGAAACGGCAAGTCAAACATACGAGTCTTCATTGAAGCCTCTTCTTCTCGACCTCGGCTTGGCCGGCCCGGACCCATGGACGACATTCTGCATTGCGGCCGCTATCGGCTCAGCCTGAAACGCCCGCTGGTGATGGGCATCGTCAATCTCACCGACGATTCCTTTTCCGGCGACGGCTGCGGCGACGATGCGGCGCGCGCCATCGCCCATGGCCACCGCTTGCTGGAGGAGGGGGCCGATCTGCTCGACATCGGCGGCGAATCCACCCGGCCGGGCGCCATGCCGGTCTCGGCGCAACAGGAGATGGACCGGGTCCTGCCCGTGCTGGAGGGCCTGCTGGCGTGCGGCGCGCCGCTTTCGGTGGATACCGCCAAGACCGAAGTGATGCGGGCCGCCCTGGCGGCGGGCGCCGACATGGTCAACGACATCGGCGCCCTCACCGCGCCGGGAGCGCTGGAGGCGGTGGCCGCCAGTCCGGCCGGCGTCTGCCTGATGCACATGCAGGGCGAGCCCCGCACCATGCAGCAGTCGCCCCGCTATGGCGACGTGGTGGCGGAGGTGGCGGCATACCTGGCCGGCCGGGTGGCCGCCGCCGAAGCCGCGGGCATTGCGCGCGAGCGCATCGTGGTGGACCCGGGCTTCGGCTTCGGCAAGACCCTGGACCACAATCTGGCCCTGCTGCGCCACCTGGACGCGTTGCGGGTTTCCGGCCTGCCGCTCTTGGCCGGCCTGTCGCGCAAATCCATGCTCGGCCTGCTCACCGGCCGGCCGGCGCCGGAACGGGTCTTCGCCAGCGTCGCGGCGGCCCTGCTGGCGGCCGAGCGCGGCGCCGCCATCCTGCGGGTCCATGACGTGGCGGCGACCCGCGACGCCCTGACTGTATTGACCGCATTGGAGGAAACAAGCGAATGAGTCGGAAATATTTCGGCACCGATGGTGTGCGCGGCGAAGTGGGGCAGGCGCCCATCACGCCCGATTTCGTGATGCGACTGGGTTACGCCGCCGGCACCACCCTGGTGGCGCGGGAGCACCTGCCGCCGGGCGAACATCCCGCCGTGCTGATCGGCAAGGACACCCGAATCTCCGGCTACATGCTGGAAGCCGCGCTGGAGGCGGGTTTCGCCGCCGCCGGCGTGGACGTCTGCCTGGTGGGGCCGATGCCGACGCCGGCGGTGGCCTACCTGACGCGGGCGCTGCGGCTCCAGGCCGGCGTCGTCATCTCCGCTTCCCACAATCCCTATCACGACAACGGCATCAAGTTCTTCTCGGCCCAGGGCACCAAGCTGCCCGATGCCGTGGAACTGGAGATCGAGAAGCGGCTGGAGCAGCCGATGGGCTGCATGGCTTCGGCGCAACTGGGCAAGGCGCGCCGCATCGACGACGCCGCCGGGCGCTACATCGAATTCTGCAAGAGCACCTTCCCCACCGAACTGGATCTGCGCGGCCTGAAGATCGCCGTCGACAGCGCCCACGGCGCCGCGTATCAGATCGCTCCCAGCGTGTTCCATGAGTTGGGCGCCGAAGTGGTCAGGGTCGGCGTGTCGCCCAACGGCCTCAACATCAACGACGGCGTCGGCGCCACCGCGCCCGAGTCGCTGCGCCGGGCCGTGCTCGAATCCGGCGCCGACCTCGGCATCTCGCTGGACGGCGACGGCGACCGGCTGGTGATGGCCGACGCCCAGGGCCGGCTCTACGATGGCGACCAACTGCTCTACGTGATCGCCCGGTACCGCGCAACGCAGGGCGGCATGGTCGGCGTGTCCGGCCTGGTCGGCACGCTGATGAGCAACCTCGGCTTCGAGCACGCCCTGGGGCGCCTCGGCGTTCCCTTCGCCCGGGCCAAGGTGGGCGACCGCTACGTGCTGGAACTGATGCGGGAGCGCAACTGGCTGCTGGGCGGCGAGAATTCCGGCCACATCATCTGCCTCGACAAGCACAGCACCGGCGACGGCATCATCTCCGCCCTGCAGGTGCTGGCCGCCCTGCGCGGCGCAGGCGAGACGCTGGATCAGGCTTGCGCCGACCTGGCCATGTACCCGCAGAAACTGATCAATGTGCGACTGCCGGCCGGTTTCGACTGGCAGGCCGACCCCGGCATCCAGGCCGCCAAGGGCGCGGCGGAACGCGCCCTCGACGGCCAGGGCCGGGTGCTGCTGCGGCCCTCGGGGACCGAGCCGCTGCTCAGGGTGATGGTGGAAGGAAGGGATACCGGCATGGTATCCACCCAGGCGGAAGCGATCGCCGCCGCGGTGCGGACGGCGGTGGCCTAGCCGATCCTCGGCCGCTCCTTTACAGCGACTGTCATGAGGCCAATGGCCTTCGATATATCCCGGTAGGAGCCATGGGACAGGGCATCAACAATCTGGCAGATATCCTGTTGCAGGAGGCCGGAATGTCGATACCGGACGAGAATCTCGACAACGAGGGTTTTGTCCGGCTTTATCGGGCCGCCATCGACCGGCTTTGCGCGCGAGCCGCTGCGATGGACGGCAAAGGGGCTGCTGCTGCCAGAGACTTGGCCATGCTTTGCCGCAGCCTGCTGAGTTGTCCCAATCTTGAGAGTGCGATCCATTGCGCGGCGGAGTTCAGTGCCATGCTCCATCCCCGCATCGGCGTCCTTGGCCTGCGGGTAGAGGGGACCCATGCAGTCTTCCTGATGGATACGCAGCGGCGCCGGCCGGATCGTTGTTCCTGCCTGGTGGACGTCACCGGCCTGCTGGGCTTCGTGCAATTGTTCGGTTGGTTGATCGGCGAGCGACTGCGGCTGCGCTTGGTGGCATTGGGATATCCTCACCGGGAGGACGTCATGCCTTTCCTGGGCCTATTCGAAGTGCCGGTGTACATGGGAGCCCCGGTTTATCGCCTGGAATTCGACGCGCAGCAACTCACCCGGCCGGTCATGCGTCGTCCCGAGGAGCTGTTGGACTTCACCTCCACTTTTCCCTACAACATCGTCGGCCCCCGCGTCCATGCGCTGCCCTTGCGTTTCCGCGTACGGGCTTTCATGGATGCGGCGTTGGCACGGGGGAAACCGATGCCGGAACTCGGGGCGCTGGTGGTGCTGATCGATGGCAGCGAAAGCACGCTGCGCCGCAGGTTGCGGGAGGAAGGGACGAATTACAAGGCATTGCGCGATCTATGCCTGCGGGAAGCCGCCGAGCGCTACCTGGCCCATGGGACCTGGACCGTGGATCAGATCGTCGAGCGCCTCGGATTCAGTGACAGCCTCGCTCTGCGTCGCGCCTTCCGGCGCTGGACCGGCATGACACCGACTCAGTATCGGAAATCGGTGACAGGATAGTTTGCGCGGATTTGACCGCCCGGATATGGGTGGCTGACCGGCCCGGTATTCATGCCTGAGGTATGGGCCGAAATACGATGGAGGCAGCCAATGCCATAGGAGATGCCCCCATGAACGCCTATCCGTTTCCCATTGAAGCGCCCCGCGAAATGATCATGCCTGCGGCGACCCAACTGGGCTTTCTCTCGATCTTCGGCGCGATTTTCGGCATCCTGTTGCTGCTTTCCGTGTGGCAGGCTGCCACACGGCGGGAACCCCTGCTGCTGTTCCTGCTCATCGGCGGTTGCGCAATGGCCATGCTGGAACCCATCTGCAATGTGCTGGCCGGGGCCTACCATCCCGAGATCGGCCAGATCACAGCCTTCGAGTCCATCAGCCGTAAAATGCCCTGGCATATCGTCGTTCTCTACGCGGACTACTACGCCCTGTTCGGTCTGGCCTTCATGCGCTACCGGGAGTTGGGCATGACCCGGCGCGGGTTCTGGCGGGTTTTCTGGATCACGGCGGTGCTGGCCTTCATGCTGGAAGTCATCCCGGTCCATTACACCGGCCTTTGGGCGTACTTTGGTCCCCAGCCCTTCAACATCGGCGGGCTGCCCCTGTGGTGGTACGTGGTCAATCCCACCTGCCTGATCGGCGGCTGCGCCTTTACTGCCTTGGCTACCCAGGGCATGGCGGGCTGGAGGCGTTGGCCGGTGGCGATCTTGTTGCCCGCCTCCGGCATCGGGTTTTTCATGGGCAGCGCCGCGCCGGTCATCATGGCGTTGAACTCAGGCTCCAGCAATACCGAACTGGGTGGACTGATCACCATCGGTTTCGCCCTTTGCCTCATGGCTGCCGTCGCCCGCTTGTTGTTTCCTGAAACCGAGAAAGTGCCGGCCCCTGTTTCCCATCAGGTCCGCGGCATGCTTTGGTGGGGCACCCTGCTCGGTCTGAGCTGAACTCAGGGTACCCAGCGCCGTGCCCCATGGGCACGGCGTCGGGCTCTCCCGCCGTGGCGATGCCGGAGGCCAGGCAGAGCGTCAGGCAAGTGACTTGGCCAGAGCGTTTGATGCGGCGGTTCATGCCGGGCCCCTCTGTCCAGGGATGGTCAGAAATCCACCCTGACCAGACGCGGCATGGCGTAGCTGCCGTCGATCAACGGTGAAGTGGGGCCATAGAAACGCGGCGCCAGCCGGAAGCCTCCGGACTTGGGAATGGGCAGCCAGTTCTTCGCCTGGTCCGGCTGTGTCGGGCGCTCGCTTTGCAGATAGAAGGTCACCTTGCCATCTTCCACGTGGAAGGCGCCGGCTTGCAGCAGATAGCTGGTGACGCTGTAGCGATCGATGGGGTTGTCGACGAAGTAGCCATAGTCGTCGTAGACGGGGAGCTCCCAGAATTCGGTGACCGGCGGCAAATCCTTCAGGTCCAGGGTGAGCGTGTAGCGATGGGCGCCGTCGAGCTTGCGTCCCTTGGCATCCGTCAGTCCGAAGCCGATGGTGTGGGACTCGAAGGGGACGGGACTGCCCCAGGCGATCTCGGCGGCGCCCGAGCGCAAGACGTAGTCGTTCTCATCGTAGAACAGGCTGGTCTGGAGCTTCCAGCCATTCATCTCCAGCAGGGACGTCTCGAAAGCCTTCAACGCTTCGCGGCGCGCCTCGAAAAAGCCTTCCTCCACGGCGCGTATCTGTTCCTTGGTGAGTCCAGCCGGGTCGAATCGATGGCCTTCGCGCAAGCCGATTCCGGACAGGCGTTGCAGGGTCGCAAGCTCCTTGGCCGAGTCCTTGCGCTTGGTCATGGACGGGTCGTTGATCACCAGGCTGACCAGTTGCAGATAGTCCAGCGGCGTCATGTTCTTGGTCAGGTCGCTGATCCGGTCCATGCGGGGAAAGCTGGGATAGTCGCCCCGGACCATGGGTTGCGACTCCTCGGCGAGGGGCTGGCGGCCGTTCTTTTCCCAGAGGCTGAGGGGCATGATGGACAGCCCCTTGACCAGCGCCACCGCCCGGGCGACTTCCTTGTCGTCCCTGGCGTCGAGCAGCCCCAGTCGGCTCACCATGTTCACCATGTTGGAGGGGGCACGGATGATCTGGGGGCCTTTGAAGCCCGGCGGGAAGCGGCCCTTCCAGTCGGGTCCGACGATCAGGTACTGCTGGGGCTGATTGCCCGTGAAGGGGCTGCCTATGAAAAAGTACCAGTGGGCGTACTGATCCGCCGACTGGATGCTCCAGTAGCGCCCCTCGGGCATTTGGGGCGTGGTGATCACGATACTTTCCTGACGCAGGTCGAAGAAGCCACCGGCATAGATCGTCGATGCGTTGGGCGTGGTGGCGTAACGGTCCCTGGCCGTCAGAAGATGCGGGCTAGTCAGCACCCGATTGATGCCGCGATAGGCCGGCGCCTGTTCCATCATGGTGAACACATGCCTCAATTCGTAAAAGCCGACTTGCTGCATGCCCCAGAAGAAGGCTTCCTTGGATCGCTGCTTGATGGCCTCATGATCCAGTTTTCCGTCGATCTGGGGCGGGTTGCCGGCCGCCGAGGAGAGCCCCAGGCTGCCGGCCAGCAGGGCCATGCTCAGGAGAAGATGTCGTAGTGCGGTGGCAAGGCGAGGGATCAAGCATCGAGAAAGCATCGGGCGGATTCCTAGACGGTAAAGAAAAAACCCCGACCACCTGCGCAGGTGATGATCGGGGAGGAGAGACGGCGTTATGTTTCAGTAACGGTAGATCAGGTCGATGCCATAGGTTCTGGGTTCGCCCCAGATTCCGGTCATGCCGGCGAAGAATCCGCCATTGGAGCCGAAGGCCAGATACTTCTTGTCGGCCAGGTTCTTGCCCCACAGGGCCACGGTCAGACTTCCATTGTTGCCGGGACCCACGACAATATTGGACAGGGCGATGCGGCCGTTCACCAGGCTGTAGGAAGGCGTGGTGGCGTAGGACGGGTCGATGATGCTTACCAGAGCCCCTGTGGCGCTGAAGCTGTCGGCGATAGTCGTGGATTGCTTGCCGAAATAGGAATAGTCCAGGTGGGCCGACAGCTTGCCGGGACCGACGCGACCGAACTCATAGTCGGCATTCAGTGAATAGGAGTCTTTGGGTACGACAATATGATAGTAAGGCGTGACGTCGACCCCGTTGGAGACTACCTGATCAAAGCGCTGGGACAGGTGCGTCCAGTTCAATCCCAGCCGTAGCGCATTGCTCACTGCAGCGGCGACTTCGAGTTCCCATCCCTGGTAAGTGGCCTTGCCCGCATTCAGAACGTCGTAGCAGGAGGGGCAGGGAGGGCTGGTGGCGTTGGGGTTGGCCACCGAAATCTGTAGATCGTCGAATTTGCTGCGGAATGCGGCGAAGTTGATCCGCAGACGCCGATCCATCAGATCGCTTTTGAAGCCCAACTCGGTGGACGTGACGTTCTCCGGTGCGAAGCCGTTGCTGAAGGCGGCGGTGGTGGAGGATCGGATCTGGGTACCTCCTGCCTTGTAGCCCTTGACCACCTTGCCATAGACCATCAGTCCTTCGCTCCAGTGGTATTGCAGCGTCAGACTCGGTGTCGTCTTGGAGAAGTCCCGGTCCACGACGCCGTTGATCCGAGCCGCCTGGGCCGGCGGGACGAAAGTCTGGGCACCCGTCGACGCATTGTAGGTCCAGGTGGCGCCATTGCCCTGGTAAAGGCTGGCGTAACGGGAGTCACGGGTGTAGCGGATGCCGGGGATGATTTCGAGCTTGCGGCTCAGGATGTCGGGCGTCCATGAGAACTGGGAGAAGGCCGCCCATGAGCTGTTGTGAGCACGTGCCACGCGCACCCCGTTCAGACCTCCCAGCCAGTTGTTGCCGCCGTCGAAACTGGCGGCATAGCTATTGCCCAGGGTAATGTGGTTGTCGGCCTTTTCATCGAAATAGTAGAGGCCGGCCGTATATTTGAAATAGTCGCTGGGACGGCCGATGAACTGGATTTCCTGGGATACGGCCCGGTCGCCGGTGATGTCCATGGGGGCGCCAAAGCTGGCCTGGGGACCCATCTGGATGCCGACGCCACCGAAAACCGCGGTGGGGGAGACGATATAGGTGTTGGCGTAGGCATCGCGCAGTTCCCGTACCCCGGTGAGCGAGCGCAAGGTCAGGGTGTTGCTGGCTTCCCACTCCACCAGCAGGGTGTGCCCCTCGTTGACGACAGAGTTTTTCGAAGGCATGGAAATGCGGGCGGGATCGGGCGTCTGGACCGTCGTCATGCGTTCCTGGCTGCAGTTGCCAGGCTGTAGTGCCGTCGCCATGGCTGGCACGCTTCGGGCACCCGTCGTCGGATTGATGTTGCTGCCCACGGCGGTCAGACACTGGCTGGGCATGTTGCTGTAATCGGTCTTGGCCCAGTCGTAGCTGTAGTCGACGGTGACGACGTTGGACGGCTTCCAGCGCAGATCCAGACGCCACCCCTCGGCTTCCCGTGCGCCGAAATTCTCGCCGCCCCGGCTGCTCTTCAGCCAGCCGTCGTAGCTGCTGTTCAGATAGGCGATCTTCGCCGCGAAATTCTCGGACAGGGGAATATTGACGTTGGTCTTGGACAGTACCCGCCCGTAGTTGCCCACCGTGATCTGCTGATTGAAACCAAAGTCCATGTACGGCTTGGCCGTGATCAGGTTGATCGCGCCCGAGGTGGCGTTGCGGCCGTAGAGCGTACCCTGGGGGCCCTTCAGCACCTCGATGCGCTCCAGTTCCGCGACCGACATGTTGAGGCCGTTGCCCCGTGGGATGTAAATACCATTCACGTGAACCGCGGCCGGGTTGTCCTGAGTGATTTCCACGGCATTGCCATTGATGCCGCGCAAGGATGGCATCAGGTTCTCCTGGGCGGTGGGAAATGCCTTGAAGGCCAGGCCGGGGACCAGGGCGCGGACATCGGACAGGCTGGTAATGGACGCCCGCTCCAGGGTGCGGGCGTCGAAGGCTTGGATCGAGATGGGCACATCCTGGGCCGATTCGCTGATCTTTTGCGCCGTGACGATCAATTCCTCCAGCTGGGGCTGGCTGAATGCTGCCAGGCGGGGCTCGTTCGTCCCCGCGCTTTTTTTTGTTGGGCAGCGCATTTACGGTGTCTTTGGTACTGGGGCTGATCACCAGGGTTTTGCCGGTGATCTTGTAGTTCAGCCCAGATCCGCCGAGGAGAATTTTCAAGGCGGATTGGAGCGAATGAGTGCCACTGAGCGCTTGCGAGCGGAGGTTCTTCACATCGCCCGCGGCGACAGCCAATTGCAGTCCCGCCTGACGGGAGAAGGCGACCAAGGCCGAGGCCATGTCCTGGCCCGGGATATCGTAAGACATGACCGACGCTTCGGTCTGGTCAGCCACTGCCTGGGCTGAGTCAAGCGCGACTGCGGATAGCAGCGCAGTCATCAAGACCGACACCAACCGTTTTTTTGCAACCAGTTTTGGGGGACGGCCAATCTTCCCGATCCTGTTCATCGAAGCTCCTCCACATGGGTCTTATATACGTTCGTTTCATGCATGAGACTGGAACCGGGCCTGGCAGGGAATCGCCGAGTCTCGCTTCACGGCATGCGGGTATATAACGAACGGCAGAGTCGATTTGGGAATGCGTGCGCGACTATTCCTGCTCGCGTAGGTCATGAAACGGACCTTGCCGGATCAGGAGTGCTCCGCGACCGCTTTCCCTCGGCTGCGCCTGGAGGCTGGAACGGCTCTCAAATGGATGGCCTGCTCGGAGGCGATGATCTGGATCGGAATGGTCTGATGCAGCGCCTGGACCCATTCCAGAATGCCATCCGAGGTAACCGTACCCGTGACATGGACCTGTTTGAGTCTTTCGTGGTCGATGTAGATCGGCCTGGCCGCATAGCGGTTGAGATCGGACACCACCGAGCCCAGGGATCGATCGATGAAGGAAAAGCTGCCGGTGCGCCAGGAACCGATTCGATCGGGGTTGACCTGCCTTACGGGTCCCAGCCCGGTCACCGTGGAATACGACTCCTCGCTGCCCCGCTGCAGAAACACGGATTCCGAATGCGGCGTATCCATCCTGACCTGGACCACGCCTTCCACCACGCCGACGGTTACGCCGTCATTGCCGCGATTGACGTTGAAGGCCGTGCCGACGGCCTTCATCACCCCGCCAGCGGAATACACCATAAAAGGGCGGCGGTTGTCCTTTGCCACCGTAAACATCGCTTCCCCCTCCGTCAGGCTGAGAAAGCGGCCATCGCGGCGGAACTCGACCGAGAGCCGGGTGCCGCCTCCGATCTCCACCACGGAGCCGTCCTGAAGGCGTACCGTCCGGTGTTCGCCGACCCGGGTCGCGTATTTTTCCTTGACGGGCAACTGTTGCCAGAAAAGCAGGGGCAGGATGATCGCCGCCAGGAGGGAGGCCGCGATGGCGCCATGGCGCCATCCCCGGCGGCCCCGGCTGGTCTGAACCGTATCCTGGGGGAACGGCGCCACATTCGAGGAGGCGCCATGCTGCGGCCCGTGCCAAGCCTGTTCGACGTGGTCGAAGGCGGCACGGTGGGCCGGGGACTGGTCGATCCAGGCCATCGCCCGGTCGATCTCCTCCATGCCCACGTCGGCTTCCTGTAGACGCAGGAACCAGCGGGAAGCCTCGGTATGAATGGAATTCCGATGAATGATTTTCAGCCCTCCCGCTCAGCCAGTTGTCGTGCGCAATGGGCCAGGGCGCGCAGGACATATTTGCGGACCATGCTTTCGGTCAGGTTCATTTTCTCGGCGATTTCACCGTACTCCATTTCATCGATCTTGTAGTTGATGAAGGCCATCTGACACTTGCCGGGGAGATCTGCGATCAACTGGCCGATACGGCCCAGTTCCTGTCTGGCGATCGCGATGCGTTCCGGTGAGGCCGTTTCATCCTCGACGATGGACAGGCGCTCCTGGGCGGCCTCGGAATGGTCCAGGAGGGACCGTTTCTGCTCCTTGAATCGATCGATGGTGATGTTCTTCGCTGTCGTGAATAGCAGAGAACGGAGATCCTGGTCGAACAGTTGGGTCCGGCGCTGATACAAGCGCATGATGGCGTCCTGGGCCACATCCTGTGCATCGTGCTCCGAGCCGAGGCGGCTTTTCAGGAAACGGATCAGCGCATTCTGGTTCGTCCGGAAGACCTCGCGCAGCCGTTCCCCGATTTCATCATCCGCCGGGCCGACACCCGTACGAATCGGAAACGGCAACACCACCGCGCCGTTGCCGGAAGACGGTGGTGAGGTCGGACTATTTCGCACGATGGACTTCGCCATGACCGGGTAAACGAGCGGCAGATCGATTTTGGGAATCGAAGCTGCCGTCTTTGCCGCAGGCGGTTTCCTGTCGCAAGGAGCCGGGCTGGCGACTATCTGCTCTGGGGCAGGGCAGTGGAGGCGCCGTCCCGCCGGCGGTTCAATTGCCCATGCGCTCGAGCAGTCTGCTGAAGTCCCAGAATGCCCGCAGCGACAGGATCTTGCCCGCGCTGTCCACCTTGTAGATGGTGACCATGGGCGTCTCGTTGACCGTGCCGTCGGGCCCCGTCGTGCGGCCCACCCAGACGTTGGCGCACTCGTCGCCGCAGGGATAGGAGGCGTGGATGGTGAAATCGAAATCGCCGCCTTTGGAAATAATGTTGTCGTAGAAGCCGGCGATCGCCGCCTTGCCCCGATGGCCCTGTCCGGACGGATCGAACGGCGAGGGACCGACCGGGTCCTGGACCACGCCGTCCTCGGCGAACAGGGCCAGCCAATCGTCGCGCCTTTTTTCCTTCACCATCTGCGGCGAGACGAAGCTGGCGAGCTGGGCGGGGGTTTTTGCGGTTTGCATATGAGTCCTCCTGTAATGGTTTTAATCTGAAAACATTAAAGAGTAGATCACGATCCCAGGCGTCGATGCAACCTTCCGGCAAGTCCCGTGGGTGGCAAGTCCTGTGGTGACGTGCGCATGTCCGTGCCTGCGGCTTCATCATGCCGATGCCGATCCGCCGGATTCGGGCACGAGTCGCCGGAGTCGTGCAGAATGCCGCCTTTATCCAGTCTGGCGCCGTTTCCATGAGCATTGCCGCTGTCGTCTCGTTCGTTCTGGGCCTGTTGGCCGGGGCCGTTTCGGTGTTCCTCCTGCTGCGCGGCCGCATCGCCGAGGCCCGGGAGCGCGGGCGCCTGGAGCTTGAGCCGGAGCGGGCGGCCCTGGCGGAGCGGGTCGCGGCCCGCGAACAGGAGCTGCGCGAAGCCCGCGGCGGTTTCGAGCGGCAGGTGGGCGAACTGCGCGGCGAGGCCGACAAGCACGCGCGGGAGGCCGCCGCCCTGCGCGAGCGGGCTGCGGCGCTGCACGCGGACCTGGAAAAGGAAAGGGCGGTGGCCGCCGAGAAGCTCGCGCTGCTCGAAGAGGCCCGCCAATCGCTGTCCCAGGCTTTCCAGGCCCTCTCGGCGGAGGCTCTGCAACGCAACAACCAGTCCTTCCTGGAACTGGCCAAGGCCAGCCTGCAAAGCTTCCAGGAGGGCGCCAAGGGCGACCTGGAAAAGCGCCAGCAGGCCATCGGCGAACTGATCGCGCCGGTGCGCCAGAGCCTGGAGAAGTTCGAGCTGCGCGTGCAGGACGTGGAAAAGGCCCGGGTCGGCGCCTACGAGGCGCTGACCGTGCAGGTGAAGTCGCTGCTCGACAGCCAGGGGGAACTGCGCCAGCAGACCGCCAATCTGGTGAAGGCCCTGCGCGCGCCGCACACGCGCGGCCGCTGGGGCGAACTGCAATTGAAGCGCGTGGTGGAAATGGCTGGCATGCTGGATCACTGCGATTTTTACGAACAGGCCAGCACCGACACCGAGGAGGGCCGGCTGCGTCCCGACATGGTGGTGCGCCTGCCCGGCGGCAAGAACATCGTGGTCGATGCCAAGGCGCCGCTGGCGGGCTATCTGGAGGCGCTCGAAGCCGGCGACGAAAACCAGCGCCGGCACAAGATCGCCGACCACGCGCGGCACGTGCGCGACCACCTGACCAAGCTGGGGCGCAAGTCCTACTGGGAGCAGTTCCAGCCCTCGCCGGATTTCGTCGTGCTGTTCCTGCCCGGCGAGACCTTCTATTCCGCCGCCCTGGAGGCCGATCCGTCGCTGATCGAGTACGGCGTCGAGCAGAAGGTGATCCTCGCCACGCCCACCACCCTGATCGCCCTGCTGCGCGCCGTGGCCTACGGCTGGAAGCAGGAGGCACTGGCCGACAACGCCCAGCAGATCAGCGCCCTGGGCAAGGAACTCTACGACCGCATCGCCGTGCTGGCCGACCACTGGGGCGACGTCGGGCGCCATCTGGGCAATGCGGTGGGCGCCTACAACAAGGCCGCCTCCTCGCTGGAGTCGCGCGTGCTGATCAGCGCCCGCCGTTTCCGTGATCTGAAGGCGGTGGCCGACGACCGGGAAATCCGCGAGACCCGGCAACTGGATTCCGTGCCGCGCAGCCTCCAGTCGCCCGAGTCCTGAGCGTCGGCCGTCGCGCACAGGCTCGCGTGCTGAGCCAGTAGCGCCGGCATCATGGCGCCTCCCTTTCAGGAGACCGTCATGAATGCTCGTTCCTTCGATGTGGATATCGCCGTTTTCTACGGCGTGACCGCCATCTGTACCGTGCTGGTGCTTGTGCTCTGACCGCTCATGCAAACGAATTTCCATCCCCGGAACATGAAATGCGCGGAGGGCGGGAAGTCCCGCCCCCTCCCATCCTCCCCCTCTCCGGGGGCGGCGATTGCACCGGCGCGCCGTGTCCGGACGTTTGCCCCGCCGTTTCAGCGGGCGATTCCGCGATAATCGGCCTCATGTTCACCCTGTTCCACGGCAACCGCCAGGAGCTCCTGGCCCGGCTTCTGGCGGAGCGGCTCAAGGCCGCGCCGGCCGGCTTGTTCGAAGCCGAGGCCGTGGTGGTGCAGAGCGGGCCGATGGCGCGTTGGCTGCAACTGTTCCTGGCCGAGGAACTGGGCATCGCCGCCCAGTTGCGCTTTCCCTTTCCCGCCGGCTACCTGTGGGAATTGTTCGCCGCCGTGCTGGACGACGTGCCGCGCAGTTCGCCGTTCGCCGCCGGCCCCCTGCATTGGCGCCTGCTGCGCCTGCTCGGCCAGCCGCGCGAGGAGGCGCTGTTCGCGCCGCTGCGCCATTACCTAACCGCTCATGGAAGCCAATGCTCCACCTCGACGCATGAAACACGCGGAAGGCAGGAAGGCCCGCCCCCTCCCGACCTCCCCCTCTCCGGGGGAGGCGATCGCATTAGCTCGCTGCGCTCGGATGTTTGTCCTGCCGTTTCAATGGGCGATTTCACGCTGAATCGGCGCGACAGCCTGGCGCTGCGCCTGGGCGCGGTGTTCGAGGACTACCTGGCCTACCGTCCGGACTGGCTCGCCGCCTGGAGCGAGGGCCGCCTGCTCGGCCTGGGGCCGCACGAAGCCTGGCAGGCCGCGCTGTGGCGGGAGCTGCGGGCCGGCATCGCCGGCCTGCCGGCGGCGCATCCGCGCGACGCCTTTCTCGCCGTCCTGGCGCGGGAGCCGCGTCTCGCCGAGCGCCTGCCGCGCCGCATCGGCCTGTTCGGCCTGGGCAATCTGCCGCCGCCGTACTTCGAGGTCTTCCGCGAACTCGGGCGTTACCTGGACGTGAGCCTGTATCTGCTCAACCCCTGCCGGCTGCATTGGGGCGACGTGGTGGCGCGCCGCGTCGCGGCGCGCCATGCGGCCCAATCCATCGGCTCCGTCGGTGGTTTCGCCGATCCCGCCGATGCGGGGATGGCGGATTCGCTGGCCGTCGGCAATCCGCTGCTCGGTTCCCTGGGCACCCTCTCGCGGCAGTTCTTCGACATGGCCGCCGCCGGGGCCGACGCCGAGATCGACGTCTTCGTCGAGCCTGGGCGGGAGGACCTGCTGGCGCGGCTCCAGGCCGACCTGCTGGACCTGGTGGAACGGGGCGGGAGCACCGCCGCGGCGCCGCCCGTGGCGCTGGCGGCGAACGACGATGGCGATACGCTGCAAATCCATGTCTGCCACGGCCCGATGCGGGAAGTGGAAGTGCTGCACGACCGGCTGCTGGCGCTGTTCGAGGCCGATCCCGGCTTGCGTCCCGGCGACGTGCTGGTGCTCACGCCGGACATCGACGCCTATGCGCCGCTGGTGGAGGCGGTGTTCGCCCCGGTCGCGGGCGCGGCGCTGCCCGCCATTCCCTTCACCGTCGCCGACCGGCCGCCGGCCGCGCGGGCCGCTTTGCCGCGGGCGTTCGCCGCCTTGCTCGATCTGGCGTCCGGCCGCCTGGAGGCCGAGGAGGTGCTGGCCTTCCTGGAACAGCCGCCGGTGGCCCGGCGCCTCGGCTTCGACTCGCGGCGCCTGGAGCGGGCGCGCGACTGGGTGCGGGCCGCCGCGATCCGCTGGGGCGTGGATGGCGCCTGGCGCGCGGCCCAGGGGGCGGCCGAGGGCGGCATGCTGCCGGCGCGCGAGGAGCATGGCTGGCGGGCCGGACTGGAGCGCCTGCTGCTCGGCATGGCGATGCCGGGGGAGGCGGAGTCCGGGCTGTTTCTCGGCCGCCTGCCGGCGGCGGAGATCGAGGGCGGCGCGGCGGGCGACCTGGGCCGTCTGATCGATTTCGCCGAAAGCCTGTTCGCGGCCCACGCGGCGCTGAACCAGGCGCGTCCCGTGGCGGCCTGGGCCGAAGTGCTCGCGGGGCTGCTGGAACGCCTGTTCGACAGCGGCGAGGACGTCGCCGACCAGCGCGCCGCCCAGGCCCTGCGCGCCGCGTTGCAGCGGGTGGCGGCCGACGCGGCCCAGGCCGGCTGCGTCGACGCCGTGCCGCTGGCCTGCCTGCGCCAGGCCCTGGAGGCCGCCCAGGCCGAGGCGGCGCCCGGCTGGACCTTCCTCGGCGGCGGCGTCACCTTCGCCGCCCTGCGTCCCTATCGCGCCGTGCCGGTGCGGGTGCTGTGCCTGCTGGGCATGAACGACGGCGCCTTTCCGCGCAATCCGGCGCGGCCCGGCTTCGACCTCGTCGCCCGCCATCCGCGGCCCGGCGACCGCGCGCCGCGCGAGGAGGACCGCCACGCCTTCCTCGAAGCGCTGCTCTCGGCCCGCGACCGGCTCCACATCAGCTACGTCGGCCGCAGCAGCCGCGACAACAGCGAACTGCCGCCCTCGCCGCTGGTCAGCGAACTGCTCGACGTGCTGGCGCGCGGCTACCGCCGCGAGTCCGCCGCTGGCGGCGCTCCGGACGGCCATGCCGTCGCGGCGTCCGTCATCGTGGAGCACCCCTTGCAGCCCTTCAGCCGGCGCTACTTCGACGGCAGCGGCCCGGCCAGCTATCAGGCCGACTATGCCGCCGCCAGCCGCGCCGCGGCCGGGCGGGGCGGCGGGGGCGCCCGGCAGGCGCGGCCCTTCCTGGCCGAGCCGCTGCCGGTCGTGGATGACGGCGCGAATGATGACGCGGATAAGGATGCGCTCGACCTGGAGGCGCTGATCCGCTTCCTGCAAAACCCGGCCCGCCATCTGCTGCGCCAGCGCCTGGGCATCCATCTGGAACAGAGCGAAGGGCTGATCGAGAACGCGGAACCCTTCGTGCTCGACCCTCTGGCCCGCTACGGCCTCGATGCCCGCATCGTCGAGGGCCGCTGCGCCGGCGAGTCCGCGGAAACCGTGATGGCCCGGGCGCATGCGCGGGGCGAACTGCCGCACGGCGCCGTCGGCCAGGCCGCGTTCCGCCGCCGCTGGCAGGCGCTGGCGCCGTTCGTCGAAAGCCTGGCCCGGGAACTGGCCGCAGAATCGGCCACAGAGCCGGCCGCCGCCGGCATCCCCTCCGGCGAGCCGGCCCGGTTCGAACCGGTCGCGATTGTCCTCGACCTGTCCCTGGCCGGACTGCGCCTGGGCGGACAACTGTCCATTCCGGGGCCGGCCGGCCTGCTCGACTGGCGGCCCGGCAAGACGCGGGCCAAGGACCTGCTGGCCCTCTGGGTGCGCCACCTGGCGCTGAACCTGGCGGCGCCCGCCGGCATCCGCCCGGTCAGCCGGCTGCTGTGCCTCGACGCCAGCCATCGGCTGGGGCCGGTGGCCGACGCCGGCGCCTGCCTGACGGCATTGCTGGCCCTGTGGCGGCGCGGCCAGCGTGAACTGCTGCCCTTCTTCCCGGCCACGGCGCTCGACTGCGTCCGACAGAAGGGCGGCTGGCGTAATACCTGGGACAGCGATTTCGCCGGCGCCCGGCCCGAGAAGGACGACCCCTATTTCGACCTCGCCTTCGCCGGCACCGACCCGCTGGGCGAGGAATTCGAGGCGCTGGCGCGGCAGGTGTTCGTCCCCTTGCTCGCCGCCTTGGAGGAGGCGTAAAAATCATGATGATCGAATTGTTTCCATATTGGATACAATCAAAGGCGTTCTCTGGAGCGGGAAAAATGAGTGCCGGATGTATACTGATGTCTATTCATCTTGATTTTTCAGATCAGGATGATTGTTGCTGATTTGGATACAATGATGCGCGCGCTGGAAGCGCAATCCGTGCCCCTGGCGGGCGTGCAGGCGATCGAGGCCAGCGCCGGCACCGGCAAGACCTGGAGCATCGCCGCGCTGTATCTGCGCCTGGTGCTGGAAGCCGGGCTGCCGGTGGAGCGGGTCCTGGTGGTGACCTACACCAACGCCGCCACGGCGGAACTGCGCAGCCGCATCCGCGCCCGCCTGGCGGAAGCGCGGGAGGTTTTCCAGGCCCGGCTGGATGAGCCGGTGGCGGCGGCAGCCGACCCGACCCCCGCCCCGACCCCCGACCCGACCCCCGACCCGGTACTGGCGGCACTGCTCGCGGCCCTCGATCCCCGCCTCGCGGTTGCCCGGCTGACCCTGGCGATCGAGAGCTTCGATCTGGCGGCGATCCACACCATCCACGGCTTCTGTCAGCGGGCGCTGGCGGAGCGGGCGTTCGAGAGCGGCCAGCCGTTCGAGGCCGAGCTGTCGGCCGACGACACCGCCCTGCTGCGGCAGGGCGCGCAGGACCTGTGGCGCCGCGAACTGGACGCCGCCGACCCGGCCTGGGCCGGCTGGCTGGCCGAGCGCCTGGCCGGTCCCGAGGCGCTGCTGGCGGCCCTGCGTCCCCACCTGGGCAAACCCTACCTGCAACGCCTGGCGCCGCCGCCCTGGGACCGCACCGCGGAGGATGCCTTGGCCGCGATCCTCGACGACGTGCGCGGCCAGTGGCGCGCGCGCGCGCCGGCGGTGCTGGCGATGCTGCGCCAATGGCCGGGGCTCAGCCAGAGCAGCTACAAACCGGCCCGGATCGACAAGGCCGCGGAGGCCGTCGGCGCCTGGCTGGAGCAGACGGACACCCAGGGTGGCGACGGCAATGGGGGCGGCGGGGCGCCGAAGAAGGAGATCGCGCTGTTCACACCGGCCAAGCTGGAGGCCGGCACCACCAAGAAGGCCATGCAGGAGACCGGGCCGCCGCAAGACCCGCTGTTCGCGGCCCTGGAAACCCTGCTCGACCGGCTCGACGCGGCGGACGAGGCGCGGCAGCGGCGTCTCGGGCAGTGGCTGCACGACGCCCTGGCCGCGGCCGACGCCGCCCTGGCCGAGCGCAAGGCGCGCAGGGGCCTGCTCTCCTTCGACGACCTGCTGCTGCGCCTGCACCAGGGCCTGACCGGGGAAGGCGGCGACGCGCTCGCCGCCGCCCTGGCCGAACGCTACCAGGCCGCCCTGATCGACGAATTCCAGGACACGGACCCGATCCAGTTCGCCATCTTCCAGCGGGTGTTCGGTGCCGGCGGCCGCCCGTTGTTCTTCGTCGGCGACCCCAAGCAGGCGATCTACAGTTTCCGCGGCGCCGATCTCCAGGCCTACCTGGAGGCCCGCGCCGCCGCCGGCGAGCCGTGGGTGCTGGGCACCAACCGGCGCTCGGTGCCGCCCCTGGTGGATGCGGTGAATGCCGTCTTCGCCCGCCGCGCCGCGCCCTTCATCGATTCCCGCCTCGCCTTCCAGGCGGTGGCCGCCGCGCCCAGCCCGCCCCCGCCCCTGGTCATCGACGGGGAGGAGCCCGGACATTGCGCGCCGTTCCTGATCTGGCGCCTGACGCGGGAGGAGGGGCAGAAATCGATTCCCAAGGGCCACGCCACGGCACGCATCCTGCGCGCCGTGGCGGCCGACATCGCCCGCCTGCTGGCGCTGGGCGCGGCGGGCCGGGCGCGGCTCGGGGAGGGGAGCGGTGCGCGGCCGCTGTGCGGCGGCGACATCGCGGTGCTGGTGCGCGGCCACCACCAGGGCCGGCAGATGCGCGAGGCGCTGGCCGCGTTGAACGTCGCCAGCGTGCGCTACGGCCAGGACAGCGTGTTCCACAGCCGCGAGGCGCTGGAAGTGGAGCGCCTGCTGCTGGCGGTGGCGGAACCGGGCCGGGAAGGCCTGGTGCGGGCCGCGCTGGCCACCGATCTGCTGGGGCTGCGCGGCGCCGAACTCGACGCGCTGGCCCGCGACCCGGCGCGCTGGCAGGCCCGGCTGGACCGCTTCCAGGAATGGCACGGACTGTGCCGCGACCAGGGCTTCATCCGCATGTGGCGCGCGCTGCTGGTGGAGGAGGGCGTGGCGGCGCGGCTGCTGGCCCATCCCGACGGCGAGCGGCGCATGACCAATCTGCAACATCTGTCCGAACTGCTGCAGCAACTGTCCCATCATCATGGCGGCAGTGTCGGGCAGGACGCGGCGGCGCTGGCCAAGCGCATCGCCGACGAGCGGGACGGCGCCGGCGCGGGCCTGGACGGGGAGGCCAGACAACTGCGCCTGGAGAGCGACGAGCAGGTGGTGAAGATCGTCACCGTCCATGCCTCGAAGGGCCTGGAATATCCCATCGTCTATTGCCCCTTCCTCTGGGATGCCGGCGGCCGGCGCGAGGATGACGGGCCGTTGCGGTTCCATGACCCGGCCGACGGCCATCGGGCCAAGCTGGATTTCGGCTCGCCCCGGCGCGACATCCACGCGCGCCAGGCGGCGCAGGAACGGCGCGAGGAATTGCTGCGCCTGGCCTACGTGGCGCTGACCCGGGCCAAGCATCGCTGCGTGCTGGCCTGGGGCCCCATGACGGATGCCGGGGATTCGGCCCCGGCCTGGCTGTTCCACGGCGCCGAGCCGGCGGATTTCACCGGCCTGGACGATGCCGCGCTCGGCGCCGACCTGGAGGCATTGGCGGCGGACTGCCCGGCGATCGCGGTGGTGCCGCTGCCCGACGCCGACGGGACGCCCCTGGCGCCGCCGGCAACGGAGGCATTGGGAGCATCGGCGGGGCCGACGCTGGCGGCGAGGGTTTTCCATGGCCGCGTTGCCGCGTCCTGGCGCACCCACAGCTTCAGCGGCTGGCTGGCGACGGCGGATGCGGAACTGCCGGACCACGACGCCACGGTCCGGACGCCGTCGCTCGCCGATGAGGAGAAGGAGGCGGAGTCCGCGCCGGCGCATGTCGACGATCTGTTCGCCGATCTGCTGCCGCTGGCGAGTCCGGCCGCGTCCGCCGCGTCCGCCGTGTCCACCGCGTCCGATGCGCTGGCGGCCGGCGCCGGCGAGTTCCCGCGCGGCGCCGAGGCCGGCTCGGCGCTGCATGCGCTGCTCGAACGCGGCCGCTTCGATGCGTTCGATGCCGACGCCGTGGCCGACACCCTGCAAGCCTTCGGTTTCGGCGCCGAATGGACGCCGGCCGCCGCGTCCCTGGTGCGCAACACGCTGGCCGCCGACCTGGACGGCCACGGGCTGCGCCTGGCGGACCTGGACCCGGCGCGGACCCTGCGCGAAATGGAATTCCTGTTTCCGGTGGCGTCCCCCGACATCGCCCGCCTGGCGCGGGCCATCGGCCCCGGCCAGGGCGCCGACGGCCGCCTCGCGGAGCGGGTGGCCGAACTCGCGCCGGCCCAGGCGGCGGGCTTCCTCAAAGGCTACATCGACCTGGTGTGCGAGCACCGGGGGCGGCTGTATCTGCTCGATTACAAGTCCAACTGGCTGGGCGCGCGCGCCGCCGACTACGGCGCCGAGGCCCTGGCCCGGGCGATGGCGGCCGAGAACTACGATCTCCAGGCGCTGCTCTACACCGTGGCGCTGCACCGGTTGCAGCGCCTGCGCCGCGCCGGCTACGACTATGCGCGGCACATGGGCGGCGCCCTGTACCTGTTCCTGCGCGGCATCGAACCCGGCGTCGGCGCCAGCGGCGTGTTCGCCTGGCGTCCCGACGCTGGCCTGGTGGCCCGGGTCGACGCCTGCCTGACGCGCCGGCAGAGGTTTTTCGAATGAACGCCTCGACCGTGTCCGCGCCGCGCCGCGAACTGGCGCGTCTGGAAACCCTGTGCCGGCAGGGCGCCCTGGAGCCCGTCGGCTTCCACTTCGCCCGCGCCGTGGCGGCCTGGGGCCGGGAGAGGGGCATGGCGGGCGGCGGGGAGGATGAGGATGCGGCGCTGGCGGTCCTCGCCGCCGCGCTGCTGTGCCATCTGGCCGGCGCCGGCCATGTCTGCGTCGACCTGGCGCTGCTGGCGGGGCGGCCGCTGCCCTTCGATCCGGCCCGCCTGGCGCCCGCCCTGGAACCCTGGCGCCGCGCCCTGGCGGCCCATCCCGCTTGCGGCAAGGCTGCGGCGGTGAGTGCGCCGCCTAGCCGAATCAGGGAAACACTGACTAAGTCCGTTCGCACTGAGCCTGTCGAAGTGCGTCCCTTTGTCAATCAGGGGCTTCGACAGGCTCAGCCCGAACGGAATCCACTTGGGCAGACTTTCCTTGGGGGGGGCGCGCACGTCGTGGACCGCCCCATGGTGCTCGATGGCCATCGCCTCTATCTGGCGCGGCACTGGCACCACGAGCTGCGGGTGGCGGCCGATCTGGCGGCGCGCATGCGCCATGCGCCGGCCGTCGACGCCGCCGTGCTGGAAGCCGGTCTCGCCCGCATCTTCGGCGATGCCGAGGCCAGCCGGGGCCAGCGCGAGGCGGCGGCCCAGGCCACGCGCAGCGCCGTGACGGTGATCTCCGGCGGCCCCGGCACCGGCAAGACCACGACGCTGGCGGCGCTGCTGGCGCTGATCGTCGAGCAATGGCCGGATGGGGCGGCAGGGGGGACTGCCGGTGGTGCGGCGCCGCGCATTCAACTGGCGGCGCCGACCGGCAAGGCGGCGGCGCGGATGCAGGAGGCGGTGCGCCAGGCCCGCGCCCGCCTGCCGCTGGCGCCGGCCGTGGCGGCGGCGATTCCCGAGCGGGCCGGCACGCTGCATCGCCTGCTGGGGCTGCGCCCCGACGGCGGCAGCCGCCATCACGCCGGTCATCCGCTGCCGCTGGACGTGCTGGTGGTGGACGAGGCGTCGATGGTCGATCTGACCCTGATGCAGCGTCTGCTCGCCGCCTTGCCGCCCGGCGCGCGCCTGGTGCTGCTGGGCGACCGCGACCAGCTCGCCTCGGTGGAGGCGGGCGCGGTGTTCGCCGATCTGTGCCTGAGCGCCGCCGCCGGCGGTGTGCTGGCGCCCGGTTTCGCCCAGTTGAGCCACAGCTTCCGCTTCGGCGACGAGGCTGGTATCGGCCGTCTGGCCCGTTGTCTGCGCGACGGCGATGGCGCCGGTGCCGTCGCGCTGCTGCAAGCGGCGGATCGGGAAAGCGTGGCGGAGGAACTGCAATGGCAATCCGCGCCCGACCCGGCCGGCGTCGTCGCGGCAGCCCTGGCGGGTTACGAACCCTACCTGGAAGCGGTGCGCGCCGGTGCATCGGCGCAGGAACTGCACCGGCGCTTCGCCGCCTTCCGCCTGCTCGCCGCCCATCGCCGCGGCCCCTGGGGCGTGGAGCGGTTCAATGCCGCCATCGAACGGGCGCTGGCGCAAACGCAAAGTCTGGGCCACGGCGCGCGCCAGCCCTGGTACGCCGGTCGGCCGGTGATGGTCGCGGCCAACGACTACGCCCTGGGCCTGTTCAACGGCGACATCGGCATCGCCGCGCCGGACCCGCAAAGCGGCGAACTGAGGGTCTGGTTCGAAGGGGAAGCGGGTGACCTGCGCGCCGTGGCGCCGCAGCGCCTGCCGGCCTGCGATCCCGCCTGGGCATTGACGGTGCACAAGAGCCAGGGCTCCGAGTTCGACGCCGTGCTGCTGGCCCTGCCCGACCAGCCCTCGCCCCTGGTGACCCGCGAACTGGTCTATACCGCGGTGACGCGGGCCAAACGCTCGGTGCGGCTGTGGGCCGGCGAAGCGGCCCTGCGCGAGGCCTGCCGCAAGCGCATCGAGCGTTATTCGGGGTTGGCGGGAAAAATCTGAGGAATGTAGGTTCGCCCCCCTTCGCCCCCCTCCGGGGGGTTCTCATTTGCTCGCTGCGCTCGAAGTTACGGGGAACGCTGTGGCGGCACCGATGCGTTGCGGCTTCGCCGCGTGCCGCTTTTCCTTGCGGCGGCGCGGCGGAAAAGCTTTTTCGGTATTCCATCTCTTCGCCATCCTCCGGAGCGGCGTGGCGGAAACCAGCCCCCTCACCCCGACCTCGCTCCGCGCCCCACGGTCGGCTGTGGCGGCGCGGAGCACGCTCCACGAAACCCCGCCTCCGCCCCACGCGGGGAGAGGGAGAGTTCTTGCGACGGTCGGTGCAGCAGGTTCCCTCTCCCCTCGTGGGCTACCGTATGCACACAAGTTCGTACTCCCCCTTGAAGGGGAGAGAGCCGGCAGCACAATCCCCCCTTCAAGCCACCGTACCCGCTATCGAAGGGCCTGGCGCTGGTCTTGCAGGAAGGGCCTGTCGATATGTTGGGCCAACTCTTCGAGGGTGGTCTGAGGTAATCCCTGGGCGGCAAAGTGGGGCTGCCAGCCCTGGACCACCCGGGCGACCTGGCGGGCTTCGGTCAGGGCGTCTTGGGGCGTGAGCCAATACTGGATCGCCGCAGAAAGCGCATTCTCGATGGTCGATTCCGCTCCCCGCTCCCCGACCACCAGCGACTGGCAGCCCAGGGACTGCCCGATGGGCAGGACGTCGAAGGCCGGCGCCAGGACGTACTGCTGGTCCTCCCGGACCAGGATCACATGGTTCTTCTCGTGGTCGTCGGTGTTGTCGATGAGGATGTTGAATACCAGGCGCCGGAACAGCTCCCGCATCTGCTTCCGGTGCAGTTCGACGGGGCCGCGCCGCCGCAGGAGCAAGGCCAGGTTGGGGTAGGAGAGTTCGGCGCCGGCGGCCCGCAGGGCGACATTGGCCGAGAGTGCGTGCAGTCGCCGGCCGGCGACACGGTCGAATCGGCGGATGGCCAGGGCAATTCCGGTCTTGAAGGGGATGGGCCGGGTCTCGGCAACGGTAATGCCGGCTTGGGCCGCGAGGGTCATCGCCGCATGTTCCATCAGGGGTTCGGCGGGGCGGTCTTCCTCGGCGAATTTAAGCACCCACTCCTCGCCGTTCAGTTGGAACAGCGCCTTGGGGCGGGCGCCTCCCATGGTGACCCCGGGGACGATCAGGCGCTTCTGGCGCGCATCGACCGGCTCCTGGGCCAACACCCGGCGCACCACCTCGTGGACTGCATCGACATCCGCAATCTTGGGCAAGGGGCCGATCTCCCGGGGCTGATAGACCGCTTCGGACCGGGATACCCCCAGGGCACCGAAACGATCATCACCAGCGTAATAGAGGTACTCCAGGAGGGAGAGCCGGGGCGGACGGTCGAGGAGGCGGATGACCCGTTCCCCCCACCGGTCGGGGCGGGCGTCATCCACCGCGCCGGCGGCCGTATCCTTTTCCTGGGGGAGGTGCTCCAGGTCGGTGAGCGGCAGATCCTCACTCAGTGGGAAGCCGGCCTTGATCCAGGACTCGGCGTACTTGAGCGAAACCCCGCGCCGGCTCATGACGAGGTTCAGCTCGCCCACGAGGGTCGGGACGCCGGGGTTGCCGAGAAACCAGAGATAGGACGTGTCCGAGGGGGCGGCGCGCAAATTCAGTCCTCCTTTTTCCTGGCGAGCCGCGCCATCCCGGAAGCCCGTGCACGGGCGACACGCAGCCGGCTGGCCTGTCGAACGTCGGCCTCGATCGCCCGCATATCCTTGGCTGGGTCGGCAAGTTCGGCGAGCCCGTCCGACAGTCCGAGCAGCCAGAGCGCCGAGGCGTATACCCCCATGCTCACCGAGGGGTCGCCCTTCTCCAGGCGGATGAGCGTCGGCACCGAAACGCCTAAACGGGCGGCCCATTGGCGCTGGGACTCCTTGCGCCGCAGGCGGGCCAACGCCAGGTGCTCGCCCAGCGTCTGCAGTGCGGCAAGCGCTTGGGGCGGGACCGACGAGAGGGCGATGGAGGATTTTGACATTACATAAAATTTATCATGATAGGTAATTCTGGTAAACGTTATATTAGTTCAAGCCTCCTTGGTGACTAAGGTAGCAAATCAACCATGCCCCGGCGCTCCCCCCTTCAAGGGGGAGTACAAACTTGTGTGCATACGGTAGTCCCTCGTGGGAGAGGGACAGGGTGAGGGGGGCTGCTACTTCTGTTCCAGCCCCACGGCGGCCCGCGCCAGGCGGTCGGCTTCCTGGTTGCGGTGGCGCGGAACCCAGCGCAGTTCGCAGTCGATGAACTCCGGCAGCAGCGCTTGCACCGCTTCGATCAATGGCACCAGGCGGGCCACGCGGGTGGTCTGTTGCCCCAGCACGTGGCGCACGGCGAAGTCGCTGTCGCTGATCGCCAGCAGCCGGCGGGCACCGGCGTCGCGGGCGAGTTCCAGGCCGGCGTGGAGGGCGCGCAGTTCCGCTTCGTTGTTGCAGCCGACGCGGTTCGTGGCGCGGGAGTGGGTCCGTATTTCCGCGTCGGGCGAGACCAGCAGGATGCCGAGGCCGATGTGTCCCGGATTGGGCAGGGCGGTGCCGTCCACCCAGAGCTGCCAGAGCGGCGGAGCGTCCATCGTCGGCGGCGCCGCTTCAGAGCGACAGCACGCCACCGCCGCAGGTGCTGGATTTTTCCAGCCGGGTCAGGGTGGGCAGCAGGTTGAGGCCGGTGGCCGTCTTCAGCGCCTGGGCAGAGGCGCGCAGTTCTTCCAGGGACTGGCGCACCGGTTCGCCGCGGGCGGCGAAGGCGATGATGTTGCCGCTGTCGCAGGAGGGAAAGGCCAGCGCGCGCTGGTCGAACGCTTCCCTCAGCAGCGCCAGGCTGGTCTGGTAGCTCTTGCGGTGATTGAGCAGGTTGCACACCAGGAGTCCCCGTTCCGAGAGCCTGGCGCGGCAGTTGAGATAGAAGGGCAGGGTGTCGAGGACGCCGGCGCGGGCGCGGGCGTCGAAGCCGTCGACCAGGATCAGGTCGAAGGGACGGCCGTCCTTCATCACATAGTCGGCGCCGTCGCCGACCACGATGCGCAGGCGCTCGTCCTCCGCCGGCAGCTTGAAATGCTGCCGGGCCACGGCCACTACGGCGGGTGCGATCTCCACCACGGTGAGTTTCGCACTCGGTCGTTGACGATGGAGAAATTTGGTCAGCGAGGCCGCGCCCAGGCCGATCAGCAGCACCCGCTTCGGCCAGCCGGGCCATTCCGATTCCGGCCGCAGCAGCAGGCAGGCCATCATCTCCCGGGTGTATTCCAGTTCCAGGGACCAGGGACGGGCGACGCGCATCGCGCCCTGCACCCAGTCGGAGCCGAAATGCAGGTAGCGGACCCCGGCTTCCTCGCTGATTTCGATGTTCATCAGTGCAGCGTCGGCGGCGGGAACAGCAGGTCCAGCACGTCCGGGCCGAAGCGGTATTCGTGGTTGCCGATTTCGTCGTGGATGTGGATCTCGCCGCGTTCGGCCAGGATCGAGCGCAATTCCTCACGGCCCAGTGCGCGCAGCATGTCCAGCACCTTGGCCTCGTCGCGCGGGCTGTGGTAGCTCACCGGACCCGGCGCGAACAGGCGGATCGTCTCCTCGGGAAAGAGGCGTCCCAGCAGGGTTTCCGCCGGCAGGGCGAGTTCCTCGGGGCGCACCGTGGCCGCCAGTTGCTGCACCCGGTTCCAGCCGTCGGGGTCACACTGGTCAGTCTCGGGCAGCTTTTGCAGGAACAGGCCGCAGGCATTCTCGCCGTCGGCGGCAAGCCAGAGCCGCGCCGGCGTCTGCTCGGACTGGGCCAGGTAGTGCTCGAAAATGGCGGCCAGGGTTTCGCCTTCCAGCGGCACGTAGCTCTGGTAGGGCTGTTGCGCCGCTCCGGTTGCATGGGTTTGCAGGCTCAGCACCAGTTGGCCGTCGCCCAGCAGATGGGGCACCGGCATCGGCGCGAGGTCGGCCGGCGCCCGCGCCGCGCCGCGCAGGCGCAGTCGTTCGTCGCAATCCACCACCAGCAGGCTCACCGCGCCATGGCCCTGGACCTGGAAGGTGAGTCGTCCCGGCGTTTTCAGATTGCTGCCGATGATGGCGCTGACCGCCGCCAGTTCCCCCAGCAGTTCCCGCACCACCGGCGCATAGCCGCGCCCGGCCGTCATCGCGCGCCAGGCCGGCCCCAACCGCACCAGGGCGCCGCGGATGTCGAGGTCCTCGAACAGGAAACGGTGGATGGTGTCCATGGCTGCGCCCTCTGTGACTGACCGAGGTTTTAAGGTTTATTTCACGAAGTCGGCGAACAGGGCGGGGTCGAAACCCACCAGCAATTGGCTGTCGGTTTCCACCACCGGGCGCTTGATCAGGCTGGGGTGTTCCAGCATCAGCGCCACCGCCTCGCTCTGGGTGGCGATGTCCTGCTGCTCGGGGCTGAGCTTGCGCCATGTGGTGCCCTTGGTGTTCACCAGCGTTTTCCAGCCCACCGCCTGGCACCACGCCACCAGCCGTTCGCGCGGCACGCCCAGTTTCTTGTAGTCGTGGAACGCGTGGGGGATGCCTCGTTCCTCGCACCAGTCGAGGGCTTTCTTCATGGTGCTGCAATTCTTGATGCCGTAGAGGGTGACGCTCATCTCAATCTCGTTTCGGTTTTTCAAATGCGGCGGCCATTGTACCGGCCGGTGCAGCTTTACGACGCGATGCGGGGTGTGATCTGCAGGGGATCGCAGGGTAAAAGGCGTCCATTCCATTTGCTCCGTGGGTCGGGGCGACCATGAGCTGAATCCGGGAAAGGTCAGCAACATCAAGGTGGCACCGGAGATCACATTCTGTTCGGCGGCGAAGGCAACGACAATCTCTACGGGAATGAGCGGGTGGTGCTGACTGATGCCTACAACGCCGGAGAAGGGAACGGCGGCCCGGCCGCGAAGGACGAACTGCTGGACGGCGGGGCGGAAAGCGACCTCTTGTATGGAGGTTCGGGGGAGACCTCCATCAACTGGCCTCATGGATTTTTTCTCAGGAAAACCGCATGGGAAACTCGATGGAGACAGTGGGGCCACTGAGTGGAACGGCCATTCATAATCACATATTGCTTTCGTCATATTGACGAAGATGGGGTCCTCTCCCTATGCTGCTCATGAGTATGCAAAGGGGATGTGATGCTGAATGCAAAACACTTAACGATGTAGCAGGAGATTGCAGCATGAAACCTATTTTTAAGTTTTTTGTACTCCTGCCGGTAATTGCCGGCTGTGCCACGTCCTCGCAGATGGCGGTGGATACCGAAGTGAGGCGCCTGTGTGCGATCGACGGTGGGATCAGGGTGTATGAGACGGTGAAGTTGTCAGCAGACAAATTCAATCAATGGGGACAGGTCAACTTCTATCGGCCTACGCAGGGCGAGAACGCGCTGGGGCCAAGCTACCTTTTAAAACACGAAAGACGATTGCTCATCAAGAGCCAGAGTGAACCATCCCATGAGCTAACTATGGTGCGAGAGCACTTCACCGTAGTGCGCAAGGCTGACAAAAAGGTGCTTGGGGAAACGGTCTTGTATGGGCGTGGGGGGGGGGGATATTTCGGGGCCATGGCATCCATCCAGCTTTAGTTGCCCTCCAGTCTCTGAATCAGATGGAGAAGCACTGTTAAGGAAGATATTTGTCAATTTCTAGTAGATGAGAGGGCGGCTACATGAATACTGAAATCCTATTCCTGCAATCCGAGTTGGCCTTGGCTGCCTATGCGAATGAGCTACTACCAGGCCGCCCAAGCACGAGTGCTTTGGAGGATCAAGGCAAAGGCATGTCCTCCGCCCAAGCCGCACAATTTGCCGAATCCTGGTGGGTTATTGACCAATACACCGACCCATCCTCTGGGCTTTCCGCAACGATCTTCCAGCAGCAGGGCACCAACGGAAACCCCATTGGTTCCAAATACCTCGCCATCCGCGGCACCGAGCCTTCGGCCAACGACCTGACGGCGGACGGCCTCTTGGCCCTCGGACTGCCGGCCTCGCTCAACCCCCAATTTATTGCACTCAAGGAACACCTGGATCTTGTCTGGCTCGCCGACGGCGGTGCGCTGTACGGCGAAACCTTCAGCGTTGCCGGGCACAGCCTGGGTGGCTATCTTGCAGCCGCCGTGAAGCAGGCATACGGCAGCAGCGTCAGCGATGCCTACCTCTACAACGCACCCGGCGTGTTCGGGCCGATCGGCAACCTTCTGAGCATCTTCGGCCTGAGCGGTACGCCTGCCGCCAACATCTGGAACATTCGGGGAAGCGATGGCATCTCCGTGATCGCCGGCCTGGGGAACAGCCTTGGCACAAAGCTCGAAGTGCTCACCGAATCCGCACTCGACAGCCACAGCATTCTCCTGTTGACCGATGCCCTCGCCATCCAGGGCCTCTATGCCAAGCTGGCCCCGAGCCTCACGCAAGACCAGCTCAACCGATTACTGGATGCCTCGGGTGCCACCTCGAACCGCACCTTGGAAGATGCCCTGGATGCCCTGCGCACAACCCTGCTTGGCCCCGATATACCGCCGACGGCCACGGAGGATCGCCAAACCCTCTACGCCAACCTGCAAACCCTCCAAGACAGCGCCGCCTACAGCAACCTGATCGGTGGTGCGGGCAACGACATTTTCTGGAGGATCACAGCATGAAAGCCAAAACCTTCATTGCCAAATCATTGCTTTTGGCCCTTGTGGCATGCAGTAGCACGCCCTCCAAATCGGAGTTGGATGCCGAGGTCAGACGCCTGTGTGCGATCGATGGCGGGATCAAAGTATATGAGACGGTGATGCTATCTGCAGATAAGTTTGATTCACATGGAAACGTGAGAGCCCCATCAAGAGACCGCATGCAGTCTGATGATGAGTATTTCAGAGAATGGAGTGTCACTTACATAAGAAAAGGAAATCCAGAGCTATCAAGAGACCACTTCAAAATTTTTCGTCGTAGTGATGGGAAGCTGCTTGGCGAGGCTATTTATTACGGCAGGGGCGGTGGGGATTTACCCGGGCCTTGGCATGAGTCTTCATTTAGATGCCCAGATATATCCAAAAAAAAAGGACTTGAATCATTCATCTTTATTCATCAGGAGCTGCAATGAACACCATTACGGATTATCTGAATCAATCTGAGTTGGCCTTTGCAGCCTATTCTTATTTCTCGTTGAACTTGGATGAAACACAATATTTATTGGCATTACGCGACTCTGGTCGTGGACTTTCCACAGCGCAAGCAGCCCATTTCGCTGACACCTACACCGTCATCCAGCAACACAACGACCTCGATAACGGGCTATCCGTCACGGTATTCAAGGATGCTGAAGGGCAGCGGTACCTGGCGATCCGAGGGTCGGACGATGGATACGATCTAGCAACGGACTTGGTCAGCATTGCCCTGCTGGGCAGCACGAAATACCAATCGCAATATGCCTCGTTGAAGGCGAAGGTTGATGAGTGGATCGACGATGGCACCTTGCCATCGTCGTTTACTGTGACGGGCCACAGCCTGGGCGGATTTCTTGCGGCGGGCATCGCTGCGGACTATTCCAGCAAAGTATCCCACGCCTATCTCTACAACGCCCCAGGCCTTGGGGGAATTGCCGCGACGCTCCTCGTGCCATTCGATGCCCTGCGTGATGCCCTGGGGATCGGGGCGACCACACTGAATCCAGGGAAGGTCAGCAACATCAAGGCGGAAACGGGCGCAAGCCCGATTGCGGGGCTGGGGAAGCAAGTTGCGCCTGAGATTTCAATCGCCATCGAGGACCAGACCGCGAGTGACGTCGATAGTCCCCCCGCAGCCCGCAACCATAGCCAGCAAGTCCTGACCGATGCGCTGGCCCTCTATGCTGTGTATGCCAAGCTGGCCCCGGGCCTTGATACGGAAACGTTCAGCGCCTTGCTCAAGAGTTTCACACACAGCAATCACCTGAGCCTGGAAACAGGGCTGGAACAGTTGAGCAATCTATTGCTGAACAGAACGGAAGCCATCCCATCGGATCGCAACGACTTTTATACACACCTCTATAGCCTCCAAGACAGTGTCGCCTACAGCAACCTGATCGGTGATGCGGGCAACGACATTTTCTGGAGGATCACAGCATGAAAGCCAAAACCCTCATTGCCACATCGGCGTTTCTGACCCTTGTGGCATGCAGTAGCACGCCCTCCAAATCGGAGTTGGATGCCGAGGTTAGGCGCCTGTGTGCGATCGACGGCGGGGTCAAGGTGTATGAGACGGTGGGGTTGCCTGCTAGCGAGTTCAACCAATGGGGGCAGGTCAAAATGTATCAAGAGCGCGTCGAGAACAAGGCGGCCTACCAGCACGACGCCAAACGGACAGTTATGGAATTCTTTGTCGGAGCGACATATGTCGTGAAGACGGAGATTTTTTATCTACGTACTGGTAGTCCGTCGTTACATCGATACAAGGTGGAGGTCATTCGCCGTCTTGATCGCAAGCTGCTTGGTGAGTCGACAGGATATTCCAGGGGTGGTGGTGATCTTCCTGGTCCTTGGCAGCCTTCATCTTTCTCTTGTTCCCAGGAGTATGGCGATATCCCCTTGCTTACCAGAATCTTTTTCAAGGAGTAGGAAATGACTTCTTCACTTGCCTATTTTGCACAGTCAGAGCTAGCCTTGGCTGCTTATGCGAACCTGACTTCAGGTGTGCCAAATCGGGCTGAGCTGGAAAAAGATTCAGTCGGTATGTCTCCGATCCAGTCCGACCAGTTTTCCAAAAAATGGAACGTTATTTGTTGCATCCCGTGTGATCATATCCCGCTTCGTAGCTGGCCACTCTTTCGAGCAAGAGAAGTGATGCGTGGTCTGATTGAAACCTTGAAAGCGAAGCAAGCGACATGAGTGAAGTCCACGCCCAAGCCCGAACGACCCCTCGAACGCGAACAGAGATCAAGCAGTCATCCGCATCGCTGGCTGAGTTGGCAGAACGCTACAACATCAGCGTAGCGACCGCGCGTAAGTGGAAGCGGCGCGATAGTCCGGAGGATTTATCGCACCGCCCGCACAAGCTCTGTACCACGCTGACGCCTGCGCAAGAGGCGATTGTCGTGGCGTTACGGCGCCTGACGCTGCTGCCGTTAGATGACCTGGTGGCTGTGGTGCGCGAATTCATCAATCCGGAAGTCTCGCGCTCGGGACTGGATCGCTGCTTGCGCCGCCATGGCGTGGCCAACCTGCGCCAACAACAAGCCGAGGCACTGGCCGATGCAGGCGAAATCCAGCCCTCTGTCAAAACCTTCAAGGATTACGAGCCAGGCTTCCTGCACATGGATATCAAGTACTTACCGCAGATGCCCGACGAAAAAGAGCGGCGCTACCTGTTTGTGGCTATCGATCGCGCCACACGCTGGGTGTTCATGCATATCTATGCCGATCAAAGCGAGCGTAGCAGCGTGGATTTTTTGAACCGCCTGGAACGCGCCGCACCGATGAAGATCGTCAAACTGCTCACGGACAACGGCAGCCAGTTTACCGACCGCTTCACAAGCAAAAAGCGTGAGCCCACAGGACGCCACGTCTTTGATGTACGCTGCGCGGCGCTGAACATCGAGCACCGCCTGTGCCCGCCACGCCACCCGCAGACCAACGGGATGGTCGAGCGTTTCAATGGCCGAATCAGTGAGGTGGTGAGCCAGACCCGATTTGCTTCAGCCGCTGAGTTGGAGACGACGCTTGCGCGCTATGTAAAAACCTACAACCAGCAGATTCCGCAGCGCGCACTCAACCATCGTTCTCCCATTCAGGCGCTCAAGGAATGGCAGCAGAAAAAACCAGAATTGTTCAAAAAACGTGTTTATAACCAGGCGGGACTAGACAGTTATTGACCAATACACCGACCCATCCTCAGGTCTTTCTGCAACGATCTTCCAGCAGCGGGATGCCAACGGAAACCCCATTGGTTCCAAATACCTCGCCATCCGCGGCACCGAGCCTTCGGCCAACGACCTGACGGCGGACGGCCTCTTGGCCCTCGGACTGCCGGCCTCGCTCAACCCCCAATTTATTGTACTCAAGGAACACCTGGATCTTGTCTGGCTCGCCGACGGCGGTGCGCTGTACGGCGAAACCTTCAGCGTTGCCGGGCACAGCCTGGGTGGCTATCTTGCAGCCGCCGTGAAGCAGGCATACGGCAGCAGCGTCAGCGATGCCTACCTCTACAACGCACCCGGCGTGTTCGGGCCGATCGGCAACCTTCTGAGCATCTTCGGCCTGAGCGGTACGCCTGCCGCCAACATCTGGAACATTCGGGGAAGCGATGGCATCTCCGTGATCGCCGGCCTGGGGAACAGCCTTGGCACAAAGCTCGAAGTGCTCACCGAATCCGCACTCGACAGCCACAGCATTCTCCTGTTGATCGATGCCCTCGCCATCCAGGGCCTCTATGCCAAGCTGGCCCCGAGCCTCACGCAAGACCAGCTCAACCGATTACTGGATGCCTCGGGTGCCACCTCGAACCGCACCTTGGAAGATGCCCTGGATGCCCTGCGCACAACCCTGCTTGGCCCCGATATACCGCCGACGGCCACGGAGGATCGCCAAACCCTCTACGCCAACCTGCAAACCCTCCAAGACAGCGCCGCCTACAGCAACCTGATCGGTGGTGCGGGCAACGACATTTTCTGGAGGATCACAGCATGAAAGCCAAAACCTTCATTGCCAAATCATTGCTTTTGGCCCTTGTGGCATGCAGTAGCACGCCCTCCAAATCGGAGTTGGATGCCGAGGTCAGACGCCTGTGTGCGATCGATGGCGGGATCAAGGTGTATGAGACGGTGGGGTTGCCAGCCGACAAGTTCAACGAGTATGGGCAGATCAATTTCTATCGCGCTACTCAAGGAGAAAACGCACTTGGCCCGGAATACAGCTTTGTGGAAGAAATAAGGTATTACCAGAGCGGTAACCCCGAGTTGTGGCGATCTCTTTACCGAGTGATACGACGCTCTGATGGCAAGACCTTGGGTGAGTCCATTGGCTATTCGCGCCGAGGTGGTGATGCACTCGGACCGTGGCATGAGTCCTCATACGGATGTTCACAAGAATATGGCGACACCCTGCTGCTCAAAAGAATTTTCCTGAAGTGACACTGAGAAAAGGAATATGTCATGTCGAATGCGCAAGATTATCTTTCCTTCGCTGAACTCGCTCTGGCCTCCTATTCGGAAGAGCTTCTTGTAGGGCGTCCGGACAGTGATAAGTTAAAAAAAGCAGGCCTCTCGACCCCACAAACCAAGGTTTTTTCTGACACCTACACCGTCATCCAGCAATACAACGACCTTGATAACGGGCTATCCGTCACGGTATTCA
The DNA here is from genome assembly GCF_007833355.1 of Denitratisoma sp. DHT3. Taxonomy (NCBI): domain Bacteria; kingdom Pseudomonadati; phylum Pseudomonadota; class Betaproteobacteria; order Nitrosomonadales; family Sterolibacteriaceae; genus Denitratisoma; species Denitratisoma sp. DHT3. Next base: position 1,070,885 of record NZ_CP020914.1, on the reverse strand, counting down.
AGGATGCTGAAGGGCAGCGGTACCTGGCGATCCGAGGGTCGGACGATGGATATGATCTAGCAACGGACTTGGTCAGCATTGCCCTGCTGGGCAGCACGAAATACCAATCGCAATATGCCTCGTTGAAGGCGAAGGTTGATGAGTGGATCGACGATGGCACCTTGCCATCGTCGTTTACTGTGACGGGCCACAGCCTGGGCGGATTTCTTGCGGCGGGCATCGCTGCGGACTATTCCAGCAAAGTATCCCACGCCTATCTCTACAACGCCCCAGGCCTGGGAGGCATTGCCGCGACGCTCCTCGCGCCATTCGATGCCCTGCGTGATGCCCTGGGGATTGGGGCGACCACACTGAATCCAGGGAAGGTCAGCAACATCAAGGCGGAAACGGGCGCAAGCCCGATTGCGGGGCTGGGGAAGCAAGTTGCGCCTGAGATTTCAATCGCCATCGAGGACCAGACCGCGAGTGACGTCGATAGTCCCCCCGCAGCCCGCAACCATAGCCAGCAAGTCCTGACCGATGCGCTGGCCCTCTATGCTGTGTATGCCAAGCTGGCCCCGGGCCTTGATACGGAAACGTTCAGCGCCTTGCTCAAGAGTTTCACACACAGCAATCACTTGAGCCTGGAAACAGGGCTGGAACAGTTGAGCAATCTATTGCTGAACAGAACGGAAGCCATCCCATCGGATCGCAACGACTTTTATACACACCTCTATAGCCTCCAAGACAGTGTCGCCTACAGCAGTCTGATCGGTGGTACGGGCAACGGCATTTCCTGGAGGATCACAGCATGAAAGCCAAAACCCTATTTGCCACATCGGCGTTTCTGACCCTTGTGGCATGCAGCAGCACGCCCTCCAAATCGGAATTGGATGCCGAGGTTAGGCGCCTGTGTGCGATCGACGGCGGGATCAAGGTTTATGAGACGGTGAGATTGCCGGCGGAGAGATTTGATAAGTACGGGAACGTCAGAATTCCATCAAAGGCTACCGCCAAGCCGACAGATGAGTATTTTTATGATAGTGAAGATATCTATTTGGTATCAGGTGATCCACACATGATCAAGATGATCACCAAGATGATTAGGCGCTCTGATGGGAAGCGGATGGGGGACGCAATTAGGTATGGCCGTGGAGGTGGAGATATTCCTGGCCCTTGGTATCCATCGTCATTTACTTGCCCAGAAATATCGAAAGATGCCCCGAGTCTTGAATCGTCGATATTCATCAAGGGAGAAGAAAAATGACCACAACCACTCAGGAATATTTCGAGCAATCAGAGTTGGCTCTTGCTGCTTATGCGAAAAATTTATTTCCCGGAATCTCTGGTGAAGCGTTTCGTACCGCCCTTAAAGACAGCGGAGATGGCATGTCCTCCGTCCAAGCCGCACAATTTGCCGAATCCTGGTGGGTTATTGACCAATACACCGACCCATCCTCAGGTCTTTCTGCAACGATCTTCCAGCAGCGGGATGCCAACGGAAACCCCATTGGTTCCAAATACCTCGCCATCCGCGGCACCGAGCCTTCGGCCAACGACCTGACGGCGGACGGCCTCTTGGCCCTCGGACTGCCGGCCTCGCTCAACCCCCAATTTATTGCACTCAAGGAGCATCTGGATCTTGTCTGGCTCGCCGACGGCGGTGCGCTGTACGGCGAAACCTTCAGCGTTGCCGGGCACAGCCTGGGTGGCTATCTTGCAGCCGCCGTGAAGCAGGCATACGGCAGCAGCGTCAGCGATGCCTACCTCTACAACGCACCCGGCGTGTTCGGGCCGATCGGCAACCTTCTGAGCATCTTCGGCCTGAGCGGTACGCCTGCCGCCAACATCTGGAACATTCGGGGAAGCGATGGCATCTCCGTGATCGCCGGCCTGGGGAACAGCCTTGGCACAAAGCTCGAAGTGCTCACCGAATCCGCACTCGACAGCCACAGCATTCTCCTGTTGATCGATGCCCTCGCCATCCAGGGCCTCTATGCCAAGCTGGCCCCGAGCCTCACGCAAGACCAGCTCAACCGATTACTGGATGCCTCGGGTGCCACCTCGAACCGCACCTTGGAAGATGCCCTGGATGCCCTGCGCACAACCCTGCTTGGCCCCGATATACCGCCGACGGCCACGAAGGATCGCCAAACCCTCTACGCCAACCTGCAAACCCTCCAAGACAGTGTCGCCTACAGCAACCTGATCGGCAACGCTCGGATCACGCTGCTCTCCGGCCTGGGTGCCGAGGCACTGGAGCAGATGGCCCAGCGTGAAGATGCCCAGGGCGTGGCGACCCGGTATGCCCTGAAATCCCTGAACGCCTTTGTGCTGGAAGGGGCGGACTACGGCGCCGCCAACGCCGAAGGGGAACTGGAACTGTACGACGCGGCCAGCCACCCGAACGGAATGGGAGAACAGTACCTTGCCGACCGGATTGCCTTTCTACAACGGAAGCTCTGGTTCAGCGTCGAAGACAAGGCCCCCGAGAATCCCGGCTACGCCTACAACGGCGCGGACCCTGAGTATCTCAAGGAATCCGCCTACTACGAAGACGCCGCCAGCGGCTACAAGATCGCCCAAGGCTTTACCCCGGACAGCCCCTTTGCCAACGTCCACCGCTACTACTTTGGCGATGCACAAGACAACGCCTATACCGGTGGTGGCGTTGAAGACCACCTCTACGGCGGCATCGGAGACGACACCCTGGAAGGCGGCGGCGGTGCGGATTGGCTGGTTGGCGGCACTGGCGCCGACACCCTGCGAGGGGGCGCAGGGGAAGACACGCTGATTGGGGGGCAAGGGAGCGACACCCTTGAAGGAGGAGAAGGAGAAGACACCTACCTCATCAATCGGGGAGACGGCAGAGACACCATCGTCGATAGCGGTCGGAACCGGATCGTGGTGGATGGGAAGCGGTTCGAAGGCACCTTCGTCAAGAACGAAGAGACCGGCAAATACGAATTCGTGCTGGACAACGGAAAGACCCTGGAATTCCACTCCCCCGGCGTACTGACGCTGGACGCCCAGACCCAGCTCGTGTTCCATAACCAGACCAGCGCCGAAGCCTTCGCCGATGGCGACTTCGGGTTCCAGCTCTACGCCACGCCCCAAGGGGCCACGCCCGAGAAGACCATCGAAGGCGACGTTGCCGTCAGCCATAGCGACGGCTACCTGAGCCGAGCCGACTACGAAGCGCACAACTACCCCGAAGACTGGCGCATCGAGACCCGTACGGCCCGCTACAACCATGACGAAAACGGCACCCCCACCGATATTGTCGGGTACGACATCCGCTACTACCGGGTAGACGAACAAGGCAACCCCCAGGGTAGCCCCGGTGGCGAGGTGGGGGACGACCTCCTGGATGGAGGTTCGGGGGAAACCTCCATCAACTGGCCTCATGGATTTTTTCTCAGGAAAACCGCATGGGAAACTCGATGGAGACAGTGGGGCCACTGAGTGGAACGGCCATTCATAATCACATATTGCTTTCGTCATATTGATGAAGGTGGGGTCCTATCCCTATGCTGCCCCATGTATATGCAAAGGGGATTCTTTTGTATTTCGTTGGACATTAGTCCTGACGAGGTGGCGATATTTTGAATAAGACAAGAAGCGATCAGGCGTGGAGTGAAAAAGCATGAAACGGAAGGAGCGTGTGATGACACGGGTGGTCAATTTTTTGATGATCTTGATCTTATAGGCAAGTGGCAATGTGTGTGCAGAACTGTTCGGTTTCGGCATCGGCCGCTCCCCAAAGCAGGATCGCTACGAGCTGACAGGCGGAAGGCAACTCAAGGCGGATGAAGCCGCTGTTAACGATCCCTACGGAAGGACAATTGCATGAAATCCGAAAATTCAAACTGGGGTAAGCATCTCGTCATGGCAACGCTATTGATCGCAGGAGGCAGCATGAACACAACAGCGGGGTGGTTCGGAATCGGTGGCACGAGTTGGAAGGAAGAAGTGCTATTGCACGATGGAAGCAAGATTGTTGTGAAGCGATCACAAACGTATGGCGGGAGACATGAAATTGGTCAATCACCTCCTGTCAAGGAACACACCATTATTTTTGATCCTCCTGGTTCGAATAAGAAACTTCAATGGACGAGTGAATACAGCGAAGAAATTGGTCGCACGAACTTCAACCTGCTTGCGTTACATGTTCTTGACGGAGCGCCATATCTGGTGGCCGAACCGAACCTTTGCCTTTCCTATAACAAATGGGGACGGCCAAATCCGCCCTATGTCATCTTCAAACACAACGGAGAAGCATGGCAGCGTATTCAATTAAGTGAACTACCTGAGATATTCAAAACGATCAATCTAATCGTAAACAATGGACGCGAAGAAGACATCGAAAGGGCTGCACAGAAGTCGGGATATGTCTTGGCAGAGAGCGTACAGAAACTCAATAGCGGCCTCCGTCAGCCCGAATACAGAAGCATCCTGAGGGAGCCAATCAAGCTGAACAGTGAAGAAGGGTCGTTGGTGGATTGCGCAGTCCTGGTTCGATATAAGGGCGCCTGGGTTGGATCGGGGGACTCTGTTGGCAAAAGAATGATGGATCTAAAAGGCAATTGATCGATAACGGCATTACCGATCAAGGTTAGGAGAACGACAATGGCGACTCAGTTTGAAATCGATTGCGCTGTCATGGCGGGGGCATCGTATATATCCAATCGCGCCACAATCAATCAGTTCCCGGTCCCCCAAGGGTGGATACGGATACCGGATGTTTACTCAAGGGACGACACATCAGGTTTTGAAGCTGACGCATTTAAGAGCACGACTGATCCCAAGAAAATCGTCATCTCCTTTGCTGGTACCAACTTTACACAATTGAGTGACTGGACTTCCGCAAATGTTCCTCTCGCTTTTGGCTATGGCGCAGACCAACTGCGGCGAGCCGTCGATTATTACCTTGCAATCAAAGCATCAAGCCCGGAGGATGCGGAAATCAGCTTCACCGGCCATAGTCTGGGAGGAGGACTTGCCGCTCTGATGGGTGTGTTCTTCAACCGGCAGGCAATCACCTTCGATCAGGCGCCCTTCGCCAAATCGGCGGAATCCAGCCTTCTGCATCCGGACGTTGCGGCCGATCTCAAGCAGTATCTGCTCGACAAGTCCTTGACTGGGGATTCTCAGGTGGCACGCGATGCCATGGTCTCCAGCCTGAGCAACTTCCTGACGTTGCGCGAGACCGATGGCGGCATACCCAATGCCAGCCTGGTCAGCAACATCCGAGTCGATGGCGAAGTTCTAGGGGCTTTGCCGTTGAGCACTATTGGTACAACGGCTCCATCGCTGACCCATGGTGATTACTTTCACCCTGTCGATCTGCACTCCCAAACTTTGTTGACTGCCTTCGTGGAAAGCGATGCCTTTCGGCAGATGACCAGTCGGCTGCCGGAACTGCTGGGGATGATTTTTGATGAGGGCTTATTTGAACGTGATACGGACAAGGGAGACCCCAACCTCCTCGAGCACCTGATCCGTCACGAAGTCGGTGGAGTCGCTGGGATTCTTCTGGGTGGCGATGCCATGCTCGACCGCTTCACCGCTGACCTGGACAAAATCGTCACTTCCAATGGCGGCACGGGCGGCTACCGTGATCTGGTCAAAGCCATGGTCGCCTTCGCCATGGAGCGCTACTACAATGAAACCGCCAATACCCCTAAGCAGCAACAGGAACTTTTCACCGCCGTCACCGGCGGCCTGCAATTCGATACCGCTGAAATTGCTGGCGACATCCAGCAAGCCAAAGGCTACACCCAATACTTCTCCAGCTACCTGGACAGCCTCTCCCTGTTCGGCGTTGACGTTAGCCTTATTCGCCAAAAGATCGCCGACCTCCAGGACTGGAGCATCGCCATCGGAACGGATGATATGACCGCTGCCGACATCCACAATCGCGGCGCCTTCATGCTTGGCAACAACGGCGCCGACACTTTGACCGGCGGAACGGCGAATGACCTGCTGGAAGGCGGCACTGGCGCCGACACCCTGCGAGGGGGCGCAGGGGAAGACACGCTGATTGGGGGGCAAGGGAGCGACACCCTTGAAGGAGGAGAAGGAGAAGACATCCGCTACTACCGGGTAGACGAACAAGGCAACCCCCAAGGCAGCCCCGGTGGCGAGACGGGGGACGACCTCCTGGATGGAGGTTCGGGGAAAACCTCCATCAACTGGCCTCATGGATTTTTTCTCAGGAAAACCGCATGGGAAGCTCGATGGAGACAGTAGGGCCACTGAGTGGAACAGCCATTCATAATCACATATTGCTTTCGTCATATTGACGAAGGTGGGGTCCTCTACCTATGCTGCCCCATGTCTATGCAAAGGGGATTCTTTTGTATTTCGTTGGGCATTAGTTGTCTAGTCCCGCCTGGTTATAAACACGTTTTTTGAACAATTCTGGTTTTTTCTGCTGCCATTCCTTGAGCGCCTGAATGGGAGAACGATGGTTGAGTGCGCGCTGCGGAATCTGCTGGTTGTAGGTTTTTACATAGCGCGCAAGCGTCGTCTCCAACTCAGCGGCTGAAGCAAATCGGGTCTGGCTCACCACCTCACTGATTCGGCCATTGAAACGCTCGACCATCCCGTTGGTCTGCGGGTGGCGTGGCGGGCACAGGCGGTGCTCGATGTTCAGCGCCGCGCAGCGTACATCAAAGACGTGGCGTCCTGTGGGCTCACGCTTTTTGCTTGTGAAGCGGTCGGTAAACTGGCTGCCGTTGTCCGTGAGCAGTTTGACGATCTTCATCGGTGCGGCGCGTTCCAGGCGGTTCAAAAAATCCACGCTGCTACGCTCGCTTTGATCGGCATAGATATGCATGAACACCCAGCGTGTGGCGCGATCGATAGCCACAAACAGGTAGCGCCGCTCTTTTTCGTCGGGCATCTGCGGTAAGTACTTGATATCCATGTGCAGGAAGCCTGGCTCGTAATCCTTGAAGGTTTTGACAGAGGGCTGGATTTCGCCTGCATCGGCCAGTGCCTCGGCTTGTTGTTGGCGCAGGTTGGCCACGCCATGGCGGCGCAAGCAGCGATCCAGTCCCGAGCGCGAGACTTCCGGATTGATGAATTCGCGCACCACAGCCACCAGGTCATCTAACGGCAGCAGCGTCAGGCGCCGTAACGCCACGACAATCGCCTCTTGCGCAGGCGTCAGCGTGGTACAGAGCTTGTGCGGGCGGTGCGATAAATCCTCCGGACTATCGCGCCGCTTCCACTTACGCGCGGTCGCTACGCTGATGTTGTAGCGTTCTGCCAACTCAGCCAGCGATGCGGATGACTGCTTGATCTCTGTTCGCGTTCGAGGGGTCGTTCGGGCTTGGGCGTGGACTTCACTCATGTCGCTTGCTTCGCTTTCAAGGTTTCAATCAGACCACGCATCACTTCTCTTGCTCGAAAGAGTGGCCAGCTACGAAGCGGGATATGATCACACGGGATGCAACAATTAGTCCTGACGAGGTGGCGATATTTTGAATAAGACAAGAAGCGAGTGAGAAAGCATGAAACGGAAGGAGCGTGTGATGACACGGGTGGTCAATTTTTTGATGGTCTTGATCCTAGGGGCAAGCGTTAATGCAAGTGCGGGGCTGTTCGGTTTAGGGGGGGCAAGTTGGAAGGAAGAGACGCTACAGCCCGATGGAACAAGGATAGTTGTAGAACGGAACGTGATGAGGAAAGGTCGTCACGAGATCGGACAGAGACCACCGATTGGCAATCAGAGACTGATATTTGTTATACCAAAAACGATGGAAAGAGTCGTATGGGAAGACTCTTATGACGAAGCGATTGGCAGTGCCAATTTTAACGCAATGCTTGTTGGTGTTGAGCAAAGTAATGCTTATGTGCTGACTTCTCCGGCAGGGTGTTTGTCCTATAACAAATGGGGCCGACCTAATCCTCCCTATGTAATTTTCAAATACCAGGATAGGGAATGGCGCCGGATACAGATACAGGAACTCCCTTCTGGGTTTGGCAAGCCAAATCTCATCATTTCCTCCCCGGATGTTGAAGCAGAAAGAAATGTGGGAAGTCTGATTTCTGTAGCCCAGGTGGAAAAAGCAAATCGCGGATTTCGCCAACCCGAATACCAAAGCATTGTGAGGGATGTTCAGAAGAATGCTTGGAGCAATTGCGGTGAGATGGTTTATGACGGCAAGGGTGGATGGATCGGGATTGGGTGGTTCCGGGATCAGCCATCCAAAGAAGCCTGTCTGAAGTACTGTGAATTTCAAAAGATGCAAAGACAGAATTGCCCATGCGAGGGAATCTTTGAGGGGAGGGAATAACTTATGACCATCGAAATCGAATACGCCTTGATGGCAGGTGCCTCCTATATTTCTACACGGGATGAAATCAACAGGCTTCCCGCACCAAATGGATGGACAGAGAATGTTGAAAAGAGGCAGGCGCTGAAGAGTGGTTTCGAGGCGACCTATTTCACCAAGGGTAGTGAGATTGTCATTTCTTTTGCGGGTACCGACCCATCCGACATATTGGGGGATATCGCGGCAGACCTCGCGTTAGCGGCTGGCATTTTGTCCGACCAGCTCAAGCAGGCGGCAGACTACTACCTACAAATCAAGGCGACGGCACCATCTGGCACAAACATTAGCTTCACTGGTCATAGCCTTGGAGGTGGCTTGGCTTCGCTGATGGCGGTCATGTTCGGAGAAAAAGCTTATACCTTTGATCAAGCGCCATTCCTACAGTCGGCCCGGGCGTTTGCTTCAACGGACTACTTTGGCAACCCTGTTGCGAATTCTGTTGCACAAGGTTTACGCACTTATCTAGAAGATCATGTATCCAATGCGCAGTTGGCCAAACTGGATGCCTACATTGCCGCAGCTGATCCCGGAAATTCAGCACCTAATCCCGCTGATACTCTGGTTGTGCGTAGCACACAAGTAACCAATATCAATACAGAAGGGGAGTTTCTTTCTTCTTGGTTTCTTGTGCCCTCATCGAACCGAATCGGGTCATCGGAAAACATTCCCAACAGCAATGATGGTGTATCGGGGATCGATCTTCACTCCCAATCACTGCTGACTATTTTTCTACAAAGCGTCGCGACAGCGAAAACAGTTGGAGGCGAGAAACAATCCTTGAATCAGGTTAGCTTCAAGCTGCCTGATTTGTTGAAGATGATTTTCGACAGTAAGTTGTTTGCGTATCCGATTGATATAAATAACATGCGATACGAAAACCTTCTTGAACACTTGGTTAAGCATGAGTCTGGTGTACGCGATACGGCAACCGGTAGCACTACCTTGCCATCAGACGCGATGGTGACGCGCTTTACTGCAGACTTGTGGAAGCTGGCCCAAGATGGCGGGTTGACGCTGAATGACGGGAATCCTGGCAATGCCGACCTGCATGAGCTGAGCCAGACCCTGATCGCCTTTGCGATGCAGAAATACTATACGGAGCAGACTGGCCAGCCTGGTGTCGGTGAAGAGCTATTCGAAAGAATTAGCGGTGGCCTCAAATTCGATATCGAAGCCATTGCTCCGAGCCTGGAAGAGGCCAAAGGCTACAACCTCTACTTCAAGAACTACTTGAAACAGGTCGGTCTGTATGACGAAAACACGAGTGCGCTAATCCAGTCGCTGTTGCCCTCATTACCTGACTGGTTCGTACAATCCGGTACGGAAGGCATGGCCGTCTCCGCTGGGGAAAGAGCTGCCTTCATGCTGGGTGGTATGGATGCCGATACCCTTACCGGTGGTGGTGGGAACGACCTACTGGTCGGGCAGTCCGACGCCGACACCCTGCGAGGGGGCGCAGGGGAAGACATGCTGATTGGGGGGCAAGGGAGCGACACCCTTGAAGGAGGAGAAGGAGAAGACACCTACCTCATCAATCGGGGAGACGGCAGAGACACCATCGTCGATAGCGGTCGGAACCGGATCGTGGTGGATGGGAAGCGGTTCGAAGGCACCTTCGTCAAGAACGAAGAGACCGGCAAATACGAATTCGTGCTGGACAGCGGCAAGACCCTGGAATTCCACTCCCCCGGCGTACTGACGCTGGACGCCCAGACCCAGCTCGTGTTCCATAACCAGACCAGCGCCGAAGCCTTCGCCGATGGCGACTTCGGGTTCCAGCTCTACGCCACGCCCCAAGGGGCCACGCCCGAGAAGACCATCGAAGGCGACGTTGCCGTCAGCCATAGCGACGGCTACCTGAGCCGAGCCGACTACGAAGCGCACAACTACCCCGAAGACTGGCGCATCGAGACCCGTACGGCCCGCTACAACCATGACGAAAACGGTACCCCCACCGACATTGTCGGGTACGACATCCGCTACTACCGGGTAGACGAACAAGGCAACCCCCAGGGTAGCCCCGGTGGCGAGGCGGGCAAGAACGAAACCTTGAACGGCTCGGCCGGGAACGACCTGATCCAAGGGCAGGGCGGAGACGACCGGCTCCTGGGCAAGGCAGGCGCAGACCGGCTGGAAGGCGGGACGGGAGACGACATTCTGTTCGGCGGCGAAGGCAACGACAACCTGTTGGGCCAGGGCGGGCAAGACATTCTCCATGGCGAAGAAGGAGACGACAGCCTCTACGGGAACGAGCGGGTGGTGCTGACCGATGCCTACAACGCCGGAGAAGGGAACGGCGGCACGGCCGCGAAGGGCGAACTGCTGGACGGCGGCGCGGGCCGTGACGTGCTCCTGGGTGGCGAAGCGAAGGACCTGCTGGCGGGCGGCGCGGGGAGCGACCTCTTGTATGGCGGGCAGGGGAACGACCTTCTGCTGGGGGACGGCTCCTTCCCGGATGCAGGGCGGGATTGGGACTTCGAGCAGAAGGCCGTGAGATTCGAGATCAATTCATCAGCCCAGTTTACCCAGACGCCGGAGGAGCAGCAGGGCAACGATTCGCTCTACGGCGGCGCGGGCAACGATGGATTGTTCGGCTATGCCGGGGACGACATCCTGGATGGCGGCTCGGGAGACGATGTGCTTTGGGGCGGTATGGGCGCGGATAGCCTGGCTGGCGGCGCGGGGGCGGATTTTGCCTCGGGCGGGAGCGGTAGCGACAGGATTGAAGGAGGCACCGGGAACGACCAGTTGTTCGGGGACGGCAGCAAGGGGTTTGTGGTGACCCACGATCTGCCGGATTCGCCGCCGGAGGGCACGCCGATCATGTATGCCGAGCCCGAGCAGCATGGCAACGATGTGATCGACGGCGGCGACGGCGATGACACGGTGGTGGGCGATGGCGGCAGCGACAGGCTCTACGGCGGCCAGGGGAACGACCGCCTGGTGGGCGATTACGACAAGCTCGACCCGCAGTTCCATGGCGACGATTGGTTGGAGGGCGGTGCGGGTAACGACATCCTCGAAGGCGATGGCGGCAACGATACGCTTTATGGTGGGGCGGGCGATGATCAACTGTTCGGGGATGCCGACTCTGTAATCGCGGCCTACCACGGGAACGACGTGCTCGACGGCCAGGAGGGGAACGATTACCTGAGGGGCTATGGCGGGAACGACACCTTGCTCGGGGGCGCGGGTAACGACCAGATGCAGGGTGAGGCGGGGGCCGATACGCTGGACGGCGGGGAAGGCGACGATGTGCTGTCGGGTGGCGAAGGGGCCGATACCTTGCAGGGGGGCGCGGGCAACGACCAGATGCAAGGCGACGAAGGTGCGGATACTTTGCTCGGCGGTGCGGGAGACGACATCCTGCTGGGCGGCGAGGGCGACGATGTGCTGGAAGGGGGCGCGGGCGTCGATTTGATGATGGGAGGGGGCGGGAACGATCTTTACCTGATCCGAGCGGGGGATGCGCGGATGGGTGCGGGCGGCATGGTGGAGGGCATCGAGGATAGCGGTGGCAGCGATACCTTGCGCTGGGAGGGGGTGCAGTCCAGCGGGGTCCGCCTGGAGATGGATGGCTCCGGCGAGTATTTGCTGGTGGTGGCCGAGAGCGGATGGGTCGGTATCAAGAATGGCGTCCAGGGGGCGATAGAGCGTATCGAATTCGACGATGGGATGTTCGATATCGGCACCCTGATGGGGCGCAGTTTTCCCGCGCCGCTGACGCAAACAACGGCGGTGCCGGGCGCCAGCCTGTTCGGGGGGCAGGGGGCCGACCGATTGACCGGCACCGGGGGCAACAGCACCTTTGCCGGGGGACAGGGGGACGATACCCTGGTCGCGGCGGGAAACGACAACCTGATCCGCTATGCCGCCGGGGATGGTCGGGATCAGTTGACAACTGGCGGCAGCGGCAATGTCCTGCGCCTTTCCGGCGTATCGGCGGACGATCTCAAGCTGGGCATCGAGGGCGGCGCGCTCGTCCTGCAAACCGGCGCGGATGCCAATGATGCGCTGGTCTTCGCCAGCTTCAATCCAAATAACGTACTGGGTCAGCCGCCGTTCGAGCGTATCGAGTTCGACGATCCTTCGACAGGACAGCCGGAAACATTGACCTACGCGGAACTGATGGCGAAGGGCTTTGACATCACCGGCACAAACAGCAACGACCTCCTGGCCGGCACCAATGTCGATGACCGTATCGGCGGCGGTGCGGGCAGCGATGTGCTCGCGGGTGGCGCGGGGAACGACACTTACTACTTCAACCCCGGCGACGGAACGGATGTGATCCAGGACACGGCCGGCCTCAACACGGTGGTGTTCGGCCCTTCGTCAAGCTCAGGACAGGCGCTTACGGCGGCGAATATGACCGTATCGCAAAGTTTGGCCGAGGACGGCCAGCGCTATCTCGATATCGACTTCGGCGGCGACCGGCTCTCTGTCATGCAAGGCGAGCTGAACCGGGTGCAAGTGTTTGCCTTCGCCGACGGCACCACGCTGACCACGGCCGATCTACTGGCGACGATGCCGGCGGCGAACCTGCTGGGCGACGGCGCCGACAACTCCCTGCATGGTCATGCCGGCGGCGACGTGCTCGATGGCCGGGGCGGCAGCGACACCCTCGACGGCGGGGCGGGAGACGACACGCTCAGCGGCGGCCTTGGCGCGGATACGCTGCTGGGCGGAGACGGCGCGGACCTGCTGGACGGCGGGGCCGGCGACGATGAATTGACGGGTGGCGCGGGCTTTGACACCTACCGCTTCGGCCCCGGCATGGCGCACGACACGGTGATCGAGGCGGCTGGAGAGGTGTCGCAACTGGAATTGCTGCTGGGGGCTGCGCCTTCGGCCATGCAGTCGACGCGGGAGGGCGACGATCTGCTGCTTTTGCTGCGCTCCGGCGCCGATACGCTGCGCATCGCAAGCTACTATGCCGATGCCGCGGCGGGCACGAACTGGACGGTGCGCGGCGCCGACGGCGCGGTGCGGACGATGGATGAATTCCTGGGACTGGTGGGTGGCAATGCCGCCAGCGTCGGCCAGTTCGTCGAGCAGTTCAAGGCGCAATGGCAGTCGGAGTGGGCGGCTTACTATGCGGAGCAGGGCTACACCATCGGCAGCGACGGTGTGGCCCGACGCACCGAAACCAGCGTGTGGCAAAGCGGCAGCACGACAGTCTTCAACACGGAAGACACCACGCGCAGCGCTCGGCTGTCTGAATACACCACCAGTGATGCCAGGGACATTCTGCATACCTATTATGGGTTTGGCGACAACGAGATCGACATTCCCGCATCGATGCAACCGGAGGAAGGTTCATTCGACTATCAATCGAGCACGACATTTACCGGCACTCAGGTGCGCCAGGCAGATTACGGTTTCCGTCTCGGCATCGGCGCGCCATCGGCGACACAACCATATTTCATCGCGAACAACGGCACATCGACCGGCTATCGCCTCGACAGCGGAGCCACCACCTCAATGGTCAAGAACCCGGATGGCAGCATCAAGGGCTATTGGGTATACCCTGCCGGCGGCACGACGCCACCGGCACAGCCAGGGCAGTTCACCGCCACGGCTCGGTACGAAACCGTGAAACTCAGCGAAGTGCGCATCGGCACCATTGCCTATCTGCAAGGCGGCGACGACGAGTTTTATGCCAGCAACACGGACGGCGGGATGGGCAATGACATCTTGATGGTCGATTCCGGTGACTATTTCGATGGACCGCCCCTGCCGATATTCCTGTACGGAAACGACGGCAACGATTTGTTGATGGTGGGCGGCGAGGGCAGCAATAGTGAGTTTACCGGCGAGACGACCTATATCGGCGGCAGGGGGCGAGATACCCTGATCGGGACACACGGCCGAAATTTGTTTTTCCTGCTGGAAGAGGATTCGGTGGATACCATCCTGGACGACAGTTCATGGATGGAGAACACATTTCACGATGAGGTTCGCTTCGGTCCCGGCGTCGATGCCGATTCGCTGCGTGCGCTGAAAAGCGACAACGGCCGTGATGAAAATAGGGAGTTCATGCTGCTGCTCACCCCCGACGGCACGGGGGCGCGCTTCCAGATCGCGGGCGAATTCAGCGAGGCGGGAACCGGCATCGAATACGTGTCCTTCGCCGACGGAACGCGATTAACCGTCGATCAGTTGAAGGCGCGGCTGGACGACAGCCAGATCGTGGCCGGATCGTCCTGGAATGATTTTTTGCTGTCGGGGGCCGGTGCCGACGATCTTGACGGTGACCAAGGGAATGATGTGCTGGCGGCCGGGGCAGGCAACGACATTTATCGCTTCGGGCGTGGCGGCGGGCAGGACGTGATCGATCAATCCACGGCCGGCCTGGGCGATGTGGATGTGTTGCGCTTTGCCAGCGATGTGCTGCCCAGCGATGTGATCATCTTCCGCGACGAGCACGACTTGTATATGGAGATCGCCGATACCGGCGACCTGATGATCCTCAAGTCCTGGTACGACGCGGGAACCGTGCGCCTGTCGGCGGTCGAGTTCGGCGACGGCACGGCCTGGACGACGGCGGATCTGGATGGCGAAAACATTCTGACGCGTGCCATCGACGCCGAGGTTTCCGAATTCGTCGGCACGGCGGGCGATGACGAGTTACGCGGCCTGTCGACACGTGAGCCATGGAATCATCAATTTTCTGGGGATTTCCGGGATGAATTCGATATCCATCTGTTCGGCGAGGCAGGCGACGATACGCTCTACGCGGGCAATGGCGCCTATACGCTGACCGGCGGAGCGGGCAGCGATACCTATGTCTTCGGCCGGGGGGATGGATGGAGCCGCGTCGATCAGCAGGGTGCGGATGAGGGAGGCACCGACATTGTCCGTATGGGATACGAAGTCGCGCCCGCCGATGTCTCGGTGACGCAGCAAGACTTCGATCTGGTGCTGATGATCGACGATACCGACGACCGTCTGATTGTGAAGGACTGGTGGAACCCTGGTGCCTTGCGCGTCAAGAGTGTCCATTTTGCCGATGGCACGGTGTGGGACGAGGCGGCGCTGGCCGCACTGACGCCCAACCCGCTCATCATGGGAACAGCAGGGGCGGACGTGATTTCGGGCACGGCCGGGGCGGACGAAATTCATGGGCTGGCTGGCAATGATGCCTTGGCAGGTGGTGCGGGAAATGATGTGCTCAAGGGCGGGCATGGCAACGACGAGGTGGTGGGGGGAGCGGGTTTCGATCGTTATGTCTTTGCGCCAGGCGATGGATGGGATGTGGTGGACCAGTCGGGTGCGTTGCCGGACGACGGGGATGTATTACTGTTCGGCGCGGGGATCGCGCCGACCGATATCGGATTCCACAGGGAAGGAGACGATCTGCGCTTGTCCGTGGGCGAAGGTAACGATGGTGTCGTGCTTAAGGATTGGTGGAATCCGGCTGTTGAGCGTATTGCCGGGATTGAGTTCGATGACGGTAATTCGTGGTCTCAAGGGCGGTTGGATGAACTGGCTTGCACGATTGTCGGGACGGATTTCGATGATGCCCTGGTCGGAACGGACAGCGACGATGTGCTGATGGGGCTGGACGGGGAAGACCTGTTGTCGGGCCTGGCCGGCAACGATCGCTTGATCGGCGGCCCGTTGAACGATGTGATGGATGGCGGTCTTGGCGCCGATATCTATCGATTCAACCCCGGTGATGGCAATGATCTGCTTCTGGAGTTCGATGACGGTAGCACCGATATCATCGAGTTCGGCGGCAGCATTACCGCGGCCGATCTTGAGATTGAAGAAGCCGGCGATGGGCTCGTGATTCACTATGGGGCGGAGGATTCAATTGCCGTAATCAGTTATGACGGGAGCGAAAAATTCCATGTCGGGTTCTCCGATGGCAAAACGGTACCCTTGTCGAAACTGATCAATCATGCACCTGAGGCGATATCGGCTTTCGATGAACTCGGCCTGACCGAGGACGTTTCCTTCAGCATGTCTGTGCCCAATGACGTGTTCTCCGACCTGGATAAGGGGGACAGGCTGACTCTGTCGGTCACCCGCTCTGACGGATCGGGCTTGCCATCATGGCTCGGCTTCGATCCAGATTCAGGCATCCTGTCAGGCACGCCGACTGCCGCCGCCGCAGGGTGGCTGCCTTTGTCGGTGACTGCCACCGATCGCTATGGATTGTCGGCGGTGGTTGATTTGAATCTGGCCATCGGCCGCCATCTGGTCGGCTCCGCCTACGGTGATACCCTGACGGGAACTTTCTATGACGACAGGATTGATGGGCGTGGTGGCAACGATAATCTCAATGGCGGAGATGGTGACGACATCATTATTGGCGGTGCTGGTTATGACACGCTCTCGGGTGATGATGGCGACGATGTTTTCCTGATATCGGGCAGTAGTGTTGAGTACGACAGCGTGAATGGAGGCGATGGGTTTGATCAGATTTTGGGAAGTGAAGGGGACGATGTATTCCGCTTCTATCAGTTTACCGGCGAGAAGACGGTGGAGCGAATCGAGGGTGGAGCCGGCATCAATGTAATTGCCGGCTCAAATTACGGCGATACGCTGGATTTCAGTGGTACGGAGTTGAGCAATATTGCCCGGATCGACGGCGGTGCCGGAAACGATACGATCACGGGCAGTTTCGGTGACGACATCATTATCGGCGGTGCGGGTTACGACACGCTCGCGGGCGATGATGGTGACGATGTTTTCCAGATTACCGGCAGCAATGCCGAATACGACAGCGTGAATGGCGGGGCCGGCTATGACCGGGTGCTGGGTGGCGCGGGGGACGATGTGTTCCGCTTCTATCAATTCACCGGCGAGAAGACGGTGGAGCGAATCGAAGGCGGAGCCGGCACCAACGTGATTGCCGGGTCTAGCTATGGCGATACGCTGGATTTCAGCGAGACGGAGTTGATCGGTATCGCCTTGATTGATGGCGGTGCCGGGAACGATACGATCACGGGCAGCGCTGGTGATGACATCATTATCGGCGGTGCGGGTTACGACACGCTTGCGGGTGGCGCCGGCGACGATGTTTTCCAGATCACGGGCAGCAACGCCGAATACGACAGCGTGAATGGCGGGGCCGGCTATGACCGGGTGCTGGGTGGCGCGGGGGACGATGTGTTCCGCTTCTATCAATTCACCGGCGAGAAGACGGTGGAGAAGATCGACGGCGGAGCGGGCGTGAATGTGATCGCCGGGTCAAGCTATGGCGACACGCTGGATTTCAGCGAGTCGGAGTTGATCGGCATTGCACAGATCGATGGGGGAGCTGGCAACGATAGTATGGCCGGCAGTTCCGGCGACGATTTCATCCATGGTGGGGTAGGGGACGATACGCTCTACAGTGGTTTGGGCCACGACTTCTTGTTTGGAAACGAAGGCAATGACAGGCTTTACGGCCAAGGGGGCACGAGTTTACTGGCCGGTGGCAGTGGCAACGATACATTGAGCGGTAGCAGCGCCAATGAAATGTTGGTGGGAGGGATTGGCAACGACATTCTTTCCACCGGTGCCGGTGCCGATGTACTGGTTTTCAATGCGGGCGACGGACAGGATATGGTGACCGGCGATGGGGTATGCGACAACACGGTCTCGCTTGGCGGCGGAATCCGGTACGAGGATCTGGCACTTTCCAAGTCGGGAAACAATCTGATTCTTGAAATGGGTGGATCTGATCAGATCGTTCTCAAGGACTGGTATGCAGGGAAGCAGAGCGTGGCAAACCTGCAGGTGATTGCCGACGCGATGGTAGGCTTCGATGCGGCTGGCAGTGACGTCTTGAGAAACCACAAGGTTGTGGATTTCAATTTCCGTACCGTGGTGGATGCCTTTGATGCTGCCCGTTCCACCCAGCCAACACTGGCCCATTGGCATATGGCGGATTCCTTGGGGCTCGCCTATGCGAGCGCCGGCAATACGAGCGCAATCGGGGGCGATTTGGCCTATCAGTACGGCCGCTATGGAAGCTTCTCGAACATCGACACCGCTGACGGCCGTGCTGTGCTCGGTGACAGTGCTTTCGGTATTGCAGCCCAAGGGCTACGGGAGGTGCAGGGTATGTCAGATGTTTTTTTCATGCTGGGATAGCGCCGGGCAGATGATCGGATTCGCACCCGGGACGTGTCTTGCCCCGGGGGATGCGGTTGTGTTTCTCCAGGCGGCGCTCATCGCTTCAGGGCCCGCGCCAGGGCGTCGGCCATGGCGTTGCCCTTGGGTGCTTCCTGGCGCGGTGCGTTGCGAGGCCGGTCGTGGCGCGGGCCGCTATGGCCGGCGTTGCCGCCACTCGTGCCGCCCTTGGGCACTTCGTCCGTCAGGCGCATGGTCAGGGCGATGCGTTTGCGCGCCACGTCCACTTCCAGCACCTTGACCTTCACCACGTCGCCGGCCTTGACCACGGTGTGTGGGTCCTTGACGAACTTGGCGGACAAGGCCGAGACATGGACCAGGCCGTCCTGGTGCACGCCGATGTCCACGAAGGCGCCGAAGTTGGTGACGTTGGTGACCACGCCTTCCAGTTGCATGCCCGGTTGCAGGTCCTTCAGATCCTCGATGCCTTCCTTGAAGGATGCGGTCTTGAACTCCGGGCGCGGGTCGCGGCCGGGTTTTTCCAGTTCCTTGAGAATGTCCTGCACGGTGGGCAGGCCGAACTGCTCGTCGGTGTATTTGGCGGGATTGAGCGCCTTCACCGCGCGGCTGTCGCCGATCACTTCCTTCACGCTCTTCTGGATGTCGGCCAGGATGCGCTCCACCACCGGGTAGGCTTCCGGGTGCACGGCCGAGGCGTCGAGCGGGTCGTCGCCGTTCATGATGCGCAGGAAGCCGGCCGCCTGCTCGAAGGTCTTTTCGCCGAGGCGCGGCACTTCCTTCAACTGCTTGCGGCTCTTGAAGGCGCCGTGCTGGTCGCGGTAGGCGACGATGTTGGCGGCCAGGGTGGTGTTCAGCCCGGAGATGCGGGTCAGGAGCGGCGCCGAGGCGGTGTTCACATCGACGCCGACCGAGTTCACGCAGTCCTCCACCACCGCATCCAGGGCACGCGCCAGCTTGGCCTGGTTCACGTCGTGCTGGTACTGGCCGACGCCGATCGACTTGGGATCGATCTTGACCAGCTCCGCCAGCGGGTCCTGCAGGCGGCGGGCGATGGAGACGGCGCCGCGCAGCGACACGTCCAGTTCGGGGAATTCCCTGGCCGCCAGTTCGGAGGCGGAATACACCGAGGCGCCGGCCTCGGAGACCACCACTTTGGTGATGCCCAGCTCAGGCAGGCCCTTGATCAGGTCGGCCGCGAGCTTGTCGGTTTCGCGGCTGGCGGTGCCGTTGCCGATGGCGATCAGGTCCACGTGGTGTTTCCTGCACAGCACCGCCAGCGTGGCCAGCGACCCCTGCCAGTCGCGGCGCGGTTCGTGGGGATAGATGGTGGCGGTGTCGAGCACCTTGCCGGTCTTGTCCACCACGGCGATCTTGCAACCGGTGCGGATGCCGGGGTCCAGGCCGAGGGTGGCGCGCGGGCCGGCGGGAGCGGCCAGCAGCAGGTCGTGCAGGTTGCGGCCGAAAACGCGGATCGCCTCTTCCTCGGCGCGCTCCCGCAACTGGTTCATCAGTTCCAGTTCCAGGTGCAGGGAGAGCTTCACCATCCAGGCCCAGCGCGCGGTTTCCAGCAGCCAGCGGTCGGCGGCGCGGCCCTGGTCCTTGAGACCGAAATGGCCCGCCACCATGGCTTCGCAGGGGGAACCGCGCGGCGGGTCCTCCAGTTCCGGCTCGGTCTTCAGCGCCAGGCGCAGCACGCCCTCGTTGCGGCCGCGGAGCAGCGCCAGGGCGCGGTGGGAGGGCATGTCCCGGATGGCTTCCTTGAACTCGAACCAGTCGCGGAACTTGGCGCCCTCCGTCTCCTTGCCTTCCACCACGGCGGAAACCAGGAGGCCATAGTCGTTCAGATGGACGCGCAGCTTTTCCAGCAGGGCGGCATCTTCGGCGAAGCGCTCCATCAGGATCTGGCGCGCGCCGTCGAGCGCGGCCTTGACGTCGGGCACGTGCTGTTCCGGCGGCTCGGCGGCGGTATTCACGTACTTGGCCGCCTCTTCCTCGGGCGACAGCGTCGGGTCCGCCAGCAGGGCGTCGGCCAGGGGCTCCAACCCCGCTTCCCGGGCGATCTGGGCCTTGGTGCGGCGCTTGGGCTTGTAGGGCAGGTAGAGGTCTTCCAGGCGCTGCTTGGTTTCCGCGTTTTCCAGTTCGAGCCGCAGTTCCGGCGTCAGCTTGCCTTGCTCTTCCACGCTGGCGATGATCGCGCCGCGCCGTTCCTCCAGTTCCCGCAGATAACCCAGGCGCTCTTCCAGATTGCGCAGTTGGGTATCGTCCAGGCCGTCGGTGACTTCCTTGCGGTAACGGGCGATGAAAGGCACGGTGGCGCCTTCGTCGAGCAACTGGACGGCGGCGAAAACCTGCTGGGGGCGAACGCCGAGCTCCTCGGCGATGCGGTGTTCGATGGGGGGCAGCATGAATGATTCGCGATGGGGCTGAAAAAAGAGGCGCGAACTATGCACCAAGGCGCCGCCAAAGGCAACGCGGGCAGGATGGTCTCGTGAAGCTCGACTCCCGCCCCCCGAGGCGGGGGCCGCGCCGCATCCGCTGGCATAATGGCGTCCCTGCCCCGACGTGGGGTTTGCCCTCTTTCGAAAATGATCGAACTTCTGCTCAACCCCGGAACCTGGATCGCCTTCCTGACCCTGACCGCGCTGGAACTGGTTCTCGGCATCGACAACATCATCTTCATCTCCATCCTGGTGGACAAGCTGCCCCGGGCGCAGCAGGAATTCGCCCGGCGCATCGGCCTGTTCCTGGCGATGTTCATGCGCATCGGACTGCTGCTGCTGCTGTCCTGGATCGTCGGCCTCACCGAGCCGGTGCTGACCGTGCTGGAGCACGGCATCTCCGGCCGCGATCTGATCCTGATCAGCGGCGGTCTGTTCCTGATCTGGAAGAGCACCGGCGAGGTGCACCAACTGCTGGAGGGCGAGGAAGGCGAAGCCTCGCGCAAGGTGGCGTCGACCCTGATGGCCGTGATCGTGCAGATCGTGATCATCGACCTGGTGTTCTCGCTCGACTCGATCATCACCGCGGTGGGCATGGTGAATGAAGTGACCGTGATGATCGCCGCCGTCATCGCCTCGGTGGGCCTGATGATGCTGTTCGCCCCCGCCATCGGCCGCTTCGTTTCCGGCCACCCCACCATCAAGATGCTGGCGCTGTCCTTCCTCGTCGTCGTCGGCGTGGTGCTGATCGCCGACGGCTTCGGCCACCACGTGCCGAAGGGCTACATCTACTTCGCGATGGCCTTCTCGGTCTGCGTCGAAATGCTCAACATCCGGATACGCAAGAAGGCGGCGGCGCCGGTCGACCTGCACGAGCCCTACGTCCGGGAAACGGAATGAGCGCCGCGCGGCGGCCAGTTGCCGCCACCCCCGCCCACGGGACGGGGATTGGGAGGAAGGCTCCCCAATGAGCGCGCCGGTCGCGATCGTCGTCGGCGGCACCGGCGGCGTCGGCTCCCTGGTCGTCCTGGGCCTGGCCAGGGCCGGCCACGACATCGCACTGGTGTTCCACCAGGCCGCCGCCAAGGCCGAAGCGCTGCGGGCCGAGGTGGAAACCCTCGGCCGCCGCTGCCTCGCGCTCCAGGCCGATGCCAGCGACCCGGCCGCGGTGGACGCCCTGGTCGGGCAGATCCGAGCCGAATTCGGCCGCATCGACGTGCTGGTGAACACCCAGGGCTGCACCGGCGCGCTGCGCCCGATCCAGGAGATTTCCCTGCCCGACCTGCGCCGCACCGTCGATGTGGAACTGATGAGCGTGCTCTATTGCTGCCGCGCCGTGCTGCCGCAGATGATCGGCCAGGAGCGCGGCCGCATCGTCACCATCGGTTCAGATGCCGGCAAGGTCGGCTCCAGCGCCGAAGCCGCCTCCGCCGCCGCGCGGGGCGGCGTGATCGCGCTGTCCAAGGGCCTGGCGCGGGAAGTCGCGCGCCACGGCGTGACGGTGAACGTGGTCTGCCCCGGCCCCATCGCCACGGAACTGTTCGCCGAGAACGCCGGCACCGGCAACCTGAGCGACAAGCTCAGCGCCGCGATGGTCAGGGCCACGCCGATGAAGCGCCTGGCCCGCCCCGAGGAAGTGGCCGACCTCGTGCTCTACCTCGCCACCGGCAGCGGCGCCGCCTTCGTCACCGGCCAGGCGCTCAGCATCAACGGCGGCTTGAACATGTGCTGATTGACGTCGCCTGGCGTCATCAACTGGCACCGACCCCCGCCGCGGCCTAGGATGAAATACCTCTGACGAGGGGGAGATTTCCCATGGGCGTGGAAAACAAACCGCCGGAATTGCAGAAAGTCACCTGCGAGGAGTGTCGGAAGGAGATTCCGAACTCGGCCGCCATGGTATCGGAGGTGGTTGATTACGTTGCATATTTCTGCGGCCTCGACTGCTACCAGGAATGGAGGCAGCGCCGTCCCGACGAAGCGGCCGCGGCCCCTACGCCAAGGACCAAGAAGTAGCCGGCGCGGGGATGGCCGGTCGCGCCAGGCGACATGCCGGTCCAGCGCCGGAAGGCCCGCGAAAAGCAGGTCGGCTCGTTGAACCCCAGCCGTTCCGCGATGGTCTCGACCAACAGCCGCGACGATTCGAGGTAGCTGCGGGCCGGGCACACTGACCTCAGCGCCGAATCAAATAGCGGATGGTCGGTCCATCCTGCTGGATTTCGAGAACCTCGTAGCCGTGATTACGAGCATCCAGCGGAATATTGTTGATTGATTGCGGGCAGTCGGAAATCACCTCCAGGATCTCGCCAGGCTTCAGTGTTGGCAGCACCTCCAGGGTGGCAATGGCCGGATAGGGGCAAGGTTCCCCCAGCATGTCCAGACGATAGTCTGGTATCGCGATCGCGTCGCTCATACGGTCTCCTGAGCCAATTCAGCGCTGGCCGCGGCCTTGGCGACAAAGAAGCGTTTTTCCCACCACAGCACCGCCAGCATCGCCAATGCCAGCATCAGGTAGGTAACGATCAAGCCCCCCTGCGGACCGAACACGGTAAGCAGATTGATTTTTTCGTAGTTCGTGGCGACAGTTGGTGCAATGCTGTCCCACCAGGCGGCAAGCACGGTCGCGCCGATGATGTTCCCCAACCCCACCCACCAGTAATGCACCTGCCCTTCAACAGCGCGGTACATCCAGCCGGTTTCACAGCCTCCGGCCAACACGATGCCGAAACCAAACAACAGACCGCCGATGATGGCATTCGGTCCGGCCCAGAGTATTTTCGGCGCGACCCCCAGTTGGACATAACTGTAAATACCGATCGCACTGACGGCCATCCCGATGATGATTGCCTTGGCCATCTGCGTTCGTCCCGTCAGCCACAAGTCACGGAAGGCCGAAGTGAAGCACACTTGCGCCCGTTCGATGATCAGGCCGAAAGCCAGGCCAAACAAGGCGGCCAGACCGAGCTTCGGTGCTTCAAAACTTTTTCCGACAGCCCACAAGACAAAACCGACAAAGACCAGGATGCCGAGACGAAACCGCCTGGAGGCCCGGCCGGTATCGTGACTGAGTGGCAGCGCGGAAGAAACCTTCTGCAGGGTCACCGGAACGCGAAACAACGGCAGCATGACAAAACGCGCGCCGAACCAAGTGCCGGCGGCTGTCGCCAAGGCAAAAAACCAGGCATGCAAGGAAAACTGGGGAATGCCGGTGAAGAAAGCGGCCAGATTGCATCCCATCGCCAGGCGTGCGCCAAAACCGGCAATCAGTCCGCCGGTCACTGCCTGGAGGATGCGGATGCGATGCTGCGGCAGACGCAACTTGATGTTGTTGGCCCAGAGCGCGGCAGACAGGCAACCGGCAAACATGCCGATGATCATCACTCCATCTATCCGGTCCAGCGGCGTGCCGTTCAGACCGATGATCTTGAAATAGCCCCACGATTCCGGATGGTAGCCAGCCATCTGCAGCAGATGACCGCCCCAGCGAGTGAATTCGCCGGTAACGGCCCAAAAGGTTCCGGTGATACCGAAGTAGTAAGCAGACAGCACTCCAGCCGCAATCACCGCCGGCACCGGCGACCAGAAACGAACCATGTACATCTGTTTAAACGTCTGCCAGCTCATGATCGGGAAATCCTCCTTATTGCCCACATTGACCTTATCAGAATGTGATGACTTTGTCGGCGGCCAGCGTCCATTCCGCAAGCTCGGGCAGTGTGCCGATGCCGACGCCGGGAATCAGCGGCAACTCGGCGAGGCCGCGCGCCAGCGCGCAAGTACGACATAACTTGATCGACACGCCCGATCCGACCAGTTGCTCGACCATCGCCTGCAGGCCGTTGCCAGTGCCGTCTACCTGATTCGGCAAACCGAGTACCGATGCATCGGACATCAGAAACAAACGCACCTCGGGAGGTGCCTCCTCTTTGCCGGCCAATGCTGTGGCCAGGCGCAGTGCGGAGAGGCAACGCTCGCTGCCATAGGGAGGAGCATGGACAATGATCAGAATTTTTTGCATGGCATTCATACCTCAATGAAATTTGACCGAGGAGCAATGGACGTCAGTCATTGCCGAAAAGAGAAGGCCAGGGTTCCCGGGATTCATGTTTGCGGAACTCCCGCGGGGACATGCCCGTCCAGCGTCGAAAGGCGCGGGTAAAGCTGGTGGGTTCGCTGAACCCCAGCTGTTCGGCAATCGCCTCGACGGAAAGCCGGGAAGACTCAAGATAACTCCGGGCGAGCCCGGCCCGCACATCATCCACGATGCCCTTGTAGGACATCCCGCGCTCCTCCAGACGCCGGCGCAGGGTGCGGGGACTGACGCCCAGCCTGACGGCACATTCCTCCGGGGAAAGCAGGCGGTCGGAAAACATCAGCATCTGGGTGCGGATGTTGCGGACCCATTCATCTTCGCCGCCGCCATCGGCATTGATCAGCTTCTCGCACTGAGCACGATAAATCCGGGCCGCATTGCTGCTGGCCATGGGCAGGCGCGTGCCGAGAAAGGCGGCGTCGAAACGCACCTGCGTCCGGGGCGCATCGAACACCACCGGGCAGGTGAAGTACTGGCGGTAGGACTCGCCATGGGCCGGACGCGGAAAACCGCAGCGGATTTCCCGCAGCGGCAGCGGCCGGCCGGTCACCCAGCGGGTCACGGACAGGATGCTGCCCAGCATGTCCTCCACCGCGAACAGCACCAGATCGTCGGGAGCCACCGCCGCCTCGACCTCCAGCACGGCCTCGTCGCCTTCGGTGCGCAGGGAAAGAAAGACCAGGCGGCCACTGAAGCGGCCCGGAACCTTCTGGTATTGGCACCCCATCAGGATGGCCTCACGCAGGGTCTCGGAACACAGCATGGCGAAGCCCAGGCTGTCGAAGGTGGAGATGGGCCGATTGCTTCCCAGGGCCAGACCGAGGGCGGGATCGCGGCTCAGTCGCCGGGCGTTGCGCAGCAGGCGGATATGCTGTGCATCCGAAATGCCGCCCGGTTCCGAAAGATCACGATTTTCAAGGCCGGTGCCCTTCAGCAACGCTGCCCGGGCAATCCCGCAGGACGTCATGAACTCGGCCATCCAGGCCACATAACTCATCGAAACCATCGCGACTCCGCCCCCCGCCATTGGCGCTCCTTCACCAGCCCGGCAGGTTAATCGGCTTTGCGCCCCGGGTGAAGCCATCTCCGCCATTCCAGTCAGCCCTTATCCGGGCGTCGGAGGCATCAACAATCCCGCACCGAAAGCGTAAGGAGTGCTGCTCGCCAGCAGACAGGGTTCATGGAAGGGCCCCGACTTCAGCATCCGGTCCAGGCCGATCAGCAGATCCGCCGAGCCCACGTGTCCGGTCTCGGGCCCGGTCAGCAGAAAGCGTTCGATGGGAATGCCGATCACCTGGGCGATCAGGTGCAGGAACAGGGCGGCCGTCTGGTTGATGATCACCCGGTCGGGCGCAACGCCGAAGCGCCTTTTCATGGCTTCCAGGCTGCTCGAATAACCGTAGGCATAGCGTTCGCGGATATCGGCCCGGGAGGTGCCCATGAACAGTCGCTCGGCGGGATTGGCCCCCGCCGGGGCCACCGGATGGCGGGTGCCGCCGTACTTGACCAGCACCGTGCCGTTCAGGTCGCTCTGGGTGGTGAATTCCACGCCGTGGAAGATCGCCTTGGCGGCATGAGAGGTTCCCAGAGACACCACGGCGGCGCTGGCGCCGTCGCCGTGGGCCCAGAGTCCCATGCTCGCCACGGAGCCATGATCCACGGTGTAGGACCAGCGTTCCGCCGTGACGATCGCCGCCACACCGCCGCCGTGGAGCGCCAGCCAGCCCTGGGCCATGTCCAGGGCGGACAGGGCGCCGAGGCAGCCGATGGTCATGTCCAGTCCCAGGCAGTGGCCCTGGGCGCCGCAGGCCTGCATGATTTCCGTGGCCACGGAAAAGGACGGCAGATAGTCCCGGGAGATGCCGGCGAAGAGCACCAGCCGGAGTTCCTCGGGCGCCACCCCGGCATCCGCCAGGGCCGCCTTGAGGGCCGCGGCCCCCATGGTGCCGGGGTGGTCGTCCGCCAGGGCATGGCAGACGTTGGGCCAGCCCTGGTAGTTGCTCACATCGGCCCCCGCGGCGGCGGCCACTTCGCACACAGGGTGTGCGGGCGGCAGGTAAATGCCGGTGCCGAGGATCGACAGGGTCGTTTCCGTACTCATGGCGCTTCATCCTTCAATAAACGCTCCACGGCGTCGGCGATCTGGCTCGCCCGCTGCCGCAGTACTTCTTCCGGGACCATCTGGGTCGGATGATCGATCACGATGGCGGGGAGCGGCCGGTCCGCCGGCTGGTAGGCCATGCACCGGTTCACCTGGTCCCCGAAAGGTTCAGTCAGAATCGCGAAACCGGCGACACCGGCCCGCTGCAAAGCAATGGCGTCAAGCGAACTGCCCGACGAACAACTCCCTCAATCGGAGACTCCGCACAAGACGAGCCCCGGCTCCTGGGACAGGGAGGCCAGCAGGACCGCCGGCATGGGCGTGCCGGCGTCATTCTTCTGCAGAATCTCCTCGCGCACCTCGATGCCCCGCTGCCGCAGAATCTGCTGGGTGAAGCGCAGGATCGCCAGGGAGTTGGGCTTCTTGTGGTCAAGCAGGGTGACGCGGGGCACCTTCGGCTTGAGGGTGATCCTGATGGGATCGGACTCGGGCCGGGGGATGGGGTTCACCAGCACCTCGCAGCTCACCTCGCCGCAGCTCATCAGTTGTTTGGCCGGCAGTTTCTCCGTCATGGACTTGCTCATTGATCACCTCCGTAAAAAATCCCGATTTCAAATACCTTCGATCTGCTTGCAGACGACATTCTGGCTGCCCGCCCAACGCGGGATGACGGCCGAGAAGCGGCCGCCGGCGGCACCGCATTCGATGAAGGTCAACTGGTCGATTGTCTTCAGCGGCGTGCGCATCGCGCCGAACTCCACCTCCGCATACTCCAGGGGCGGAATGGCGATCCGCCCCACCTTCACCAGATCATCCGTCTGGCGCCGGGCATTCTCGTAGAGGTATTGCCGCGCCTGTTCCCGCGTGAACTCCGGCTTCACCAGTGCCATGTGGTCCGGCGCAATCACCACCAGATAGCCCGAAGAGCGGTAGTACCAGGCGGTCTGCCCATAATGCAGCATGCAGTCGCCGATGGTGTCCAGAATCGCCGCCCCGCTCCGGGCATAGTGGTTGTTGCAGGAGTTCGGTCCTTCGCTGGCCATGATCGATACGGCGGAAACCTCGGCGGGCAGACCAAACTGGGTGTGGTACGGCCCCCAGGCCGTTTCGGGATGCTCGGCGATGCAGAAGGACAGCCGGCCGGGATGCCCCACGGTACCGTGGGATTGCAGCACGCCGCCGCCCTTGCCGCAGAACAGCCGCATCATCTGGGCGAAACGCCCCACGGTGGCGTTGATCCGGCTGTTGGCGCCCAACGCGTTGGCTTCATGCTCGAAGCCCAGGGCCGCCACCACCGGACCGCTGACGATGACCAGCACGCTGGCCCCGCCGGTGGTCACTTCAACGCCGCTGACGTTGAACCGGGGGTCCAGGATGGCCAGGGCCAGAGCCCGCAGCACCGGCGCGTACTCGGTCTTGCAGCCGGCCATCACCGCCGTGGCCGCCACCTGCTCGGCGCGGACCTTGATGCTCTGGTCGGGTATCTCCCCCACCACGTCGCCGGCCTGCCAGCCCAGGGCCTCCAGCATGGGATCCACCAGGCTGCCATAGGGCGGAATCACCGGCAGACCGTCGGTCCAGCCGCTCTCCATGCACTTCTCGATGTCGTCCAGTACGCCGTGGCTCACCACTGATCTCCTTTCATCGCTACACCACCTTTAACCCACAGCTTTCCCGCCGGGCCGCCCCAAGGAAAAGCGGCACGCGCCGGAGGCGCAAGCGGCACACTGCTGCCACAACGCTCCCCGTAGTTTCGAGCGCAGCGAACCGCAGCGAACCCCCCGGAGGGGGGAGAAGGGGGGCGAACCTTGTTGGCGGAAGAGGTAGGAGTCGAACCCACCAAGCGCTGAGCCAGCACTTCTCTGGTTTTGAAGACCAGGTGCCCCACCGGGGACATCGCTCTTCCTGCGTCGTTCACGTCAAAATCCTTTGCGGCAATGCCGCGTCCCTGACCCGGCGGCCGTTGCCCTGGCGCTGGGTGAAGTGAATGCTGTCGAAATACTCCAGGATCTCGATGGTCAGATCGCGCCCCAGATCGAGATGGGTCTTGGCCTCGATCACCGAGAAGCTGTCCTGGCGGACGGCGAGCCGATTGATCTCGGCGGCCAGGCCCAGCAGCACGTCCGGCAGGGCCACCCGCTTGGGGCTGATCCGGCGCAGGTTGCCCGCCTGCAGCGCGGTGGCGATGACGGTCGCCTGCACTTTCTGCCCCAGCTTGAGTTCCCGCTCGATCTCGGACAACAGCGGAATCCGGAAGCCGCCCTGGGCCAGGAAGGCCCGCAGGCGCTGCCAGGCATCCTGGATCAGGGGCGAAACCGCGGGCCGGTGCGTCGCGCACTTGATCAGCCCGCCCGTCCGCAGCAGACGCTTTTCCCGGATCAGGCCATCCAGCACGGCGGCCAGCAACGGCGCGGGAACGGAAGCGTCCCTCCGCAGCAGCAGGGTTTCCTGCGGGATGCCGGTCTCCATCGGCCGGCTCGAATGCCACGCCTCGACCGCCCGCTGCAACGCTTCCCGAAGGGTGTCCCAGCGGCGTGTTTCCAGCAGCCAGTCGCCGGTGTCCGCCTGCACACGGACGATGCCCGCCAGGCCAGGGCTTCCCAGCAATGCCTCGGCCTCCGCCGCTTGCAGATTGAAAGACAGCGCGAAGTCGCGGAAATCGACGACCTGCCGCTCCTCGACCAGCAGCCGGCGCAGGATCGCGGCCGGATCATCCAGGGTCATGGCCCGCAGGTAGCGCAGGCGCGAGTCCTGGCGCTTGCGCCATTGCGGCGCGTTGGGGGCCAGCACCGTGCCGCCGCCGAGGATCGCGCTTTCGCTGTCGTCCTGGATCAGGAAGCGGTCGCCCCAGCAGACCTGCAGCGGTTCCTTGAGGATGAACTGCACCAGGCGGGTGTCGCCTTCGACAGCGCCGCCGTGCCCCGCCACCGTGTCATCGAGGAAATACGCCCGCGCCTGCAAGCGCCTGGCGCCGAGATGGAGCTTCACCGGCTGCAGATGCTTCAGGGCAAAGGGCGCATCGGCCAGCAAGCGCAGGCGCGCGTCGAAGCGCAGGCCGGGCGCCACGCAGCGGGGATCGGACAGCACGTCGCCGCGCTGGATGTCCTCGCGGGCGACGTCGCCGACCAGGTTCAGCGCGCAACGCTGCCCGGCGCAGCCCGTCGGCGACGGCCGGTCCTGGGCATGGATGCCGCGCACCCGCACCTTGGTGCCGGCCATCGGGGATTTGGCCGTCAGCAGCCGCAAGGTGTCGCCGACCGCCACGCGCCCGGCGGTGGCGGTCCCCGTCACGATCAGCCCGGCGCCTTTCAGCACGAAGGCGCGATCCACCGACAGGCGGAAGTATCCGCCGGCGGCACGCGTCCGAAGCGCCGCCGCCCGACTGTCGAGACCGGCCCGCAGCGCCGCGATGCCGACCCCCGTGGCGTTGGAAACCGGGAAGACTTCGCAGCCGGGCTGCAACCGCAACACCTCGTCGCGCACGGCCGCCACCCGCGCCGTCGCCGCGCGGTCGATCTTGGTGATGACGGCGATGCGCTCGCGAACCCCGAGCAGTTCCATGACCTGCACATGCTCCCGGGTCTGCGGCATCACGCCGTCGTTGGCGTCCACCACCAGCATGCCGAGATCGACGCCGCGGATGCCGGAAATCATGGCGTTGATGAAGCGCCGATGCCCCGGTACGTCGATGAAACCGACGGAATGACCGGCATCCGTCTCCCGGTAGGCGAAGCCCAGTTCGATGGACATGCCGCGGCGCCGCTCCTCCTCCAGGCGATCGGTATTGACGCCGGTCAATTGCCTGACCAGGGAGGTCTTGCCGTGGTCCACATGACCGGCCGTGGCGATGATCATTGCAGCCGCTCCCGCAGCGGGGCCAGTTGCCGGACGAAGACATCCTCCGTCTCCAGGCAGCGCAGATCGAGCAGCAGCCTGCCGTTGGAGATGCGCCCCAGCACCGGCACCGGCAAGTGGCGCAGCGCCTCGGCAAGCTGGCGCAGTTCGCCGTCGCCGCCCTGCGCGGGCGTGATTTCGAGGGCGGCGCTGGGAACGGTTTCGACCGGCAGCGCGCCGCTGCCGATCTGGCTGCGGCAGGGCACGGCCGCCACCTGGAAACGGGGCGCCAGCGCGCTTGCGACTTGCGGCAGCAGGCGTTGCGCCTGGGCCTCGATGTCCGCCAGCGGCCGCGTCAGCAGGCGCAGGGTCGGCAGCTTCTCGCACAGCGTCGCCGGGTTGCGGTACAGCTTCAGCACCTCGGCCAGGGCCGCCAGGGTCATCTTGTCCAGACGCAGCGCCCGCTTCAGCGGATTCTTGCGGATGCGCTCGATCAGCGCCCGGTGCCCGGCGATGATGCCGCACTGCGGCCCGCCCAGCAGCTTGTCGCCGCTGAAGGTGACGACGTCCGCCCCCTCGGCCACGGTCGCGGCGACGGTGGGTTCGTCGGGCAGGCCCAGCGCGGTGAAATCCACCAGGCTGCCGCTGCCCATGTCCACCACGAACGGCAGGCCGCGCTCGCGCGCCAGGGCGGCCAATGCCTTGGCGTCGACCGCGTGGGTGAAGCCCTCGATCCGGTAATTGCTGGTGTGCACCCTCATCAGCAAAGCGGTGCGCTCGCCGATCGCGGCGGCGTAATCCTTCAGGTGGGTGCGGTTGGTGGTGCCGATTTCCACCAGGCGGCAGCCGGAGCGGGCCATGATTTCCGGCACGCGGAAGGAGCCGCCGATCTCCACCAGTTCGCCGCGCGAGGTCGGCACCTCGCCGCCCAGGGCGAGGGTATTCAGCACCAGGAACACGGCCGCCGCATTGTTGTTGACCACCGTCGCCGCTTCCGTGCCCGCCAGTTCGCAGATCAGCGCCTCGACGTGGCTGTCGCGCTCCCCGCGCTCCCCGGCATCGAGATCGAACTCCAGCGTGGATGGCGACGTCGCCACGGCGGCCATCGCCGCCACCGCCTCGGCAGGCAGCAACGCCCGGCCCAGGTTGGTGTGCAGCACCGTCCCGGTCAGATTCAGCACCGGCCGCAGGGTCGGCTGATCTCCCGCCAGCAAGGCATCCTCCGCCCTGCGCCGGATCGCGTCGGCGGAAATCTCCGCCGCCAGGCCCTGATCCAGCTGATGCCGAATCCCGGCCAGGGCGTCGCGCACGGCCCGGCTCGCCTGATCGTGCCCCCAGCGTTCGACGGCGGCGGCCATGCGTTGCAGCAGCGCATCCACCGAGGGCAGCGCGCGCCTGGAATCCATCGCCGGCTTGTTGTCGTTCATGGCTAATACCCGGCGCCGACGTCCACGATGCCGTCGAGCGGCCGGCCCTGGGCATGGGCGTCCAGGTTTTTCAGGAAAGCGGCCAGCATCCGCTCGACGACCGCCGGCCCGCTCCAGGAGATGTGCGGGCTGACGCGCACCCGGGGATGGGCGTAGAGCCAATGTCCGGCCGGCAGGGGCTCGGGCTCGACCACGTCGAGCGAGGCCAGCGCGATGTGGCCGCTGTCGAGCAAAGGCTTCATTGCGTCCTGGTCGATCAGGCTCGCCCTGGCGACATTCACCAGATGCACCCCGGGCTTGGTCCTGGCCAGCGTGTCGGCATCCAACAGCCCCCGGCTCTGCGCCGTGGCCGGCAGGGCCAGCACCAGATGGTCGGCTTCCCGCAGCACGGCATCGAGGCTGTCCGCCAGTTCGACGCCGGCCATCGGACTCGGCCGGTGATTGCGCACCTTGGCGATGATCCGCATGTCGAAGGCCAGGGCACGCCTGGCGATTTCCCCGCCGATACTGCCCAGCCCCAGCAAGCCCAGCGTCTTTCCCTCGAGGCTGCCGAGGCTGGCGAGAAACCACTCGGCGGGCGGCGCCGTCACCCAGCGGTGGGGCAGTTGCTTTTCGAAACCCAGCATCATCGCCAGCACCCACTCCGCGATGGGCACGGCGGACGCGCCGCGCGAGCAGGTGATCAGCCGGTTGCCGGCCAACTCGAAGGGAAAGGAATCGGCGCCGGTGCCGAAGATATGGACCCAGCGCAGGCCCCGGCAGTTCACGAGCAACTCGGGCAGCGCCGCTTTGCCCTGCAGCGGCGTCAACAACGCTTCGGCCTCGCACTCCCCCGTCGGCGACGGCCTGACGATTTCGAGCGCGGGGTCTTGCCGCAGCAATGCCTGCTCGATCTCGGGGGCTTCGAAATTCAGCGCCAGTCGCATGTCCCGCTCCGTTCTCAATCGCGACGATATCCGTCCGGTCTCGCCGGCACGGCTTCGCACACTTGTTCGTTTCGCAGGATGAATCTTGGAATGGCGCGCTGTGCAAAAACAGAGCGCAAGCGGCCAAGACTTGGCATTTTCGGTCAAGATGAACTTCAGACTACCAACCGGCTCCTTCCCTTTCAAGGGGAGGGCGTCGTACGATCGGACCGGTCTTCCCTGCGGGGAGGAAGCCGAGCCCGGACCGGCGCCGGGCGGCCTATTGCCTATTCTTCCGCCGTGGCGATGTCGGCAGAATCCTGGCGGATCTGTTCCAGTTGCTCGTCGGAGAGATTGAGCAGGCGCTGGCAGGACGCGCCCAGTTTTTCCCACTCGCGGGTCAGGCTCAATCCCGTGTGGTGCTGGAGCAGATGTTCCGCCAGTTGGGCATAGGCGATCAGGCCCTTGGAAAGCAGCGGAATCTCGGCGTTTTCTTCCAGGCTGGCCGCGCTGTGGTGGTGGCGGATCGCCAGGCACAACTCTTCCGGCAGCCACCAGCTCTGTGCCAGCAGGCAGCCGATCATCGCATGGTTGGTGGGCAGGCTGTCATCCTCGACCGCCGTGAAATCGCGCTCCCGCGCCCGATTGGCCTCGGCCAGGATGGCCGGGTAGCGGCCGATGCGCTGGAGCAGGATCGGGATGCCGCAATCGCGGAACAGGCCGAAGGTGTAGGCGTCCTCGGAGGGAACCCAGACGCCTCCCGGATTGCGCTGGGCCAGCCAGCCCGAGAGCCGGGCGATGCGGGCCGAGGCGTCCCAGAAGCGGACCATGTTCTGGCTGGCCGGGAACAGCTGGCGCAGCACCAGTCCGGCGATGGCCTGGCTCGAGATCCTCAGGCCCAGGATCATCAGGGCTTCCCTGACCGAGCGGACCTTGCGCCGGATGCCGAAATAGGGCGAATTGGCAGTCTTGATCAGCCCCGCGGAAAGACTCACGTCCGTGTTGATGGCGGCGCTGATGCGCAGGAAGTCGGGATCCTCATTGCGCATCTCGGTGCCGATCCGCTCCAGAATGGCCGGGCGCGGAGGAATGTCGAGGTTGCGGAAGGAACTCTCCAGCAGGGTGTCGAGCCGTTCGTGGTCGTGCGGAGCCGGAGTCGGGGACATGTTCATTTTTTGTTCTGCAACCAGCCCTGCAGGGCATCTTCGTCCATCGGGCGGGCATGGTGATAGCCCTGCATGGCGTCCACCCCGGCTTCCGCCAGGACGTCGTGCTGCCCCTGATTTTCCACGCCTTCCGCCACCACGGTCATGCCCAGTTCGCGGCCCAGTTGGGTCATGGCCTTGACCACCGCCAGGGCCCGTCGATCCTCGGGCAGCACCTTGACGAAGGCACGGTCGAGCTTGAGCTTGGTGGCGGGAATGTCCTTCAGGTTGGCCAGGCAGGAGTAGCCGGTGCCGAAATCGTCGATCGCCAGGCCGACGCCGCATTCCCGCGCTTCCCGCAGATTCCGCTGCACCGAGTCGGAAACGTCCATGAACAGGGACTCCGTCAAT
Organism: Denitratisoma sp. DHT3; assembly: GCF_007833355.1. Classification (NCBI taxonomy): domain Bacteria; kingdom Pseudomonadati; phylum Pseudomonadota; class Betaproteobacteria; order Nitrosomonadales; family Sterolibacteriaceae; genus Denitratisoma; species Denitratisoma sp. DHT3. The sequence goes on along the minus strand of NZ_CP020914.1, from coordinate 1,036,121 downwards.
TCCAGTTCGATCAGATCCGGATCCACGTCGGCGCAGAGCATGGCGCCGTGGAGCGCCTGGGAAAACTTCGGCGCCAGCAACTGGGCGCGGGAAACATTGATCGCCACCTTGGTGGAGAACCCCTGGCCCTGCAATTGACGGGCATAGCGGGCACCCTGCAGCAGGCTCCACTCGCCCAGGCGGATGATCAGGCCGGTCTTTTCCGCCACCGGAATGAACTTGATGGGCGGAATCTGCTCGCCATCGACATGGCAGCGCATCAGCGCCTCCACGGCCTCGATGCGGCCGTCCAGCCCCAGGATGGGCTGGTAGAAGAGCCGCAATCCCCCCGTTTCCAGCGCCGTATGCAGCTTGTTTTCAATATCCAGTTCCTCCCGCGCCAGCATGATACCCAGCCGCCCCGGCACCGGCTCGTCGCCGGAAAAAACGAAGCGGTTTCCACCCTGGCGCTTGGCGGCGATCATCGCCTGATCGGAGCGTTCGAGGAAGGCGAGGGGGTCCTCGTCCGCATCCAGCAGGGCGACGCCGACGCTGGCCGACGGATGCAGCTGGATCTCCCCCACTTGCAACGGCGACTCGATGGTTTCCAGCAGCTCCCGCGCCAGATACTCGGCATGGCGCCGATCCACCCGCGGCGCCAGACAGACGAACTCGTCGCCGCCCATGCGGGCCAGTTCGGCGCGGCCGCAAAGCCGCTCCTTGAGTCGATCGACGATCTGGAGGATCACGCTGTCGCCACCCAGGTGACCGAAGGATTCGTTGATCTGGCGGAAACGATCCAGATCGATCCACAACGCCGCCAGTGGCTGGCGACTCTCCATTGCCCCGCTGGCAAGCTTGGTTACCAGCTCCAGGCACCCGTACCGGTCGAGAATACCGGTGCTCGGATCACTACGAGTCAGGGTCATGCGTTTCAAAAAGGAAATCTCGAGAGAAGCTGCGAGGTTATTACTTTCGTTCGCTACGCAGTTTATCTCAGCGCTTGATGGCGTGGGGTAGTTACGTGGGGTAGTTACGTGGGGTGTTAACCACGGCGATACGGCGGGCACGACGAAAATCCTCCTGTAGTACAAACAGCGGTCTCAGGGGGTACGCAGGCCGGGTCAATGCGGCGGCGGTGTGCCGAATTTCCTGTGCCAGTCCACCGCCAGTTGGGTGGCCGCGTCCTTGCGGCCCAGGTCGGTGAACAATTCCATCGCTTCGAAATAAGCGGGTCGCGTCTCGTCCGGCGACGCGGCCAGGCGTACCCTTTTCGACCTCCCGCCCCGCCGCCCATCAGGCCGCGGGGTTTTTGTCGCCACCGCATGGGCCAGCAGTTTCGCAGGTCGGGCCGGCAACGCTCATTGCATGGGACCCATTCGCTCAATTTGACCACCTCTTGACCAGCTGCTTTGCATGGTGTCCAGTAATGGCGCGATAAACGTGGTGAGGCAAGGGGTTCGGCATGGGGACGAAATCGCTCACTGCTTGACAGGCGAGCGGCATTTCCAGTCGTGTCGGGTTACGGCGCAAAAAGCGCGCCCAACGCTGATCAAGTCCGTTCGCAGACGATGGGGGACACCCTGAGCTAACCCGGAACGGGCGAACGGATGGCGCTCAAGCGTTGCCTTGACCGGCTTGCGTGCCGTCGGCCGGAGGCGGCGTGGGCGGTGCGGGGTCCCTGGCGGCGATGGCCATCACCACGCGGATCAGCATCGGCGTCAGCGCCGGCGAGCCGAGCAGGTCGGGGCGTTCCTCCACCACGGTGGCCAGCATGTTGCGCACGCCGCGCACGATCATGAAGGCGGCCAGCTCGCGGTCGGCCTCGGTCGCTTCCTCGGGGTGGTCGGCCAGCACCTTGCCCATCGCGGCGGTCAGGTGCTGGAAGTTCGGCGCCCCGTCCCAGGCCGGGGTCTCGGTCGGGCTGCCCAGTTGCAGATAGCGGGCGAAGCGCTGATGGAAATCGGTGCCCAGTCCCAGCAGTTTGCGCTCGACGGCCACCGTGCGCTCATACAGCGCCGCGATGAACTCGCGCAGGGGCTGGTGGTAGAGGTTGAACAACTGGTGCCGCGCATCGCTGGCCTCCTCGTTCGTGATGCGGTAGGCCAGCTGCATCAGGATCGCGTCCCGATTGGGAAAATACTGGTACAGGGTGCCCACCGCCACGCCGGCACGCTCCGCCACCCGCCGCGTGGTGACGGCCTCGACGCCCTGCTTTTCGAGGATGCTGCGGGCCGCGTCGATGATGGTCGTCATCGTGAATTCGCTGCGCTTCTGGATCGGCTGCTTGCGCGGCGCGGGCGGCGGCTTGACGGTGGTGGTCGCGGTTTTGCGGGCGGTCTTCGACATGTGGCGACAGGCGGGCGATGCCGCCTCGGCGCGGCGGCATCGTAGAGGAGGGGATGGCGCGCATTATGCGCCGAAAAGCGGTTCCTCCAGCCGATTGTTCATTTTTGTGCAGTGCGATGAATGTCAGCAATGAAGCGGCCAAGCGCCCGATGCATGCCCATGGTTCAGGTTTAGGCTCATATTGTGGGGCGGGCGCGGCCGGTCAATTATCGTGTACGGGTTCCAATCCGTCGTCCGTGGGTTTCATCCATGTGTCTCATCCGTGTGTTTCCAGGGCGGCGCGGTTCATCGTTTTTCAACTCATTTGAAAAAGGGCAGTCATGACTGACGTATACATCTACGACCACGTTCGCACGCCGCGGGGCAAGGGCAAGGCGGACGGGGGCCTGCACGAGATCACGCCGGTGCAACTGGCGGCGCAGATGCTGGAGGCGCTGCGCGACCGCAACTCCCTGGACACGGCCCTGGTGGAAGACGTGTTCCTCGGCTGCGTGGTGCCGGTGGGCGAGCAGGGCGGCAACATCGCCCGCATCGCCGCGCTGGTGGCGGGCTACGACCAGGGCGTGCCCGGCGTGCAGGTGAACCGCTTCTGCGGCTCGGGTCTGGAGGCGGTGAACTTCGCCGCGGCCAAGGTGGGCGCGGGCCAGATCGACCTGGCCGTCGGCGGCGGCGTCGAAAGCATGTCGCGGGTGCCGATGGGGGCCGACGGCGGCGCCATGGCGCTGGACCCGCAGGTGGCGTTCAAGATGTATTTCGTGATGCAGGGCGTCAGCGCCGACCTGCTGTCCACCCGCTGCGGCTTCACCCGCGAGCAGTGCGACGCCTACGCGGTGGAGAGCCAGAAGCGCGCGGCGGCGGCCTGGGCCAACGGCTACTTCGATAAATCCGTGGTGCCGGTGAAGGACATCCTGGGCCTGCCGGTGCTGGACAGGGACGAGACCGTCCGCCCCGACGTGACCCTGGAATCCCTGGGTGCGATGAAACCCGCCTTCGTGGACCTGGGCGAGAAATTCGGTTTCGACGGCGTCGCGCTGCAGAAATATCCGGAACTGGAGAGCATCATCCACATGCACCACGCCGGCAACAGCTCGGGCATCGTCGATGGCGCCTCCGCCGTGCTGGTGGGCAACAAGGAGATCGGCCAGCGCCTGGGCCTGAAGCCGCGGGCGCGGATCCGCTCGATCGCCACCGTGGGCTCGGAGCCGACCCTGATGCTGGACGCGCCGAGCTTCGCCGCGCAGAAGGCGCTGAAGAAGGCGGGGATGGGCGTGGCCGACATCGGCCTGTGGGAACTGAACGAAGCGTTCGCCTCGGTGGTGCTGTGCCTGATGGAGCGGCTGAACGTGCCGCACGACAGGATCAACGTCAATGGCGGGGCGATCGCCATGGGCCATCCGCTGGGGGCCACCGGCGGCATGATCCTGGGCACCCTGCTCGACGAGATGGAGCGGCGCCAGGTGGGCACGGGTCTGGTGACCCTGTGCGAAGCGGCGGGCATGGGCACCGCCACCATCATCGAGCTGGTCTGAGCCGTCCCGGAAACAATTCAAGGAAATAGCCATGAGTGAAGTCATCCACGTTTCCGTCGACGCCGACGGCATCGCCACCCTGTTGTTCGATCGCAAGGACAACAACATGAACGTCATGGACATGAAGTTCATGAACGAACTGGAAGCCGCCGTGCAGCAGGTGGCCACCGATACCGCCATCAAGGGCGCGATCATCACCTCCGGCAAACCGGTGTTCGCCGCCGGCGCCGACCTGAACGAAATGGAAGCCGCCCTGGACCGCAGCCAGGACATGCCCCTGGCCGAGCGGGTGAAGCAGAACGCCTCGCTGTCGACACTGCTGCGCCGCCTGGAGACCTGCGGCAAGCCCGTCGTCTGTGCGGTCAATGGCACTGCCATGGGCGGCGGCACCGAACTGGCGCTGGCCTGCCATTACCGCGTGGTGGCCGACAGCAAGGGCATCATGCTGGGCCTGCCGGAAGTGCAGGTGGGCCTGCTGCCGGGCGGCGGCGGTACCCAGCGGGTGCCGCGCCTGATCGGGGTGCAGGCCTCGGCGCCGGTGCTGCTGGAAGGCCAGGCGCTCTCCGCCGAGAAGGCGCTGAAGATGGGCCTGATCCACAAGGTGGTGCCCGCGGTCGAACTGCTGGCCGAGGCCAAGCGCTGGATTCTCGAGGAGGGCGACCCGGTGCAGCCCTGGGACAAGAAAGGCTTCAAGGTGCCGGGCGGCGCCGGCGCCCTGTCCCCGGCGGTGGGCCAGATGATGATGGTCAGCAACGCGATGACCCAGGCCAAGACCTTCCACAACATGCCGGCACCCCTGGCCATCCTCTCCTGCATGTTCGAGGGGCCGTTCCTGCCGATGGACAAGGCCCTGCAGGTGGAGGCCAAGTACTTCACCCAGCTCAACCAGGACCCCGTCTCGCGCAACATGATCCGCACCCTGTTCATCAACAAGGGCAAGGCGGACAAGCTGATGCACCGGCCGGAGGGGATTCCCAAGACCGCGTACAAGAAGATCGGCGTGGTCGGCGCCGGCCTGATGGGCGCGGGCATCGCCTTCACCTGCGCCAAGCTGGGCGTCGAGGTGGTGCTGATCGACCGCGACCAGGCCGCCGCCGACAAGGGCAAGGACTACAGCGCCAAGCGCCTCGGCCGCGACCTGGAGAAGGGCCGCACCACCCAGGAGAAGATGGATGCGGTGCTGGCCCGGATCCATCCGACCACCGACTACGCGGCGCTGGCCGGCGTGGAGATGGTCGTCGAGGCGGTGTTCGAGGACCGTGGCGTCAAGGCCGACGTCACCAGGAAGCTGGAAGCGGTGCTGCCGCCGCAGGCGGTGATCGCCTCCAACACCTCGGCGCTGCCGATCACCGAACTGGCCGAGGCCGGCCAGCGGCCGCAGAACTTCATCGGCCTGCACTTCTTCTCGCCGGTGGAGCGCATGCCCCTGGTGGAGGTGATCCGCGGCAAGCAGACCTCCGACGAGACCCTGGCGCGGGCGCTGGATTTCGTCGCCCTGATGAAGAAGACGCCGATCGTGGTGAATGACAACCCCGGCTTCTTCACCACCCGCTTCATCGGCGCCTACATTTCCGAGAGCGTCGGCATGGTGGCCGAGGGCGTGAATCCCGCGTTGATCGAGAACGCCGCCAAGATGGCCGGCATTCCGGTGGGACCGCTCACCGTCTCCGACGAGATCGGCCTCGACGTGGCCTACCACGCCGGCATGCAGACCCAGCGCGACCAGGGCGATGCCTTCAAGGCCACGCCGGTGTTCCGCGTGGTGGAGAAGCTGGTGGGCGAACTCGGCCGCCACGGCCGCAAGAACGGCAAGGGCTATTTCGAATACGCCGCCGACGGCAGCAAGAAACTGTGGTCCGGCCTGGCCGAGATCTGGCCGCGCCTGCCCCAGCAGCCGAGCGTGGACGAGGTGAAGGCGCGGATGTTCTACGCCCAGTTGGTGGATGCCGCGAAGTGCATCGCCGACGGGGTGCTGCTCGATCCGGCCGACGGCGACGTGGGCGCGATCCTCGGGGTGGGCTTCCCTCCCTACCTGGGCGGCCCCTTCTCGATGATGGACACGCTGGGGCTGCCCAAGGTGGTGGCCGAGTGCGACCGCCTGGCGGCGACCTACGGCGAGCAGTTCGCGCCGCCGCAGTTGCTGCGCGACATGGCGAAGAATGGCCAGACCTTCTACGGCAAGAACCGCATCGTCCCGCCGGCGGCGAAACGGGGCTGAGCAGAGGTCTGGGAAATACGGCCGGAGGGCGGTTTCTCCGGCCGGTTTTGTTTTGAGCGAGAGTTCCCGGAATGGATACCTTCGATTACATCGTCGTCGGCGCCGGTTCGGCCGGCTGCGTGCTGGCCAGCCGGCTGACCGAGGACCCCTCGGTCAGGGTGCTGCTGCTGGAGGCCGGCGGCGACGACAAGGACTACCTGCTCCAGGTGCCGGCCGGCTGGGGCAGGATCATGCTCGATCCCAAATACGCCTGGGTGCATCGGACGACGCCCCAGGCCGCGATGGAACGGCGTTCGCTTGTCATTCCGCGCGGCAAGGTGATGGGCGGCTGCTCCTCCATCAACGGCCTGATCTACGTGCGCGGCCAGCACCAGGATTACGACGACTGGACGGCGGCCGGGGCGACCGGCTGGAGCTGGAGGGAAGTGCTGCCTTATTTCATCCGCTCCGAGGACTGGTCGGGCACACCCAGCGCCTATCGCGGCCAGGGTGGGCCCTTGCAGGTGTCCGAGCTGTTCGAGCGCACCGGTTTCGGCGAGGCGGTGCTCCAGGCCTCGGTGCAAGCCGGCATTCCCTTCAACGAGGACTTCAACGGCGCGTCCCAGGAAGGCATCGGCTGGGTGCAGATGACGGGCCGCGATCATCGCCGCTGCTCGGTGTCCTACGGTTATTTGCGCGAGGCGAAGAAGCGTCCCAACCTGCGCATCGAAACCAGGGCCTTGGCCAACCGTCTGTTGTGGGAGGGCAAGGCCGTCGTCGGTGTCGAGTATCGGCAGCAGGGGCAGCTGCGCCAGGCCCGCGCTAACCGCGAAGTCCTGGTGGCGGCCGGCGCCATCCGCTCGCCCCAGTTGCTGATGCTCTCCGGCATCGGTCCCGGCGCGCAACTGCAGCAGCACGGCATCCCGGTGGTGGCGGACCGCGCCGGGGTCGGCGCCAATCTCCAGGATCACCTGGTGTTCCCCATGGGCTGGCGCTTCAAGCCCGGCGGCCCCAGTCATAACGCGAACCTGAGAGGCTGGCGGCTGGTGCGCGAGGTGCTGCGCTTCCTGATCTGGAAGAAGGGAGCGATGAACATGTCCTCCGGCGAGGTGATGATGTTCCTCAAGAGCGATCCGACGCTGAGCCGACCCGACGTCCAGGTGCATTGCCTGCCGGTGAGCGGCGGCGTGGAGGCCAAGATTCCCCACGAGGCGCCGGGCATGACGCTGGCGCCCTGCGGCTTGCATCCCCAATCGCGCGGCAGCGTCAGCCTGGCCTCCGCCGACCCCGCGGCCATGATGAACGTGGACCCCAATTACCTGGCCGTGGCCGACGACTGGCGCATCCTGCGGGCCTCGATCGACATCCTGCGGCGGGTCGCCCAGGCGCCGGCGCTGGCGCCGCTGATCGAGTGCGAGATTTCTCCCGGCGCGGATGCCACCACGGACGAGGCGATCCGGGCGCAGGTGATCCGCAGCTCCTCCACCGGACATCATCCGGTGGGCACCTGTCGCATGGGTTCGGACGCGGACTCGGTGGTGGACCCGGAACTGAAGGTGAGGGGGGTGACGGGCCTGCGCGTGATCGACGCCTCGGTGATGCCGCGCCTGCCCTCGGGCAACACCAACGCGCCGACGGTCATGATCGCCGAGCGGGCCGCCGACCTGATCCGCGGCAAGACGCCGTTGATCGCCCAGTGAACTTCTAACGATAACCAGAGGAACCTATCGTGAACTTCGATTTTTCCGACGACCAGCGGCTGTTGCAGGCGGAAGTGGGCAAGATGCTGGCCCAGACCTGCACCTCCGCCGAAGTGCGCAAGGTGCTGGACGGCCAGGCCGCCTATGCCGAGGTGGTCTGGCGCAACCTGATCGACATGGGCGCCGCCGCGGCGGCGATTCCCGAAGCCTACGGCGGCGCCGGCCTGGGCTACCTGGAACTGTGCCTGGTGGCCGAGGAGGCCGGGCGCACCCTGGCTCCCGTGCCGCTGTCGTCCTCCTTCTACCTCGCCGCCGAGGCCATCCTCCACGGCGGCGGCGAAGCCCAGAAGCGGCAATGGCTGCCGCGCATCGCGTCCGGCGAGGTGATCGCCACCGCCGCCCTGGGCGGCCGCGAGACCTATCTGGCGACGCCGGCCCTGAGCTTCGACGGCAAGACCGTCAGCGGCAAAGTGTCCGCCGTGCCCGACGGCATGGTGGCCGGCGTGGCGGTGCTGAGGGCGGGCGACGACCTGCTGCTGGTGAATCTGGCCGAGGCCGGCGTCGGCCGCAAGCCGCTGCCTTCCCTGGACCCGACCCGGCCCTACGCCGAACTGAGCTTCGCCAATACCCCGGTCGAGAAGCTGGCCGGCGGCAAGGGTGGGGCGGCGGTGGCGGCGCGGGTGCACAACGGCGCCGCCGTGCTGCTGGCTTTCGAGCAGGTGGGGGGCGCCGCCCGCATCCTGGAGATCAGCCGCGACTACGCGCTGGAGCGCAAGGCCTTCGGCCGCCAGATCGGCAGTTTCCAGGCGCTGAAGCACAAGATGGCGGAGATCTACACCGCCAACGAACTGGCGCGGGTGCATGCCTACTACGGCGCCTGGGCGCTGTCGTCGGAGGCGCCGGAACTGGCGCTGGCGGCCGGCGCGGCGCGGGTGGCGGCGACCACCGCGTTCAACCGGGCGGCGGAGGAGGGCATCGAGATCCACGGCGGCATCGGTTACACCTGGGAAGTCGACTGCCACCTGTACCTGCGCCGCGCCCGCTATCTGGCGCAGTTGATCGGCAGCGAGCACGGCTGGCGCGCGCAGCTGGCGGATGAACTGGTGAAGGAGACTGTGTAATGGATTTCAGAGACACCCCCGAAGAAGCGGCGTTCCGCGCCCAGGTGCGGGCCTGGCTGGAGGCCAACGGCCAGCGGCGCCAGCGTCCCGACGAAGTGTTCGGCGAAGGCCTGGACGATGCCGCCAGGCTGGCGGCGGCCAAGGACTGGCAGGCCAGGAAGGCGGCGGCGGGCTACGCCGCCATCACCTGGCCCAAGGCGGCCGGCGGCATGGGCGGCACGCCGATGCAGCAGGTGATCTACACGCAGGAGGAAGCGGCCTATCTGGTGCCGGCATTCGTGTTTTCCGTCAGCATGGGCATGTGCATCCCCACGGTGGCGAACTGGGCGATCCCGGAACTCAAGGCGCGCTACGTGTCCAAGGGCATTTCGGGCGAGGAAATCTGGTGCCAGCTGTTCTCCGAGCCGGCGGCCGGTTCGGATACCGGCGGCATCCGCACCCGCGCCGAGAAGCAGGGCGACGAGTGGGTGATCAACGGCCAGAAGGTCTGGACCTCCGGCGCTCATTATTGTGACTACGGCATCCTGTTGACGCGCAGCGACTGGGACAAGCCCAAGCAGGAGGGCCTGACCATGTTCATCGTGGATATGAAGGCGCCCGGCGTGGAGGTCCGTCCCATCCACCAGATGTCCGGCGATCGGGAATTCAACGAGGTGTTCTTCACCGACGTGCGCATTCCCGACAGCCATCGCCTGGGTCCTGAGTGCGGCGGCTGGAAGGTGATGCTGAGCATGCTGATGCACGAACGCCTGTCCGTCGGCGGCAACCTGCCCACCGACCTTTACAGGCATCTGGTCGATCTGGCGAAGAAGTGCCGCTGGAACGGCAAACCGGCGCTGGATGATGATCGGGTCAAGGCCCGCATCGCCGATGCCTACCTGAGCCAGAAGGGGGTGGAGCTGGTGATCTCGCGCGGACTGACGGCGCTGTCCAAGGGCCGCGAGCCGGGACCGGAAATGTCCATCACCAAGCTGGTCGGCGCCCGTGCGATGCAGGAAATTGCCAGCTTCGCGATGGAACTGGCCGGACCGGAAGGCGTGCTGAGCCATCACGCGCTGGGCGAGGATTGGTACTACATGCAGCGCCTGTGGCTGTCTGCGCCGGGTGCGCGACTGGCCGGCGGCACCGACGAGGTGCTGAAGAACGTGGTTGCCGAGCGGGTGCTGGGCCTGCCCGGCGAGATCCGCACCGACCGCAAGGTGCCGTTCCGCGATCTGGAACGCTGAACCGACGACAAAACCGGAGACATGACGATGAACGTTACCGAAGCCGTATTGAGCCGGGCCTCCGCCCGCGCCTATCTGGACAAACCGGTGGATCACGCGCTGTTGCGGACCATCCTGGCGACTGCGTTGCGCGCGCCTTCCGGCGGCAACGTCCAGCCCTGGCACATCCACGTGCTGACCGACGAGGCCAGGAAGAACTTCACCCAGCGCATCATGACCAGCTTCGCCGAGACGCCGATGGGGGAGTCGCCCAATCCCGGGATGTATCCCGAGCCGTTGCCCGACCCCTTCAAGGAGCGGCGCGCGGTCTGCGGAACGATGCTCTACGACGCGCTGGCGATTCCCAAGGAGGACAAGAAGGGCCGCATCGCCCAGGCACTGAAGAACTACGAGTTCTTCGGCGCGCCGGTGGGACTGATCTTCACCGTGCCCTCCATCATGCTGGAGAGCCAGGCCATCGACATCGGCATCCTGATGCAGACCATCATGCTGCTGGCCCGCGATCACGGCCTCGACACCTGCCCCCAGGTGATCTGGCGCATGTGGCCGCAGACCATCCGCAGCGCCTTGAACATCGACGACTCGCACCACGTGATGGGCGGCATGTGCCTGGGTTATGCCGACACGGCCTCGCCGGTGGCGAACCTGGGCATTCCGCGGGCCGCGCTCGAAGACATCGTGACCTTCCACGACGCTTGATCGGGAGAAGATGCAAATGACGGCAAAGCCTCTGGACGGCGTCAAGGTTCTGGACTTCACCCAACTCCTGCCCGGTCCGATGTGTACCCTGCACCTGGCCGACATGGGGGCGGACGTGCTCAAGATCGAACCGACCGGTACCGGCGAGCCCGCGCGTGGTCCGGCGGGCACGCCGATTTCCCATTTCTTCCTGGCAGTGAATCGCAACAAGCGTTCTCTCTCCATCAATCTGCGGGCCGAAGGCGCACGCGAGATCATGCTGCAACTGGCGCGCGACGCCGACGTGCTGGTGGAGGGCTTCCGTCCCGGCGTCATGGCCCGCCTGGGGCTGGGCTACGAGGATGTGAAGGCGGTGAACCCGAAGCTCGTCTACTGCGCCATCACCGGCTACGGCCAGGATGGTCCGCTGGTGGAGCTGGGCGGCCATGACATCAACTACCAGTGCTATGCCGGCATCCTGGAGCAGAGCAGCGGCGCCGGCGTGGCGCCGCATCCGGGCAACTTCCCGATCGCCGATCTGGCGGGCGGGGCGCTGTCGTCGGCGATGACCATCCTCGCCGCGCTGTTCGACGCCCAGCGTTCCGGCAAGGGGCGCCTCCTCGACGTGTCGATGACCGACTGCGCGATGGCCAACAACATGCAGCCCGTCGCCGCCATGCACACCTACGGCCGGCCGATTCCGCCGGGGATGGATACCCTGACCGGCGGCCTGCCCTGCTACGGCACCTACGAGACGGCGGACGGACGCTACCTCGCCGTGGGCGCGCTGGAGCCCAAGTTCTGGAAGGCGTTCTGCGAAACCATCGGCCAGCCCGAATTGATCAAGGCCGGCTGGGCCTCGGGCGAGGACGGCGTCGCGGTGCGCGGCCGGATCGCCGCCATCGTCAAGTCGAAACCGCTGGCGGAGTGGGATCAGGTCTTCGCCGGGGTGGACGCCTGCGTCAGTCCCGTGCTGCGGATCGACGAGGTGCTGCAGCACCCGCTGACCCGGGCCCGCCGGATGGTGGCCCAGGTCGCCGCGGCGGACGGCCGCGGTTACCCCTATTTCGCCTTTCCCGTGAAAATGACCGACTACCAGTTCAGCATCGACCGCTCGCCACCCGCGCTGGGCGAGCACAACGAGGAAGTCCTGCGCAAACTGGGCTATGGTGACGCTGCCCTGGCCAAATTCCGGGCCGACGGTTTGATCTGACGCGGACCAGACCCGAGGGGGCTGGTCCGCCGTACCGCCATCGACCTTGCAGCAATCCAATCAGCAGACGGAGACATCATGAGCACTCGCCGCACCTATAACCTCGCAGACCTTTTCGACATCGTCGCGGAGGCCGTTCCCGATCGCGAAGCGGTCGTGATCGGCGACAAACGCATCAGCTATCGCCAACTGGCCGAACGTATCGACCGCTTGGCGGTCTGGCTCCATGGCCAGGGCATCGGCGCGGGCGACACCGTCGGTCTGCAGCTGTACAACACCGAGGAATACCTCGAAGCCTTCATGGCGGCGTGCAAGGTCAAGGCGATGCCGGTGAACATCAATTACCGCTATGTCGCCGAGGAGTTGCGCTACATCTATGACAACGCCAGGCTCAAGGCGCTGTTCTACAGCCCCGAGCTGGAAGCCGGTGTGCAGGAGGCCCTGGATGCCGCTCCCGACCTGAAGGCGATCGTGCGCCAGGGCATCGGCCAGCCCGCGATCGCCCGGGCCGTGGCCTACGATGCCGCGCTGGCGGCGGCCCAGGGCAGCGTGGCCGACATCGCGCGCAGCGACGACGACATCTCCCTGCTCTACACCGGCGGCACCACCGGCATGCCCAAGGGCGTGATGTGGCCCCACAAGGCGCTGTTCTTCAGCGCCCTGGGCGGCGGCGGCGCCTTCAATCCGGCCGCGGGGCCGGTGAAGGCGCCGGAAGAGCTGGCGGAGCGTGCGCAGCAGGGATTCGCGATGCGCGTCATGCCCGTCGCGCCGCTGATGCACGGCGCCGCGCTGTGGGCGACCCTGATCTCCCTGTTCTCCGGCCACACCATCGTCTTGAACGAGCAACATCATTTCGATGCCGAGCACATCCTCGACCTGATGACGCGCGAGAAGATCGGTTCCATCTCCATCGTCGGCGACGCCATGGCGATGCCGATCCTGGAGGCGCTGCGGGCGAGTCCGGGGCGCTGGGATCTTTCCAGCATGTTCGCCTTCGGCAGCGGCGGCGCCTTGTTCTCCGCGCACATCAAGGAAGCCCTGAAGGAATTCCTGCCACCCCATGCGATTTTCACCGACGGCGTCGGCTCTTCCGAGGGCGGGCAGTTCGGCCTGGGCAGCAAGCCTTCCGGCGACGGCATGATCAAGCTGGCGCCGCGGCCCGACCTGACGGTGGTGGTCGATGCCGTGCGCCTCGCCAAGCCTGGCGAAATGGGCATCCTGTCCCGCGCGGGCCTGGTGCCGGTGGGCTATTTCGGCGATCCCAGGAAGTCTGCGGAAACCTTCGTCGCCATCGACGGTGTGCGCTATGCGATCACCGGCGATCAGGCGCGGCTGGAGGAGGATGGTTCCATCGTGGTCTTCGGACGCGGTTCCAACTGCATCAATACCGGCGGCGAGAAAGTCTTCGTCGAGGAAGTGGAAGAGGCGCTGCGTCGCCATGCCGCGGTCGCCGATGCCCTCGTGGTGGGCCTGCCCGACCCGCGCTGGGGCAGCAAGGTGGTGGCCGTGGTGGCGTTGAAGCCGGGTACTTCGACGAGTCCGGACGAGCTGCGCGCGCATAGCCGCGAGCATCTGGCCGGCTACAAGGTGCCGAAGGAGGTGGTGTTCGTCGATGCGATGCGGCGTTCCCCCTCCGGCAAGGCCGATTACCGCTGGGCCAAGAGCGCCGCGGAGACGGCGCTCAACGCCTGATCGCGAAGGCTCCGCGGCGATCGCGGGATGCGGCGGCGGAAATGATTGATTCGGATGTTGACGCTGATGAAACAGTCGCTATAATGCCGCTCCTGTTCTGCGGGAGTAGCTCAGTTGGTAGAGCGCAACCTTGCCAAGGTTGAGGTCGCGAGTTCGAGACTCGTCTCCCGCTCCAAATCGAAAGGGGAAAGCGTTGCTTTCCCCTTTTTCACGTTCCGGTCCGTCGCAACAGTAGGGTGCTTGTATATCCTGATGTCATTATTGATCGAGTGGCGCGAGGCTTGCGGATTTTGAGTCGAAAAATGATGCCGGATATTTTTTCGCTGTTATAATGCCGCTCCTGTTTTGCGGGAGTAGCTCAGTTGGTAGAGCGCAACCTTGCCAAGGTTGAGGTCGCGAGTTCGAGACTCGTCTCCCGCTCCAAATTTCAGGAAATTCCAGGTAGAAGCCTCGGTCTCCATTCTGACGAATGGCCTGTGGCACAAGGATTTCGGCGCGGTCGCATAGTGGTTGTGCAGCGGATTGCAAATCCGTCTACGTCGGTTCGATTCCGGCCCGCGCCTCCAGTGAAATCGAGAAAACCCGCCCAGCCTCCGGCTCGGCGGGTTTTGTTTTTGTTGTTTTCGCGCGCGTCCGGCGCGCGCTTTCCCCGCACGCTTTCCCCTGTCCCGATTGTCACCGGCGTCACCGGCATGGTTTCATTCCGGCGGCGCGGAAGCCGTCCATGCTCTCCGTGCCGTCCGACAATCTTTGCCGACCAACCCCCGCGATGAACGATTCCCGTCCCGCCTTCACCAAACAGCCCTCCTGGGGCTGGATCGCCCTGTTGGGGACGCTGACCGCGGTCGGGCCGCTGTCGATCGACATGTACCTGCCCAGCTTCATCCAGATCGAGCGCTCCCTGAAGGGCGCGCCGGGCAGCGTGGAGTTCACCCTGGCCAGTTTCTTCATCGGCCTGACGCTGGGACAACTGTTCTACGGCCCCGCGAGCGACCGTTTCGGCCGCAAGCCGCCGCTCTATTTCGGCTTCGCCCTGTATGCCGCCGCCTCGCTGGGCTGCGCACTCGCCGACAGCGTCGCGGCCCTGGCCCTGTTCCGCTTTCTGCAGGGCCTGGGCGGCTGCGTCGGCATCATCATTCCCAGCGCCATCGTGCGCGACCGCTGCGGCGCCCAGGAATCGGCGCGGGTGTTCTCGCTCCTGCTGCTGATCATGGGCGTGGCGCCGATCCTGGCCCCGCTGCTCGGCGGATGGCTGCTGATCCTCTGGGACTGGCGCGCCATTTTCGCGCTGCTGTTCCTCTTCGGTGCGGCGTGCCTGGCGATCGTCGGCTTTGGCCTGGAGGAGACGCATCCCGGCGACGCGGCGTCGCTCAGGCTGATGAACGTGCTCGGCAACTACGGCGCGCTGCTGGCCAACCGCCATTTTCTCGGCCACGCGCTGGCCGGCGCCTGGGCGATTTCCGGCATGTTCGCCTACATCGCCGGCTCCCCCTTCGTGCTGATCGATCTCTACGGCGTTTCGCCGCAGCACTACGGCCTCTTCTTCGGCGCCAATGCCTTCGGCCTGATCGCCTTCAGCCAGTTGAACGCCCGCCTGCTGAAGCGTCTGCCGGCCGCGACCCTGCTGCGCCGGGCGCTCTGGGTTCCGCCCGCCGTGGGGCTTGCGCTCGTGGCGCTGGCCGTCGGCGGCGGGATTTCGCTGCCCTGGTTCGCGGCAGGGTTCTTCTGCTTCGTCTCCAGCCTGGGGTGGATCACCCCCAACGCCACGGCTCTGGCGCTGGAGGACCACGGCCGCATGGCCGGCACCGCGGCGGCCCT
The DNA here is from genome assembly GCF_007833355.1 of Denitratisoma sp. DHT3. Classification (NCBI taxonomy): domain Bacteria; kingdom Pseudomonadati; phylum Pseudomonadota; class Betaproteobacteria; order Nitrosomonadales; family Sterolibacteriaceae; genus Denitratisoma; species Denitratisoma sp. DHT3. The sequence continues at coordinate 1,020,619 of NZ_CP020914.1, read as the reverse complement.
GGCGAGCGCCATGCGCTTCCTCTTCGCCACGATCGCCGGCGCCCTGGTCGGACTGCTGCACGACGGCAGCGGCCGTCCCCTGGCCATCGTCATGGCGCTGTGCGGCGTCGGCGCTTGGGCCAGTCACCGCCTGCTGGTGCGCCAGCAATCCCGGCAATCCGCGCGGCCTTCCTGAGCGCCGCCCAGCCGCCCGCCAAAGGCCGCGAATCCGCTCTGCGCGGGCGGCACGATCGCTTTGCTTCGGCGATCAATCCGAATCGCGTCACCAATCAAGAATTCGAAAAGGTCCGGGCATAAGCTGCCTGGGCCCGAAGTCACCGGCGCGGCCGCTCGCAGCGGACGGCGCCGGGACCGGGCCGAACACTGGCTGATCGCGTGGAAAGACAGACCGGAGCGGAACCGCGGGTTCCCGTTGCGGACATCGTCCTCGCGGCAAACGATCTCACTCCATGACAGGATGATGACCATTAAACCGATCAACAGAATATGCGTGGCCGGCGCGGGCGCCATCGGCAGCCTGTTCGCGGCGCACCTCGACAGCGTCGCCGCTTGCACCGTGCTGACGCGCCGCCAGGAGCACGCGGACCAATTGAACGCCCAGGGCCTGCGCGTCAGCGGCAAGACCAACCGCCTGGCCAGAGTGCTGGCCTCGACCAATCCGGCCGACCTGGGCGACGTGGACCTCGTCATCATCGCCACCAAGGCGAGCGCGGTCGAGGAGACGGCGAAGAGCATGGCCGGGCATTTCCCCAACGCCCTGGTGATGACCGTGCAGAACGGTCTGGGCTGCGAGGAGGTGGTGGCCCGCCACGGCGCCTGGCCGATCATTTCCGCGGTCACCTTCATGAGCGGCAACCGCCATTCCGACGTCCACGTCGAATACGAACTCGACACGGCCACCTGGATGGGGCCCTGGGCCCAGCGCAACGCCAGCTACGAGCAGGTGCAGCAGGTCGCCGCCCTGATCGAGGCCGCCGGCCTCAAGGCGCGGGCCTTTCCGGACCTGCTGCCGGCCCAGTGGTCGAAGCTGATTTTCAACGCGACGGTCAACAGCGTCGCCGCCGTCAGCGACCTGCCGCATGTCCGGGCCTTCGCCAAGCGGGACGATCTCCAGGACCTCGGGCATCTGGTCTTCGCCATGATGGACGAGGGCAAGCGCGTGGCGGCGGCCAAGGGCATCGTCCTGTTCGAAGACCCGTGGGAGATGAACGTCGAGGCCACCAGCCACGGCCAGACCGGCAACGAGGACTACGCCCACGCGCCGTCGATGCTGGAGGACATCCGCGCGCGGCGTCTCACCGAGATCGACTGGATCACCGGCGCCATCGTGCGCGCCGCCCGCGAGGTCGGCGTTCCGGTGCCGATCAACGAAACCTTGTATCGGCTGGTGAAGGCGCGCGAAGCCAGCTGGAAGATCAACAAGCACAACCACTGAACAGGGGGAACCCATGAAAGTTTGCATCATCGGCTGCGGAGCGATCGGCAGCCTCTTCGGCGCCCACCTGGCGCGGCTCGACGACGTCGAGGTGTGGGCCTACGACCCCAACCAGGCCCATGTGGACGCCATCAACCAGAACGGCCTGCGCCTCACCGGACTCTCGGATTTCGCCGCGCCGGTGCGGGCCCGTTCCAATCCCAAGGAAATCCCCGAGTGCGACTTCGGCATCATCGCCGCCAAGACGCTCCACACGCGGCCGGCCATCGAGGCGACGGCCCACATCTTCCGCGACGGCGCGGTGTGCTCGGTGCAGAACGGCGTCGGCAACGAGGAGATCCTCGCCGAGTACGTGCCCCGCGTCATCATGGGGACGACCTTTCCCGCCGGCCACATCGTCGCGCCCGGCGTGGTGAACCAGGACACCGGCGGCAAGACCTGGATCGGCCCCTTCGCGCCGAGGCCGGCCACCATGGCCGAAGTGGAGCGGCTGGCCGACGCCATCAACCGCGGCGGCATGACCTGCCTGCCGATGGAGGACGCGCGGGGCGCCTTGTGGACCAAGCTGATCTTCAATTCCGCCTCCAACGCCATGGGCGCGCTGACGCGCCTGCCCCACGGCATCGCCTGCGAGCAGGTCTGGCCCGTGATGCACGGGCTGGCGCAGGAGGGCATCGCGGTGGCCGAGGCGCTCGGCGTCACCCTCGACGGCGACCCGGTCGCTTTGCTGGAGTATGGCAAGCAGGTGGCCTACCGGCACAAGCCGAGCATGCTGCAGGACGTGCTGGCCCAGCGCGCCACCGAGATCGACGCCCTCAACGGCGGCATCGCCCGGATCGGCAAGGAGATCGGCGTACCCACCCCATTGAACGACGCCATGGCCGTGATGATCAAGGGCCTGGAATTTTCCTGGACACTGAAGGATTGAGACCGAGCATGGACAACTACATCAACCCCTTCGCCCCCAGCCGGGCGGAAATCGAGCGCCGCTACACCAACGTCCGCAAGGCGATGCAGCAGGCCGGGCTCGACTACCTCATCGTCAGCGGCAGCGAGTACACCGGTTTCGAAGGCGCAGTGCGCTACATGTGCGGCTTCCATATCCTCCACCGCTATGCCTACGTCGTCGTGCCGCTGGCCGGCGACCCCGTCGCCGTCTTCCCGCGCGAGGCCACCTGGGTCGGCGACCACGGCGCGACCTTCGTCGAGCGGCGCGAATTCCCGGCCCATTGCGGCGAGTGGATGGCCGACTTCCTCAAGGGCAAGGGCGCCAGGAAGGTCGGCGTCTACGGCCTGGAATACGTGATGAACGTGCGCGACTACGCCGCCCTGCTGAAGGCCGGCCTGGAGCTGGCGGATTTCGACACCCCCTTCGACTACGCCCGCGCCCAGAAGAGCGAGGAGGAATTGGCCTCGGTGCGCCATTCCATGGAGATCAACAAGGCCGGCGTGCTGGCCGTGCTCAACGCCTATCGCGACGGCATGACCGAGGCGGCGCTGATGGGCGTCGCCGAGGAACTGTTCGCTACCGCCTGCACCGCGCGCAAGACCATGGACATGATGTGCTCCGGTCCCGACGGTTCGATCCGGCCGCAGATGGTGTTCCCGACCGGGCGCGCCCTGCGCGACAGCGACGCCATGGTGTATGGCCTGGAGATCGCCGGCGAGGGCGGCCACTGGGTCGAGTTCTCGCGGGTGCTGGCGCCTCGCGGCGTCGATGCCGTGACCCGGGAGATGTTCACCGCCTATCAGGAGTTCCACGAACTGGCGAAGTTGCACATGAAGGCCGGCGCCACCGCCGAGGAGGTCCATCGCGCCTGCTCCAAGCCGCTGCTCGATCGCGGCTATCGCCTGGGCCACGTCTCCGGCCACTCCATCGGCATGACCATGATCGAGATGCCGCGCATCGGCGAAGGCTACGATTTCGTGCTGCCGGAGAACATGGTGTGCTCCATGCATCCCCACATCATGACCGAGGACCGGACCCACTCGCTGTATTTCCAGGAGACCTACCGGGTCGGGCGCGACGGCGGCGAGCCGCTGTCGGGCGTGCCGATCAAGGTGTACCACGGCGGCGAAACCTCGTTCTGAGGTTCATGATGCAGGAAATGCGTTCTGCATCATGAGGCTCGCCCCCCTTCGCCCCCCTCCGGGGGGTTCGATACGGCTCGCTGCGCTCGATGTCACGGGGAACGCTGTGGATGCACCGATAGTTTGCGGCTTTGCCGCGTGCCGCTTTTCCTTGGGGCGGCCCGGCGGCAAAGCTGGTTTTTCACGCTAGCGGAGGGAGTGACCGTGCAATCTTCTTCAGTCAAAGCGCTGGCCGGCATGGACAGTCCAAAAAGTGGGGAAGTGAGGCGCGGCGTCGATCCCCTGCGTCGACGCATCGTGGTCCAGTTGCCGCTGCTGGCGGGTGTGCTGGCTTCGGGCATGGCGCGGGCCGCGCCGCGCCAGCACCGGCTGCAACCTGCGCTGGCCGCGACGCTGGGCGCCTGGATGGAGGCGCTGGTGCCCGGCGCCCGCCAGGCCGGCGGCGCGGATTTCGTCGCCGCGCAATTGGCCCGGCCGCGCGACCGGGCCTGCCTGACGTTGCGCTATCTCGACTGGCCCGGACCCTACCGGGCCTTCTACGAACAGGGGATCGCCGCGCTCGACGCAATGGCGGCGGCCCGCCATGCGCGGCCCTTCGCCGATCTCGACGCCGCCCGGCGCGATGCGCTGGCCGCGGATGTCGCCAGCGGCCGGGCATCGGACTGGAGCGGGCCTCCCGCCGGCCTGTTCTATTTCGTCACCCGCGCCGACGCGGTGGATGTCGTGTATGGGACGGTCTCCGGATTCGCCCGGCTGGGAGTCCCCTATCGTCCCCACGTCGCTCCGCCCCTGGCCTGGCCGACGGCGGCCTGATCGAAAGGCAAGCGGATGACTTCCAGAAATCAACTCCCGGCCAGGTCGGTGGATGCCGTGATCGTCGGCGCGGGACAGGTCGGCAGCCTGCTGGCGGCGCGCCTGGCGGCGGCCGGCAAACGTGTCGTGGTCTTCGAGGCCGGGCCGGAGCGCAGGGCCGGAGGTCTGGTCAGTTCGCAGATCTGGGCGCGGCAACTGAAGGGAACGCCGGGCTGCGCCGAATCGGTCGGAAGCCATGCGCTGGGGGTGAACTTCAATACCGGCCAGGGCGGCGGCGGCTCCGCGTTGCACCACTATGCCTGCTGGTTCCGTCTGCATCCCGAGGATTTCGCGATGCGCAGCCGCCATGGCGTCGCCGCCGACTGGCCGCTCGACTACGAGGCGCTGCGGCCCGCCTATGACCGGGTTCAGTCCGATGTCGGCATTTCCGGCGATGCGGCGGCCGAAGTCTGGCGCCCGGCGGGAGCGCCGTATCCGATGCCGCCGCTGCCGGTCTTCCGCCAGGGCGAGCTGATCGCGGCCGGATTCGCGGCCAAGGGGCTGCGGGTCGCGCCGCTGCCGCTGGCCATCAATTCGATTCCCTACAAGGGGCGCCCGGCCTGCATCTATGACGGCTGGTGCGATGCGGGATGCCCGACCGGCGCCCTGGCGAATCCGCTCGTCACCTATCTGCGCGAAGCCCGCACCCTGGGCGCCCGGATCGAGTTCGAGGCGCGCGTCGTGCGCGTGCGCACCAATGCGGACGGGACGCGGGCGACCGGCGTCGATGTGGCATTGCGGGACGGCCGCGTGGTGTTCCAGGAAGCGGCGCTGGTGATCATTGCCGGGTTCGCCGTCGAAACGCCGCGCCTGTTGCTGGCGTCGGCGAATGGCGCGCACGGGCGCGGGCTGGCGAATTCCAGCGGGCAACTGGGCAAGCGTCTGCACACGCACGCGGCCTGCACGATCTTCGGCCGCTTTCCCGAGCCGACGGACAATCACCTGGGCGTCAACGGCGGGCAACTGGTATGCCAGGACCGCTACGGCAAGGACCAGGGCCATGGCTTCCTGGGCGGCTATCAATGGCTGATCGGCCATGCCTTGCGGCCGAACGACTTGCTGGGCATCGCCGGCGGCCGTCCGGATTTGCATGGCGCGGCGCTGACGCGCTTCATGCGCGACGACGCGGCGCATGTCGGTTCCATGACGATGGTCGGGGAAAGTTTTCCGCTCGAGGAGAACGCCGTTTCGCTCAGCGAGACGACCGATCGTTTCGGGGTTCCGCTGGCGCGCCTGACCCACCGTTTCGACGAGAACGCCGTGAAGCTCCACGCCCATGCCTCGGCCGAGGGGCAGGATCTGCTCCGCGCCGGCGGGGCGTCGGCGACGTGGCAGGGGCCGCTGGTCGGAATGCACCTGCTCGGCGGCGCCCGCATGGGCAAGGACCCGGCGCATGCCGTCGCCGACGAATTCGGCATCACGCACGACGTGCGCAATCTGATGATCGCCGGGCCCAGCCTGTTCCCCAGCGGCGGCGCGGTCAATCCGACCTTCACCGCCAGCGCCCTGGCGCATCGGGCCGCCGAACACGTCGTCGGGCGCTGGTCCGACCTGTTCGGTTGATGAGCAGGGAAAGCGCATGAAGCTCAACGCCCTCCCTTCGAAGGGAGGGCCGGGATGGGGGGCCGCCATCCGTGAGCGCGGCGTGCCCGGCCCCAACCACGAAGGTTGTCGAAAACCGCTTGACCGAGGAGGAGGATAAAACGATGGAAGCAAGAGTCCGCCAATGGATGACGCGGGTCGCGGTGATTGCCATGGCCATGGCCGCCGTCGCCGCCATCGACGGTCCGGCCATGCGTTATGGGGTGACCGGCGCGGTGGCCCTGATGCTTGCCGTGGCGTACTGGTTCGAGTCCACGCGGGAGATGCGTGGCGAGGTGATGTTGCGGAACTGGATCGCGCCCGCCGACGGCAGCCCGCCCGATCCGGACAGGATTCCGCCGACCCGTTTCAGGAGCTTGGCTGAAACACTGGGCAGCAGTTTCAGGAGCCAGGCTTCCGTGATTCGCGGAGCCGACAAGTCGGCGCTGTCCATGACGAACACCAATGCGACGCTCATTTCGGCATTCACGAAAGTCGTGACCCAGACCGAGAACCAGAGCGTCTCCGTCACCGAAATCGTCGGCTCGGTGGACCATCTCTCCGAGAGCGTCGCCGAGGTGGCCTCGTCGGCGACGGTTTCCCTGGACGAGGCCCGCGCCACGCATGACCTATCCACGCGCGGCGAGACGATGGTGCGCGAGGCGACCGCCGGCATCAACGACGTGGCGCAGGCGGTGGATGACCTGGGGCAGCACTTCAAGGAGGTCGTCGCCAAGTCCCAGGAAATCGGGGGCATTGTTCGCATCATCCAGGAGATCGCCGGACAGACCAACCTGCTGGCGCTGAACGCCGCCATCGAGGCCGCCCGCGCCGGCGAGCAGGGGCGGGGATTCGCCGTGGTGGCCGACGAGGTCCGCAAACTGGCCGAGCGCACGAGCCAGGCGACGGTCGAGATCAGCCAGATGATCGCGGGGATTTCCGACAGTACCGGAACGGCGAACGTGTACCTGGGACAGGCGACCGACCGTGTCCGGGTCAGCTCGTCGCGGGCCCAGGAGGCCGGGACCGTGCTGAACGAGATCATCGACCGCTCCCAGCGCACCCTGGACGCCGCTTCCCGTCTGGCTTCGGCCGCCGAAACCCAGGCGACGCTGGGCACCAACATCGTCGATGGGGTGGACCGCGTCAAATCGATCGCCGAACTGACCGGGCAGGCAGTCAAGGACTGCAACGACAAGGTGCGGCAGCTTCAGCAACAGATCGTCGACCTGAAGCATCGGGTTTCCGAGATCAACATCGTGCGCCTCGATCTCGATGTGATTCTCGATGCGCTCGAAGAAATCCGCGCCAACAACATCCTGATCCAGAACTCGGCCACGACCGAACAGGCGCAACGCTCCATCGACCGTGTCCGCCAGTTGGATCGTGGCATGGACGTGGCGCTTCATCGCTTCAACGCCACTCCCGCCGGAAAGACCGACCTGGCCGGCAGGTTCTCCAGGTGCCTGGCGAACTACCGGCGGATTCGCGACGAAATACTGGCCGACGCCTTGCAAGGCGACTTCGTCCGGGTCAGGGAAAGCATTCCCGCGCGGCTGCGTCCCGTCTATGAGGAGCTTCGCGCCTTGTTGGACCAGATGCGCCGGCAGGCGGGACTCGAATGATTTGAAGATCGTCGAATCTTGAAAAAATCGTCAACCACGGCGGGTACGGCGAAATCACAAGGACTTCCATCGTCCTGATGAATCACCCAATGGGTGAAGCGAGAGGTTAAGCGAGGGGTAAAGTGGGAAAAACCAGGAAATCGATGGTTTCGCCGTGCCCGCCGTGTCGCCATGGTTTTCAGGTTCATTGTTTTCCCTGTGTCCTCGCTTTGGGATATTGCGCTGCGCAAGAAAAGCCCGGCAGTGAGCGGATAGTCGATGGGGTCTGCGGCTAACGGGTTTGGCGCGGTTCAGTTAACTTTCGTTTCAGTAAAAAAATATTTCAGGAGGAATGCTGAAGTGGGCAGGCGCGCTATGGAACGCCGCCCGGACAGGCGCGATGCGCCGCATGCCGGGCGATGCGGAAGTCGGAGGGAACGGCGCATGAAGGCCGTCGCGGTAGTCGCGGCGGCGTTGGCGCTGTTCGGTTGCAGCCATGAAGCGGACATGTCGGCGGTGAACGCCGAGGCGCGGAAGCCGGTCAAGCGTTACGACGTCATCCAGTCCCTGGCGGCGAATTCCAAGGTACTGGTGGCCGGCACCCAGAGCGGCGCCGTGCTGGTGTCGCGGGACGAGGGCAAGAGCTGGTCGCGCCAGGCGCTCGGCCCCGTGTCCTTGACCGGGATGGCGGTCTGCCCCGACCACAGCTTCGTCGCCATCGATTTCAACCACCGGATCTGGTCCGGCGATGCAGAGGGAGGCGGCTGGCAGTCCCATCCGCTGGAGAAACCACGGGTGCCGCTGGCCATCGCCTGCGACGCGCTCGGCCGCTGGCACGTCGCCGGATCGGGGGCGAAGATCGCCCGCAGCGCCGATCGCGGCGCGAGCTGGCAACTGACCGACCTGGACGAGGACGCCCAGATCACCACCTTGCAGATGATCGACGCCGACCACGGCGTCGCGATGGGCGAGTTCGGGCTCATCGCCAGGACCGAGGACGGTGGCGTCTCCTGGAAGCAGGGGACGCGGCTGGCCGGCGAGTTCTATCCCTACGCGATGGTGTTCGTCGACCTCAAGGAGGGCTATGCCAGCGGGCTGGCCGGCACGGTGCTGCGCACGCGGGACGGCGGAGCGAACTGGAGCCGGATCGAGAATGCCGCCCAGGCGCCGCTGTACCGGCTGTTCCTGCATGACGGCAGGCCGTACGGCGTCGGCGCCGGCGGCGTCCTGGCGCGGCTCGAAGGGGATGCCTTCCGCGCCGTCGCCTATCCGGATGCCGTGCCCGTGTTCCTCGGCGGCGGCGCCTCCATCCCGGGGCAGCCCGCCGTCGCCATCGGCGGGCCGGGCGGTCTGGTGCGTGTCGTCGGCACCCACGTCAATTGAAGGAAAGCAACATGGTTCGCCGCATGCACGCCATCCGCCACCAAGTCACCCACGCCCTGCATCGCGGCGAGGAGTGGCTGTTCGCCAACCCGAAGATCGTTCTCGGCTGCATCTTCGCGGTCACCCTGCTGTTCGCCCTGTGCCTGCCGAAGTTGCGGGTGTATTCCGATTTCGCCGATCTCCTGCCGCAAAACCACCGCTACATCCAGACCTACAACCGCATCAAGGAAAACTTCGGCGGCGCCAACATGATCATCGTCGCGGTGGAGGTGGAGCAGGGCACCATCTTCAACGACGAGACGCTGAAGCTGATCCACGAGGTCACCCAGGGCGTGGACGATCTGCCCGGGGTCAACCACAACCTGGTGTCCAGCCTCACCCACCGCACCGCGCGCAAGGTGTATCTGTCGGAGGAAGGCTCCTTCATGTCCGAGCCCTACTACGACCCCAGCAAGGGCCGGCGCAGCGTCGCCGAGCTGGAGCAGATGAAAAAGGACGTGGTGGCCAGCCCGACCATGTACGGCCTGCTGGTGTCGCCGGACATGCGGGCGGGGCTGATCAAGGCCCAGCTCAACGAGTCGGGCATCGACTACGCCAAGACCTTCGACGCGCTGCAGAAGGTGCGCCAGGCCGCGTCCCGGCCCGGCCACCGCATCCACGTCACCGGCAATCCGGTGCTGACGGGCTGGGTCTATACCTACACCGGCCAGATCGTCCAGATCCTCGGCTATACCGCGGTGCTGATCGCCGTGCTGCTGATCGTCTACTTCCGTCGCTTCTACGGCGTCGCCCTGCCGCTGCTCGGCATCGGGCTGTCGTCCACCTGGGGCCTGGGCTTCATGGCGCTGCTGGGCATCAACCTGGAGCCGCTGTCGCTGCCGATCCCCTTCCTCATCGCCGCCCGCGCCACCTCCCACGGCGTGCAGCTGGTGGCGCGCTACTACGAGGAGTTCGCGAAGACCCGCAACGGCAAGCAGGCGGCGCGCAACGCCCTGGATGCGCTGTTCCGTCCCGGGTCGCTGGCCATTATCGTCGATGCGATCGGCATCGCCGTGCTGGTGCTCGGCGCCGCGCCCTTCAACCACAAGCTGGGTGTTTCCGCCGGTTTCTGGGGCTTCTCGGTGATCTTCACCGTCCATTTCATGGTGCCGCTGGCGCTGACCGTGCTGCCGCAACCGAAGGCCCACGAGAACAAGAACCAGGGCATGCGCAATTTCCTCGGCCAGGCGATGGCCAAGACCGGCGGCACTACCGGCGGCGCCCGCACCATCCTGATCCTGGCCGCGCTGGGGGCGCTGGGCGGCAGCTACTTCATCAGCCGCGTGCAGATGGGCGAGTCGGAGCCGGGCAGCCCGCTGCTGCACCGAAACCACGATTTCAACCGCTCGACCAAGGCCATCAACACCCTGTTTCCCGGTTCCGAGGAACTGCACATCGTCGCCCGCACCGACGACAAAGGCGGCATCAAGAAGCCCGAGGTGATGGCGGCGATCGAGCGCTTCCAGGCCCACATGCTGGAGGATCCGAGCGTCGGCGGCACCAAGGCCATCCCCGGCGTGGTGCGCGTGGTCAATCGCCTCACCCACAACGACGACCCGCGCTGGATGCAGATTCCCGACAACGCCGAGGAAGTGGGCGGGCTGATGTTCGCCTACATGGCCTCGAGCCCGATTCCCGGCGCCCTGAAGGAGTTCATCAATCCCGACGAGAACGAAGCCGACATGGTCTTCTACTACAAGGACCATCAGGCCGAGACCATCGCCCGCGTGGTGAAGGTGGCCGAGGCGGGCATCCAGAAGATCCAGGCCGAGGTGCCGGGCCTGCACATCGAACTGGGCGGCGGCATCATCGGCGTCACCGCCGCCGGCAACCAGGCGCTGCACACCGACCACATGATCATCATCCCGGCGGTGATGGTGCTGGCCTTCCTGCTGGTGATGGCCTACTACCAGTCGGTCCATGCCGGCTGGCTGATGGTGCTGCCGATGCTGTTCGCCACCCTGATGACCTATGCCTACATGGGTGCGGCGAACATCGGCATCAACGTCAATACGGTGCCGGTGATCGCCGTCGGCGTCGGCGTCGGCATCGACTACGCGGTGTATTTCATGGACCGCATCCGCGAGGAGATGGCCATCACGCGCAACATCCACAAGGCCGTGGTGAATGCGGTCGCCACCACCGGCTACGCCGTCTTCTTCACCGCCGCGATGCTGATCGCCGGGGTGGTGATGTGGATCTTCCTTTCCGATCTGCGCTTCCAGTCCGACGCGGCGGTGCTGCTGTCGTTCATGCTGGTCGTGAATGCCATCGCCGCGATGCTGATCGTGCCGGCGTGGTGCGTCGTGTTCCGACCCCATTTCGTCGTCGCCACCCACTACGACGCGGACGGCGTGCTGGAGGAGGACGAGGAGGGACCGGCGAATCCGGTCCAGGCCAAGGCCTAGGCCTGGAAGGGGAGGACGAAAGCGGTATGGCGGTATAGCGGTATTCGGGCCATTCGGATCATCCGAATCATTTGGGGCTGCATTTCAGTTGAATGAAACAACCACCTGGAGGAGGTAGGTATGAAGAAAGAAAGCAGACTGCGGCATCGCCGCATCGTCGGTGCCATGGCGCTTGCCCTGGCGGCCATGGGGAGCGCGACGGCCCATGCCCGGCAGGCGGATGCGACGGAGGCCGAGGCCGATCCTTGGAAAGTGGATGTCTATTACGAAAACGACACGCGCTATCGCGGCAAGGACAAGACCGGCGAACGCGTCGGCCTGTCCAAGTTCCGCAACACGATCCAGGTCGAGGCCGACAAGAAGCTGGGCGACGGCTGGACCTTCCACGGCGTGTTCCGCGGCACCTATGACGGCGTCTACCGGCTGAACAAGGACCAGTTCGGCGAGAGCGCCGGCAGCCGGAGCGCCGCCGACGTGCGTCTGCAGAACACCGCCGGACCGGCGGCGGAGTCGGTTGGCCTGTTCGGGCCGGCCGGCAGCAATCCGCTGACCAGCCACTACGGAGCGACCGTTCCCTACGGCGGCGGCGTCGGCTACACGGTGGTCGATGCCATCCAGGCCGGCGCGGGCCTGCCGAATCTCGGCGGGCCGGGAGGCGGGCCCGGCGTCAACAAGTTCGTCGATCCGAACTACGGCAACCTCAACGCGCTGCCCGCCAGCTACGGCTCCGGCGCCGGCCTGCGGGTGCTCGGCGATTCCTGGCACAGCAACAACCTCGGCGGCATCTCCTTCGCCGTGCCGGTGCGGCCTTGCGACGTCGATAGCCGCGGCTGCGCGGACTTCGGCGGCTACGGCGACAAGAAGCAAAGCGAGCTGGAGTCGCCGGAGTTCAACGACCGGCTCGACTTCCTGCGCGAGATGTACGTCAAGAAGACCTTCACCCTGGCCGACGGCACCGACTTCTTCGTCAAGCTCGGCAAGCAGCAGGTGGTGTGGGGGCGGACCGACCTGTTCCGCGTGCTGGACGTGATCAACCCGGTGGACTACTCGCGCAACAGCATCTACGACGAGCTCCAGGACATCCGCATCCCGATGTGGATCGCCCAGGGCGAGTGGCGCATGGGCGGTTCCGAGTCCATGCAGGAGCGCAACCTCTCCGTGGTCTGGAACTTCGACCAGTTCCGCGCCAACAACCTCGGTCAGTGCGGCACCGCCAACGTCGCGCTCGACGCCGGCTGCTTCTTCCGCGGCATGAAGAACCTGTGGGACAACGGCGGCACCGTCGCCAACTTCGCGTCCTTCGTGCCGCCGGGTACGCCGGGCAATCTGGCAGGCCCCTGGTTCGCGACCAACTTCGGCTCGCACCAGATCGGTATCCGCAACGTCCATCTGCCGGAATGGAGCCTGTCCAACACCCAGATCGGCGCCAAGTTCGAAGGCGTGACCCCGAACGGCCTGTCGTTCTCGCTGAATGCCCTGCACTATCGTTCCCAGCTGCCCTCGCTGCGGGCGATCAACTCGGCGGCGGTCAATCCCTTCACCGGCGCCAACGGCAACTCCTCGCCGTTCTCCGGCCCGGCGCAGGGAGTCCCGACCACCAATCTGATCGCCTTCGACATGTATTTCCCGAAGGTGAATCTGCTCGGCGGCTCGATGGACTTCCAGTCCGAGACCCTGGGCGCCGCCTTCCGGCTCGAGGGCGCGATGACCTGGGGCGAGGAGTTCGCCAACACGGCGCGCTCGGAGCTGTATTCGCGCAACAAGGTGTGGCGCTCGGTGATCGGCATCGACCGGCCGACCTTCATCCCCTTCATCAGCACTTCGCGCACGACGCTGATCTCGGCGCAGCTCTTCTATCAGCACATCTTCGATCATGAGGAGTACAACATGCCGGGCGGCAAGGTCGGCATGCCGGACTGGAAGGACAACGTGATCGGCACCCTGTTGATCAAGGGCTTCGTCATGAACGACCGGGTCAGCCCGCAACTGATCCTCGCCCGCGACTTCAAGGCCCGCGCCTGGGTCGCCTCGCCGCAGGTGGAATGGAGCTTCACCGACGACCTCAAGGTCACCGTGGGCGCCAACGTCAAGGGCCGCAACGACGACGCCGACCAGCGCTGGAGCTGGGACGACTGCCGCTCCTGCAACCCCTACGCGCCCTACACGACTTATGCGGGACAGTCCCTCAGCCCCGGCTCCGCCGGCCTGGCCGGCCTGGAACCGCTGGGCCGCTTCCGCGCCGGCCCCATCGGCGCCGCCTGGAAGCAGAACGAGATCTACGTCACCGTCCGTTATCAATTCTGATTCAGGAGACAAGACAACATGAAACGCACATGCATCGCGCTGGCCATCGCCTCGACGGCCGCCTCGTCCTTCGCCGCGACGGAGGCGGATGTCCAGAACAGCTTCCTGCCCTACAAGGGCGGGTTCCCCACCGTGGCCGGGCTGGCGCCGGGCGTGGTCATCAACAAGGCCAACGTCGAGCAGTTCAAGAGCGCCTTCGATCCGGGGCTGTTCGACATGGTCAAGGATGGCTGGATGGACATCAAGGTCGGCAAGAGCAGCGACTTCCCCCAGCCCAAGCCCTACATCGAGGCCACCCGCAAGAATCTCAACAAGGCCAAGCTCGGGCCGAAGAACGGCGACATCGAAGGCTACGCCGCCGGCCGGCCCTTCCCCGAGGAGCCCAAGGAAAGCGACCCCCGCGCCGGCGAGAAACTGGCCTGGAACTTCAAGTACGGCGTGAACTACGGCGACTCGGGTGCGATCTATCCGTTCTACTGGCGCTACCGCAACGCCGCCAGCGGCCAGATCGAGCGCACCATCAAGTTCGAGTTCCACTTCCTCAACTTCATGCATCGCACCGAGCAGGCGCCGGTTCCCGACATCACCCCCAATCCGTCGAAGATCTATCGCGGCACCTACGCCAAGGTGTATGAGCCCCAGGACCTGAAGAACACCCAGCTCCTGATCCAGCGCTTCGACGACGACCAGAAGCTCGACGACGCCTACCTCTACCTGGGCTTCCAGCGCCGGGTGCGGCGCCTGGCGACCGGTCAGACCACCGACTCCTTCCTCGGCTCGGACATGATGATCGAGGACTTCGAGGGCTACAACGGCCGCGTCTCCGACATGAGCTGGGCCTACAAGGGCACCCGGAACATTCTCGTCCCGTTCTTCAACCACGACGAGCAGAAGCTGACGGACGAGTACAAGGAAGCGGACGGCTACAAGTTCGTCGACTTCCACGGCAAGGGCAACTGCATGCCCAACGTCACCTACCAGCTGCGCAAGACCTATGTGCTGGAGGCGACGCCGGTGAATCCCAACCATCCGATGAGCAAGAAGGTGCTCTACCTGGATGCGCAGACCATGTACCCGGGCCGCGTGGTGATCTACGACCGCAAGGGCCAGTTGTGGAAGAACTTCACCATCGGCAAGTCCCATCCCGATCACCATCTGCCGAAGAACAAGGGCAGCGACGTTTCCCTGGACGATTCCTTCTCCCAGGTGGACATGCAGTCCATGCATTGCACCACCGGTCAGTTCAAGGTGCATATCGACGCCAAGCTGAATCCGCCGAACCTGTTCAGCGTGCAGAACATGCGCGGCGGCGACTGATGCGCCGCGTTCCACCTGAGAATCGGGAGCAGTCATGGCTTTGACCAAATTGAGAGCGTTCCACGCCCCCGCCAGTGTGGCGGAGGCGCTGGCACTCCTGTCGCGGGACGAGGAAACCCTGATCCTGTCGGGCGGGACCTTTCTCCACGGGCTGGAGGCGCGGGGTCTGCTGAGCGACGTGGAGGCCCTGGTGGATCTGCGGAAGGTCGGGCTCGGCACCATCCAGGCCGGGTCCGACGGGCTGGAGATCGGCGCGACGACGACCTTCGCCCAGCTCCGGCGGCACGAGGCGGTGCAATCGTCCTCCTGGCTCTCGGCCCTGGCCGATGCCCTGGAGTACCCGCCGGCGCAGATCCGCAACACGGCCACGGTGGGTGGCTGCGTCGCCGCCTCCTGTCCCTTCTTCGACATCCCCACCGCGCTGGTGGCGCTGGACGGCGTGGTGACGGCCAAGGGTGGCGAGGGCGAGCGGCGGATTCCGCTGCCGGAATTCTTCGTCGGCCTGTTCGCCTCCGCTCTGGAGCCCGGCGAATTCGTGACCGGGGTTTCCCTGCCGCGGCCGGAGGGACGGACGGTGGGCGCCTTCATCAAGCTGGAAGGCAACGCCAACGACCTGGCCATCGTCAACGCCGCCGCGCGCCTGACGGTGGACGGCGCGGGCGTCTGCACCGAGGCCCGCGTGGCGCTGGGCGGCGGCGTCGCCGATTCGGTGGTGCGCAGCCCGGCGGCGGAGAATCTGCTGACGGGGCGCCGGCTGGACGGGGAGACGCTGCGGGCGGCCGCCGACGCGGTGGTCGGCGACATCGATCCGATGTCCGACCATCGCGCCTCGGCCGACTACCGCCGCGCGATGGCGAAGGTGATCACCCGTCGGACCCTGGAACGGGCCGTGGCGCGCTTGCAATGAAAGGGGCACAACCGTGAAACAGATGCTCAATCTCGAAGTGAATGGCGAGTCCCACCAGATCGCCGTGGAGCAGGACGCGACCCTGCTCAAGGTGCTGCGCGACGAACTCGGCCTCAACGGACCCAAGCGCGGCTGCGACAGCGGCGGCTGCGGCTGCTGCACCGTCCATGTCGACGGCAAGGCGGTGTATTCCTGCATGTGCTACGCCCTGTCCCACGACGGCGCCAGCATCACCACCGCCGAGGGCCTGTCCTCCGGCGCCGAGCTGCATCCGTTGCAGTCGGCCTTCATCGAGGCGGGCGCGGTCCAGTGCGGCTACTGCACCTGCGGGATGATGATGTCGGCCAAGCAGCTGCTCGACGAATGTCCGCATCCGGATGAGGAGCAGATCCGCCAGGGCATTTCCGGCAACCTCTGCCGCTGCACCGGCTACGCCAAGATCGTCGACGCGGTGAAGCTGGCGTCGGAACGTTGAACGTTGATTGATCGGCCGGATGCGTCGCCCGCTGGCGCCGCGCCCGGCATGAGTTCTTGAGGGCGACACTATGAGCAAGATGAACGTCGTCGGGCATAGCGTGGAGCGGCCCGACGCCTACGACAAGGTGACCGGGGGCAAGGGCTACCCGGTCAATGTGCGACTGCCGGGAATGCTGCACGCCAAGATGCTGCGCAGTCCCTACGCCCACGCGCGGATCGTCTCCATCGACGCCTCGCGCGCCGAGAGGCTGCCCGGCGTCAAGGCGGTGCTGCTGCCGCAGGACGTGCCGCAGGTCAAGTTCTGCCCGGTGTTCTTCGTGCCGGTGCAGGCGCCCAGCATGGTTCTCGATTTCGACGTGATGAACGGCGAGATCGTGCGCTACGTCGGCCAGCCGGTGGCGGCGGTGGCGGCGACCTCGGCCGAGATCGCCGAGGCCGCGCTGGAATTGATCGATGTGGAGTACGAGGAACTGCCCGCCATCTTCGATCCCGAGGAAGCGATGAAGGACGGCGCGCCGCAGCTGCACGCCGAGGCGCCGAACAACATCGCCAAGAATCCCTCCTTCGCCTACGGCGACCTGGAGCAGGGCTTCGCCGAGGCGGACTACGTGTTCGAGGGCGTCTACGAGACCCAGCGGGTGCACACCTGCTACATGGAGCCCCGGGTCTGCGTGGTGGAGATGGACCGCCAGGACAACGTCACCATCCACGTCACCACCCAGCACCTGTTCGGCACCCGCGAGAAGCTGGCCTTCGCCCTGCGGCTGCCGGAGAGCAAGGTCAAGGTGATCAAGTCGCCCTACATCGGCGGCGGTTTCGGCGGCAAGCTCGAACTCACCTCGATGGAGCCGGTGGCGGCGCTGCTCAGCAAGAAGACCGGCGGCCGCCCGGTGCGGCTGGAGCAGACCCGCCACGAGGACTTCATCACCACCACCCGCAACCCGATCAAGGTGTACCTGAAGACCGGGGTCAAGAAGGACGGCACCTTCACCGCGCGCTACGCCAAGAGCATCCTCGACTGCGGCGCCCACGCCACCCACGGTTCCGAGGTGATCATGGTGCACGGCGCCTTCGGCCTGTTCTTCAACTACCACGCGCCCCACCAGAGATGGGAGGGGTACACGGTCTACACCAACAACATGATCGGCGGCGGTTATCGCGGCTACGGCGCGCCCCAGGGCAGCTTCGCGGTGGAGTCGCAGATCGACGAGATCTGCCACAAGCTCGGTCTCGATCCGATCGAGATGCGGCTGAAGAACGCCCGCAAGAAAGGCGAGCCCCATCCCTTCAACCCGGCGTTCACCCTGGAGACCTACGGCCTCGACGAGTGCCTGCGCCAGGGCGCCGAGAAGATCGGCTGGCCGGAGCGCAAGTCGGCGCTGCGGAGCGAGGGCGAGGGCAGCAAGCGCCGCGGCATCGGCCTGGCGGTGCATCCGGTCTGGGTCAGCGGCTGCATGGGCTTTCCGGACATCTACGAGCACTCCGGCGCGATCGTCAAGCTCAACCGCGACGGCACCGCCGACCTCGCCTCGGCTTCGATGGACATCGGCTCCGGCCAGATCACCACCCTGTGCCAGATCGCCGCCGAGGAACTGGGGCTGCCGGCGGGGGCGGTGCGCATGAGCAGCGGCGTCGATTCGGACACGGTTCCGTTCGACGCGCCCACCCACGCCAGCCGGGTCACCTATTCCTCGGGCAACGCCGTCAAGGCCGCCGCCGCGGCGGCGAAGAAGCGCCTGTTCGAGGTGGCGGCGCTGATGCTGGAAGCCAGCCCGGACGATCTGGAATCCGCCAACGGCCGCGTCGGCGTCAAGGGCGCGCCGGGCCGCTCGCTCTCCATCGCCGAGGTCGCGCAGCGGGCCGAGTCGCCCTTCGTGCAGATGACCGCGGAAGGCCCGAAGCCGACGACGATCGAGGAGAAGGGCACCATCATCGGCGTCGCCAGCCTGTCGCCCAAGTCCAATCCGACGCCCTGCGCCGCGCAGTTCGTCGAGGTGGAGGTGGACATCGAGACCGGCGAGGTCAAGGTGCTGCACGCCGTGTATGCCCACGACATCGGCCGGGCGATCAACCCGAAGGCCGCCGAGGGCCAGGTGGAAGGCGGGTTCCAGCAGGGCATGGGCTATGCGCTGATGGAGCAGATCCAGTTCGACGCGGAGACCGGCGCCTGCCTGACTTCCGACTTCCTCGACTACAAGATTCCGACCGCGCTGGAAATGCCGCGCCGGATGGACAGCATCTTCGTCGAGACCGACGAGCCCACCGGCCCGTTCGGCGCCAAGAGCCTGGGCGAATGCTGCGTGATCACGCCGGCGCCGGCGATCGCCAACGCGATCCACGACGCCATCGGCGTGCGCTTCACGCAACTGCCGATCACGCCGGAAAAGATCCTGGCCGGGCTGGGCAAGCTCTGACTGAGGTTCGCCCCCCTCCGGGGGGAGGGGGCGACACGGCGCGCTGCGCTCGATTGGAGATGCGTCGAGCTGCGGTGGGTTGCGGCGGGCGCCGCGGGCCGCTTTTGCTCGGGACGGTCCGGCGGAAAAGCACATACTGGTTCCTCCTCCGGGACATGTTCCTGGCAGTTGCTGTCGACATGGGCGAACGGTGTCCGTATCGGATCGGCGTTGCCTCGAAATTGGGCGCGGACCAGTTGGGCTTGATGGAAAAGGAGAATTCCCGCCAGCCCCCCTGATTGTCCACAGAATCTGGGGATAACTTTGTTGCGAAAAGCGGCTCGCGGCGCCCGCCGCATCCCCTCGGCGCCGCCACGCCCCCGGGGGGCGAAGGGAGCGGCCTTTCCGGTCAGCGTTCCGGATCGGCGGTTTTCACGCCATCGACGATGGCGAGGGAGAGTCGCGACAGGATCAGGGAAAGGCGCGGCGACGCGAGCAGTTCCGGGCGCTCGGAGACCATGGAGCGCAGCATCGCCGGTATGCCGCGCGCCAGCAGATAGGCCGCCAGCTTCAGATCCGTTTCGCAGATCTCGTCGCCATGCAGTTCGAGGTTCTTTTGGCTGTCGAGCAGCAGCGTCTCGACATCCAGGATTTCCCCCGCATTGATCTTGCCCACCCGCTGCACGACCTGATAATGCTGCACGTAGCGCCGATAGAAATCGCCGCCGAAAGCCAGCATGCGGCGTTCGGTTTCGACGATGCGGTTGCTGACCAGGAGCAGATGCTCGTGGATCGGCAGCTTGCGGATCTCGTTGAAATACTGCTGCATCGCCGCGGATTCGCGGATCACTTCTTCCTCGGCAAGGCGCGCCAGGATGGCATCGCGGTTGGGGAAGTACTGATACAGGGAGCCGACCGCGACGCCGGAGCGTTCCGCCACCCGGCGCGTGGTGACCGCCTCGACGCCCTCGCTGTAGAGGATCTGCCGGGCCGCCTCGACGATGTAGCCCACCGTCGCCTGGGAGCGCTGCTGACGCGGAGTCTTGCGGGGCTTGGGCAGGGTGCCGGGCGAGTGGGGCATCTGGGTGGGCTTGCGCATCGATCCTTCAGGGAGAGATGCCGGCCTCGGGAAGCAGGCCGGCTGGCGGAACATCGGTCATGATACTGCGCTGCCTCAAGGGGCGGGCGGATAGTCGATGTAGCCTTTTCCTCCCAGAGTATACAGGGTGTTGGGATCGAACCTGGCGAGCGGCAGACCCTCGCGGAAACGACGCACCAGATCCGGATTCGAAATGTAGAGGCGGCCGTAGGCCACCGCGTCGGCCTGGCCGTCGGCCAGGGCCTGGCGGCCCTTCTCCAGGTCGAAGCTCTCGTTGATGATCAGGTTGTTCCTGAACAGGGGGCGGGCCAGCGCCTGGCAGTCGATGCCCAGCTGAGGCATCTGGATCGCATGCAGGTAGGAGAGCCCCATGTTGGCCGTGGCGGCCAGCAGGGCGCCGAAGGTTTCGGCGGGATTGTCGTCCTTCACGTCGTTGAAGGGATTGCCCGGGCAGATGCGGTAGCCGACCTTGCCGGCGCCGATGGCGCCGGCAAGGGCTTCCAGGGTTTCCACCACGAACCGGATGCGGTTCAGGACGCTGCCGCCGTAGGCGTCGGTGCGCTGGTTGCTGCTGGAGTGGAGGAACTGGGCGGGCAGGTAGCCGCTGGCGCAATGCAGTTCCACGCCGTCGAAACCGGCCGCCATGGCACAGCGCGCGGAGTGCGCGTACTCGGCGATGACGCCGGGAATCTCGCGGGTTTCCAGGGCGCGGGGCATTTCCGTGGCCACCATGCCGGCGCTGTCGGTATACAGCTGGACGTTGGCGCGAATCGCGGAGGGGGCCACGGTCTCGGCGTCGGCGTCCTTGTTGGGACGTGCCGCCACCCGGCCCACGTGCATCAGCTGGGCGACGATCTTGCCGCCTTCGGCATGGACCGCGTCGGTCACCTTGCGCCAGCCGGCCACCTGCGCGTCGGTGAACAGCCCCGGCGTGCGGCAGTAGCCCTTGCCGGTCTTGCTGGGATGCACCCCCTCGGTGATGATCAGGCCCGCCGTGGCGCGCTGACGGTAGTACTCCACCATCTGGTCGTTGGGCATGTCGCCCTCGCTGGCGCGGCTGCGCGTCATCGGCGCCATCACCACGCGGTTGGACAGGGCGATGTCGCCGAGTTGCAGGGGGTCGAACAGGGTCACGCTCATGAATGATTTCCTTCCGTTACCATGAAAGTCGCATGGCGGCTTCCGAAAGCGCCCCTCGCCCACGTGTGGGAGAGGGGATGGGGGTGAGGGCAGCCACCGCTGCCGGTCGTTCAACTGAAATCGGCGGCGCCGGTGTTGAGTTCGCAGGTCTTGCCGCCGTCCACCGTCAGGGTGGTGCCGGTGATGTAGGAGGCCTCGTCGGCGGCCAGGAACAGGATCGCCGCGGCGAGTTCCTCGGGTTTGCCGATGCGGCGCAGGGGCACCGCGCGAGCGGAGGCCTTGACCGCGTTCTCGTCGGGCATGACTGCCGCCGTGGGCGGCGTCATGACGATGCCGGGGATCACCACATTGACCCGGATGTTGTCGGCCGCGCCTTCCAGCGCCGCCACCTGGGAAAAGCTGATCATGCCGGCCTTGGCCGCGCCGTAGGCGCTCATGCCCGGCGAGCCCAGCAGGCCGCAGACGGAAGAGATGTTGACGATGGCGCCGCCGCCCTGTTTCTTCATCTGCGGCAGCACCGCGCGGGTGCCGAAATAGACGCTGGAGAGCGAACCCTGCAGGCAGGCGTTCCAGTCGGCGGTATTGCTGCCCTCGATCATCGCCCAGACCACGGTGGCGGCGTTGTTGATCAGGATGTCGAGCCGGCCGTGGCGCTTCACGGTTTCGGCGACGGCGGCATTGACGGCCGCCTCGTCGGAAACGTCGGCGATCACCCAGTCGGCCTGGCCGCCCTGGGCGCGGATTGCGGCCACCACTTCCTCCAGCGGCTGCTGGCGGCGGCCGCAGATCATGGCCATGCCGCCCTCGGCGGCCAGGCGCTTGGCGGTGGCGGCGCCGATGCCGCTGGAACCGCCGGTGATCAGGGCGACCTTGTTGGCGAAACGTTGGGTCATGTTCGTTCTCCCGTTCAAATCAGATAGCTGCCGCCGTTGGCGGCCAAGGTCTGGCCGGTGAAGGCCGAGCCCTCGCCGGAGGCGAGGAACGACACGGTTGCGGCGATTTCCTCGGGCTCGCAGAGGCGGCCGATCAGGGTGCCGTTGATCATGGCCTGGATCCAGTCGTCGCCGATGCCGCCGAGGATCGGGGTATTGGTCGGTCCGGGGCAGATGGCATTGACCCGGATGCCGCGTGTGGCGAGTTCCCGGGCCAGGCTCTTGGTCAGGCCCAGCAGCGCGGATTTCGATGCGGCGTAGTGCAGGGCGCCTTCGCCGGAGAGGGCCGAGGTGCTGGCGATATTGACGATGGAGCCCTGGGTGCCGGTCTTGGCCATCAGGCGCACCGCCTCGCGGCAGAAATAGAAGGTGCCTCCCAGATTGACCTTCATCACGCCCCAGAAGCCGTCATCCTCCATGTCGGTGATCAGGTCGGCATGGACCGTGGGCGTCTCGCCGCGCTTCATCTGTTCGGCGCGCTCCGCCATGCGTCCCAGTTGCGCGGCAAAGCCGTCGCCCGGCGCGCTGCCGATGCCGGCGTTGTTGACCAGGATGTCGATGCGGCCGTAGCGCTGCTCC
Source organism: Denitratisoma sp. DHT3 (assembly GCF_007833355.1). Classification (NCBI taxonomy): domain Bacteria; kingdom Pseudomonadati; phylum Pseudomonadota; class Betaproteobacteria; order Nitrosomonadales; family Sterolibacteriaceae; genus Denitratisoma; species Denitratisoma sp. DHT3. The sequence goes on along the minus strand of NZ_CP020914.1, from coordinate 998,078 downwards.
ACCTGGGCCATCACCTTCGCCACCGCCGCGCTGTCGGCGACGTTGCAGGCCAGCGCGAGGCAGTCGTTCCGGCTGTTGACGGTGTCGATGGTGTCCTCCGCCGCGGCCTGGTTGAGGTCCACCGCCACCACGGCGGCGCCTTCCTGGGCCAGGCGGCGGGCCGTGGCCCGCCCGATGCCGGAACCGGCGCCGGTGACCAGTGCGATCCTGTTTGCAAGTTTCATGGCTTCTCCTCGAATGTTCGATGGCTGATGGGCGGGATCGGGATTCGGCCCGGAAAATCCGTGGCCGGCGCTGTCGTTGCGCGTTGTGGTCGCGCTTTCCGAGAGGTTGCACATTAACCCGATCCAGCCTTCCCAGGCAATTATAACTTGGGACGCACGGCTGAAATAAGTCGACCTGCCAGCATCGGCGGCGGCGGTTGCCTGCAGTGCGGTTGCCAGATCAAAAACGCCCCGCCACCTTGCGATGGCGGGGCGTTCCGATGGGCATCGGATCTATGCGGCGGGGATCAGCCGCAGGTGCCGACGGCGCCGCAGGCGGTGCAGAAGTCGCAGCCGTCCTTGCGGATCACCGTCATGTTGCCGCACTCGCCGCAGAGGGAACCCTGCTGAATCTTGACGCCGCCCTTGTCGGGCGCCGCTCCCGGGGTTTCCAGGATGCCCATCTCCCGGGTGGGGAAGCCGTTCTCGTCCAGGATGCCGAGCATGGAGTAGCGGTGAATGATCAGCCGGGCGATGTAGGCCACGGTGGAGGGCCAGTTCTGCTGCTTCTGCTGGCCGGGCACGCGGGCCATGAAGTCGCCCAGGGGCTCCGGATAGTCGATCAGCTTCCTGAGCTTCATGCCGATCCAGGCCGGGTCCATCACCCGCATGTCCAGCGACAGCAGCTTGGTCAGGCCGTCCAGCGCGCGCGGATAGTTGCCCGAGAGCCAGACCGAGTAGGGGCGGGTGACGCCGTCGGGCAGGGTGATTTCCTTCAGGCCGAGGACGAACTCCTCGCCGGAGGCCGGGTTGGAGATGTCCACCGTCCAGGACAGGGTGCCGTCGGTGCCGGTCTTCGGTTCCTCGCGGCTGAACATGGCGTCCAGCACCGGCGTCGGGTTGTCGCCGTCGAGGGCGTCCAGGCGCTCGCAGCGGTAGCGCACTACGCGGGCGAAGGCCGCCACCACGCCGGGCATCAACTGGTGCTCGCCGTTGGGCGGGAAGGGCATCTCGAAGCTTTCCTCGCCCACGGTTCTGGCCAGGGCGTCGAGCTTGAGCTTGAGGAAGGCGGTGTCGTTGGCGCGCATGTCCATCGACAGGGTCTTGGCCACCGCGCCCAGGCCGCGCGGCTGCTCGGAGCCATTGACCCAGACTTCGAAGGGCACGCCGCGGCCGGTCTCGCTCTCGGTCTGGCCGACGAAGAGGGCGAAGGCGCCATTGGGGGTGTTGATCATGTAGGACCAGGCGGTGTTGCCGTCCGGCAGGCTGGGACGGCCCGGCCAGCGCAGGCTGGCCAGCACCGGCGCCGGCAGGGCGCCGATGGACATGCGCCGGTTGGCGCTGTCGATGGTGACGTCCTGGGGCTGCTTCTGGGTGCTGGATTCCACCGAGAGCACCGAGCCCAGCACGGCGTTGGGCCGGTAGGTGGCCAGGCCCTTCAGCCCCGCCTTCCAGGCGGTCATGTAGAGATCCTCGAATTCCGCGTAGGGGTAGTCCTCGGGGACGTTCACCGTCTTGGAGATGGAGGTGTCGATGTAGGGCGCCACCGCCGCCACCATGTCCTTGTGGGCCTGGGCGGAGATTTCCAGCGCGGTGACGAAATAGTCGGGCAGATTGCCGGTGTCGCCGCCCATGTGCTTGTAGAGGCGCCAGGCGTAGTCCTCCACCGCGTATTCCTTGTGGGTGCCGTCGGCCATGCGCTTCTTGCGGGTGTAGGTCCAGGAGAAGGGCGGCTCGATGCCGTTGGAGGCATTGTCGGCGAAGGCCAGGGAAATGGTGCCGGTGGGGGCGATCGACAGCAGATGGGAGTTGCGCAGGCCGTGCTTGCGGATCTTGTCCTTCACCTCCTGGGGCAGGCGGGAGGCGAAGTTGCCGCCGGACAGATACAGGTCGGCGTTGAACAGCGGGAAGGGGCCGCGTTCCTTGGCCAGTTCGACGGACGCCAGATAGGCCTGGTCGCGCATGAACTCGGAAACCCGCGTGGCCATGGCCCGCGCCTCGACGCTGTCGTACTTCAGGCGCAGCATGATCAGCGCATCGCCCAGGCCGGTGAAGCCCAGGCCGATGCGGCGCTTGTTGCGCGCCTCGTTCTGCTGCTGCTCCAGGGGCCAGTGGGTGGTGTCGAGCACGTTGTCCAGCATGCGCACCGAGGTCTGGATGACCTGGGCGAAGCCGGCGAAATTGAAGCTGGCCTGCTCGGTGAAGGGCGCCTCGACGAACAGGGTCAGGTTGATGGAACCCAGGCAGCAGCAGCCGTAGGGCGGCAGGGGCTGCTCGGCGCAGGGGTTGGTGGCCTCGATGGTCTCGCAGTAGTAGAGGTTGTTGTCCCGGTTCATGCGGTCCAGGAACAGGATGCCCGGTTCGGCATGATCGTAGGTGGAACGCATGATCTGGTCCCACAGGTCGCGGGCCCGCACCTTGCGGTAGACCCACAGGCCGTCCTCGCGCTGGTAGGCGCCTTCGGCCTTGACGTCGCCGGTGGGCTCGGCGCGGTGCGCCAGCTCCGCGTAGCCGTCGCTCTCCACGGCCTGCATGAAGGCGTCGGTGACGCCGACGGAAATGTTGAAATTGGTCAGGTCGCCCTGGTCCTTGGCGTGGATGAAGGCCTCGATGTCCGGGTGGTCGCAGCGCAGCACGCCCATCTGGGCGCCGCGCCGGGCGCCGGCGGACTCCACGGTCTCGCAGGAGCGGTCGAACACGCGCATGAAGGAAATGGGGCCGGAGGCGCGCGACTGGGTGCCCTTGACCAGGGCGCCCACCGGCCGGATGGAGGAGAAGTCGTAGCCGACGCCGCCGCCCCGGCGCATGGTCTCGGCGGCCTGGGCCAGGGCGGTGTAGATGCCGGGACGGCCATCGACGGTCTCGCCCACCGAGTCGCCGACCGGCTGCACGAAACAGTTGATCAGGGTGGCGCGCAGGTCGGTGCCGGCGGCGGAGTTGATGCGGCCGGCGGGCACGAAGCCGTGCTCCTGGGCGTCGAGGAAGCGGGCTTCCCAATGGGCGCGCTTCTCGTCCGTTTCGTTGGCGGCCAGTGCGCGGGCGACCCGGGCGCGGACTTCATGCACGTCGCGCTCATTGCCTTTTGCATATTTCTCCAGCAGAACCTCGCCCGAGATTTCCTGGGGCAGAGGCAGGCCAAGTTGGCCGATGTATTGCTGGGGTTCCTCGGTGCCGTGGAGTTCTGTTGTCATTTTTTGATCCGAAGAAAAAGTTGATCCGATACAGCCGACGGAACAGGATAGTCACGTCTTTCCGGGATTCAAAGTGAAATATTTCGCTTGTAGTAAAAACAAGGGTTTGCGCTGGTTTGCACTATATCTGGTGCGTCGTTGGTACGGTACGCACTAGATATAGTAGGTGCGGGGGCCGTTCAGAAGCTCGGGAAAAGCCGGTTTTTCGCCCCGCTGATCGTCGTCTCGGCATCGCGAATTCGGGCATGGAACATGACGACGGAAATAAGTCGCTGATTCAAAAAGCGTGTCTCTCTCCGGCGACGGGTGTGGGGCCGGCGATCATGGTCGCGGTGTGCCGGGCGATCATCCATTCCTCGTTGGTGGGCAACACCAGCACCGGGGTGGCGGCTCCGGTGGGGGAGATGCAACGGGCGTCGGTGGCATTGGCTGTCGGGTCCAGTTCGATGCCCAGCCAGGCGAGGTCGGCACAGACCTGCTGGCGCACCGGCGCCGCGTGCTCGCCGATGCCGGCGGTGAACACCAGGGCGTCCAGTCCGCCCAGGGCGGCCGCAAGCGACCCGATCTCGCGCACGATGCGGTAGCAGAACAATTCCACCGCTTCGCGGGCCGTCGGCGCCGCGGAGGCCAGAAGGGTGCGCATGTCCTGGGAAATGCCGGAGACGCCCAGCAGTCCGGATTCCTTGTACAACAGGCGGGTCAGGGCCGCGGCGTCCATGCCCTGGTACTCCATCAGGTACAGCAGGACGCCCGGATCGATGCTGCCGGTGCGGGTACCCATCATCAGACCCTCGAGGGCGGTGAATCCCATCGTGGTGGCGACGCTCCGGCCTTCCCGCAGGGCGCACAGCGAGGCGCCGTTGCCCAGATGGGCGACGATCACCCGGCCGCCGGCCCTGGCGCCCAGATGGCGGGGCAGCGTGGCGGCGATGTATTCATAGGACAGGCCGTGGAAGCCGTAGCGGCGCACGCCCAGGTCGGTGATGCGGCGCGGCAGGGCGTAGCGCGTGGCGACCGGCGCCTGGGTGGCGTGGAAGGCGGTGTCGAAGCATCCGACGTGGGGAACGTCGGGCAGGCAGGCGCGCAGGGCCGCGACGCCCTCCAGGTTGTGCGGCTGGTGCAGCGGCGCCAGGGAGATGAAGCTTTGCAGCACGGCGATGTTCTCGTCGTCCAGCAGCAGGGGGCGGGAATAGCGGTCGGCGCCATGCACCACCCGGTGACCGACGCCCACGATGCGCCAGCCGGCTTCGTGGCCGCGCAGCCATTCCATCAGGAATTCGAAGGCGGCATGGTGCTGGGCGTCGGCATCGCCGCGCAGCGGAACATCCACGTCGTCCAGGACCTGGCCGCTCCCGTCCCGGGCCTTGATGTGGGGGCGGGTGCCGATGCCGTCGATCTGGCCCGTCATTTCGGCCTGTTCCGGCAGCGGATCGCGCAGGGCGTAAAGGGAGAACTTGATCGAGGAGGAGCCGGCGTTGAGGGTGAGGATCGCGTCGTTCATTGGAAGCACGGGGAGTGGCAGGCCGGGCCGTCAGTTCTTGGCGGCGCGGCGGGCATGCGCCATCACCACGGCGATGGCGGTGGAGATGGTGCGGGTGCGGGCGCTGTCGGCGCGGCTGGTCAGCACGATGGGCACCCGGGCGCCCAGCACGATGCCGGCGGCCAGGGCGTCGGCCAGGTATTCGAGCTGCTTGGCCAGCATGTTGCCGGATTCGATGTCGGGCACCAGCAGGATGTCGGCCTGCCCGGCCACTGGCGACTGGATGCCCTTGGTCTTGGCCGCCACCAGGGAGATCGCATTGTCGAAGGCCAGCGGGCCGTCGAGGACGCCGCCGGTGATCTGCCCCCGGTCCGCCATCTTGCACAAGGCGGCGGCGTCCAGCGTGGCGCGCATTTTCGGATTCACCGTCTCCACCGCCGCCAGGATCGCCACCCGGGGCTGGTCGATCTTGAGCATCCGCGCCAGGTCGATGGCGTTCTGGCAGATATCCACCTTGTCTTCCAGCGTCGGTTCGATATTCACCGCGGCGTCGGTGATCAGGAGGGGACGGGGATAGGTGGGCACGTCCATCAGGAACACATGGCTCACCCGCCGTGCGGTGCGCAGGCCGGTTTCCTTGTCCACCACCGCGGCCATCAACTCGTCGGTGTGCAGGGAGCCTTTCATCAGGGCCGCGGCCTTGCCCTGGCGCGCCAGGGCGACGGCGGTTTCCGCGGAGGCATGGCTGTGGGGGGTGGGGACGAGCTGGCAGCCCTTGAGGTCGGCGCCCATCTGCTCGGCCAGGGCGCGGATCTTTTCCTCCGGTCCCACCAGCAACGGCTCGATCAGTCCTTCATCGCGCGCCAGAAGCGCGCCACCCAGCGACTCCTTGTCGCAGGGATGGACCACGGCCATCGGAATCGCGCTCAGGCCGGTGGTCATGGTGAGCAGATGTTCGTAGCGGGACTTCTTGGTCGCGGTGAGTTTCAGGTCCGGCAGCCGCATCTTGGGGCGCCGCACCTTTTCGATCGGCGCTTTCACTTCGGCGGTGCCGTGGATCACCCGGGCGCCGTCCTGGTTGTGGCAGACGCAGTCGAAAATGATGTGATGGTTGTGATCGAACTTGCGCTGGCAGGTGACCGTCACCGTGACCGTGTCGTTCACCCGCACCGGCCGCGAGAAATGGATCGACTGGTCGATGAAGATCACTCCCGGCCCCGGCAATTGGGTGCCGAGGGTGGTGGTGATCAGCACGCCCGGCCACATGCCGTGGGCGACGACCTCGCGGAAGGCGAAGGACTTGGCGTATTCCGGATCGAGGTGGGTGGGGCTGATGTCGCCGGAGATCACGGCGAACATCTGGATGTCCTCGGTGGTCAGCACGCGGGAGAGCGAGGCCGTGTCGCCCACCTGGATTTCGTCATAGGTCTTGTTTTCGATGTATTCGTCGATGTCCAGCATGGTGTTCGTCTTTTATTGAAGAAGGATTTCGATGCGTTGGGCCGGCTGCGCGTGGCGCCGTCTCAGAACAATTCGATGCGGCTGGTCTTGGCCGGTTTCAGCAGGCTCTGTTCGTATTCCTTTTCGGCTTTCACGATGGCGGCCACATCCGGCCGGGTGATCGGGGTACGGCGGCAATAGGCATCGCCGCTGCTCGGCACGCAGATCACCTTGCGCGACCAGGCGCCGCCGAAATCCGAGGCCAGCAGCGGAATGCCTTCCCGTTCCAGCCACTCCTTGGCGAACTGGGCGTTGCGATCGCCGATCGCCATCTGGATCGAGTTCACAATGTTGCCGCCGCCGAAGGCCTTGGCCACCAGGCGCCGCTTTTGGGCGCCCTTGTCCAACAGGGCATTGACCAGAACCTCCATCGCATAGTCGCCGTTGAGGATCACGTCGATATCCGCATTGGCGGAGCGGCTGATGCTGGGCAGCAGGAAATGATTCATGCCTCCCAGGCGCAGCTTGGGATCGTAGAGGCAGACCGCCACGCAGGAGCCGAGCAGGGTCGTGATGGGACGGTCGGCTTCGACCGACCAGCCGCCAGGGTTGATGTGCAGCGCGAGGCGCTCGAGATCCCTGGGCGAAAGCGATGAATAGTCGGGTGGCGTCACAACAGCGGATTTTCCTTACCGTGAAAGAACGTGATGCGACGCCAGGTCGAGCTTCGGGCGCAACGGTCAGCAGTCCGCATGATTCCGCTCCAGCCAGCCGGCAGTCCAGGCCAGGGCGCTTTCCAGGTGATGCCGGGCCGCCGTGGAGAGGGGCTGGCCCAGTTCGAAATCCTCGCCCCGGATGGCCAGCAGGCAGGCGGTCGGAGGCGAAACGTCCTCCAGATCGCAATACACCTGCAATATGGCTTGAGGCGACATCGCGTGGGAAGTGAAGCTGCCGTCCCGGGCCGGAACGATGGTTTCCACGGTGAACGGCGGCGCGGCGCTCAGGCTGGCATCGACGAACAGCACTCGGCGGCGCCCCTGCAAATCCAGCGCATGTTCCACCTGGAGCTGGAAATCGGTCAGGCAATCCACCGGCCCCCACTCGGGATGGCGCTGGACCAGCGTCTCGACGGCCTCGACGAAGCGCGGACCGAGGGCGTCGTCGCCGCGGCTGGGATTGCCCCAGCCGAAAATCAGCGTGGGGGCAGTCAACCCGGCAACCGTAGCGTCATGAGCGGGAAACGGCACCGCCGGCATCCTTTCGCAGACGGTCCAGCAAGTCCCCCTCGTGGTTTTCCAGGCGGACTTCCAGGGGCATCCGCCCCAGGGCGTGGGTGGCGCAGGACAGGCAGGGGTCGAAGGCGCGGATGGCGACCTCGATATGGTTCAACAGCCCCTCGGTGAGTTCGCGGCCGTCCAGGTACTTCTTCGCCACCTCGCGCACCGCCGTGTTCATCGCCTGGTTGTTGTGGGTGGTGGAGACGATCAGGTTGGCCATGGTCACCAGATCGTTGTCCTCCACCCGGTAATGATGGAACAGGGTGCCGCGGGGCGCCTCGATCACCCCGACGCCTTCCTTGCGCCGCTCGCCGCCGCGGAGCAGGTCGCCGCTTTCCAGGTCGTCGTCGCCGAGCAGATCCTTGATGGTCTCCGCGGCGAACAGCATTTCGATCATCCGCGCCCAGTGGTAGCCCAGGGTGGCGTGCAGCGGCCCGGCGCCGGCATGGGCGGCCAGCTCCCGCCGCTCGGCTTCGGCGAAGGGCGTGGGGATGCTGTCGCAGTTCTGCACCCGGGCCAGGGGCCCCACCTTGTACCAGCCGTCCTCGGGACCGAGCTGCTGCAGGAAGGGGAACTTCATGTAGCTCCAGGGCTTCACCTCCTCGGCGATCACCTGGTCGTAACGCTGGTAATCGACCTGGTCGAAGATGATCTTCCCGTCCGCGTCCCGTGCGCGCAGGGCGCCGTGATACAAATCCATGGCGCCGTCCGGCGCCACCAGGCTCATGAAGTTGGAGCGAAAGGCGCCGAAGCCGTCGTAGAGGGCCGGGTTCTGCCGATGCAGCTGCTTGATGATGGCGACGGCCTCGCGGCTCCAGGCCACCATCTGGTAGACATCGGCGCGCAGGGCGTCCCGCTCGGCGCGGGTCAGGGCCTTGTTCATCCCGCCGGGGACGGCGCCGGTGCCGTGGACCCGCTTGCCGGCGGTCATGCGGATCACCTCCTGGCCGTACTTGCGCAGCAGCACGCCCTTTTTGGCGATGTCCGGGTATTGCGCGGCCACGCCGACGATGTTGCGCTTGCCCACTTCGGAATCGAAGCCGAACAACAGGTCCGGCGAGGACAGGTGGAAGAAGTGCAGGGCGTGGGACTGGAGGATCTGGCCGTAATGCATCAGCCGGCGCAGTTTCTCCGCCGCCGGCGTCAGGCGTTCCGCGCCCAGCACCACGTCCAGCGCCTTGGATGCCGCCAGGTGGTGGGAGACCGGGCAGATGCCGCACAGGCGCTGCACCATCACCGGCACCTCCCAATAGGGCCGCCCCTGGATGAAGCGTTCGAACCCGCGGAACTCGACGATGTGCAGCCGCACCTGGTGCACCTTGTCGTTTTCGTCGAGCAGGATCGTCACCTTGCCGTGGCCCTCCACCCGGGAGACCGGGTCGATGGCGACTCGCCTCAGGTTCTTACCGGCGGTGTCGGCGGTTTCGAGTTCGTGGGTCATGGAAGTAAACCTTTTTGCCACAGAGGACGCAGAGCACACAGAGAAAAGGCGCGACAAACTCGAACTGGGTTTTCCCTGTGTCCTCTGTGACCCATGGTTTTGTCAGTCGTAATGCAGCAGACCATGCCCCATCACCGGGGTGCGGCCGGCCAGCAGATCGGTGAGGAATTCCCAGATCGCGTCGCCGGAGGGCGGGCAGCCCGGGAGGAAGTAGTCGATCTTCACCACTTCGTGGATCGGATGCACCTTGTTCAGCGGCAGGGGCAGCTCCGGGTCGCTGGGGATGGCGCTGCCGGGCGCCAGCCCAGGGCTGGTGTGATAAACCTCCGCGAGAATGTCCCGCAGGTCCAGGTGGTTGCGCTGCGCCGGCAGGCCACCGTTGATGGCGCAGGCGCCGACGGCGACCAGGATCTTGCAGTTCCTGCGGAACTCCCGCAGCACATGGACGTTTTCCGCATTGCAGACACCGCCCTCGATCAGGCCCAGGTCGCAGGGGCCGCAATGCTTGATGTCGGTCAGCGGGGAACGATCGAACTCCACCAGCTCCAGCAGCGCCATCAGGCGTTCGTCGATGTCGAGGAAGGACATGTGGCAACCGAAGCAGCCGGCAAGCGAGGTGGTGGCGACGCGCAGTTTTTTCTTCGGCGCATCCATCAGATATCCTCCTCGACCTGGGCGCTGATGGGGCGGACATCGAACCGGCGTTGGCCGATCGGCGTGGCGAAACCCACCCGCTTCTTCAGGATGACGCCGACCGGACAGATGCTGGCCGCCCGGTCATGCACCGAAAAATCGGTATCCGCCAGGCGCCCCGATTCGCTGTTGACGATCAGATGGGAAGCGGTGCCCCGTCCGGAAAGGGCGAAGACGTTCTTGCCGTCCACGTCGCGACTGGCCCGCGTGCATAGCTCGCACATGATGCAGCGGTTGAAATCGAGCAGCACGTCGGGATGGGAGGCATCCACCGGCCGATCGGGATAGAAATGGTCGAAATGCGGCGACATCATGCCCAGCTCGTAGGCGGTCGCCTGGAGGACGCAGTCGCCGCTTTTCTCGCAGGATGGGCAGAAGTGGTTGCCTTCGACGAACAGCATCTGCAGCAGGGTGCGGCGCTTGTCGTCCAGCTCCGGACCGCGGTTCTCCACGACCTGTCCGGCGCGCGCCTCGACGGTGCAGGCCGCGCCCATGCGGCCGTCGACCTTGACGGTGCATAGCTTGCAGGAGCCATGGGCCGCGAAGTCCGGATGCCAGCACAGATGGGGAATGTACTTGCCGGCGGCACGGGCCGCCTGGATGATGGTCTGGCCCGGCGTGAAGGGGATTTCCTCGTCGTCGAGAATGAAGACGGGCAGGGCGGGAGAGTCGCTCATGCTTCGGCCTCCTGGTTCAGATGGGCGCCCGGATCGTCGCGGCCGGTCATCTGCCGGGCGTGGGACAGGGCGTGGTCCAGGTCGAAGCCCGGCTCATATTCCAGGGATCGCAGGCGTCGCTCGAAGGCCGGCTTGAATTTGGTCAGGGTGTCGAACAGGGCGCTGCTGGCGCTGTTGCCCAGACCGCAATGGCTGGTGCCCTGCATCAGGCGGTGCAGCTTGAACATCTCGTCGATGTCGTAGGGGGAACCCTGGCCATCGGCGATCTTCCGCATCAGCCGCTTGTTGATCGCCGTGCCGACCCGGCACGGCGTGCAGAAACCGCAGGACTCGTGGGCGAAGAAGTCGACGAAATTCCGCGCCACGTCGAACATGTCGCGGCTGTGGTCGAAGACCATGAAGGAGCCGGCGGTGGGGATGTCCTCGAAGGCGATGCGGCGGGAGAGCTCGTTGCCGGCGAGGCAGACGCCGGCCGCGCCGGAAACCTGCACCGCCTGCGGATCGTTCGCGCCGCAGTCGGCCAGCACCTGGGCGACGCTGACGCCGAAGGGATACTCGTAAATGCCGGGCCGCGCCACGTCGCCGGAAATCGACAGCAGCTTGGTGCCCGTCGACTTCGCCGTGCCGATGGCGGCGAACCACTCGCCGCCGTGGGCGGCAACCAGGCAGGCGGCGGCCAGGGTTTCCACGTTGTTGACCGCTGTCGGCTGCCCGAGGTAGCCCCGGACCACGGGGAAGGGGGGGCGGATCCGGGGTTTGCCCGGCTTGCCTTCGAGCGACTCGATCAAGGCCGATTCCTCGCCGCAGACGTAGGCGCCGGCCCCCAGGTGGATTTCGATCTCGAAAGCGAAGCGGGTGCCGAGAATGTTCTCGCCCAGCAGGCCGTCGCGCCGTCGCCGCGCCAGGACCGCCTCCAGATCGTCCTTCAGATAGCGGTATTCGCCGCGCAGATATAGCAGGCCGCTGGCCGCGCCGATGGCGTGGCCGGCGATGGTCATGCCTTCGAACACCAGGTCGGCGTGGCGGGTCAGCAGCACCCGATCCTTGAAGGTGCCGGGTTCCCCTTCGTCGGCATTGCAGACGACGTAACGCCGGTCGCCCGGCGCCTGACGGCAGGCTTCCCATTTGGCGGCGGTGCCGAAGCCGGCGCCGCCGCGCCCGCGCAGGTTGGCGCGCTTGACTTCGGCGATCATCGCCTCCGCCCCCCGCGCCAGGGCGGCGGACAGCGCTTCGCCGGGCACCAGATCGTGGCCGAGCAGGACGTCGCGGCGACGGATGTTGTCCTCGATGCGGAACCATTCCTGGGGCCAGTCGGCCAGGGGAACCCGGTTCCGGATCAGGCTGGCGATCTTGTCCACCCGCTCCGGCGTCGCCCCGGGCATGGCCCGGTAGTTGACCAGGAGCGCCGGCCCCTGGTCGCACAGGCCGGTGCAGGACGTGGTGTCGACGCTGACCAGACCGTCCTCGGAGACCCGGCCCGGTTCCAGCCAGAGCTTTTGACACAGGGTCTGCATCAAGTCCTGGCTGCCCAGCATCCGGTCGGTGATGTTGTCGCTCCAGAGAACGCGGTACCGGCCCATGGGACGGGTGTGGAAAAAGCTGTAGAAACCGGCGGTGCTCTCCACGTTCGCGCGGGGCCAGCCGACGGCCTCGGCGATCCGGGTCAGGGCCTCGGGGGGAAGCCAGCCGAGCTGATCCTGGACATCCCACAGTATCTGCACCAGCCGCGTGCCGTCCCGGCGATGACGGTCGATGATCGGCATCAGGCATGTATCGAGCGGGTTGGTCACATCAATCTCCTGGATCCGCGTTTCGATGCCAAGAATACACTTTGGTCAAGGATTCAGATTGCCCCGCATGGATCGGATGGCCGCTCATGCGCCATAGCCGATGATCTCGTCGGGGATGCGGTGCAATGGCACCACCTTGTCCACGGCGCCGGCCTTGATCGCTTCCTTGGGCATGCCGAACACCACGCAGGTCGACTCGTCCTCGGCGATGGTGGGGGCGCCGGCGTCGTGCATTTCCTTCAGCCCGCGCGCGCCGTCGTCTCCCATGCCCGTCATGATGATGCCCAGCGCATTCTTGCCGGCCACCTGCGCCGTCGAGCGGAACAGCACGTCCACCGAAGGCTTGTGCCGATTGACCAGCGGACCGTCGGCGACCTCCACTTGGTATTGGGCGCCGCTGCGCTTCAACATCATGTGGCGGCCGCCGGGCGCGATCAGCGCCCGGCCCGGGATCACCCGGTCGCCGTTCCTGGCTTCCCGCACTTCGATCTTGCACAGGCTGTCCAGACGCTGGGCGAACATGGCGGTGAACTTTTCCGGCATGTGCTGCACGATCACGATGCCGGGGCAGACCGCCGGCAAGCGGGTGAGCACCGCCTCCAGGGCCTGGGTGCCGCCGGTGGACGTGCCGATGGCGATCACCCGGTCCGTGGTCTGGCTCATGGCTGTCGACGATGCGGCCCTGGCCGCCAGGACCGCATCCGCGGTCAGCTTGGGGGGCGGCGGCGCGCTGCCCGGCGCATTGCGGACAGTGCCCAGGCGCCTGACGTTGGCCTGGGCGGCGGCCTTGATGGCGGCCACCATGTCGGCGGAGGAATCCGTCAGGAACTGCTTGAGGCCCATCTTGGGTTTGGTGATGATGGTGACGGCGCCGGCGGCCATGGCCTCGATGGTGGTCTGCGCTCCCTTTTCCGTCAGGGTCGAGCAGATCACGACCGGCGTGGGGTGCTCGGCCATGATCTTCTTGAGGAAGGTGATGCCATCCATGCGCGGCATTTCAATGTCCAGCACGATCACGTCGGGCCAGGCACGCTTCATGGTTTCCAGGGCGAAAATCGGGTCGGCCGCCGCGCCCAGGACCTCGATTTCGGGATACTTGGCGAGTATCTCGCGCGCGGCCTGGCGCACCACGGCGGAGTCATCCACCACCATTACCTTGATCTTCGTGTTCATGGCTTGCGATAAATCGTTGGGTGTACCGCCCGCACCTCGTCATTGATGCCGTTCAGGGTTTCGGAATGGCCGACGATGAAACATCCGCCCGGGCGCAGTTTCTGGATGAGCCGTCCAACCACCCGCCGCTTGGTCTCCTGATCGAAGTAGATCATCACATTGCGCAGGAAGATGACCTCGAAAGGGCCGAGTTCGGGCAGTTGATTATTGAGATTGACCTGTAGAAAGCGGGTATGGTCGCGCAGCCGCTTGTCGATGAGGAAGGTGCCTTCCTGCTCCCGCACGCCTTTCAGGCAGTATTTGCGCAGGTATTCCGGCGGCAGGCCGCGCGTGCGGTCCAGGACGTAATGGCCCGCCTCGGCGGTTTTCAGCACCGAGAGATTGATGTCGGAGCCGGTGACGGTCCAGTTCCCGTCGATGCCCAGCACGTCCGCCAGCACCATGCAGATGGTATAGATTTCCTCGCCCGTGCTGGCCGCGGCGCTCCAGACATTGAAGGGCCGGCCCGCGGGGTGCGCGGCGGCGACGTTCCTGAGGAAGTCGAAGTGCTTGCCCTCGCGGAAAAAATAGGTCTCGTTGGTGGTCAGCAGATCCACCATGAGCTGAAGCTCCTGGTCGGCCGTACCGCTCGTGACAAGGCGGTAGTACTGGCCATAACTGGAGAAGTTGTAATGGCGCAGGCGCTTGGAAAGGCGTCCTACCAGCAGGATCTTCTTGGCGTCGGACATGCTGATGCCCGCGATCTTGTAGATCAGTTTCTGGAACTGGGCGAATTCGGCGTCGGTGATTTCTGGTGAATTGAGCACGGCGGAATCGGGTAGTCGCTATCGGGGAGGTGCCGGCCGGTGCTTTCCGGGCCGGCACGGCGTGTTACTGGCAATATTTTTTCATCCGGCTCAGCATCGACACCACGGCCGTCGACACTTTCCGATAGTCGGTTTCCATGATGCGCTGGGCTTCGGACAGGTCGCCGCGCTGGATGGTGCGGATGATTTGCGCGGCGCATTTGTGAAACTGGACGTGATCCTGGCGGAGCTGCTGGTACATGGATTCCGAACTCAGTTTGGCGCCGTCGCCGTAGATCCATTGGCCGAGGCCGCAGACGTTGGCCTTTTCCACCACCGCGGGGTCGGGGCATTTGCCGGGATCGCTCATGCACTGGCGCAGCCGGGTTTTCCACTGGGTATGGGCATCGATCGCCTTGTCCAGCACCTCGGGGGTGATCGCCAGGTGGACTGCCGGCGCGTCGGTCGCGGCGTGCCGCGGTTCGGGGTTGCCTTGAATCACCGAGAACTGACGGGGGCGGGCGGCCATTGGGGCATGTGGAGCATGGTAAGCACCGCTGGACATGCCCGCCGCAGCCGTTCCTCCGGTTTTGCCGTCGACGGAGAAGAAGCCCATCAATTGCTGGAGCTGAGAGGCCTGTCCGCCCATTTCCTCGGCGGTGGCGGCGAGTTCCTCGGAAGCGGAGGCGTTCTGCTGGGTGGCCTTGTTGAGCTGGCCCATGGCGCCGTTGATCTGGCCGACGCCGGAGGACTGTTCCTGGGAGGCGGAGGCGATCTCCTGGACGAGATCGGAAGTCTTCTTGATGGAAGGGACCATCTCGTCGAGCAGAGTACCGGCCTTTTCCGCCATCTTGACGGAGGAGCCGGCGAGTTCGCCGATTTCCTGGGCGGCGACCTGGGAGCGCTCGGCGAGTTTCCTGACCTCGGCGGCGACCACGGCGAAGCCCTTGCCGTGCTCGCCGGCGCGGGCGGCCTCGATCGCGGCGTTGAGCGCCAGGAGGTTGGTCTGATAGGCGATGTCGTCGATGATGCCGATCTTGCCGGCGATCTGCTTCATCGCCTCGACGGTCTCCTTCACGGCCTCGCCGCCCTCCTGGGCCTCGACGGCGGACTTGGAGGCCATGTCGTCGGTGATCTTGGCGTTTTCGGTGTTCTGGTTGATGGACGCGGTCATCTGCTCCACGGAGGCGGTGGTTTCCTCGACCGATGCGGCCTGCTCGGAAGACGACTGGGAGAGGCTCTGGGCGGTGGCCGAGACCTGTCCGGCGGCGTTGTTGAGGGCATCGGCGGCGGTGTTGATCTGGGAGATGGTGTCCGAGAGCTTGGCGATGGTGTTGTTGATGGCCAGCTTGAGGGTGTCGAAATCGCCCTGGTAGGCGCGGGTGATGGTCTGGGTCATGTCACCCTGTTCCATGGCGCCCATGACGCGCTGGACGTCGTTGATGGGGCCGATGACGGCGTCGAGGGTGTCATTGACGCCGGCGACGATCTTGCGATAGTCGCCCTGATGGCGTGAGGCGTCGGCGCGGGTTTCGAGCTTGCCGGCGACGGCGGCGGCGGAGAGGGTGTTGGCGTCGGCGACGAGGGCGTTGACGGCGTCGATGGCCTGGTTGAGGTTGTTCTTGATGGTGTTGAAGTCGCCGTTGTAGGTATCGGTGATCCTGGGCGGGATGTTGCCGCTGGCGATGCGGTCGACGTAGTCCGCGGCAACGTTCAGCGGGCCGATCACCGCGTCGAGGGTGTCGTTGAAGCCCTGGACGATTTTTCGATAGTCGCCCTGATGGCGCGATGCGTCGGCGCGTTGGGTGAGTTGGCCGTGGATGGCGGCCTCTTCGAGATTGCGGGTGTCCTCGATCAAGGCAGAAATCCGGAAATGGATGTCGGCCACCGCTTGTTCCAGCTTGCCGATTTCGTCCTCGCGGGTCACGGTGGGCGTCTTGCCCAGATCGCCGGTCGCGATGCGATGGGCGTTTTCGGTGGCGCCCTGGACGGCGCGCAGGGTACGCGTCAGCAGCAGCACGAAGACCGCGGTAAGGGCGCCCACGAGCAGGGAGGAGAATATCGAGAGGAACAGGCCTTGCCGGGCGCTGTGCTGGAGCGCGTCGGTGCGGGTGGTGATGTCCGCCGCGATGGCGTCTTCCATCGCCTTCATGGCGTCGATTTTTTCGGTGATGGTGGCGAACCATGCCGCAGGCTGGATGCCGAAATTGCCTTCCGCCGACTTTTCCAGGATTTGTTTGCGCATGGCGGCCGTGTCGCGGCTGGCCTGGCTGTCCAGCAGCCTGTCGAGCGCCGCGTTCTGCGCTTCAGTGGCGACGATGCGGAATTGCGCCAAATAATTCTCCTGACTGGTCAGAATGCCGATCAGGCGGCGCAGCAGGGGCAGGTCGAGCGGCTTGTCGGCGGCGAGCGCGGCATTGCTGGTCGCACGCTCTCTTCCTGCCTGTTCCTTGGCGCCGAGGAACATGGTGTAGGTGGAAAACGCCCGCATCATTTCGGCGTCGGAGAGCGTAGGGGAAATACCCGTCACGGCGCGCAGATAGGCATCGATGGCGCCGGTGAAAAATGCGAACGAATCCGGACCGGCCAGGCTCAAACGGCTGATTTCCTGGCGCTTGCCGTCGATGGTGGCGAGTGCGGTATTGGCTTTGCGGATTTCGTCGGCAATGGCGGCAGGCAAGTCCGGTGCGAGCCGGGGAAATTTCTCGGTCAGGGCCTTGCGCTGAAGATCCGTGTCCTGGCGCTGCTTGTCGAGTTCGGCGCGGAATTTCCCGCCCTGGGAGCCGATGAAGCCGGCGGAGATGCCCCGCTCCTTCTGCAATTCATGGATGAGCGCGCTGCTGCCGACGGCAATCTCGCTCAATGCGGAGATTTGGCCACCTTCCTGCAATCGAGCGGTTTCACCGCGCAAGTCGACGAATAGATACCACGCTATCCCAAGCGCCAGGGCAGAGAACAAAAGCAGCAGCCGTACGCGTATCGAACTCAGTGCCATCTTGTTTTTCCTGTTGTGGGTTAGCGTGAAGAACGAGCTTTTCCGCCGGGCCGCCCCAAGGGAGAGCGGCACGCGGCGTCAGCCGCAACCCCTCGGCGCCATCACGAAGCTCCCAAAACATCCGAGCGCAGCGAGCTGCATCGCCTCCCGGTCAGGCGGCTTCGGCGGCGGCCTCCGTGCCGTGCTCCTTCAAGGTGGCGAGTTGGGCGATCTCGTCGATGGAGAGCACCCGTTGGATATTGAGGATGATCACGAACTTGCCGGCGATCTTTCCCATGCCATCGATGAAATCGGCCCTGATGTTGGCGCCAAAGGCGGGTGGGGGCTCGATGTCGGCGCTGGAAACCTCCAGCACTTCCGAGACCGCGTCGACCACGACGCCGACGTCGTGGCGGTCCTCGGCGGAGTTTCCGCTCCCCGTCAATTCGATGATCACGATGCAGGTGCGGCGGGATACCGCCGTCTGCTGCCCGCCGAAGCGGGCGGCCAGATCGATGACCGGCACCACGCTGCCCCGCAGATTGATCACGCCGCGGATGAACGCCGGCATCATCGGGATTTCGGTCAACTGACCGTACTCGATGATTTCCTTGACGTTGAGGATACCCACCGCGTACATCTCGCCCGAGAGGAGAAAGGTCAGGTATTGCTGAACCGCTTCCTGGGCGGCGGAGACCTTGGCCACCGCTGTCGATTGGGTCGTCTTCAATTGTCCCATGGCTCGATCTCCGGATCAGAAGCGTTCGAAGTCTTGCTCGGAGAGGGCGGGCGCCGCAACTGCTTTCAGTGCGCCGTGCCGGGGCGTGGAGGGAGTCGCGGCGGTCCTGGGCGACTTGAAGGCGCTTGCCGTTCCTCCGGTTTTGCCGTCGACGGAGAAGAAGCCCATCAATTGCTGGAGCTGAGAGGCCTGTCCGCCCATTTCCTCGGCGGTGGCGGCGAGTTCCTCGGAAGCGGAGGCGTTCTGCTGGGTGGCCTTGTTGAGCTGGCCCATGGCGCCGTTGATCTGGCCGACGCCGGAGGACTGTTCCTGGGAGGCGGAGGCGATCTCCTGGACGAGATCGGAAGTCTTCTTGATGGAAGGGACCATCTCGTCGAGCAGAGTACCGGCCTTTTCCGCCATCTTGACGGAGGAGCCGGCGAGTTCGCCGATTTCCTGGGCGGCGACCTGGGAGCGCTCGGCGAGTTTCCTGACCTCGGCGGCGACCACGGCGAAGCCCTTGCCGTGCTCGCCGGCGCGGGCGGCCTCGATCGCGGCGTTGAGCGCCAGGAGGTTGGTCTGATAGGCGATGTCGTCGATGATGCCGATCTTGCCGGCGATCTGCTTCATCGCCTCGACGGTCTCCTTCACGGCCTCGCCGCCCTCCTGGGCCTCGACGGCGGACTTGGAGGCCATGTCGTCGGTGATCTTGGCGTTTTCGGTGTTCTGGTTGATGGACGCGGTCATCTGCTCCACGGAGGCGGTGGTTTCCTCGACCGATGCGGCCTGCTCGGAAGACGACTGGGAGAGGCTCTGGGCGGTGGCCGAGACCTGTCCGGCGGCGTTGTTGAGGGCATCGGCGGCGGTGTTGATCTGGGAGATGGTGTCCGAGAGCTTGGCGATGGTGTTGTTGATGGCCAGCTTGAGGGTGTCGAAATCGCCCTGGTAGGCGCGGGTGATGGTCTGGGTCATGTCACCCTGTTCCATGGCGCCCATGACGCGCTGGACGTCGTTGATGGGGCCGATGACGGCGTCGAGGGTGTCATTGACGCCGGCGACGATCTTGCGATAGTCGCCCTGATGGCGTGAGGCGTCGGCGCGGGTTTCGAGCTTGCCGGCGACGGCGGCGGCGGAGAGGGTGTTGGCGTCGGCGACGAGGGCGTTGACGGCGTCGATGGCCTGGTTGAGGTTGTTCTTGATGGTGTTGAAGTCGCCGTTGTAGGTATCGGTGATCCTGGGCGGGATGTTGCCGCTGGCGATGCGGTCGACGTAGTCCGCGGCAACGTTCAGCGGGCCGATCACCGCGTCGAGGGTGTGATTGACGCCCTCGACGATCTTGCGGAAATCGCCTTGATGCTGCGTGGCATCGGCACGGGTGGAGAGCTTGCCCTCGACGGCGGCGTTGGCCAACAGGTCGGCGTCGGCGATCATTTTTTGTACCGCGACTTGCAGGGAACGAATGGCATCGGCCAGCGTACCGACCTCGTCCTTGCTATTGACGTCGATCCTGAAGTTGAAATCGCCGCGCGCCATCTTGCCGGCGCCGTCCACCAGCTTCCTGGTGGGGCCGGTGATGCTGCGGGTGATGATGAAACCCAGCGCCACGGCGAGCGCGACGGCGACCACGGCCAGGGCGGTCAGCAGCTTCGTCGCCGCGGAAGCGGTGACTTCCGCGCTCTTGCCCGATTCGGCCATCAATTCGCTTTGGAAGGCGATCAGATCGTTGATGGCCTTCATGTATTCGTTCTGCTGCTTGCGCACCGAACCCAGCATGAATTCGGCGGCCTCGTCCTTTTTCCCGGCATGGACCAGTTCAACGAACTTCTCCTGCATCGGCACGTAGGCGGCTCGGGCATCGGCCATGGCCTTGAGCAGCTCCTTGCCCTTGGGGGTGTTGATCGTGGCGGTCAGTTTCTCCAGACGTTCGCCGATGATCCTGCGTTGTTCGACGATGCGCTCCAATTCCCTTCGCGAGTCGTCAGGCGACTTGACCAGCAGAGAGTTGCGCATCGACCGGGCGATCACGTTGAGCGCATCGGTCATGTCGTTGGCCTGGACGGTCTTGGGGAACTTGTCGCCGACGAGATCCGCGATTTCCACATTGAGGGCTGAAATACGGGTGATGCTGATCACCGAGACGATGATCAGCAGGGCTAGGGTGATGGCAAAGGCGATCGCCAGCCGGACACCGATTTTGAGATTGTTCAACATGGTGTTGTCTCCTGGTGCAGGAACGGTGGTAAATAGAAAGGGTGAGAAGCCGTCAGTTGGCGGCTTCGACGAGGTGGGTGCCCTGGGTGTTCTGTGCCCGTTGCTCCTCGAGGCGGGCGCAGCGGCTGACCAGGGCATGAACGTCGAGGATCAGCGCGACCTCGCCGCTGCCCAGGATGGTGGAGCCGCCGATGCCGCGCACATTGCGGAAAATGGTGCCCAGGGGCTTGATCACGGTCTGGAATTCGCCGAGCAGGTGGTCGACCACGATGCCGGCCTTCTGTCCCAGGTATTGCACCACGACCACGTTCTCCCGTCCGGGTCTGGCGCCGTCGATCTCGAACATCTCCCTGAGCCGGACGAAGGGCAGCACTTCGCCGCGCAGATTCAGGTAGTCCCGGTCGGCGGTGGCGTCCTGCAGTTCGATGCATTCGACCACCATGTCCAGCGGAATCACGTAGGACGACTTGCCGACGCTGGTCAGGAATCCGTCGATGATGGCCAGCGTCAGCGGCAGCCGGATGGTGAAGCAGGACCCCGCGCCGAGCTCGGTCTTGACTTCGACCGTGCCGCGCAGGGCCTGGATGTTCTTGCGGACCACGTCCATGCCGACGCCGCGGCCGGAAAGGTTGCTGACCTTGTCGGCCGTGGAAAAGCCGGCTTCGAAGATCAGGTTGATGATCTCCTGGTCGGACAGGAGCTGGCCGGATTGAATCAGGCCCTTCTCGATGGCCTTGGCCTGGATCTTGTCCTTGTCCAGGCCGCCGCCGTCGTCGACGACCTGGATCACGATGCTGCCCGAATCATGGTAGGCATTGAGCTCGACCCGCCCCCGCGCCGGTTTGCCGCGGGCGAGGCGCACTTCCGCCGGTTCGATGCCATGGTCCATCGCATTGCGCACCAGATGCATCAAGGGGTCGCCGATCTTTTCCACCACCG
Source organism: Denitratisoma sp. DHT3 (assembly GCF_007833355.1). Taxonomy (NCBI): domain Bacteria; kingdom Pseudomonadati; phylum Pseudomonadota; class Betaproteobacteria; order Nitrosomonadales; family Sterolibacteriaceae; genus Denitratisoma; species Denitratisoma sp. DHT3. Next base: position 977,086 of record NZ_CP020914.1, on the reverse strand, counting down.
ACTTGTCGAGCTCCGTCTCGGCGCCGGAGATCGTCAATTCGATGTCCTTGGCGATCTCCTTGGAGACGTCACGGACGACCCGGTGAAAGCGGTTGAAGGTCTCGCCGATCTGCACCATGCGCAGTTGCAGCGCGGAATCGCGGATGTTCTCCACCAGGCGGGACAGGATGGACGTGGTTTCCACCAGATTGCTCTGCCCGCTCTTCTGGGCGATCAGATTCGCCGAGGCGCCGGCAATGACCAGTTCGCCCACCAGATCGATGAGCTGGTCGAGTTTGTCGGCCTGGACCCGGATCAGCCGGGAATCCGCCGCCTTGCGTTCCGCCACCTGTTTTTGCTTGGCGGCCGCGGCTTCGACGATTTCGGGCTGCACCACCTGTTGCTTGACCAGGATTTCGCCCAGGGGAGGGGAGGGCGGCTGTTCCTCGCCGGTCTCCTTGGCCAGCCCTTGGGCGAGGGTCTCCGACGCCACTTGGCGGCGCAGCCCCTCATCGAGTTCCTCCTGGGTCAGAGCGCCGCTCTTGACCAGGATTTCGCCCAGTCGCAAGGGTTCCTCGGGCAGGCTCTCGATCAATTGCAGATAATCGGCGACCCGGCTGTTGGGCGGGAGAATGTGCAGGTCGCATTCGTCGCGAACGAATTCGAAAACACGCTCGATCGACGCCTTGTCGGCATGGCTGCGAAAACCGATCTCGAATCCCAGGTAGCAGGATTCGGGGTCCATGTCCTCCGCCGCGGGGATTGCGTTGGGCAGGGTGACGATATTGGCGATTTCGCCCAGGGACAGCAGATAGCGCAGGAAGGCCAGCGGGTCCATGCCGTTTTTCAGCACGTTGCGCCCGAAGCGTACCGAAATGTGCCAGCAGTCGGAGGTGGCGCCGACGTCACCGTCGCGCTCCACCGTGGCGGTCGCTTCCTGCAGGCCGCCGCTTCGATCGGCGGATCCGCCGTTCAGGAAAACTTTCAGATCGTCCGCCAGGCTCTGTCCCGCGGTTTCCAGTTGCGGGTCCGGCTCGAGTTGCCCCTGATCCACCCGGCTCAGCAGCGCGCCCAGATGGTCGCAGCCGCGCAGCAATGCGGTGATCAGTGCGCTGCCGACGCAGATGTCGTTGTTGCGCAACTGGTCGAGGATGTTTTCCAGGATATGGGTGAAACGTTCGATCTGGGTCAGTTCCACCACGCCGGAGGCGCCCTTGATGGTGTGGGCGGCGCGAAAAATGGCGTTGATGGTCTCCGCGTCGGATTCGCCCTGCTCCATGCGCAGCAGGCCGGCTTCCAGTTCCGTGAGTTGTTCCCGCGCTTCCTGGGCGAAGACGCTATAGAGCTCATCCATGTTCTTGCTCCCTGTCCCGGGCCGGAATGACGAGAGGATCGCCGAAGAAGGCGGCCAGGTTGTAGAACTCGATGACTTCCTGTACCGCCGGACTGTGGGCGACGATGCGCAAGGTTTTTTCCTGGCGCAGGCTCTCCTGCTTGACCAGCATCAGCAACTGCACGCCGGCCGTGTCGATCTCGTTGACGTGGGAGAGGTCGAGTTCCAGCAATTGTCCGGAGTGCAGCGTATCGATCAGGCGGCGCTTGATCTCTTCGGCGTCATAGATGAGCAATGTGCCGTCGATGGTCAGGCGGGCGCCGCCCTCGGCGATGTTCTGGGTGGCAAACTCGATCAAGGTGGCGGCTCCCTAAAAAAGTTCTACCTTCGGGCCGGATCCGTCATCCTTTGCGTCGGCCTGGTTGAGTACCTGATGGTGGCTCTTGCGCTGAGATGACATTACGTACTTGCTGTAGATCTGATCCAGGTGCTGGGACAGCGGCTTGAGTTCGAAGGCCGGATCCTCGAAGCGATGCAGGCGCTCGGCAAGCAGGGTGGTGTGGCCGTCCAGGCGGCTCAGGGCGTCGATCACCTGCTCGATCTGCTGGCGCGTGACGTCCTGGAACTGCACGCTCGCGACCGCATTGAGGAACATTTCCTCCAGTTGTTTGCTGCTGTCGCGGATCTTCACCAGCACGTCGGCTTCGTGGGCCATCACTTCCTGATAACTGCGGCCCAATTCGTCGAGCTGGGCCGCAAAGCTTTGCAGGGCGTTCTTCTCGGCTTCGATGTGCTCGGTGGACAGCTTGTCCTGGAACTGGCTCTGGATGGATTGCGAGACGGCCAGAATGCCCTGGTTGATCTGGTTCACCGCCTTGTCGGACTCCGTGGACAGCTTGCGGACTTCATCGGCCACCACGGCGAAGCCACGCCCGGCTTCGCCGGCCCGGGCCGCTTCGATGGCGGCGTTGAGCGCCAGCAGGTTGGTCTGGGCGGAGATGTTGCGGATCAGCTCCACCAGCGAGGTGAGGGAACGCGCCTCATCCACCACCAGGGCGATGCGCCGCTGATCTTCTTCCGAGGCGGTAATCCGCTCCTGGATGTATCTTTCCAGGGTGCCGATCATGTCCTTCTTGCGCTCGATGCGGGCTTCGGATTCCGCCAGCAGTTCGGTGGATTCGTTCTGGGTCGTATTGACGAAAGTGGAAAGCCCGGTCACCACTTCGTCGATGGTCTGCAGCCGGGAAGTGATGTCGTAGGCGGCTTTCTCGGTTTCATCGATGATCATGTTCAACTGGCCGCGCACCACGTCATTGAAGGTGCCAACCTGATTCAATTCCTTCGCAACCTGCTCGGCCGCGAGGATGTAGGTCCGGTTCTGCGCCTTTTCTGCTTTCTCCTTGTCGCTCAGGCCATAGACCGCATCCCGGAAGAGCGCCATCGAGACCAGCCTGTGTCCTAGAAAACCGGCCGTGATCAGAATGAAACTGCCCACCGCGTCGCCAGTCGGATTCTCCAAGCCAATGCTCGGCAGAAAGCTGCCATGAAACCAGTCGTTGAGGAAATAGACGCTGAGGGCGGCGCTCAGCGCGACCAGGAAGAGCGTTGCGCTGGCGCGGCGGATCAGCTGGGCGTTGTCCATGACGGAATGATTTCTGGCGGATTAGCGTGAAAGAACGCAAAAACGGAGTGTGTGGTGACTTCGAGCGCAGCGAGCCAATGCCGCCACCTCCCCCGGCGAGGGGGAGGCCGGGAGGGGGAGGGCCTCCTTGCTCTTCGCGTATTTCATGCGCCGGGGCGGAAAGTTGGCTTCCATGAGCGTTAGCGCACGACGAGCTTGATGGTGTTCAGCAATTCGTCCGCGGTGGCGGGTTTGACCAGCCAGCCCGATGCGCCGGCAGCCTTGGCTTCCATGCGCTTGGATTGCTGGGATTCCGTGGTGAGGAACAGGATGGGCATGAACTTGTAGCCGGGCAGGGTGCGCACTTCCTTGATGAAGTCGATGCCGTTCATGCCGGGCATGTTCAGATCCGTGATCAACAGATCGACCTTGGCGCCGGCCTTGAACTTGGCCAGTCCCTCGGCGGCGTTCGAGGCTTTCTCGACCCCGTAACCCGCCTTGCTGAGGATGTTGGAAACGGAAAGAAGAATGGTGGCGGAGTCATCCACCAGCATGATGGTTTTCATATTCCTCCCGTGCCGGAATGATTCTGGCAGGATGTTTTCACGAGTTTGATAACGGGTCGCGGCCGGATTGCGCGGTTCAGTTTATGTCGTCCGTACTATCGAATGATGATGCCGCGATAAATGGTAACAACTTGTGTGGCGATGATAGCGTGGAAAATCAATGAAAGACCATTATGGGTTCCAGGGTTCGCGGTACGTCATCGATTTTTTCACAATCGGTTTCATGGTGGGGAACTGTGCGCCGCGGGGGGAGGGCGTCCATTCAGCGCAAGTAATATGTGGTAACAAAGCGGCGTTTACCTGCAATCCGGCAAGCTGAAGGATGCGGCACAATCCCGTCCAATTGCTTCGCTCCCGGAGTCTCCATGTCATCCTGCCTCGTTCGTTGCTGCCTGTTGGCCCTGGTCTGCGCCTGCGGACTGGGCGCCGGATCGGCCGGGGCCGGCCTGTCCCCCGAGCAAAGGGAGCAAATGCGCAGCCAGATCCGCGATTACCGGCGGAGTCTGCCGCCGGAAGAGCGCCAGCAGCGGCGGGAGGCGATGCGCGAGCATTGGGAGAAGATGTCGCCCGAAGAGCGGCAGCGGCTGCGGGAGCGCATCCAGGCGCACCATCGGCAGCGGGACGAGCGGCATCGCGACGCCCAGCAATAGCCGGTTTTCGGCGGCGGCGTTCAGGTCGTCAGCGGACTGTTCCGTGTCTCCGGCAGAAAACGCAGCCCCACCAGGGCGGCCAGCAACAGCAGGACCGTCGGATAGGCCAGGCCCAGCATCGGATCGCCGCTGCGGCTGCCGATCAGCGTGACCATGAAGGGCGAGAGCCCGCCGATCCAGCCGGCGGCCAGGTTGTGGGGCAGGGCCACGGCGGAGTAGCGGGTGCGGGCGGGGAACAGTTCCGCCAGCGTGGCGGTCTGCGGACCGGTGATCAGCGCCAGGGCGACCACCGGAACCAGCAGCAGGATCACCATCAGGGCCGGGCTGGCGGCGAACTGACGCAGGCCCCAGAACACCGGCAGCATCGCGAGGGCACCCAGCCACAGTCCGGCCAGCAGCACGGGGCGCCGTCCGATCCGGTCCGACAGTCCGCCGGCCAGCAAAGTCAGGGGAAACAGGGCGAGGGTGGCGGCCAGGGTCAGGTGTCCGGCCCGGGCCGGTTCCATGTTGACCACGGTCTTCAGGAACACCGGCACATAGACCTGGGAGCAGAAGAACAGCAGCGAGCCGCCGGCGGAAATGCAACAGAACAGCAGGGCCATGCGGCCCAGGGTGCGGCGGTCGCGCAGACATTCGCGCAGCGGGGCCTTGGCGAGGCCATGGTTTTCCCTGAGTCGTGCGAAGACCGGCGACTCGTGCAGGGCCATGCGGCTTTTCATCGAGATCGCCAGCAGCAGCGCCGACACCAGGAATGGCACCCGCCAGCCCCACTCCATGAACTCCTCCGGCGCAAGCCAGGACTGGAGCAGCACCACCTGGGCGGTGGATGCCATCACGCCCAGCGGTCCCATCAACTGCAACACGCTGGTGTAGAGGCCGCGCCGCGCGGCCGGCGCATGCTCGGTCAGATACACCGTGGCGCCGCCGATCTCGCCGCCCATCGCCAAGCCCTGCAGGATGCGCAGCGCCAGCAGCAGCAGGGGCGCCCACAGACCGACCTGGGCGTAGGTGGGCAGCAGGCCGACGGCGAACGTGGTGACGCCCATCAGGGCGATGGTGGCGATGAATACCGCACGCCGGCCATGGCGGTCGCCCAGGGAACCGAACAGGGCCGCGCCCAGCGGCCGCACCACCATGCCGATACCGAAGGTGGCGAGACTGGCCAAAAGGCCGGTGACCGGATTCTCGGCGAGAAAGAAGAGGGTGCCGAAATACGTGGCCAGGCTGGCGAAGGTGAGAAAATCGTACCATTCGAGAAAAGTGCCGAAGCAGGCCGCCAGCGCCACCTGGCGATAGCGGGGCTGAACGTTCTGAGCATTCTGGATATCCATGCCGACATTATCAGCCAGAGGCGGCCGGCGGCCGGTAAAATCGCGCCGTGAATCTGATCGCGATTGAAACTTCGACCCGTCTCCTGTCCGTCGCCCTCTGGCGCGACGGCGCCTTGCTGGAGCGTCGCCAGGACCGCCCCAACGGCGGTTCGGACCTGATCCTGCCCTGGGTCGGCGAGATCCTGGCCGAGGCCGGCATCACCCTCAAACATCTGGACGGCATCGCCTTCGGCGCCGGTCCCGGCGGCTTCACCGGCCTGCGCCTGGCCTGCGCCGTGGCCCAGGGGCTGGCCTATGGCGCCGACCTGCCGGTGGCGCCGGTCTGCACCCTCGAGGCACTGGCCCTGGAAAGCGGCGGGGAGCGGGTCTATGCCTGCCTCGATGCGCGGATGAACGAGGTCTACGGCGCCGCCTACGAAATGGTGGCGGGCTTTCCCCGTGAGATTCTGGCGCCTGCCGTTGCGCCGCCCGATGCCGTGCTCCTGCCCGAGGGAGACGGCTGGCAGGGGTGCGGCGACGGCTTCGCCGCCTACCCGGATGCCCTGGCCGCGCGGCTGGGGCCGCGCATCGCCGCGTGGCGGCAGGACGTGCTGCCCACCGCCGCCGCCGTGGCCCGGCTGGCCGCGCCGCGCCTGGTGCGATGCGACGGCATCCCGGCGGCCCGCGCGGTGCCGCTCTACGTGCGCGACAAGGTGGCCCTGACCACCGCCGAACGCCTGGCCCGCGGCGGGGTGCGCTGATGAGCGCCGTGCCGCATTCCTCTGCCGACCTGGATTTCGCGCCGATGACGAGCGCCGACCTGGGTGCCGTGGTGGCGGCGGAGGCCGGCATTTACGAGTTTCCCTGGAGCCACGGCAATTTCGCCGATTCCCTGATCTCCGGGCATCGCGCCTGGGTGGCGTGCCGCCGGGACCGACTGGCGGGCTATGGCGTGATGATGATGGTCCTCGACGAAGCCCATCTGCTCAACATCAGCGTGGTGCCCGAACTTCAGGGGCGCGGCCTGGGCAGCCGGCTGCTGGAGCACTTTTTCGCCGATGCCCGCGCCCATGGCGGCAGCCGCATGTTGCTGGAAGTGCGTCCCAGCAATGCCGCCGGCCTGCGCCTGTACGCCCGTCACGGCTTCGCCGAGATCGGCCGGCGGCGCGATTACTACCCGGCGCGGCACGGCCGCGAGGAAGCCGTCGTCATGGAGCGGGCGCTGTGAGCCGCGACTCTCGGCGCGATGCGCTGCTGTGCGAAATGGGGCTGGGACCGCTATGGAAGCTGCGGCGGCCGGCGGCCGGGCCTGAAGCCGCCGCCGCGTCGCCGGAACCGGCGGCGACGCCCGTCGTTGCGCAGGCATCCGCCGCTCCGGTGGAGGACTCGGGAACCGCCGATCGCGCCGGCGCCATCGCCGCGATGGACTGGCCGGAACTGGAGGAGAACATCCGCGCCTGCCGCGCTTGTGGCCTGTGCCGGGAGCGCAAGCAGGCGGTGCCCGGCGTCGGCGACCGTCGGGCCGACTGGCTCTTCGTCGGCGAGGGGCCGGGTGCCGAGGAGGATCAGCGCGGCGAGCCCTTCGTCGGCCAGGCCGGCAAGCTGCTCGATGCGATGCTCGCGGCCATCGAGCTGAAGCGGGGCGAGAACGTCTATATCGCCAATACCGTGAAGTGCCGGCCGCCCAACAACCGCACCCCGGAACCAGAGGAGACGGCCGCCTGCTGGCCTTTCCTGGAGCGGCAGATCGATCTGCTGCGACCCAGGCTGATCGTCGCCCTGGGGCGGCCGGCGGCGCAGACCCTGCTGCAGACCGAGGTGAAGATCGGCGCCGCGCGGGGCCGGTTGTTCGCATATCGGGGTACCCCCGTCATCGTCACTTATCATCCCGCCTACCTGTTGCGCAATCTGACCGACAAGGCGAAGGCCTGGGAGGACTTGCTGTTTGCCCGCCGCACCATGGCGGACCAGTGAACCATCTTCCCGGCGACCGCCGTCTGGAACGCCATCCCGGTGTTTCGCATGCAACGGCAAGAGGAGGGGTTCATGTTCTACGGGTGGCGTATCGTGGCCGTCGCCATGCTGGCGCTGGGCTTGAGCAACGGTGTGTCCAGCTATTCCTTTGGGCTGCTGGTGTTGCCCATCGGCACCGAGTTCGGCGCTTCGCGGATGGAAATGATGTGGGCGCTGACCGCAAGCTCACTGGTCTCGGTGTTGATTTCGCCGACGGTGGGCAGCCTGATGGACAAGAGTTCGGCCCGGCGGTTGTTCGCCATTGGGGCGTTGTTCCTGGGCGGTGCATTGGTTCTCATCTCCCTCAGTCGCAATGTCTGGGAGTTTGTCCTCGTCTTCGGCTGCGTGCTGTCGGTAGCCAGCACTCTGCTCGGACCGCTTGGGACCAATACCCTTGTGGCGCGCTGGTTTTCAAAGAACCGGGGGCGGGCCATGGGGGTCGCGGCCATGGGGACTTCGCTGGGCGGTCTGCTGGTGCCGCTCCTGATGCAGAACCTGATCGACGCGTTTGGTTGGCGCATGGCCTGCCTCTGGCTGGCGGGTATTGCGCTGCTGATCCTGTTGCCGCCGATCCTGCTGTTGGTCAGGAACCGTCCGGCCGACCTGGGGCTGTTGCCGGATGGCGCTCCGGAGGCGCTTCATGGATCGGGGGCGGCCGCGGCGCCTGCCAGCGCCGAGTTGCCCAATCTGCTCACCGATGGTCCTTTCTGGCGAATTTCCCTTGCTGTCGGCATCCTGATGGCGGCTTTCACTGCGGTGTTGGCGAATCTGGTGCCCTACGCCGTGGGGCATGGAGTGGCGCCGAAGCAGGCTGCATTCTTGGTGTCGGCGATCTCCGTCGCGGGGGTCAGCGGCAAGCTGCTGTTCAGCATTTTCGCCGACCGGGTCAACCTGAAATTCGCGATTCTCGGCGCCCTGCTGATGGTGGGGCTGCCCCTGCTGGTGCTCATCGAGTTTCACGATTTCTGGGTGATGGTGCTCGCCGCGGTTTCCGTGGGCCTGGCTTCCGGCGCCTTCCTGCCGGCTTGGGGGGCGATTCTGGCGCGCATCTACGGTCCGCTGGTTTTCGGGCGGGTGATGGGGCGGATGCAGCCTGTCGCCATCATCATGGTGATGCTGACGATGCCCATGGTTGGCTACCTGTTCGACCTGACCGGAAGTTATTCCACGGCTTTCCTGGTCATCGCCGGCGCCGTCGCGGTTGCCGTGGTCGGTTTCCTGCCCTTGCAGGTCAAGGACAGGACATGATTTTCCTTGCTGAATCCTGACCCTTTCCGACACCGAATAGGCCAGTTCCGATCGTTGGCTCAAAGCGGCGCAACGATGGCGCTTGGTTAAAATCGGGAGGGGGTTTTTCCGGGCAGGGCTTGGCCGCTGCCCCGGATTGCATTTTGAATCGAATCAGATGATTAGGAGGCTTCCAGGATGTTGAACAAGCAACTTACCGCCGCCGAGGTGGTCGCCCGACTGCGTGATGGCATGACCATCGGCATCGGCGGTTGGGGTCCCCGGCGCAAGCCGATGGCCATCGTGCGCGAGATCCTGCGCTCCAATCTGAAGGACCTGACCATCGTCGCCTACGGCGGCCCCGAAGTGGGCATGCTGTGCGCCGCGGGCAAAGTGAAGAAGCTGATCTTCGGTTTCGCCACGATGGACGCGATTCCCCTGGAGCCCTACTACCGCAAGGCCCGCGAGGCCGGCCTGCTGGAACTGATGGAGCTGGACGAGGGCATGTTCGAATGGGGCCTGCGCGCCGCCGGCATGCGCCTGCCCTTCCTGCCCACCCGTTGCGGCCTGGCCACCGACGTAGTGAAGTACAACCCGGAACTGAAGACCATCCAGTCCCCCTACGCCGACGGCGAGGTGCTGCTGGCGATGCCCGCCCTGAAGCTGGACGTGGCCCTGGTGCATGTGAATGCGGCCGACAGGCTGGGCAACACCCTGATCACCAGCCCCGATCCCTTCTTCGACAACCTCTTCGCCCGCGCCGCCGACGCCTGCTACGTCAGTGCCGAGCGGGTGGAGGAGAAGTTCGCCCTGACCGGCGACCAGGCCCGCTTCAACACCTTCGAGCGCTATCTGGTCACTGGCGTGGTGCATGCCCCGGGCGGCGCCCATCCCACCTCCTGCGGCCCCGAATACGGCTGGGATCTGGGCCACCTGAAGAAATACAACGCCAGCGCGGCGGAAGAGGGCGGCTGGGAAGCCTACACGAAGGAATTCGTCGCCTGCACCGAGGCCGAGTACCAGGCCAGGAACGGTGGCCTGGAGGCCATCGGCAAGCTGCCCATGCCCATTTTCTGACGGCCGGATGTGGAGAACGATATGAGCCAAAACACTGAATTCACCCTAGCCGAACTGATGATCGTCGCCGCTTCCGAAGCCTGGCGCGACAACGGCGAAGTCCTGGCCTCCGGCATCGGCGTCATCCCCCGCCTGGGCGCGAGCCTGGCCAAGCTGACCCACAGCCCGGAACTGCTGATGACCGACAGCGAGGCCTACCTGGTCTCCGAGCCCATTCCCCTGGGCCCCCGCGGCGACTACGTGCCCAAGTTCGAGGGCTACATGGGTTTCGACCGGGTCTTCGAATGCGTCTGGGGCGGCAAGCGCCACGCGATGATCGGCCCGACCCAGATCGACCGCTGGGGCCAGACCAACCTGTCCTGCGTCGGCGGCGACTACAGCAAGCCCAAGTCCGCCATCCTCGGCGTGCGCGGCCTGCCCGGCAACAGCATCAACCACATCAACTCCTTCTTCGTGCCCGCCCACAACAGCCGCACCTTCGTCGCCGGCGAGGTGGACATGGTCTCCGGCGTCGGCTTCAAGGACGAGCGCTGGGAGAAGGGCGTGCGCCGCGATCTGATGGACATCCGCCGCATCGTCACCAACCTCTGCGTGCTGGATTTCGAAGGCCCCGCCCGCGCCTGCCGCGTGCGTTCCCTGCACCCCGGTGTGAGCTTCGAGGAAGTCCAGGAGAGCACCGGCTTCCCGCTGCTGAAGGCGGACAACCTGGGCGAGACCGTCCATCCCACCGCCGAGCAGCTGGAGATCATCCGCCGCCTCGACCCCCACAACGCGCGGGGCGCCCAGCTGAAGGGCAACCCGCCGGGGATCCGCGCCGCGGCCTGATGCGTCGCCGCGCCGGTGTTCCGGCGCGGCGTTTTTTCATGCGGGGCAGGAGGGCGCACCGAACCGCCGCAGCCCATTTTCCAGGGGACAGTCATGACCCAGCAATTCCACAGCACCATCCATGAAGACGGCGTCGCCGAGGTCGTCATCGACCGGCCGCCGGTCAACGCCCTCAACTCCGCCGGCTGGCACGGCCTGGCCGCCGAAATCGCGGCCCTGGGAGAGAAACCCGAGGTGCGCGTGATCGTCATCCGCGGCGAGGGCCGCGGTTTCTGCGCCGGCGTCGACATCAAGGAACTCAACGCCGACCAGAGCCTGATCATCTCGGTCAATGCCGGCAACTACGCCACCTTCAAGGCCGTCCATCTCAACAAGGTGCCGGTGATCGCGGCCGTGCACGGCTTCGTCCTGGGCGGCGGCATCGGCATCTGCGGCGCCGCAGACATCGTGGTGGCCTCCGAATGCGCGAGCTTCGGCCTGCCCGAGGTGGACCGCGGCGCCATGGGCGGCGCCGCCCACCTCTCCCGCATGTTCGGCACCCAGAAGGTACGCTACCTGTTCTTCACCGGCGAGATGATCTCCGCCACCGAAGCCCACCGCCTGAACGCCATCGAGCGCGTGGTGCCCAAGGAGCAATTGCGCGACACCGCGATGGACATCGCCCGCAAGATCGCCGCCAAGAGCCCGGCCATGATCCGCATCGCCAAGGAAGCCCTGAACGGCATCGAGGACGGCAACCTGGAAGACAAGTACCGCTGGGAGCAGGGCTTCACCCTCCAGGCCTACATGAGCAAGGATTCCGCCGAGACCCGCAAGGCCTTCGTCGAGAAGCGCGACGCCAAGTTCTGATCGAGGACACCATGGAACTCAAATACACCCCTGAACAGGAAGCCTTCCGCCAGGAAGTGCGGGCCTGGATGAAGGCAAACGTGCCCAAGGAGCCGCTCCAGGACTTCGATACCGAGGAGGGCTTCAAGCAGCACCGGGCCTGGGAAGCCAAGCTCAACGAGGGCGGCTGGGGCATGGTCACCTGGCCCAGGGAGCTGGGCGGCCGCGGCTGCAACCTGATCGAATGGCTGATCTTCGAGGAAGAGTACTGGGGCGCCGGCGCGCCGCTGCGGGTCAACCAGAACGGCATCTTCCTGCTCGGCCCGACCCTGATGGAATACGGCACCGAAGAGCAGAAGAAGCGCTTCCTGCCGCGCATGGCCTCCTGCGCCGACATGTGGGCCCAGGCCTGGTCCGAGCCGGGCGCCGGCTCCGACATGGCGGCGATCCGCACCAAGGCCGTGCGCCAGGGCGACCACTACGTGATCAACGGCCAGAAGACCTGGTCCACCCGCGCCCGCTGGGCCGACTGGGCCTTCGGCATCTTCCGCACCGACCCCGATTCCGAACGTCACCACGGCCTGTCCTACATCCTGCTGCCGCTGAACCTGCCGGGCATCACCATCCGCCCGATCCGCCAGTTGAACGGCCTGGCCGGCTTCGCCGAAATCTTCTTCGACGACGTCAAGGTGCCGGTGGAAAACCTGCTGGGCACGGAAGGGGGCGGCTGGAACGTGGCCATGGCCACCGCCGGCTTCGAGCGCGGCCTGATGCTGCGTTCCCCGGCCCGCTACCAGGAGACCGCGCGCCGCCTGGTGCAGCTGTATCTGGCCAACCGTGAGGAGGCCGACCGCGATCCCTCGATCCGTGAGGCCGTGCTCAAGGCCTGGATGGACGCCGAGGCCTACACCCTGTCCACCTACCGCACCGCCAGCAAGCTGGTGAACGGTGCCAAGATCGGCCCCGAGTCCTCTACCAACAAGATCTTCTGGTCGGAACTGGACATCCAGATGCACGACACCGCCATGCGCATCCTCGGCCCCCGCGCCGAGCTGCTGCCCGAGGCGCCGGACGCCGGCGACGTGGGCACCTGGCTCGACGGTTTCCTGTTCTCCCAGGCCGGCACCATCTACGCCGGCAGCAACGAGATCCAGCGCAACATCATCGCCGAGCGCATGCTCGGCATGCCGCGCTGATCGGAGGTTCCCATGGATTTCACTTTCAGCGAAGACCAAATCGCCTTCCGCGAGGCCATGCACAGCTTCTTTGCCAAGGAGCTGCCCCTGGAGGCCATCCGCAAGAACTGGGAAACCGAAGCCGGCCACGCCCCCGAGCTCCAGGCCAGGATCGCCGAGCAGGGCCTGTTCGGCCTCTCGGTGCCCGAGGACTTCGGCGGTCTGGGCCTCTCCGACGTGGACTGGGTGCAGATGACCCAGGAACTCGGTTATTCGGCCCTGCCCGACTACGTGGTGGATACCGCCTATGTGGCCGTCGGCCTGTTGAACGCGCTGCCCGCCGGCCATGCCCTGGCGGCTGAATGGCTGCCGCGCATCGCCGAAGGCGGCGCCCGCGTGGCCGTCGGCCATCCCAGCCAGAAGCTGGTGGCCGATGCCGACAGCGCCGACCTGTTGCTGCTTTCCCATCAGGGCGAACTGCACGCCGTGGCCGGCAGCGCGGTGAAGACTGTGCTCAACCCCAGCATCGACCTGTCGCGCCGCCCGTGCCGCGTGGAATGGACGCCCGGCGCCGAGACCCGCGTGCTCGACGCCGCCGCCGCCGCGCCGCTGTGGGAAGACGCCCTGAACCGCGGCGCCCTGGCGGCCGCCGGCCAGATCATGGGCCAGATCCTGCGCATGCTGGACATCTCCGTGGCCTACACCAGCGAACGCAAGCAGTTCGGCAAGCCCATCGGCAGCTTCCAGGCGGTCAAGCACCATCTGGCCACCGTGGCGGTCAAGGCCGAGTTCGCCAAGCCCGTGCTGGAGCGGGCCGCCCAGGCCATGGCCAGCGGCGATCCCGCACGCGGCGTCCATGTCTCCCACGCCAAGCTGGCCTGCGGCGATGCCGGCTGGCTGGCCGCCCGCAGCGGCATCCAGGTCCATGGCGGCATGGGCTACACCTGGGAAGTCGATCTGCAGATATTCATGAAGCGCGCCTGGGTGCTGGACGCGGCCTGGGGCGACCGGGCCTTCCACAAGAACCGCGTGGCCGCCCATGTACTTTCCGCCAACGCCCTCCTGGGCGCCGGCAAGACCTTTATTTGAGAAGGAACAGCAATGGCTGAAGCTTACATCGTTGATGCCCTGCGCTCCCCCACGGGCAAGCGCAAGGGTTCCCTGGCCACCGTCCATGGCGCCGACCTCGGCGCCCATGTGATCAAGGCCATCGTCGAGCGCAACGCCATTCCCGCCGAGGATTACGACGACGTGATCTTCGGCTGCGTGGACACCATCGGCGCCCTGGCCGGCGACATCGCCCGCACTTCCTGGCTGGCCGCCGGCATGCCGATGTGCGTGCCCGGCACCACCGTGGACCGCCAGTGCGGCTCCTCCCAGCAGGCTGTGCACTTCGCCGCCCAGGCGGTGATGAGCGGCACCCAGGACGTGATCCTGGCCGGCGGCGTGCAGACCATGACCAGCATTCCCATCTCCTCGGCGATGCTGGCCGGCCAGCCCCTGGGCTTCACCACGCCCTTCGCCGAGAGCAAGGGTTGGCAGGCCCGCTTCGGCGACGCGCCGGTGAACCAGTTCTACGCCGCCCAGCGCATCGCCGACAAGTGGGGCATTTCCCGCGAGGACATGGAAGTCTTCGCCAAGGAAAGCCACGACCGGGCGCTTGCCGCCATCGCCGCGGGCCGCTTCGACCGCGAAGTCGTGCCCTACGGCGACTTCAAGATGGACGAGACCGCCCGCGCCTCGACCCTGGAGAAGATGGCGACCCTGGCGCCGGTGGATCCCACTTATCCTGCCATCACCGCCGCCGTTTCCAGTTCCACCTGTGACGCTTCCGCCGCCGTGCTGGTGGTGTCCGAGGCCGCGCTGAAGCGCTACAACTTGAAGCCCCGGGCTCGCATCCATCACATCAGCGTGCGCGCCGACGATCCGATCTGGCACCTGACCGCGCCGATCCCCGCCACCGAGTACGCATTGAAGCGCGCCGGCATGAAGCTCGCCGACATCGACCGGGTGGAAATCAACGAAGCCTTCGCTTCCGTGGTCATGGCCTGGTTGAAGGAGACCGGCTACGACTACGCCAGGACCAACGTCAATGGCGGCGCCATCGCCCTGGGCCATCCCCTGGGCGCCTCCGGCGCCAAGCTGATGACCACGCTGCTCCACGAACTGGAGCGCACCGGCGGCCGCTACGGCCTGCAGACCATGTGCGAAGGCGGCGGTCAGGCCAACGTGACGATCATTGAACGCCTCGGCTAATCGAACATTCAAGGAAAGGAATCTCAACATGGGACTTTGTGACAACCGCACCGTCATCATCACCGGCGCCGGCGGCGGCCTCGGCCGCGCCTACGCCATCGCCCTGGCCCAGGCCGGCGCCAACGTGGTGGTCAACGACATCCGCCTCGACGCCGCCCAGGAAGTGGTGAACGACATCGTCAAGGCCGGCGGCAAGGCCATCGCCAACAACGACGACATCACCACCATCGCCACCGCCCAGAAGATCGTCGACGCCGCCATTGCCGCCTACGGCAACGTGGACGCCGTGGTGAACAACGCCGGCATCCTGCGCGACCGCATGTTCGTCTCCCTCTCCGAGGACGACTGGGACGCCGTGATGCGCGTGCATCTGAAGGGTCATTTTTGCCTGTCCAACATCCTCGGCAAGTACTGGCGCGACCAGACCAAGGCCGGCAAGGCCGTGGATGCCCGCATCATCAACACCAGCTCCGGTGCTGGCCTGCAAGGCTCCATCGGCCAGTCCAACTACTCCGCCGCCAAGGGCGGCGTGGCCACCCTGACCCTGGTGCAGTCCGCGGAGCTGAAGCGCTACGGCGTCACCGCCAACGCCCTGGCCCCCGCCGCCCGCACCGCGATGACCGAGCAGGGCATGCCCGACATGGTGAAGAAGCCCACCGACGGCAGCTTCGACTTCTACGATCCGATGAACGTGGCCGCCCTGATCGTCTATCTGGTGAGTTCCTCCTCCAAGCACGTGAACGGCCAGGTCTTCGAGATCGAAGGCGACCGCGTCTCCGTCTGCGACGGCTGGAAGACCGGCCCCGAGAAGAAGAAGGGCGGTGCCGGCTACACCGCCGAGGAGATCGGCGGCGTGATCGACGAGCTGATCAAGCAGTCGGCTCCCCCGAAGAAGGTCTGGGGTAGCTGAGTCACCATTGCCCGCCATGGCGGGCAGCAGAGCGCCGTTCCGGGTTCGGGACGGCTTCTTCTTGCGTAGACTTTATTCAAAGAGACGATCATGAAAAACGCTCCTTCCTACGTTCCGGGCCACGGCCTCCTGAAGGGCAAGACCGCCCTGGTCACCGCCGCCGCCGGTGCCGGCATCGGCTTTTCCGCCGCCAAGCGCTGCGCCGAGGAGGGCGTGCGCGCCCTGATGATTTCCGACATCCACGAGCGCCGCCTGGGCGAGGCGGTGGAGAAGCTGAAGGCCGAAACCGGGCTTCAGGAAGTCTATGGCATGCTCTGCGACGTGACCAAGGAAGATCAGGTTCAGGCGTTGATCGCGGCCGCCGAAGAGAAGCTGGGCGGCGTGGACATCCTGATCAACAATGCCGGCCTGGGTGGCCAGAAGCGCATTGTCGACATGACCGACGACGAGTGGTTCAAGGTGATCGACGTGTCCCTGAACAGCGTGTTCCGCATGACCCGCGCCATCCTCAAGGTGATGCAGCCCCGGGGCCATGGCGTGATCGTGAACAACGCCTCGGTGCTGGGCTGGCGCGCCCAGAAGGAACAGGCCCACTACGCTGCCGCCAAGGCCGGGGTGATGGCCCTGACCCGCTGCGCCGCCCTGGAAGCGGCCGAATTCGGCGTGCGCATCAATGCCGTGTCGCCTTCCATCGCGCTGCACGAGTTCCTCAAGAAGGCTTCCTCCGAGGAGCTGCTGGACAAGCTCTCCAGCACCGAAGCCTTCGGCCGCGCCGCCGAGCCCTGGGAAGTGGCCAACACCATGATCTTCCTGGCCAGCGACTATTCCTCCTACATGACGGGTGAAGTGGTCTCCGTCAGTTCCCAGCGGGCGTGAGGCTCGCCCCCCTTCGCCCCCCTCCGGGGGGTTCGATGCGGCTCGCTTCGCTCGATGTTTGGGGGAGGCTGCGTTTTTACAACTTGCCACTTGCGGCTGGCGCCGCGTGCCGCTTTCTCTTGGGGCGGCCCGGCGAGAAAGCTACATTTTTGCATTAAGGAGGCCTCATGGCTGTCGTCTTCAATTCCAACCAGTCCGTGATCGACCTGCAGGGCAAGGAGCTGGGTACCAGCGACTGGCTCGCCATCGAGCAGGACCGCATCAATCAGTTCGCCGACGCCACGGGCGACCATCAGTGGATTCACGTGGACCCTGTCAAAGCCAAGGACGGCCCTTTCGGCGCCTGCATCGCCCATGGCTATCTGACGCTCTCCCTGGTCAATTACTTCATGCCCCAGGTGATCGCCCTGGAGAACATGAAAATGGGCGTGAACTACGGTTGCGAGAAAATCCGTTTTCCCAATACCGTGAAGGTGGGTTCCCGCGTGCGCGGCCGCTGCGAGCTGATCAAGGCCGAGCCGGCCGGCGAGGGCGTCCAGGCCACGATCCGCGTCACCGTGGAGATCGAGGGCCAGGAGCGTCCCGCCTGCGTCGCCGACACCATCAGCCGTTATTTCTTCAACTGAATTCCGCCTCTGGAAAGGAACGATCATGAAAGAAGCCGTCATCGTCAGCACCGCCCGTACCGGCATCGGCAAAGCCTACCGCGGCGCCTTCAACGATACCGAAGCCCCCGTGATGGGCGGCCATGTGGTCAAGGCCGCCGTCGAGCGCGCCAAGCTCAACCCCGCCGAGGTGGATGACGTGATCATCGGCGTGTCGGCCCAGCAGGGTACTCAGGGCTACACCCTGGGCCGCCTGTCGGTGTACACCGCCGGCCTGCCCGACACCGTGCCCGGCATGGCCCTGGACCGCATGTGCGCCTCGGGCCTGGTGGCCATCGCCGACGCCGCCAAGAGCATCATGGCCAACGAGCGCGACATCATCGTCGCCGGCGGCCTGGAGTCCATCTCCCTGGTGCAGAACAAGTTCAAGAACGCCCATCGCACGCCCTCCAAGGCCGTGCTGGCGGCCTATCCCACCGCCTATGCGCCGATGATCGAGACCGCCGAGATCGTTTCCCAGCGCTACAACATCTCCCGCGCCGCGCAGGACGAGTACGCCCTGCAAAGCCAGCAGCGCACCGCGGAAGCCCAGGCCAAGGGCGTCTTCAACGACGAGATCGTGCCGATCACCGTCGAGAAGCAGCTTTTCGACAAGGAAGGCAACCCCACCACCAAGGAAACCGTGACCCTCACCAAGGACGAGGGCAACCGCGCCGACACGACGCTGGAGAGCCTGGCCGGCCTGAAGCCCGTTTATAAGAACGGCCAGTGGGTCAAGGAAGGCCAGTTCATCACCGCCGGCAACGCCTCCCAGCTGTCCGACGGCGCCTCCGCCTCGGTGCTGATGAGCCGCGAGATGGCCAAGGAGCGTGGCCTCGAGCCCCTGGGCGTGTATCGCGGTCTGGCGCTGGCCGGCTGCAAGGCCGAGGAAATGGGGATCGGTCCTGTCTTCGCGATCCCGAAACTCCTGGTCCGCCACAACCTCAAGGTGTCGGACATCGGCCTCTGGGAAATCAACGAAGCTTTCGCCTGCCAGGTGGTGTACTGCCGCGACCAGCTGGGCATCCCCAACGACCGCCTGAACGTCAACGGCGGCGCCATCGCCATCGGCCATCCCTTCGGCATGTCCGGCGCCCGTCTGGTGGGCACCGCGCTGCTGGAAGCGCGCCGTCGCGGCGAGCGCTATGTGGTCGTCTCGATGTGCATCGGCGGCGGCATGGGGGCTGCCGGTTTGTTCGAAATCGTCTAAGCTCTCGTTCTTAGTGACGGAGCGTTCAGTAATAATCCACACGGGGCCGCGTCAATGACGGCCCCGTGTTTTTCATGAAAAAACATACCCATGAGGACGGAGGACGGATGATGCCAACATCGGCGGAAATGAAGGCTGTGATGACCAAGTATGCGTCGCTGGTGAGCGCGGGCGATGCCGAGGCCGTGGTGGCGCTCTATGCCGACAACGCCACCATCGAGGACCCGGTGGGCTCTCCCGCCCAGAGTGGACGCGAGGCCATCGCCAAGTTCTACCAGGGCGCCTGCGCCTCGGGCGTGAAGATCAACGTGCTGTCCGGGCCCTATGGCTCCTTCGGCAACAGCGCCGCGATGGTGGCGGAAGTGCTGGTCGAGGTGCCGGGGTTGGGGCCGAGCCGCATCGAACTGGTCGAGGTCATGGAGTTCGACGCCCAGGGCAAGATCAGCGCCATGCGCGCCTACTGGGGCCAAGAGGACATGAAGCCCGTCTGACGGGTGGTTCAACAACGATCGAAGGGGAAGACGATGAGCGAGAACGCGGAATTCGATGTAGTGGTGGTGGGCTCCGGCGGTGGCGCGCTGCTGTCGGCGGTGCGTTGCCACGATCTGGGCATGAAGGTGCTGGTGATCGAGAAGAGCGACAAGTACGGCGGCACGTCCGCCACTTCCGGCGGCGTGCTGTGGATTCCCATGAACGGCCAGGTGGAGGACAGCTACGAGAGCGCCTACACCTATCTCAAGGCGGCGGTGGGCGATACCTCCACCGACGGCAAGATCCGCGCCTTCCTCGACAGCGGCGGGGAGATGATCCGCTACGTCAACGAGAAGACCTCGGTGCGCTACAAGGTCTGCCCGGAATACCCCGACTACTACCAGGAAATGCCCGAGGCCAGGCCCGGCGGCCGCTCCATGGAGCCGGTGCCCTTCAACGCCGCCCTGTTGGGCGACGAGCTTCAGAATCTGCGCGAGTCCCATATCGGCGTGGCCTTGAACGGCGTCGGCATGACGGCGCCGGAGGCCAACACCCTGGCCACCAAGGGGCCGGGCTGGGTCTGGCTCACCATCAAGACCATGGGCCGCTATTACCTCGACTACCCCTGGCGTCTGAAGACCAAGCGCGACCGTCGCCTGTGCCTGGGCAATGCGCTGATCGCTTCCTTGCGTCATTCGATGCTGGTGCGCGACATGCCCCTGTGGCTGAACTGTCCGCTGGAGTCGCTGGTGGTGGAGAACGGCCGGGTCGCCGGCGTGGTGGCCAGGAAGGACGGCAAGCCGCTGACGATCCGGGCGCGCAAGGGCGTGATCCTGGCGGCCGGCGGCTTCGAGCGCAATCAGGAAATGCGCGACAAATATCTGCCCCAGCCCAGCCGCCAGGAGTGGTCGTCCGCGCCCAAGGACAACAACACTGGCGACACCATCCGCGCCGCCGAGGCCATCGGCGCCAGGCTGGACAATATGGATCAGGTCTGGGGCACGCCCTCGACACCCAATCCCAGGGCGCCCCAGGGCCAGCAGCCGATCTTCTCGGAGCGGGGCCTGGGCGGCTTCGTCGCGGTCAACAAGCAGGGCAGGCGCTTCGTCAACGAGGCGATCTCCTACGACCGCTTCCAGTCCGCCATGTACGAGGACCATCGCAAGAGCGGCGGCTGCATCCCCGCCTGGTTCGTGTTCGACAGCAACTACCGCAAGAATTCGCCCATGGGTCCGGTCCTGCCGAGCATCGTGATGCCCGACGGCAAGGTTCCCCGGGAGTGGTTCGGCGACTTCTTCTTCAAGGCCGACACTGTCGAGGGCCTGGCCCGCCAGATCGGCGTCGATGCCGCCGGGCTGGCCGAAACCCTGAGTAAGCACAACGAGTACGCCCGCACCGGTGTGGACCTGGAGTTCAACCGGGGCTCCAACCCCCACGACCGCTATTGGTCCAACAAGGCCGTGAAGCCCAACCCCTGCCTGATCCCGATCGAGAAGGGGCCGTTCTACGCCCTCAAGGTCTGGCCCAGCGACACGGGCACCAAGGGCGGGCCGGCCATCACCGACGATGCCCAGGTGATCAACACGGCGGGCGAGCCGATTCCAGGCCTCTACTGCATCGGCAACAACTCCGCCGCCGCGCTGGGCCGCGCCTATGCCGGCGCCGGCGGCACGATCGGCCCCGGCATGGTTTTCGGCTTCCGCGCCGCCAACCATCTGGCCAAGAACTGAACGTCGCCTCGACACCGGAACCACACAAGGAACCCTATGCTGCCCAAGACCCTGACCATTCCCCACACGATGGCGGAGTCCGCCGCCCGCTGGCCGGAGGCCATCGCCATCGAGGAGGGGGAGCGCAAGATCAGCTACCGCGACCTGGACGCCCTGCGGCTCCAGGCCGCCCGGGCCCTGATGGCCCTGGGCGTGGGCGTCGGCGACCGGGTGGCGATCTGGGCGCCCAACCAGTGGGAATGGATCGTCGCCGCCCTCGGCCTGCAGACGGCTGGCGCCGTGCTGGTGCCCATCAACACCCGCATGAAGGGCATGGAAGCGGCCGACATCCTGAAGCGCAGCGGCGCCAGGGTGATGTTCATCGCCGGCGATTTCCTGGGCAGCTACTATCCCGACATGTTGCAGGGCCAGGACGTGGGCGGGCTGGCCCATACCTTCGTGCTGCGCGCCGCCAAGGCCGGCGACAAGGGCTGGGACGATTTCATGGCGCTGGCGGGGCGGGTCTCCGAGGCCGACGCCCTGGCACGGATGGAGACGGTGAAGCCCGATTCCCTCTCCGACCTGATGTTCACCTCCGGCACCACCGGCCGCTCCAAGGGCGTGATGTCGGTGCACAGCGCCGTGGTCCAGGCCTTCGACGCCTGGTCCAGCGTGGTGACTCTGGGGCCGGGCGACCGCTATCTGGTGATCAACCCCTTCTTCCATTCCTTCGGCTACAAGGCCGGCTGGTTCTCGGCCCTGCTGCGCGGCGCGACCATCTTGCCCTGCGCGGTGTTCGACGCCGAGACCGTGCTGAAGCTGATCAACGACGAGCGCATCAGCTTCCTGCCCGGCCCGCCCACCCTGTACCTGACGATGCTGGCCTCGCCCAGGCTGAAGGACTACGACATCTCCAGCCTGCGGGTCGCCGTGACCGGCGCCGCCACCATTCCGCCGGTGCTGATCCAGCGCATGCGCGACGAGCTGGGCTTCAAGGTGGTGGTGACCGCCTACGGCCTGACCGAGTGCGGCGGCTGCGCCACCGTCTGCGATCCCGGCGAGGATGCGGAAACCATCGCCACCACCAGTGGCCGGGTGATCCCCGGCATCGAGCTGCGCTGCGTGGACGAGGCCGGCAACCCGGTGCCTGCGGGCACGGCCGGTGAGATCGTGATCCGCGGCTATTGCGTGATGAAGGGCTACATGGACGACGAGGAGGGCACCCGCGAGGCGATCGACGCCGAGGGCTGGCTGCATACCGGCGACGTCGGCATCCTCGACGCGCGGGGCAACCTGCGCATCACCGACCGCCTGAAGGACATGTTCATCGTCGGCGGCTTCAACTGCTATCCGGCCGAGGTGGAAAAGCTGCTCAGCGTCCATCCCGCGATTGCCCAGGTGGCCGTGGTGGGCGTGCCCGACGAGCGCATGGGCGAGGTGGGCTGCGCCTTCGTGATCCTGAAGGACGGCGCCGCGTTGGACGAAAAGGGGCTGATCGGCTGGGCTCGGGAGAACATGTCCAACTACAAGGTGCCGCGCTATGCGCGCTTCGAGAAGACGTTCCCCACCAACGCCTCGGGCAAGGTGCTGAAGCGGGAACTGCGGGATGCCTTCAAGCCCTGACGCGCAATTTCCGGGATTGAGCAAAACGGGCCGGCGGATCGTTCCGCCGGCCCGTTTTGCTTGACGGGGCCCATTGCGAATGGGCGGACGGGCGGAGTGCTCGCGCGACAACTCCCCTGTTAGACTTGAGTCCATGTCAGATCGCTCATTCCCGAGCCGCCGAGCTTCGTTTTTTCGCCTGCTGCTGCCCGGGGTGATACTCGTCTTTGGAATGGCGCTGACCTACGTGCTGCATGACCAGGTTTGGAAGTCGGTCCGGCAGACGGTTCGCGGCGAGTTCGAGTTCCGGGTCAATGAGATCGTCGAGAACATCGAGCGGCGGTTGCACAACTACGAGCAGGTGCTGAGCGGAGCGGTCGGCCTGTTCGCCGCGTCGCAGTCGGTGGAGCGTGCCGGGTTCGCCGAATACGTTCGCACCCTGAGGCTCGAAGGCAAGTACCCCGGCATTCAGGGCGTGGGGTTTTCACGTCTGATCCCGGCGCCGCAGAAGGCGAGTCACGTCGCCGCGATACGGGCTGAAGGATTTCCAGGCTACGACATTCGTCCCGGCGGCCAGCGGGACGTGTATACCTCCATCGTTTACCTGGAACCGTTCAATTGGCGCAATCAGCGCGCCTTCGGTTTCGACATGTATTCCGAGCCGGTGCGGCGCAAGGCGATGGCCCAGGCGCGGGATGAGGAAATGACCACGATTTCCGGCAAGGTGCGGCTGTTGCAGGAAACCGATCAGAGCCCTCAGGCCGGATTTCTGATGTATCTGCCGGTCTTCCGTTTCAACGCGCCCCACGGCACGCCGGATGAGCGCCGTACGAATCTGGTGGGCTGGGTCTATGCGCCTTTTCGCATGAACGACCTGATGGCGGGAATACTTGGGAAGCATTTCGGCGAAATCAATGCCTCCCTGGATCTCGAAATCTACGATGGGAACGAGACCGGAAAAAGCCAACTGATGTTCGATTCGAACGATCAGGCGGCTCCTCGGGATGCCGCATTCCACACCCTGCGGACCATCGATCTTTTTGACCATCGGTGGACGGTCTCGATCCGCTCGCTTCCCGTGTTCGACGCCCAGTTGCGGAGCAGCGAGGCGGATATCTGTCTAGTCCCGCCTGGTTATAAACACGTTTTTTGAACAATTCTGGTTTTTTCTGCTGCCATTCCTTGAGCGCCTGAATGGGAGAACGATGGTTGAGTGCGCGCTGCGGAATCTGCTGGTTGTAGGTTTTTACATAGCGCGCAAGCGTCGTCTCCAACTCAGCGGCTGAAGCAAATCGGGTCTGGCTCACCACCTCACTGATTCGGCCATTGAAACGCTCGACCATCCCGTTGGTCTGCGGGTGGCGTGGCGGGCACAGGCGGTGCTCGATGTTCAGCGCCGCGCAGCGTACATCAAAGACGTGGCGTCCTGTGGGCTCACGCTTTTTGCTTGTGAAGCGGTCGGTAAACTGGCTGCCGTTGTCCGTGAGCAGTTTGACGATCTTCATCGGTGCGGCGCGTTCCAGGCGGTTCAAAAAATCCACGCTGCTACGCTCGCTTTGATCGGCATAGATATGCATGAACACCCAGCGTGTGGCGCGATCGATAGCCACAAACAGGTAGCGCCGCTCTTTTTCGTCGGGCATCTGCGGTAAGTACTTGATATCCATGTGCAGGAAGCCTGGCTCGTAATCCTTGAAGGTTTTGACAGAGGGCTGGATTTCGCCTGCATCGGCCAGTGCCTCGGCTTGTTGTTGGCGCAGGTTGGCCACGCCATGGCGGCGCAAGCAGCGATCCAGTCCCGAGCGCGAGACTTCCGGATTGATGAATTCGCGCACCACAGCCACCAGGTCATCTAACGGCAGCAGCGTCAGGCGCCGTAACGCCACGACAATCGCCTCTTGCGCAGGCGTCAGCGTGGTACAGAGCTTGTGCGGGCGGTGCGATAAATCCTCCGGACTATCGCGCCGCTTCCACTTACGCGCGGTCGCTACGCTGATGTTGTAGCGTTCTGCCAACTCAGCCAGCGATGCGGATGACTGCTTGATCTCTGTTCGCGTTCGAGGGGTCGTTCGGGCTTGGGCGTGGACTTCACTCATGTCGCTTGCTTCGCTTTCAAGGTTTCAATCAGACCACGCATCACTTCTCTTGCTCGAAAGAGTGGCCAGCTACGAAGCGGGATATGATCACACGGGATGCAACAGATATCGTCGCTGTTGCCGGCGGTGCGGGCAGCGTGCTGTTGGCCCTGGTGGTCTGGCTGCTGGTCACCGGCCGGAGTCGCGCGCAGGCCCTGGCGGAGCGCATGACCGACGAATTGCGGCAGAGCGAGAACAACAAGAATGCGCTGTTCGAGAACATGAGCAGCGGCGTGGCGGTGTTCAGCGTCACGGTGGATGGCGAATTCGTTTTGACCGCGCTCAACCGTGCGGCGGAAAGAATGGACCGGATTCAGCGCGCCGAGACGCTGGGCAAGCGGATCGAGGAGGTCTTCCCAGGCATCGCCGCCTTCGGCCTGCTCGATGTGCTGCGGCGCGTCTGGCAGTCGGGCGTGGCGGAAGACCACCCGGCCGCCTTGTATTTCGACGAGCGCGTTTCGGGTTGGCGGGAGACCTTCGTCTACAAGCTTCCCGACGGCAGCGTCGTGTCGATGTACAACGACGTGAGCGCGCGCAAGCAGGCGGAGCTGGAACAGAGCAAGCTCAATCGAGCCCTGCGGCTGCTCAGCGACTGCAACATGGCGTTGGTGCACGCGGAGGACGAGTACAAGCTGCTGGCGGGGATCTGCCGCCTGTGCGTGGAACGGGCAGGCTATCTGATGGCCTGGGTCGGCTACGCCGAATACGACCCGGCCAGGCGCGTGCAGCCGATCGCCCAGTCCGGCTACGAGGATGGCTATCTCGAAAAGATCGACATCTGCTGGGCGGACACGGAACGCGGCCGGGGACCGACGGGAACGGCGATCCGGCTTGGCAAGACGGTCGTCAATCAGGACGTGCTGACCAATCCCACGCTCGCGCCATGGCGCGAGGCGGCAGTCCAGCGTGGCTATCGATCCAGCATCGCCTTGCCGCTCGTCGGCGATTCGGGGGGGGATCCGAGGACGTTGGGCGCGCTGACCATTTATTCACGCGATGTCGATGCGTTCAATCCTGAAGAAGTCCGGCTGCTCGAGGAAATGGCCAACGACCTTGCCTATGGCATCGTGACGCTGCGCACGCGCGCCGAGCATGCCGCGGCGAAGGAAAGGGTGGCGTTCCTCGCGCACTTCGACCCGCTGACCCACCTCCCCAACCGCCTGTTGCTGCGAGACCGCTTCGAGCAGGCGGCGCTGCTTGCCGCCAGCGAGAAGTCGATGGTCGCGATGTTCTATCTCGACCTGGACAACTTCAAGCAGATCAACGACAGCCTCGGGCACGATACCGGCGACAAGGTGCTGGTCACGGCGGTCGAGCGGCTGCACCGCTGCGTTCCGGCGACCAGCACGATCAGCCGCCTGAGCGGGGACGAATTCGTCATCCTGCTCACGGGCATGCGGGATTCGGCGAAGATCGCCAATATGGCCGACGCCCTGTGCGAGGCTTTCGTCGAGTCGGTCGCCATCGATGGCAACCCGATGAATGTGACCTTTTCCATTGGCATCAGCGTGTTCCCGAACGACGGCAGCGATTTCGATACTTTGCTCAGACGGGCGGACACGGCGGTTCACAACGCCAAGGAGTGCGGTCGCAACACCTACCGGTTTTTCACCCACGAAATGAATGCGGACGCTCTGGACCGGGTGCGGCTGACCAGCGGCCTGCTGGATGCGGTCCGGAACCGGGAGTTCATCCTCCACTACCAGCCCCAGATCGATATCGGCACTGGCCGGATCGTCGGCGCCGAGGCCCTGGTGCGCTGGCAGCACCCGGTCGATGGGTTGATTCCGCCGGCGAAGTTCATCCCTCTGGCCGAGCAGAACGGCTACATCATCCAGATCGGCGAATGGGTGCTCAATGAGGCTTGCCGTCAGGCCAAGGCCTGGCTGGATAGCCGACAGGCGCCGCTGGTGGTCGCGGTGAATCTCTCGGCCTTGCAGTTCAAACGCGGCAACGTGCTGGAAATGGTGTCCTTGGCCCTGGATCGATCGGGCCTGCCCGCAAGATGCCTGGAACTGGAATTGACCGAGTCGATCCTGCTGCAGGACGTGGATGCGACCATGAGCACCCTGCGTGGCCTGAAGAGGCTTGGCGTCAAGCTTTCGATCGACGATTTCGGCACGGGCTATTCCAGCCTTTCCTATCTCAAGCAGTTGGCGGTCGACAAGCTCAAGATCGACCGGTCTTTCGTGCGCGACATGTTGACCCATGCCGATGGCGCGTCCATCGTCAAGGCCATCATCCAGCTGGGACATACGCTGCAACTGACCGTCATCGCCGAAGGCGTGGAGACCGAGGCGCAACTGGCCTTTCTTGGCGGCTCCGGTTGCGACGAGGCGCAAGGATATTTGTTCAGCCGCCCCGTTCCTGTCGG
This sequence comes from Denitratisoma sp. DHT3, assembly GCF_007833355.1. NCBI lineage: Bacteria > Pseudomonadati > Pseudomonadota > Betaproteobacteria > Nitrosomonadales > Sterolibacteriaceae > Denitratisoma > Denitratisoma sp. DHT3. Next base: position 950,295 of record NZ_CP020914.1, on the reverse strand, counting down.
TCAGTTCGTCCAGTTGCTCGAGAAGGCAGGGAGCGCGTCGTCCTGAGAAGGACGGGCGGTGCCTTGCGGGGCGGCGGCGGACGGGTCCGAATGCCCCGGCTGTTCAGGTACATTGATCCTCGTACTGGAACATCTGGATATTTCCGCTGCCCGTTTCCCTGGCTCGACACAGGGCGCTATCGGCGTTGCGGATGAGCTCCATTTCGTCGACTCCGTGCTCCGGGTAGATGGCGATGCCGATGTTGGCGGAAATGCGCAGGCGGTGGCCGGCAACCGTCATGGGCCGCCCCAGCGCCTGCCGGATCTTTTCCGCGACGGCGGATGCGTTGCGGCTTTCCTCGATGGTGCGCAACAGCACAGCGAATTCGTCGCCGCCCATGCGCGCCGCCGTATCCGAGTCGCGGATGCACTCCGTGATTCGTCTGGCCATTTCCTTCAAGACCGAGTCCGCGACGGCATGGCCCAACGGAGCATCGCCGTCCTTGAGCTGGTCGAGACCGAGATCGAGGTATAACAAACCGAGCTGGTAGTGGTCGCGCTTGGCGCTGGCCAGGGCCTGCTTGAATCGATCCGCGAACAGGCTCCGGTTGGCCAGTCCGGTCAGTTCGTCATGCCGGGCCATGTGTTTGGTCCGTTCCTCGACCCGCTTGCGTGCGGTGATGTCGTAGATCGTGCCGACGCTCGCCGATTCGCCAGACAGGGTGATCCTCTCCACCGTCAGTTCCACCCAGCGGATTCCGCCGTGCCTGGCGAGCATCCTGAATTCATGGCGGGGCGCGACTTGCCCGCCGCGCGACCGCGCCGCGGCGTATTCCATCACCATGGCACGATGCTCGGGATGGATCAGGTCCTGGAAATCCATCGCCAGCATTTCTGCTTCGGCATGGCCGGAGAGGGCGACCAGTGCCGGGTTGACCATGGCGAACCTGTTTCCGCGCAGGACATACACGCCGGCCGCGGTGGTATCGATGAGCGCGCGCAAGGCGGTTTCGCTTTCGCTCAGGGTGGTCTGGCGGGTTTGCAAGGTGTCGATACTGCGTTCCAGGCGTCGTTTGACGCGATGGAAATGGATCGCCAGGATGCCGATGATGGCCATCAGCGCCAGGACGGCGAACAGGTACCAGCGGAGCTTCGTCGAATCGGCCTTGGGCGCTGGATCGTAGAGAAAGCCTGTGAGAGGCGGATCGCGCGGCAACATGCCGAGGTTGGCGTAGGTGTTGGCGATGCGATGCCAGCGGTCCGGATTCATATAGCCGACCTCGACCAGTCCGGCATCGATCAAGGGAAGCATCTGCCTGGATTCGAAGCGATAGAAATCCAGATCGTGCTGTCCGCGGTATTGGCTCTGAATCAAGCGGGCGATTTCCTCGGGATGATCCAGCGCGTACTTCCAGCCCCGCAGGCTGGCCTCGCGAAAGGCCCTGACACGGTCGGGGTGCTGTTCGATCTGCCGTGCCGAGGTGAACAGATTGTCGCCGTAGAAGTCGATGCCCGCGGAGCGGGGGGTGAATATCTGATAGGAAAGACCGGCCTTGTCCAGATAGTACACCTCGTTCGTGGCATAAGCGGAGATGGCGTCCGCGTGACCGTCGATCAGGTCCTGGGGATTGAAGCTGTGCTGGAGCTGGGTGATTCCGTCGAGAGGAATGCCCTCCTGCTTGAGATAGGCCAGCAATTCGGATGATTGGGGATCGATCATCACCTGCTTGCCGATGATGTCGCGCAGCGACTGGTCGGCATAGCGTTTCCTGGCGATCATCACCAGCGGCGAGTGCTGGAAGATCACGGCCAGGACCACTACGGGGCGACCTGCCGCGCGCGCCCGCAGCAGGTCGCTGGTGCCGACGCCGAAGTCCGCTTCCCCGCTCAGCACCTGATCGATGGCATTGACGCCGGGCATGGCCTCCTCGATGCGCACATCGAGGCCGGCTTCGCGGTAATAGCCTTTTTCCAGTGCGGCGTAGTAGCCGGCGAACTGGAAGGAATGGGACCACTTGAGCTGCAGCGTGACCAGTGTGCCGGCGAAGGCCGGAGCGCCGAGCGTCAGCAGCAGGATGATGGAGACGATCCTGCCGATCATGGTGGCGCCGGCCGACGGAGTTGCACCGTGACCACGGCGATCGGGCTCATGGGGCGCGATGCGCGCTACGGGACCGAATGGCGAGAACATGCATGGGTATCCTGTTCGTGAGAAAAGGGCGGTCGCTGAAGCGAGAGATGGCGACGATCTCCAGAATCATTAATGTGAAATTCAGAATCGAAACGGCGGGTCGGACATCCGAGCGTGGCGGACTTTGCTATCCGCGCCCATCATGGGGCCGGTGTCACGGGTGCTCGAACAATCCAGTTTGGATATTAAAACCAAATGAGGTTTTAAGGTTTATCGATCGACGGCGACCGCGCTGCGCCTGCGTCGAAATCTCATCCAGCCTCGTTAACGCGGCGGGGTGGGTGCCGGGTCGGTCAGATCGAAGTCGATTGCGAGGTCGATGATGAAGGGCTGTCCGCGCAGCGTCTCGGGCACGGGGGTGTGGTCGATGGCCTGGCGCAGCATTTCCTGGGCTGCCTGGTCGAGCGCCGGATGGCCGCTGCTGACGCGCAAGATCAGGTCTCGCGGAATGCCGCCCGCGACCATCGCCAGGCGCAGGGTTACGCGTCCTTGCCAGCCGGCCTCGCGCGCCTGGGGCGGGTAGACACGGAAACGGGATGCCGCGCGGCCAAGCGCGAAGTGGTACTGGCGCAGCCCGGCGGGGTCGATGGCCGAGGTATCTGGCGCCAATGGCTGCGCCGCGGTTGGCAGTCGATCCTCTGCGGGCATCGCTGCACGCGCGGTTTCTGGTGCATCGATGGATCGTTCTCGGGTCTGTCGCCCATCCAGTATTCGGGGTTTGGGTGCGGTCGCGTGGCTCAAGTTTCGCGTATCCGCCGGAGCCGTCGTTGGCGCTGGTCGCAGGGAAGCGCGCAGGCCGCCGCTGGTGATTGGCGGCATGTCGGTTGGCACGGACCAGAAGGCCAGGCCGTGAGCGGCCAGGGAGATCGCCAGCGCTCGGGCGAGGGAGCGATCGATCCGGACGAGCGGGGTGTGCATGAAAAAGGGGAGCGGCAGCGCTCCCCTGGCCATGACCCGAACGGAGTCGCCTGGGATGGCCTCAGCCCAGGAAAGCCTGGCCGCCGTCGAGCGCGATGCTCTGGCCGTTGACGTAGCGGCAGTCGTCCGTGCAGAGGGCGGCGACGAAGCGGCCGATGTCACCCTCGCATTCGCCGACGCGGCGCATCGGGATGGTGTTGAAGTAGGCCGCCGCTTCCTCGGGCCGGGCGGCGGCCCAGCCCTTGAGACCTTCGGATTCGGCCAGGGGCAGGATCACGTTGGTGCGGATGCCGTCGACGGCCCATTCGCAGGCGGCGGCGCGGGTCAGCTGGCGGATCGCCTCCTTGGTGGCGCCGTAGCAGCCGTAGCCGGTGGAGTCCCAGCGGCGGCCGGCGGCGCTGGCCAGGTTGATGATGTTGCCGTCGCCCTTCAGATAGGGATAGCACAGCTTCATCAGGCGGAAGGTGGCCTGGGGGCCGGATTCCCAGCCGGCTTCAAAAGCCTCGTCGGTCACTTGATGCAGCTTGCCGTTGGGGACTTCCTGGGCATTGTTGACCAGGATCTGCAGGCCGCCGAAGCGGGCGACCACGGCATCGACGCATTTCTGCAGGGATTCCTGGCTCTTCACGTCGCACTCGATGGCCAGCGCCTCGCCGCCGCGGGACTCGATCTCGCGGCAGGCGTCCTCCACTTTGGACAGGGTGCGGCCCGAGACGGCGACCTTGGCGCCTTCCGCCGCCAATGCCAGAGCGATGCCCCGACCAACGCCCTGACCGCCGCCGGTCACCAATGCCACCTTGCCTGCCAGACGCTTCATGTTTGTTTCTCCTCGATCGCGGTTGTTCGCCAGGCGCCGGTCGGCACTGGCGGGGTGGATGGGCGAATTTTAATGGCTCCGTTACCGCCGCAGATTCCTTTTGCCCAAATGCGATCAATGCCGGATCGATGTTCATGACATATTCCGGCGCCGGATCGATCAACCCGTCTCGATATGGAGGCGGCTCAGGCGTATCGTCTTGATGCGCCATCTCCCGTCCAGGCGCACATAGGTTTCATGGTAGTGACCGTAGCCGTGCAGAACCTTGAACGGGAGCGGGCTGCCTTCGGGAATCCAGAGCTTGTCCTCCATGGCCCAGACGCCGGTCGCGGTCGTCTCCGAAGTGATCTCGATCTCCGGCATGTGACCGTGGTGCACGGTGACCATATTCTGCAGCGTGGGCGCCAGCTTGGCCACGTAGGCGGCGGCACCTTCGGTCAGGAGGCTTTCGTCGCGCATGGGCGGGGAGTCGCGGAAATCGGCGATCAGGTCGGGGGCGAAAACCGCCTCCAGTCCGGCCCAGTCCTTGCTGTCCATGGCGCGGAAGTAGCGGGCCTTGAGGGCCTGGATTGCGGCGATGGCGGTCAGCTTTTCGATATCGGTCATGAGGTGCTCCGTCGGCTGGGTCGGTTCAGGCTGCGCGTTCGTTCGGAACGTTGAAATAGGTTTGGTTTGGCTGGCTTAGGGCATGTAGGCGCCGCCACTGACGCTGATCAACTGGCCGGTGATGTAGCTGGAACGTTCCGAGGCGAGGAACAGGGCCAGATGGGCGATGTCTTCGGGTCGGCCCAGGCGCGGGATGGGCAATCCGCTCATGTTGAACAGGGTGCCTTCCTCCCGGGCTTTTTCCATGTCCTCCGGCTTACCCAACTGCTCGAAGCCAAAGCGGTTCCAGAAACTGCCGTCGCCCACATTTTCGGACTTGTGGGGCACGATCCAGCCGGGGCAGATGTTGTTCACCCGTACCCCCTGCTTGGCCCATTCCCAGGCCAAGGCCTTGGACAGGCTGTTCACGAAGCCCTTGGTGGCGCCGTAATGGGCCACGCCGGCCGCCGCTTCGCCAAGCAGTGAGGAGTTGGATGAGATGTTGACGATGCTGCCCTGTCCCCGGGCCAGCATTTCCCGGCCGACCGCCTGGCAGCAGTTGACCACACCGTCGATGTTGAGGGCGATTTCCCAGCGTCGTGCCTCGTCGTCGAGTTCGGCGAAGGCGGACGGATGGGCCACGCCGCCGGCGTTGTTGACCAGGGCATCCACGGGGCCGTACTGGCGCTGGGTCTCGGCGATCATGGCATCCACGCTGGCTCGTTGGGTCACGTCGGTGGCCAGCGCCAGCACCCGGCCGGGCAGGCCTTGCGCCGCCGCCTGCTGGGCGAGCTTTTCTCCAGTGGCGGCGTCCCGCGAGGCACTTACGACATTGCAGCCTTCCCGGGCGAATTCCAGTACCAGCCCCTGGCCGATACCGCCGCTGCCGCCGGTGATGATGACGGTCTTGCCTTTGAGTCCGAGGTCCATGCGATGTCTCCTTATTCGATGTGGGGGGAGGCGAGCCGGGCGTGGATGGCACCATCGACCGGGATCACCACCCCATTGATATAGGCCGCCGCATCACTGGCGAGGAACAGGGCCGTTTGGGCGATGTCCTCTCCGGTGCCCAGGCGGCCACTGGGAATCTGACGGCCGTAGCGGGCCGGACCGTCGGGAAAGGTTTCCAGCCAGGCGCGCAGGCCCGGGGTGTCCATCGCACCGGGGGAAAGCGTGTTGGCCCGGATGCCGCGCCCGCCGAATTCCGTCGCCACGCTTTTCATCAGGCTGATGACGCCGGCCTTGGCCGCGCCATAGACCGCCAAGCCATCGACGGCATTGAGGCCGGCACCGGAGGTGGTGGACAGGATGCAGCCGTGCCCCTGGGCCAGCATCACCGGCAGGGCGGCGTGGATGCCGTAGTACACCGAGTCCAGGTTGAGGGCGATGATGCGCCGGTAGTCCTCGATGCGCTGGGTTTCGGTGGGGGTGGGAAAGGCGCCGCCGGCGTTGTTGAACATCACGTCCAGTCGGCCGAATTCTTCGACTGCCCGATCCACCAGCGCTTGCACCTGGGTCGGATCGGTGACGTCGGCCACCTGGGCGACTACACGGCCGCCGGCTGCGGCGACGGCCAGATCGAGTCGGGCACGGTCGATGTCGGCCGCGATCACGGTGCAGCCCTCGGCGGCGAAAGCCTTGAGGCAGGCCAGGCCGATGCCGCTGGCGGCTCCGGTGAGAACGATGACGCGGTCTTGCAGGTCAAGGTGCATGGGTAGATCTCCCTCCGGAATCAGACTTCCTCCGGCACGTTGTGGAAGTGCTGGTAGCGGGCGAAGATCCGCCGCTCGTGCGCGATCTGTTGCTCTTCGCCGACGCGATAGACGTTCTGGCCGAACTTGCCCTGGGGTTTGTGGGCCAGGTAGTCGGCTACCGCCTGCCGGGCCTGGTCCGGGAAGGGCAGGTCCAGCTTGCGGTAGAGCCCGGCCAGCGCCTCCTCGGGCGAGCGCATCAGGTCGGCGAAGAGGAAGTCGTGGATCTGGGCGCGCGGAATTTCACCGGTCTCGATCTGGTCGATCACCCGGTTCAGGCTGAAGGCGTAGGCCTCCGGCGTCATCAGGCGCTCGAAGGAGGTAGCGTCGAAGGGCTTGTCGCTGCGCATCCAGTACAGGGTGCCCAGCAGATGGGTGACCGAGGCCCGCGCCTTGATCGGATCGCGGTGGGCATAGACCACCCGGGCATCGGGGAAGACCTTGAACAGCACCGGCAGGCTCTCGATGTGCGAGGGGGATTTCAATAGCCAGTGGCGCCGCGGATTCTTCCATTGAAGGAGCTTCAGCATCCGCTTGTAGTAGGCGTAGGGCACGGTGAGGTCGGCCTGCATCAGCCACTGGTAATAGCTGGGAACCTGGAAGAGGCCGGTGAGGTTGTCGGTGATGAAGGTGCAGTTCATCGCCACCTTGCATTCGTTGGGAATGGTGGCGCCCAGTTCGTGCATGGCGAGAAAGGAAGGGGCCACCCGGTGCCACTGGGTCAGCAGATGCTGGGCGCGGGCGATGCGCGGGTCGCTCTTGTAGGTGGCGGCTTCCGGCGGCGGGCAGGGGAACATGATCTCCCAGTTCGTCGGCGCGCCGAACTGGCTGTCGGCCGAAAGCAGTTCGAACAGGATGGAGGTGCCGGAGCGTGCCTGGCCGACGATGAACACCGGCGCATCCACCACCTCGTCCTCGATCTCGGGGTGGCGCCGGTAGGCTTCCTCGATTTCCAGCCGCTCCTGGAGCCAGATCAGGAGATCGCTGCGGGTCATCAGGCGGCCGAAGAGATTCAGTTCGGCCTCATCGTTGATGGCCTTGACCAGGATCTCGAAGGGTTCCCGCCAGTCGTCGCGGCCGAAATCGGACAGGCCTGTGTTGGCCATCGCGGTGTCGATCAGCTCCTGGGGCTGCAGCGGCACCAGGCTGGCGATGTCCATGCCCCGGCCTTCCTCGTTGACTTGCGCCAGCCACTCGGGGCGGGGCGGGGGCGTCCAGTCCATCGGATTGTTCATGCTCACCGGGTTTCTCCCCTCAGAGGTTGCCGAAACGATTGATCACGCCGCGCCGTCGCTCCATCAGCTGTTCGTGGCGTCCCTTGGGCGTGATGCGCTTCACATGGGCCGGCAGATGCTTGAACAGTTGCGTCGTCTTGACCTGGACGGCCTCCGGCGCCGGATAGCTGTCGGCCAGCATCCAGCGGTAGCAGACATAGCCCTCGGCGTAGCCGGAGGCGTCGAGCCAGTTGGGCAGGCCCGGATCGTCGTGGGAGATCACCACGATCAGTTCGCCGTCCTCCTCCAGTTGGGCGTAATGGCAGTTGGTGTTGGACAGCCGGTAGCGGTAGTCCATGCTGGTCCACCAGAAGTTACCGAACTCCACCGCCCAGTACTGGCAGTGGGGTGGTCGCACGCGGATGATCAGCGACTCGTCGCGGGGCAGCGACCAGTAGGCGACCATCGGCTCACCGCCCGGTGTGGCGTCGATGGCGCGGTCGGCCAGTTGCTTGTAGGAGCGGAAGGTGTTGGGGATGGCCTTCCACATGTTGATCATGTAGATCCAGAATTCGATCGATTCGTTGACCCATTTCGCCGAGGCCAGCAGTTGGCGCGCGAGCTTGTCCGGCGCGGGCGGCGGGGGAGGGGCCATGTCGCCGGTGAGGCGGTCGATGCGGGCCTTCATCGGACGTTCGTTTTCCCAGTCGGCGAAGAACTGGCGGAAAGTGACACGGAAGGTATCCGGCGTGGTGCGCAGCCAGTTGCCGGGATGAGGATCGGGGCTGACGATCAACTCGAAGTTGCCATCCGCATCCACCTCGAGATCGTCGGCGAACAGCGTATGGGCAACCTTGCCGCCCCACGGCGTCTGGCCCTTTTCCACCGAGGTCACGGCGAAATAGCGGGCGCTGCCGCGGTTGCCGCTGATCCGGTAGGTATCGGTGCCGTTGATGGTGGCGCCCACATAGACCGCGTCGGTGTTGTCGCCGCCTTGCTTGCGCACCGGGTCGAAGTAGTGAATCAATTCCGGATAGCGCGGGTCGACGTAGTCGTGCTGGAAGTTCAGCGCCAGGGAGATGTTGCGCGCCAGCACCTCGAAACCGGCGGTGCGGTCATTGACATGGGGCGGCACCGTGGGACCGAAGGGGATGTCTGCCGCCCGCTTCAGTTCGTCGCAGAAATCCGCCCAGGCTTGGCGCAGAACTTTTTCATGATCGGCATCGCTCATGATTCATCCTCTCTTTAGCGTGAAACAGCGAATTGAAACGGCAGGCCGAATTGTCGAGCGTAGCGAGCCAGCATCGTCACCTCCCCCGGAGAGGGGGAGGTCGGGAGGGGGTGGGTCTTCCTGCCTTTTGCGTATTTCATGGACCGGCGTGGAAAATCGGCTTCCATGAGCGTTCGGTCAAGCCTGTTTCTTAAGGTCTCGCACCACATCGGCCCAATGGCCCGGGTCCGGATAGCGATTGTGGGTGATGCTGACGCTGTCGGCGATGCCGTCCAGGCGGGCGCGCAGCTTGCCGGCGATTTCGTGGCGTTCGCCGACGACGGCAATCTCGTTGAGGATGTCGTCGCCGATCAGGTCGGTCATGTCGTCCCAGCGGCCTTCCTTGGAGAGCCGGTTCAGCTCCTTGTGCACGTCTTCCCAGCCGTGGCAGGCCAGGGTCGGCAAATAGGCTGGAGTGGAGCCGTAGAAGGCCAGTTGCTTTCGGGCCGCGAGTTTCGAGGCTGCCATGGTCTCTTCGGTATCGGCGGTGACCACAAGGGTTGCGCTCATTACTTCGATGTCGCTGCGCTGGCGGCCGGACTCGGCCAGACCCTGTTCCAACGCCGGGAGGGTGTTTTCCAGCAGGGAGCGGCGGGTATTGAAGGGGTGGGAGATGAAGCCGTCGGCGGCCACGCCGGCCACGGCGGTCATTTTGGGGCCGAAGCCACCGGTGAAGATCGGCGGCGGGCCGTAAGGATTGGGGCCGGGGTTGAAGGCCGGGATCATGATGGTGTGGGTGTAAAACCGGCCCCTGAAGTCGAGCGGTGCCTTGCCTTCCCAGCAATTCCAGATCGCCTTGATGGCCAGCACGATCTCCCGCATCCGTTCCGCCGGGTGGGACCAGGTGCTGCTGAAGCGTTTCTCGATGTGGGGCTTGACCTGGGAGCCCAGGCCCAGCACGAAGCGCCCACCGCTGATCGACTGCATGTCGTAGCCCAGATTGGCCAGGTTCATCGGGTTGCGGGCGAAGGCGATGGCGATGGCCGTGCCCAGGCGCAGGGTGGTGGTGTGCTCGGCGGCGACGGCCGCGGCGAGGAAGGGGTCGTGCTTGGCCTCGAAGGAGAAGCCGCCATCGTAGCCGATGTCCTCCAGCTCCTTGTAGATGGTGCGGGCCTTGCGGGGATCTTCCAGGGGGGCGGTGGTGTAGATTTTCATGTCGCGGGTCCAGTCTTTACAGGGGGCTAGAAGTTTTTCGGCAAGCCGAGCTTGCGCGTGGCGATAATGTTGCGCTGAATTTCGGAGGTGCCGCCGCCGATGGTTTCAAGGACCGTCAGCACGTAGCTGCCGGGTGCGCGCCCCCCGATCGGTGCGTCTTCGCATTCGGCAGTCAATTGATTGCCGGGGCCGACGATATCCATGGTGGCGTCGGCCAGGCGTCGCGAAAATTCGGTGGCGTAGAGTTTGTAGTGCGATGCTTCCGCCGTCGGCGTCTTGGTCGCATTGAGCGCGGCATCGACAAAGCGTATTCCCAGTACGCGCGCCACTTCGCATTCGGTGGCAAGTTGCGCGATCTTCTGGCGGATCACCGGGTCGTCCTTGAGCGGCCGTCCGTCCCGGCTTCCCGTCTTGACGTGATCGCAGATCAGTTCGGTCCTTCCTCGTATCGGAGAGAAGGTGAACATGCCGAACCGCTCGATATCCAGGGCTTCGGCGATGTACTGAAATCCCTTGTTGAGCTCGCCCACCCGGTAGTCGTCGTGGACGAAGACGTTGTCGAAGAAGACGGCATTGGTGCGTTCACCGCCAATGGTGTACATCGGCTGGATGGTCAGGTCCGGATGCTGCATGGGCAAGAGGAACAGGGTGATGCCGTGATGCTTTGGCGCATCGGGGTCGGTCCGTGCGCCGAACCAGTACCAGTCGGCGAAATGGGCCGAGGTGGTAAATGTCTTCTGGCCATTCAGGATCCAGCCTTCGCCGCTGCGCTCGGCCTTCAGTCTCATGGCCGCTGAGTCCGATCCGGAAGACGGCTCCGTATAGCCGAGGGCAAACTCGATTTCCGCCTTGAGGATCTTCGGAAGAAATTCACGCTTCAGCTTGTCCGAACCGACCTTGATCAAGGTTTTTCCGACGACCCCGGTGCCTTTGCCCAACTGGGGAGCGCCGACCGAGGAAAGCTTTTCGTTCAGGAGGTATTCGTAAAAGCCTTGGCCATCCTGTCCGCCGTATTCGGCCGGCCAGGTGATCCCCAGCCAGCCGCGGGCGGCGAGCTTTTGCATGAATTTCCTGCGAGCCGGGGTATCGACCAGCTGTGCCAGGTTCTCCCGATGCAGATCCATGACTTCAGGATCATGGTTTTCATCCAGGAATCCGCCGACCTCGCGGAGGAATTTCTTTTCGTCTTCCGAGAATTCGAAGTCCATGGTGCGGCAAGTTTGAAAAGGTTGTCTGGTGGCTGACGCTTTCCGCGTGAGATACCGGAAAGCCAAGTTGATAAAGATTGTAGTTATTTCGCTGACCGTGGTCAATAAGATAAAGATAAGGCAACCGGGCGTCGATAAAGGACTGTCGAAACGGTAGGAGGGGAGGGCTAAATGCCGAGCTACACCAGGTTGCTCAGGGCAGGGGTACGGCGCTTGGGCGCTTGACGACTGATGGTCGGATGGCCGTCACCGGCAGCAGCGATAGAGGGTGTTGCAAGGTGGTCCGGCCTGGCGACGGGTTCGCATTGCCGCTCAAGCAAGGTGGGGCGTCATGAAGCGTTTGCCCCGGCCGGACTGAGGGGGAGGACGACTGACGCCACCAAGGCGGGTTCCCGCCTTGGTGGCGGTCTCCATGAGGGTGTTCAGGCAGGCACGCCGACGATCACGCTCGATGCCTTGAAGATCGCCAGGGCCGGCTTGCCGGTCGCCAGCCCCAGGGCCTGGCTGCTTTCGTTGGTGACGATGGCCGCCACCGCGCCGCCGCCGGGCAGCTCGATCACCACTTCGGTGTTCACCGCACCGGGCTGGAGGCGGGAGATAGTGCCGGCCAGGCGGTTCCGCGCCGAGAATTTGGCGTCGCTGTCGTCGGTGACGATGATGATCGACGACGCCTTGATCAGGGCGAAGGCTTCGTCGCCGACTGCGAGTTCGAGTCCGCCGGCGCTCTCGTGGGTGACGATGGCGATGAGTTTCTGCCCGCCCGCCACCTCCAGTTCGATTTCGTCATTCACGACGCCCTGCCGAATCTGGGTGACCTTGCCGAGAAACTGGTTGCGTGCGCTGGTTTTCATGTTCATTCTCCTGATCAGCAAAAAATCGTCGGTAATGCCCTCGGCCTGTCGGCTGAGCTGATCGACGAAACGACGATGTTCCCGCTCGATGATACGGAAATTGGCTACCAGTTGCTTGCCACGGTGCGTCAGTCGGGTGCCGCCGCCGCCCTTGCCGCCGGCCAGACGCTCCACCAGCGGCTCGCCTGCCAGGTTGTTCATCGTGTCGATGGCGTCCCAGGCTGCTTTATAGCTCATCTTCATGGCCTTCGCTGCTTGGGTGATCGAGCCGCATTCGGCGATCTGCGCCAGTAGTGTGACGCGGCCCGGTCCACCGAAGTTCTCCCCGCCCACGGTCATCCATACCGAGCCGCGCAGTTCGATGGATTGTTCGGTAGCTTTGTCTCGGGGTTTCATGGCGTCAATACTCGCTGGTTTTCGAAACTGTGAAGCATATCGGGAACTGATCACATTTGCCGCATCCTGGCGGCAACAGATCAGGTCGGCCTTGCGCCGCGCCCAGTTCGGCGAACAAAAAGCGCTTCCACTTCAGGTCGGCCGTGTTGCGGGCGAACAGCGTCGGGAAGTAGCATTCCAGCAGTGCGGCAACGTCGTCGCGGCCGTTCAGCCCCAAATCCTGCCAGAGATGGCGCTCACCCAGACTGGCAGCGGCGATGGCGCGGGCGAGCCCATCGGCATGGTTTGTATCCAGATTACGGTCACGATGGGCGAGCAGCAGCGCCGTCAGGTCGTGGAAGATCGGTGGCACAGCCCGTAGAAAAATAGCGTAACCCCATTCCGGCAGAAAGTCCAAGCGTCCCAGTTTTGGAAAACACTGCGCGAGCAGTCCCCACAACTTCTCCTGCGGTAATCCCAGGGTCCAGGCGAATAATGGCAGCTCTCCGTCCTGGGCGTGCTTTATGACCCCGGCGATCGCTCGGCGCAATAAATCCGGAGGAGGAGGCTGGCGATCCAGGTCGGCGATCGGATCGATAGCAGACATTTTCATCATAGTCTCACATGGCGAACTGAATGGGGACCAAAACCCAGGCTGCGACGCGTTGCTGGCCGCGCCGGGCCGGAACGAAGCGCCAGGATTCGACCGCCTCGCGCGCCGCCTGATCGAGGCGCTCGAAGCCCGAGGACGCCTGAATCTCGATCCGCTCGGCGCTGCCCTCGGCCGACACGAAGACCCGCAGCGTCACGTTCCCCTGTTCGCGGCGTCGGCGCGACATCGGCGGGTAGCGGGGCGGCGGATTTTCCAGGTAGTCGGCGCTGAATAGCGGCGGTACCAGCGCAGGTGCCGTCGCCCGAGGCAAAGCCGCCGCTGCCGGCGCTTCTGCCACTGGCACTGCGGGTGTTTCCTCGATGAACGCAATGGCGGGTGCTGTCTCCGTCTTCTGGATCGTGGCCGGCGCAACCGCCAATCGGGATGGTGGCCGCGCCTGAGCCGGCTTGTTCGATGATTCTGGTGCTGGCGGTGCGACGATCCCGACTTGCATGACTTCCGCCGGCGCATTCCGCACCGGTGGCGCCATGTTGAGCATGGCGCCGAGAATGGCCGCATGGGCGAGGCCGACGCCGATCAGCCGCAACGCCGCTTGACGCCGGTGCCGCGTCATTGCATGCCATAGGCGGGTTCAGGGTAGAGGAAGTGTTCCAGACCGGAAAACCAGGCATCCAGCACATCGAGCCGCGGTGGCAGCTCGATCGCGCCGCCGCCGGTGAAGTTCAGCCAGTGGGCCAGGTATTTCCCCTCCACCGTGGTCAGCAGCGGCACGCCTTCGCTCATCAGCGCCAGCATTTCGGCGGCGAACCCGCCTCCCGCCGCCTCCAGGGCGCCGAAGCGATTGGTGACGACGAGATCGGCCCCTTCGGCCAAGGCCCGGCGCAGGACTGCGCTGGCTTCAGCCACGCCGGCGGCGTCGACGCGGCAGGAGGTGGACCCGCTGCCCAGATCCTGGAACAGCGGGAAGCTGCGGCCCTCGTCGAGATCGACCAGCCGGGCCTGTTTGAGGCAGCAATGGTCGCCCAGCGGCGACCATGCACTGGCAGCCTCTGGCGCTTGTTGCAGGAGGCCGCGTACGCGCCAGCCCCGGGTGCGCAGGCCGTGCGCGAAAATCGCCAGCACGTCGTCGGCGATACCGTGACTGGTATGGATGACGGCGGCGATTGGGGGGAACAAGCTGGCGCTCATCGGGATGGCCTCCTTGTCGTTTGGTCAATCGGCAATCTTTTTCACTTCGATGCCTTGCAGCCACTTCACGTGGCGCGGGCCGGTACGGATATCCTTGGTCGACACCATGGCGATGCGACCCTGCTCATCGCCCAGGGGTAGACCGTTCTTTTCGAAGAAGACCAGCACGCCTTCGCCGATGGGTGAATTGAACACTTCGCTCCAGGAGAACACCACCTTGTAACCATCGCTGGCGCTGGCGATGATGGCGATCTTCTTGACGTCGTTGTGGCCGCGGGCGATCACTTTGGCCTTTTCCAGGATGTCGCGCAGCAGCACGCCCTTGAAGTTTTCCAGTTTGCCCCGGTCAGCGCCCGACTGACAGACCAGCGGCAGCTCGCCGACCTGCTGGGGCGGGAATTTCCGCAGATCCTCGACGCTCAGACTGAGCTTGTTTTCCACGGCGCCGGAGACGGCGATCTGCTCGGTGACGAAATACTTGGAGATGTCGGGGATTTCCTCGTGGATGCCGAGAATCCAGCGGGCCAGCTTGCGGGCATCCTGCGTGCTGACGTTGCCGTTGGGCGGCATGAAAGGCAGGCTGGCCTTGCCTTCCTTCTGCCAACCCAGGCCATCGGGGCCGGTGCCTTGGACAATGTGCTTGGCGAGCCGGCTTTCGGCATTTTTCTGGCCGGCGTATTTCTCCGCGACATCCTTGTAGGCTGGGCCATTGCCTTTTCCAGCGCCGCGATGGCAGGCCAGGCAGCCATTTTTCTGGGCGAGAACGGCTTCGTCGGCATTCGCGCTTGCCTGCCCCACGCCAAGCATGGCAAGGGTGGCGACGACGCCGGAAAGGTATTTCATTGGATTTCTGATTTTCATCATTGAATTCCTCGAATGGGGAAATATGGAGTCAGTCTCACGTTGGGCTTCTCTTGCGGAGTTCCGCTTCAGAACTGGTAGCGGGCATTGGCAAACCACATGCGGCCAGGTTGGGGGAAGCCGTCCTGGAACGCGTAATTCACATCGGTGGCGTTGTTGACGCCAACTTCCAGGGTCATGGCCTTCATCGGCCGATAGGCGACCTTCAGGTTCAGCGTGGTATGGTTTCCAAGTTCGACATAGTTGAAATCCCATTGATTGCTGGCATTTTCGACAAAGGCGACCACATCGATGGCATTGCTGGGCTGATACAGGGCATGCAACGTCAGTTTTCTCTTCGGCACATCGGTGATCTTGTTCTTTGGATTGCTGACATTCTTGGGATCGAGCCAAGTGAAATTGCCGCCCAATTCGAATTGCGACGACAACCGCGTGCTTAGGCCCAGTTCGATGCCGGGATATTTCACCTTGCCGATGTTCTGGTTTTGGTAAGTGGTGCCAGTCACCAATACTTCCTGGATCTTGTCTTCGACCTCGCTATAGAACAACGCGGCTTCCGCCTTGACGCCCTGCCATGGCGTGCCTTGATAACCGATCTCATAGTTCATGGCGCGTTCCGGTCGAAGGCCAGGATTCTCGATTCTCGTGCCGCTTTTGCTGGTACCCGTGTTGTAGCGGTCGATCAACGACGGCAGGCGGGTTTTCTTCGCCACGGTGGCGTACAAGCGCGCATTGGCAGACCAGTCGTAGAACAGTCCGGCCTGCGCATCGTTGGCCGTCTTGGCGTTCGGCAGGTTCAGCGTTCCCGGCGCGGCATCCGATTTCCAGATCCTGTCAGGCTTCAGTTCATGGTGGGCCGCGCCAACCGACAGCAGCAGATCGGGATGAATCTGATAATTGTTCTCGACCGCGAACGATGTGAGCGTGTCCTCCATCCGGTCGAACTTGGCTAGCGTGCCACTGTAATCGTTCTTGTCGTGACTGTCCTTCTTGTAGAAGGCGAACAGGCGCAGGGTGTTGTCCTTGATCCGCGTCGATTCCAGTTCGATCGAGCCGCCGTCGGTTTTGTCGTTGTAGATGCTGGGACCGGTACCATTGATCGTGGTGAACGTCCTGTCTTTGTACATATCGATGGCGTTGTCGAAGGTGTCGTGGTACAGCTTGATCTTGAGCGTTTCCTTGGCGCCGAGCGCGGTGCGCGTGTTCAGGTAGAAACTTTCTTTGTTCCAGTAGGGCCACTTCCAGAATTGCATGTTTCTGATGGTCGAGGTCGGTTGGCCCTTTTCGCCATCCTGCTTGATGTAGCTGAGGGCGTATTCATCAGTGGCATTGGGCGTCACACCGATCTTGAAGGAGATCTTCTGGTCTTTGCGGTAGGAATTGTTCCGATGGCCGCCATCCTCGTATTGGTTGGCGGTGAAATCGGAGGACATGCGGAAATAATCGCTTTCCAGATGCGCCGCGCCGCCCTGGATGTACCACAACCCCTGATTGCTACCGACGTTGACCTGAGCCCGGCGTTCGTTGCCTTCACCGACGCCGAGCATGACGTCGCCCTCGAAGGCCTTCACCGGCCTGCGCGTGACGAGGTTGATCACGCCGGACATCGCATTCGGGCCGTAGGCCATAGATGTGAAGCCCTTGGCTACCTGGATGGCCGCCAGATCTGCGGTGACGAAGCGATTCATATCCACTGCGCCGTCGTAGGGGATGTAAACCGGTATGCCGTCGATGTACAGGCCGGCTTTCGACGACTCGAAGCCTCGGATGGAAACCCGCCGCTCGTTTTTCTGACCATGGGAAATCGAGATGCCCGACAGCAGGTTCAACGCATCGGCGATATTGTCGCGGTTGTATTGCTGCATTTCTTTTTGCGTGACGAGCGATGCCACCTGGTCCTCGCCGATTTCCCCATCCTGAGAGGCCCCTGCGCGAACGACGACAGTCCCCAGCGTAAAGGCTTTCGCGCTGTCTTCGACAGTTTGCGCCCATGTGCTCGAACTGCCGCATACCGTAAGGATTGCGGCTGCGACCAGGGTTTTCTTGGTGCCCAGCCTATCGGGGTGCTTGATCGGTGATTTCATCTTCGTCTATCCTTTTATCGAAATAGTAACTTGTATATAACGGTTGGTAAAAAATCAGGCAGCGATTGGATCGGTTTCACATTCGTCCTCATTCTCGACAATCCGCCCGTCGTGCAGGCACAGCGCGTGGTCGCCGAAGGCAGCCACGTCTTCCGGGTCATGGGTGATCAGGATCATCGGTACCGCCAGGCGGTGTTGGAGTTCGTCCAGTTCGGTGCGCATCCGTGTGCGCAGAGCGGGGTCGAGGGCGGCAAAGGGTTCATCCAGCAGCAGGGCGCGCGGTTGGGCCACCAGTGCCCGCGCCAGGGCGGTGCGTTGGCGCTGGCCGCCGGAAAGCTCGTTCGGGTACTGGTGGGCGAGATGGCCCAGATGGAAGGCGTCGAGCCAATAATCCACGGCCTCGAGGCGGAGATCGGGATGGGGATTGAGGCAACCGCGGACCAGGCCGAAGCTGATGTTCTGGCGCACGGTGAGGTGTGGGAACAGGGCGTAGTCCTGGAACAGGTACGCCATCCTGCGCGCCTGCGGCGCCAGGTCGACGCGGGACGCGCTGTCGAACAGGGCGGTTCCGTCGATCCGGATGACGCCGTCGTCGGGGCGCTCCAGGCCGGCGACGGCCTGGAGCGTGAGGCTCTTGCCCGAGCCCGAAGGACCGAAGATGACCAGCCGCCGGTGACTGGAGCGTAGCCGCACGTCCAGGTGGAAGCGGCGATGGCCGGAGCGCAGCGTCTTGCGGATATCGATCTCGAGTTCCATCGCCTCAGCGTGCTAGTGGTCCGGACGGTTGCCGATCCGTCCCGGCGCCAGGCGCCCGGCGGCCAGCAGCACCGTCACGCAGACGACGGAAGTGACCAGCACCAGCATGTTCGCCAGATCGTCCTGTCCGGCCTGCACGGCCTCGTACACGGCGATCGACAGGGTTTGCGTCTTGCCGGGGATGCTGCCCGCGACCATCAGGGTGGCGCCGAATTCGCCCAGAGCGCGGGCAAAGGCAAGCAGCACGCCCGCCAGGATGCCGCGCCAGGCCAGGGGCAGGGTGACCCGGAAAAAGATGCCGATTTCCGAGATGCCCAGCACCCGGGCGGCCTGCTCCAGTTGGCCGTCCACCGACTCGAAGGCTGCTCGCGCCGGCTTGAAGACCAGGGGAAAGGCGATGATGGAGGCGGCGATCACCGCGCCCTGCCAGGTGAAGATCAGATGGATTCCGAAGCTGTCGTGCAGCCATTGGCCGAGCCAGCCGCGGCGTCCGATCAATACCAGCAGGTAATAGCCCAGCACGGTGGGCGGCATCACCATCGGCAGGGTCAGCAGCGAGTCCAGCAGATCCCGTCCGGGAAAGCTCAGGCGGGCCAGCATGAATCCGGTGCCCACCCCGAGCACGAGATTGATGGCGGTGGCCCAACCGGCAACTTTCAAGGAAAGGACAAAGGCTTGCCATGCGAGAGGGTCCATGCGCGCCGAGGTTATGCCGGTTGCGGATCAGGGCTTCTGGAAGCCGTATTTCGCCATCACGGCCTGGCCGTCAGGCGACAGCAGGAATGCGATGAAGCGTTCGGCTTCGGCGCCGTTGGCGCCGCTGGTGATCCGGGCGACGGGATAGCGGATGGCGATGTCGAGCGGCACCTGGAACGCCACTTTGACCTTGTCCTTCATCACGGCCGCATCGGTGGCGTAGACGAAGCCGGCATCCACTTCGCCGCGGGCGACGTAGTCCAGCGACTGGCGGACGTTCTGGGTACCGACCATCTTGGCTTCGACGGCGGGCCACAGGCGGGCGGCTTCCAGCGCGTGCTTGGTATAGCGCCCCACCGGCACGCTGGCCGGATTGCCGATCGCCACGCGCTGGACGCCGGGCTGGCCGAGGTCCTCGAGGCGCTTCATGGATGCCTTGCCGTCCGTCGGGACGATCAGCACCAGGGTGTTGCTCACGAAACTCTTGCGTGTGCCGGCGGCGACCAGATTCTGCTTCTCCGCCATGTCCATGGTCTCCTCGTCGGCGGAGGCGAACACATCCACCGGTGCACCCTTGGCCATCTGCTGCAACAGCGCGCCCGAGGCTCCGAAGTTCAGCAGGACCTTGGTGTCGGGATGCCGGGCTTCGTAGCTCTGGGCGATTTCCTTGAAGGCATTGGTGAGGCTGGCGGCGGCCGATACCGTCAGGTCGGCGGCATGGGAGGCGCCGACGGCAACGACGAGCGCGATGGTGGTCAGGTGCTTTGCAAAGTAGCGGCTCATGGGGATTTCCTTTCCTTTCTTTTGACGGGCGGAATATACAATTGTATATAGCGGAACGCAATGACTGGGAATGCGAAATGCGGTGACTGGAAATGCGGGTCGGCGCGGCGGCAAGGGTTTCCCCCGCGGCCTTCAGGCGGTCAGGGACTCGGCCAGCAGGCTCGTCAGCAGCGCGATGCGCGGGCGGCTGGTGTCGAAGGAGGACTGGGGATTGACCAGGAAGCCGAAGAAGCTCAGACGCAGGGTATCGGTCAGCTTGGCGGCATCGATCCCTTTCTTGAGGATGCCGGCCTGTTGCAGGTGGCGGATCTGCGCGGTCAACGCGGTGCCGAACGCGGTGTGATGGATGCCCAGGCTGGGCGAGCCGCCCAGTCGCACGATGGCCAGGTTGATCTGGCGCACCAGTTCCAGGTCGCCCACCGCCTGATGCTCCTCCAGCACGATCGCGGTCAGGCCGCCGAGGAAGGCTTTCGCATCGGCGACGTCGCCGAGTTCGTTCTCGATCCTGGCGGCCATGGCTTCGGAAATCCGCCGCTGCCGCTCCAGCAGAACGTGGTCCTTGGTGGGGAAATGGAAAAAGAACGTTCCCTTGGCGACGCCGGCCCGTTCGCAGATGTCGCTGACCCTGGACTGGTCCACGCCGACCCGGCGGAATTCCGCCAGCGCCGCTTCATAGACGCGGTTGAAGGTTTCCTGGCGTTGCAGATCGCGGCTGGTGGGCGGTTTCATGAGGCGCATTCGGAAGGCGGCGCAGTCTAGCGTGAATCCGTTCTGGCCGGCAATCGACCCGCGATTGCACCGCTGCCTCAGGAAAGATGCGCATCCTCCAGCAGCGGGGCGGGCGATTCGAGGCGATCCTTGAGGGCGGCGAGAAAGCGCGCGCCGCTGGCGCCGTCGACGATGCGGTGGTCCATGGACAGCACCGCCCGCATCACCGTGGCCACGGCCAGTTGCCCGTCGCGGACCCAGGGCCGCGCCTTGGCGGCGCCGACCGCCAGGATGGCGACCTGCGGGGCGTTGATGATGGCGTCGAATTCGTCGATGCCCTGGCCGCCCAGATTGGAAATGCTGAAGGAGCCGCCCTGGAGCTCCTCCATCCGCAGCTTGCCACGCCGCCCGCGTTCCGACAGTTCACGGATTTCCGCGCCGATCCGGCCGACGCTCTTGCGGTTCGCGCCGCGCACCACCGGGGTGAGCAGGCCGCCTTCCACCGCCAGCACCACCGCGATGTCGGCGTCTCGATGGGGCTGGATCATCCCGTCGGTGAACTCCGCGTTCAACTCCGGGACTTCCAGCAGGGCCTGGGCGCTGGCCTTGACGATGAAATCGTTGACTGTGATTGGCGTGGCCGACGTAGTGGAGGCATCGGCGTTGTACGCCCGGCGCAGCGCCAGCAGGGCATCCATCTCGATGTCCATGGCGGCGCGGAAGTGGGGGATGGCTTGATGGGCCTCGCTCATGCGCGCGGCGATGATCTTGCGCAGCGGCGACAGCGGATGGGGCTGGAGGTCGGAGCCCATGGCGCGGATTCAGTCCAGCAGCGCCCGGTAGTCCTCGCCGTCCTTGGCGATGATGGCGATGGTGCGCAGCACCTCCACCACCTCGCCTTCCGCGACCAGGATCTTCACCAGCCGGCCGCTGGCCGTGGCGGCGCGTTCCTCGATCGCCTTGGCGGTCTCGATTTCCACCAGGGGTTCGCCTTCGACGACCATCTCGCCCTCGGCCTTGAGCCATTTCAGGACGGACGCTTCGGTAATGCCCATGCCCAGCTTGGGCATGACGAATCGGTTTGCCATGTGCCTTTCCTACTTGATGATTTTCTTGACCGCCGCCACCACCTTGTCCTTGTTGGGATAGAGCGGGCGCTCCAGCTTGGGGCTGAAGGGAATATGGACGTCGGGCGTGGTGACCCGCTGGATGGGCGCCTTGAGCGCGTCGAAGGCTTCCTCGGCGACGATCGCGGCGATTTCCGCCGCCGCGCTGTTGGTGCGGTGGGCATAATCGACGATGACCAGGCGCCCGGTCTTGGCCACGGAGGCGAGGATGCTGTCGGTGTCGAGCGGCGCGAGGCTGCGCAGGTCGATGACTTCGGCCTCGATGCCTTCGCCGGCCAGCTGCTCAGCGGCGGGCAGGGTGTGGAGGATGCAGCCGGCGATGGAGACGATGGTGACGTCGCGGCCCTCGCGCTTCACCGCGGCCTTGCCCAGGGGAACCAGGAAGTCCGGATCGCTGGGGACGTCTTCCGATTTCATCCAGAGATCGTTGTCCTCGAACACCAGCACCGGATCGTCGTCGCGGATGGCCGCCTTCAGCATGCCTTTCATGTCCCGGGCGCCGGACGGGGCGATGATCTTCAGGCCCGGCACGTTCATGAACATGGGGTAGGGGCGGTCGGAATGCTGAGCGGCATTGGCCTGGTTGTGCCACATCGACATGCGGAAGACGATCGGCACCCGCGCCTGGCCGCCGGTCAGGTAGCGCACCTTGGCGGCCTGGTTGATGATCTGGTCGGAGGCCAGGTAGGCGAAGCTGGCGATGGTGAGGTCCACGATCGGCCGCAGGCCGGTCATGGCGGCGCCGACGCCCATGCCGGTGAAACCCAGTTCCGAGATCGGCGTGCTCCACAGGCGCTTGTTGTCCAGCTTGCCGAGGACGCCGGTGGCCGAGTAGAGCGCGATGTCCTCGCCCATCATGATGACGCTGGGGTCGCGCTCCATTTCCTCCTTCTGCGCTTCGAGGATGGCGCTCAAATAGCTCAGGCGCTGGCTGGTCATGACGATTGGCGCTCCGCACGGGGATAGTTGATCGGATTGCTGTACATGAACTCGTAGACCTCCGCCGGGTCGGGGTGGGGGCTGTTGCGGGCGAATTCCACGGCCTCGTCCACCTGGCGGCTCACGCTCTGCTCAAGGGCCGCCAGCTCCGCCTCGCCATGGCCGGCGGCCAGCAGCGCCTGGCGGTAGAGCGCCAGGGGATCGCGCTCCCGCTTGTAGCGGTCCACTTCCTCGCTGCTGCGGTAGATGGAGGGCAGGAACAGGCCGATCGCATGCTCGTCGAAGCGATAGGTCTTGGCTTCGATCAGCGTCGGTCCTTCGCCGCGCCGGGCCCGCGCCACGGCGGCGCCGGTGGCCGCATGGACCGCTTCGAGGTCCTGGCCGTCCACGATCACGCCGGGCATGCCGTAGCCGGCGGCGCGATGGGCGACATCCGGCTGGCCGTGACTGCTGCGCAAGGGGGTGGTGGCGGCGTAGAGATTGTTCTCGCAGAAATAGATCACCGGCAGTTTCCAGATGGCCGCCATGTTGAGGCTTTCGTGGAAGCTGCCTTCGTTGGTGGCGCCATCGCCGAAGAAGCACAGGCTCACCTGGTCCGTGCCGCGCACATGGGCGCTCAAGCCGGCGCCGGTGGCGATCGGGATGCCGCCGCCGACGATGGCGGACTCGCCGATGATGCCGACACTGCTGTCGGCCAGGTGCATGGAGCCGCCGCGGCCCTTGCAGATGCCGGTGGTCCTGCCCATCAGCTCCGCCATCAGGGGCGGCAGTTTCGCGCCCTTGCCGATGGGGTGGCCATGGGAGCGGTGGGTGCCGGTAATGTAGTCGGTGTCGCGCAACGCCATGCAGGCGCCGACGATGGCGGCCTCCTGGCCGATGCTGGAATGGACGGCGCCGGGAATCTCGCCGTTGTCGATCTGCCGGGCGGCCGCCTGTTCGAAGCTGCGGATGGAGAGCATGCGGCGGTAGGCTTCCCGTTGCTGGTCTTTGCTCAGTGTCATGAAGAACCCCAGGTCAAGGCGACGAATCGGGCCGCGGGACGGCTGGCGGCGCGCGAGGAATCGAAACTATGGGGCCGACCTGGCGAGGGGGAGGGGGCCTTGGCGAACGATTAACACCACAGCAGCGCTCACTCCACCGGCGACTGGCCTCAGCGGCTCAGCGATTCAGTGGCTCAGCCGGCCGGCGGGCAATGGGTCTTGCGCAGTTCGGTGGGGGCGCAGCCCACCCAGCGATGGAAGGCGCGGCGGAAGGACTTGCTGTCGCTGAAGCCGAGACGCTCCGAGATCTGGTCCACGCTCAGGCTGGGGTCGGCCAGGTAGCGCAGGGCGGTCGTCTTGACCGCCTGGTCGCGCAATTGGTCGTAACTGCAGCCTTCGCCGCGCAGGCGGCGCCGCAGCGTGGCCTCGGAAAGACCGAACATGGCGGCGACGGCGCCTGCGCGGGGCAGGGGGTCGCGGTGGGCCAGCGCCGCGTCGAGATAGAGCTGGATCTGCCGACGCAGCGGCGGCGCCTCCGGCATCGCCGTAAACAGTCGGCAGGGAAAACCGTCCAGGAACAGCGGGATGTCCTCCGCGCGGCGGATGACGGGACGGGAGAGCAGTTCGGCATCGAATTCGAAGCCGTAATAGCCGGCGCCGGCCGCAACCGGTGCATTGAACACGCGCAGCAGCGGCTCGGCCTTGGGCGACAGGGTGTGGGTCAGCATGACCCGGCTGGGGCTGAGCGGGGTGCCGATCAGCCAGGAGAACAGTTGGATGAAGTACAGCACGCCGACGGCAAGCACCAGGGCCGAGGCTTCGCTGTGGCGCAGCGTCGGGTGTCGGCTGCAGATGAACAATGCACTCCGGCCGCCGCGGCGGAAGCCGCATTCGTCGGACTGGGGACTGACCATGAGATAGAAATCCAGGACGTTCTGGATCGCCTCCTCAAGGGTGCGGCAGGTCACCAGTACCCGGCACAGCAGCACGCCGGCCTTGTCGAACACCGTCGTCAGTTCTCCGCGCCGGGCCGTCTTCTCCGCCAGCAGCCGGATCGCCTTCTGGAACTGCTGCTCGAATTGGGGCATGGTGGCGGCCGGCAGCAGGAGCGGCGCCGCTCCTGGCGGCAGATCCAGCTTGCCCAGCAGATAGGCCATCATGCCCTCCAGCACGTTGGGACCGGCTTTGCCCGTGGAGACTTGGCGCATGAAAGCTCCTTCAGTGCTCCGCCGGCGCCGCGCCCGGATTGGCCGGCCTCCGCATCGGGAAGCTATCCGGGAATGGTGCGCCGGATGCCGTGGCGGGTGGCGGTGGGTGCGGCATCAGGTTCGCCCATGTCGGTTTGGCGGAGGTATGAACATATTGATGATATTGTACATTTGTAAATCAAATGAGGATGGCGCAGTTGCCGCATGAAGGGGCTGTCGGGACGATCGGGCTGAGCGGCTGGGTAGTGCTTAATGTCCGATGAGGTGATGGGGGGCGGATGCCGGTGCCGCTAGCATTTCGGAGTCATCGCTCCGCGCACCGCGGGGAACCTGAAAATTGTCGTGGGGGAGGATTGGACATGCCTGACCTTGCTCGCCGCCGGCTGGGAAGCCAGGGGCCGCTGGCCTCGGCCATCGGCTTCGGTGCCGCCGTGCTGTCCCCCGGCTATTACGAACCTGTCGAGGACGCCGCCGCGATCGACGTCCTGCGCTATGCGCTGGATTGCGGCATCAATCTGATCGACACCTCCAATGTCTATGGCCTGGGCCACAACGAGACGCTGGTGGGGCGGGCGGTGGCCGGTCGGCGGGATCAGGTGCTGATCGCCTCGAAGTTCGGCTGGGTGGTGGACGGCTCGTCCGGCTCGGCGGTGCAGGTCAAGTACGACATGCCGGGCATCCGGGCCAACGGGCACCCTGCCTATGTCCATCAGTGCATCGACGAGAGCCTGCGCCGTCTTGATACGGATTATCTGGACCTCTACTACCAGCACTTCCCAGATCCGGCGGTGCCGGTGGAGGAGACCGTCGGCGCCATGGCCGATCTGGTGCGGCAGGGCAAGGTGCGCCATCTGGGGCTGTGCAATGTCGACGCGGCGACGCTGGAGCGGGCCCAGCGGGTGCATCCCATCGCCGCGGTGCAGAACGAATTCTCCCTCTGGGCGCGCCAGCCGGAGCGCGAACTGCTGCCCGCCGCGGAACGGCTGGGCGTGGCCCTGGTGACTTGGTGTCCGCTGGGATCGGGTTTCCTGGCCCAGGACTTCAGCGAGGTGCATGACTACCGCTGCGTCCAGGCGCGCTTCAAGGCCGGGAATCTCGCCGAGAACCGGCGTCGTTTCGAACCGCTGCGGCAGCTGGCAGGGGACCTCGGTATCTCCGAGGCTTGTCTCGCCCTGGCCTGGCTGCTGCATCGCGGGCCAGGCGTCGTGCCGATCCCCGGCATGACCCAGCGCCGGCATGTGGACGACAACCTGACGGCGACGACCCTGTCGCTCGACGCCGCCACGCTGGCCAGGATCGACGTGTTGGCGCCCCCCGGATTGGCCGTGGGCGATCTGTTGTTCTGAACGTAGGAAAACGAGGACATGGACTATCAGCCCAAACTGAATTCGCCGCACAGCGGCGTCGTCGTGACCGGCAGCGCTTCCGGACTGGGATTGGCTTCCGCCGAGGCGCTGGCCGCCGTCGGGCGTCCGGTGGCGCTATGGGACATCAACGGGGCCCGAGCCGTGGAGGCCGCCGCCACGCTGGCCGAGCGTTACGGTGTGGCGACCCTGGGCGTCGGCATCGACCTGCGCGACGCCGACGCCATCGCACCGGCCCTGGCGCAGAGCCGCGCCGCATTGCCCGACCTGGGCGGATTGGTGCATGCGGCCGGCGTCCTGGATACGGGTTCCCTGGACGGGATCACGCCGCAGAGCTGGGAGGACGGCATCAATGTGCATCTGCGGCCCCTGGCCCTGATCACCCAGGCCATGCTGCCGGACCTGCGCGCCCGGCCCGGTGGTGCCATCGTGGCCTTCTCCTCCATCAACGCCACCCTGGGCAACGGCGCCAACCCGGTCTATTCCGCCGCCAAGGGCGGGGTGCTCTCCCTGGTCCGCTCGCTGGCGGATCGGCTGGCCCTGGAGGGCATCCGCATCAATGCCATTTCGCCGGGTCAGATCTACACGCCGATGTTGCAGCCGGTGGTGGACGTGCTGACGCCGGCCTATTTCGAGCGCCGCATCCTGCTCGGCCGCATCGGCGTGCCGGCGGAAATCGGCCGGGCGGTGCGTTTCCTGATGTCCGACGAGGCCAGCTACATCACGGCGACGGAACTGGTGGTGGATGGCGGAAACATCTCGTCCCAGCGCTGATCGTCCTGTATCCAACCACTCATACGGAATCCCATCCATGACGGAACTCTCTTCGCAAGCTGTCGACACGCGCACTTCCAATCGCGACCTGAATCATATCCAGGAGCGGCTCACCGCCTGGCTGGGGCGGGCCCTGGGCGCGGGCGCCGATCCCGTGATCACCGAGCTGCGCAATCCGGGCAAGACCGGCATGTCCAGCGAGACGCTGCTGTTCGATCTGGAGTGGCGGCAGGATGGGAGCGTCCGCACGGGCAGCTACGTCGCCCGGCTGCCGCCGCCCGATGATGCCTTCCCCATCTTTTCGCAATACGATTTCGACCGGCAGGTCGGCGTGATGCGCCTGGTGCGCAAGTACAGCCAGGTCCCGGTGCCCGAGGTGCTCTGGTACGAGCCCGCCGCGGATGCCCTGGGCGTGCCTTTTTTCATCATGGAGATGGTCACCGGCGAAGCGGCCAGCGACAATCCGCCCTACGTCTTCGGCGGCTGGCTGCATGATGCCCGCCCCGAGGATCAGGCGCGGATGCAGGAGCAGACCATCGCCGCCATCGCCGGTGTGCATGGCATCCGCGCGCCGGCCGAGGAAACCGCCTTTCTCCTGGCGCCCCATCCCGGCGCCACGCCCTTGCGCCGCCACTTCGCCGGTGAGCGGGCCTATTACGATTGGGGCCGGAGTGGACGCCACTTCCCCCTGGTGGAAAAACTGTTCGCCTGGATCGAGGCGCACTGGCCGGAGGACGAAGGGGAGACCGTGATCTGCTGGGGCGATTCGCGGGTGGGCAACATGCTGTGGCGGGAATTCTCCCCCACGGCGGTGCTGGACTGGGAAATGGCCACGCTCGGCCCGCGCGAGCTCGACGTGGCCTGGACCATCCTGCTGCACAAGTACTTCCAGGGCATCGCCGCCCTGGTCGGTTTTCCGAGTGCGCCGATGCCGCATTTCATGCGGTATGCCGACGTGGTGGCGAGCTATGAGCGGGTCAGCGGACAGAAGCTGAAGAACATGGATTTCTATCTGGCTTATGGCCTGCTGCGCATGGCCTTGGTGGACATCCGCATCACCCAGCGCCGGATCAAGTTCGGCGAGGCGCAGGAACCGGGCGATCCCGACCTTTATCTGATGTGCCGTCCGCTGGTGGAGGCGGTGTTGGCAGGGAACGATCCCTGGAATTAATCTGGAAAGGAAGATATTTCATGATCACGAGTTTTGACGATTTCTGTATTCATCAGACGACCGCACCGGTGTGCGAGCCGGCGTCCAGCGACCGGAACTGCTACGACCGTTACTGGATGAACGGCATCGACGTGGGGGGGGCTTCATGTTCGAGTCCGGATTCGCCATCTATCCGAACCGCCATATCCAGGACGCGCATTTCAGCGTCGTCGTGGATGGGGTGCAGCACAGCTTCCATGGTTCCCGGCGGGCGCCCAAGGACCGGGCCCAGAGTTTCGTCGGGCCTTTCCGCATCGAGATACTCAAGCCGCTGCGCAGCTACCGCGTCACCCTGGCGCCCAACAGCACCGGCATCGAATGCGATCTCACCTTCATCGCCCGCACCGCCGCCGTCGAGGAACCCCAGAGCGTGATGCGTGACGATGGCCGCCTGATCATGCACACCAGCCGCTTCACTCAACTGGGCTGCTGGCAGGGGCACATCGTCGTCCATGGCCGGCGTATCGAGGTGAATGCGGCCACCACGCGCGGCGCACGCGACAAGTCCTGGGGCATCCGCCCCGTGGGCGAGCGGGAGACGGGCGCGCCCGGGCTGATGAACGGGGCGCCCAGCGTCTATTGGGTCTGGTCGCCCCTCGACTTCGGCGACATCTGCACCCAGTTCAACACCTATCAGGACCCCACCGGTCATACGACCCAGTTGCAGGCCTGCATCCTGCCCGCCTACGACGACATGGCGCGGATTCCCGATGGCGAGGAGCCGGGAGTCCGGGAAATGCATACCGCCAGCCACCGCATCCACTGGCAGCCGGGCACCCGGCGCAGCCGCGGCGCCACGTTGCAGTTCGTCGAGGCGGGAGGGGAATCCCACGAGATCACCCTGGAACCGGTCCTCGATTTCTACATGCTGGGCGTCGGCTACAACCATCCCGAATGGGGCCACGGCATGTGGAAGGGAGAGGACGTGGTCAGCTCCGAGACCTGGGAACTGGCCCAGGTCAATTCCCTCGACCCCCGGTTCATCCACGTCCACCAGCTGGTGCGCGCCACTTTCGGCGAGCGCCAGGGCTACGGTACGTTGGAGACCGTGGTCTTCGGCCGCCATGATCCTTCCGGCTTCAAGAGCCTGTTCGACGGCGCGCCCGAGAGCTGATCCACGCCGGGACCGCTGGCGGTCCCGGCACACGACATACGCAAACGACAGAACGAGGAGCGGAGCATGGACAAGTACGATGTCATCGTGATCGGCGCCGGCTACGGCGGTGCCAGCGTGGCAGCCCTGCTGGCGAAGGCCGGCAAGCGGGTGGCCCTGGTGGACAAGACGCCGAAGCCGGCCGGCAAGGTGCAGTGGTTGGATCGGCGCGGCTACAAGATCGAGGCCTTTGGTGCGGTCGGTATTCCGGCGCTGAATTCGCGGTTTCACGAACTGGTCGATACTCTGGGGGTCGCGGATCGGGTCGAATTCATCATCCCCGAAGGCAACTCGATGGCACAGTTGTTCTACAAGCCCCACGACGGCCCATGGCGCAAGATGGTCACGGGCCTGCGTCCGGAGCTCGGTCCGGAGGAAGTGGACAATCTGAAGCGGACCCTGGGGGTGGGCGACGCGGACCTGATGGCCATGGGCGCTGTATACGGCGCCGCCATGGCCGTCACCGACGATGAATTGTCCGCGCTGGACGATGTCAGCTTCGCCGACTGGCTGAAGCCCTTCAATCTGCCCAAGGTGATGGCGGACCATCTGGGCATGAGCATGAATGCGCTGTTCGTTGTTTCCACCGACAAGCTCGCGGCCTCGGAAGCGGTGTTCACCCTCAAGCAGATGATCATGGGCGGCGTCGGCCGCTATCAGAAGGGCGGTTTCGGCCGCGTCGCCGAAGTGTGCGCCGACTATGTGGTTGAAAACGGCGGCAGCTATCTTTCCCGGGAGACCGTGACGCAAATTCTGGTGGAAGACGGCCGCGTCGTCGGCGTGGAGACCAAGGCGGGCAAGCGGTTGTACGCCAAGGCCGTCATCTCCAATGCCGGCATCCAGCCCACGGTGCTGAAGCTGGCCGGCGCCGAGCACTTTCCGGAGGACTACGTGGCGCGGGTCAAGGCGCTGGAGCCCAGCCTATCCATCGCCGGCTGCCGCTACGTGCTGGACAAGCCGGTCTTCGAAGGCGCCTTCGTCAACATCTTCGGCGAAAGCGGCGCGATCGACGATGCCAACTGGGCGCGCATGACGCAGGGCGAATGGCCCGAGGTGCCGCCCATCGTGATCGACGTGGAGACCGCCTTCGATCCGGAGATGTCGCCTATTCCGGGGCATCAGATCGCCAACTTTCAGATCTTCGTTTCCGCCGACCCCAAGTCGCCGATGGCCGAGGAAGCCATCGCCCGGGCCGATCGGGTCATCAACGAACTCTACCCCGAGCTGCACAAGCACATCGTCCGCCGCGAGCCTTACGGTCCGCGCATGATCTCCAGCCTCAGCCGGGACTCCGTGCTGCCCGGCATGGGCGGCGAGGCTGTCGGCCTGGGCCAGATCGTCGGCCAGATCGGCCGCCACAAACCCAGTCCGCGCACGCCGCTGCCCGGCCTGTATCTGGTCGGCTGCGATGCCGGCGGGCGCGGCGCCGGCACCCACCAGGCCGTGGATTCGGGCTTCCACGTCGCCGCCATGGTGGCCGACGACTTGGCCTAGCGTCTACCAAAGGAGTCTCCCCGGCTTTGCCGGGGAGACAGCAGAAGTTTGACGTATCCGGGAGACCATCGGAGGATACTTTCAGACCTGCGCCACCAAGCACGCAATTCACTACCGCCGTATTGAAAGCCTGTCCTGCGGCATGCCTGCCGGGTCAGTGTGAGTTGAATCTATTCAGCCCCAAACCACCTACAAGCTACACTTACAGATCACTGCAGCTGATTCGGGGAGTGAGTCCGACGCAGCTCAGATTGACTGTTTGAGCAGCTTGAGGCGGATTTTCTCGATCGCCCGTGATGGGCTCAGTCCTTTGGGACATACCTCGGTGCAGTTCATGATCGAGCGGCAGCGGTAGAGGCGATAGACGTCGTCGAGGAACTCCAGGCGCTCGCGGGTGGCAGTGTCGCGGCTGTCGGCGATGAACCGATAGCCCTGCAGCAACCCCGCCGGGCCAATGAATTTGTCTGGGTTCCACCAATAGGAAGGACAGAAGCTGCTGCAGCAGGCGCACAGGATGCACTCCCACAGACCATCGAGTTCGGCGCGTTGCTCGGGCGACTGCAACCGTTCGCGCTCCGGTGCCGGCTGATGGTTGATGAGGTAGGGCTTGATGGCGTGGTAGTGCGCGAAGAATTGCGTCATGTCCACGATCAGATCGCGGATCACGGGAAGGCCGGGCAATGGACGCAATACCACCGGCTCCTTCAGGTCGGCGAGCGGCGTGATGCAGGCAAGGCCGTTGCGGCCGTTGATGTTCATGCCGTCCGAACCGCAGATTCCCTCCCGGCAGGACCGCCGGAAGGACAGGCTGTCGTCGATCTGTCGAATGTGCATCAAGGCATCCAATAACATCTTGTCGCCGTGCACCGGATCGATTTGGTAGTCCTGCATGTACGGCTTGCCACCACGCTCGGGGTCATATCGATAGATCGAAAAGCGCATGATGTGCCTATCCCGTTCCAGTCAGAATGACGATCACCCACAGTTCGAGGGCGATGAGGCCGAAGGCGCCTGATGCCATGAGCAGCGAGCGCAGCGCCAACGGCTTTGCGTAATCGAGCAGAACATCGCGCAGGCCGACCCAGGCGTGAAGGAAAAGCGCGGTGAAAAACATGAGGATTGCCACCTTGCCGGTTGGCTGAAGCATCAATGCGCGCCACGCCGTGAAGCTCATCGGCTCCTCGAAAACGATGAACGCCGTCAGTGTCAGCATGGACAGCAGCAGGTAGAGCGCCGTCAGGCGCTGGATGACCCATGGGCGCAGTCCGCCAAACAGCTTCATGACAGCCACCATCCTCCGGCCAGTGTCGCCGCCGCGACCGCGCTGGCCGACAGTACGAGCCACGCCGTCCTGCGTGCGATCGGCAGGCTCGAGCCGATGTCGATGTCCATCAGCAGATGGCGCACGCCCGCCAGAACGTGCAGCACCAGCGACCCGCACAGGATGAGCATGATGACGGTGCCAAGAGGGCTGCGCATCGCAGCCATCGTTTGCTGATAAATCCGCTCACTTTCGAGGCAGCGCTCGAAAAAGGCCACCAGGAAAGGCAGCGCCACGACCAGTAGGAGACCCGACAGGCGATGGCCGATCGAAACCACCGCGCCGATCGGAAATCGCAGCGCCAGCAGATTCAGAAACATGGGGCGTGCCGCCCGACGTGGTATTCCATGCATGTTCCTCTCCAGCATTCGAGTCAGCGGGCTACTTTCATTAGCGCGCCAGTTCCTCCAGGTGAGGCAGTAGTTCAGAGTGCCTTTGCACGTGGAAAATATAGCGCGGCACATCCCGGGTGGTCGCCTGCGCCATGAACGGTTCACCCCAGAAACTCAACAGAGCCTCGCAGCCGCCGCTCGACTGGCTGTCGGCAAGGATGTAGGAAATCGTCTTGTCCAGCTGGCGCCATTGCGGTTCGCGAACCTTTGCGTGTCCCGCACAGCTTGAAATCCTCGGCAGGATGACCTGCTGCCATAGCGCTTTCTGGCTTTCGTCGAGTACGAATTGGATCGACGAGACCATGGGATTTTCCACCGCCGGGCGCAGCAATGCGTCGAAGAGCGGCATTGGTCGATACATCGACAGGCAGAGATTGAACCAGATGGTTTCTCCGCTCATATGCTTCACGAATTTCTCATTTACGGTGCGCAGATGGCGCGGTCCCACCAGTACGACCTCGGGGAGTTCCAGCGCCGACTGTATCTTGCTGACCGCGTGAGCCGTGCGATCGACCTGTTCGGCGGTCACTTCGTTGTTCCTCGCGTGTCGCATGAAGTTGACGAACAGCAGCGCGATCAGGGCAAGCACGATGGGCAGGACCACATGCTGGTCCACGATGTGCAGCAGGTGCAGAATCAGCGCGACCACGGCCGCCGCAATTCCGGCAATCGCGTCCCACTCCAGGCTCAGAAGCCGCTGTAGTGAAATTTTTTGGTGACTGGAGGGGGGCATGGAAGCTTTTCCGGTCGAGATTGGATGCTCCTCATATTAAGTCACTGCATACGATAGGCAACGTTAAGAGCGGTTGATTCGTCATTTTTAACCCCCAAGCTGGGGTCGCTATTTCCCGACATTTTCTGCCACGCAAGGTTCGTTTTCCCAAGGGTACGGCACAGAGCCAGGTCTTCGGCGAAATTCTGTCAGTGTCTCCTTGGTTTCATCTTGATCCTTGCCATACCTGTAATTCATACCCAAAAACCAAATCAGAATATTTTGATTGTCTGCCTGAAATGACAATGCCACCCAGCACGCCTGCGATGGTCAAGGCAACCTCATCCGGACTACCGACCCGCTGGGCAACAGCACCGACCCGGCTGTTCTGCCAGGGAACGCCGGGACCGGGCGTCGTGTGCTGATGGCGTACCCCGATCAGGGCCAGCCACCAGCGAATATCCGGCCCGTGAATAGCGGGTCGTTATCCGTGCACAGGGCCTGGGGGATATCGTGCCGCCCCATGGTCAGAAAGACATGCGCCAAAAACGTCAGAGCATGCGATGGGGGCAGAGCCGCAGGGAACAAAGTTTGGAGCGGGTAGTTGGGGCTGTTTCGCGGGCGTTTCCAGGGCAGCGCCTTACCCGGGAATGAGTTGTTTCGTATGAAAACAAAAACCCGCAAAGCCTGTGGCAGTGCGGGTTTTCATTGATTCTGGCGGAGAGGGCGGGATTCGAACCCGCGTTGGGGTATTACCCCAAACACGCTTTCCAGGCGTGCGACTTAAACCGCTCATCCACCTCTCCGGAAAGAGCGGCGAATTCTAGCAGAAAATCTCAAGATTCCACGTGGCGCAGTGAAAGGTCGGTGGCGCGGACATCCTTGGTCAGGCTGCCGACGGAAATGCGGTCCACGCCGGTCTCGGCAATGGCGCGCACGGTCTCCAGACTGATGCCGCCGGAGGCTTCGAGCTGCGCGCGTCCGGCGGTGAGCCCGACTGCCAGGTGCATTTCCTGCAGGCTCATGTTGTCGAGCAGAATCATCTTGGCGCCGGCGTCGAGCGCTTCGGCCAATTGTTCCAGGTTTTCCACTTCGACCTGGATGAACACGTCGTTGCGGCCCAGGGCCCGAGCCTGTGCCAGGGCCGCAGTGATGCTGCCGGCGGCCATGATGTGATTTTCCTTGATCAGGATGCCGTCGTAGAGGCCGAGCCGGTGGTTGGTGCCGCCGCCGCAGTGCACCGCGTATTTCTGCGCCAGGCGCAGGCCGGGCAGGGTCTTGCGGGTGTCCACGATGCGGGCGCGGGTGCCGGCCACCGCCTCCACGTACTTGCGGGTGGCGGTGGCGGTTCCGGACAGCATCTGGATGAAGTTCAAGGCCGGCCGTTCCGCGGTGAGCAGGGCGCGAGTGTCGGCTTTGATTTCGCACAGGGACTGCCCGACGCTCAATTGCTCGCCGTCGTTTACATGCCAGGTGATTTGGGCGGCTGGATCCAGGCGCTGGAAACAGGCGTTGAACCACGCCCGCCCGCAGAGCACGGCCGACTCGCGGCTGATCACGATGCCCCTGGCGCGGCGGCCGTCGGGCGTGAGCAGCGCGGTCAAGTCACCGCCGCCGATGTCTTCGACCAGTGCAGCCAGCACGTTGCGTTCGACTTCCGCGGCAAGGGGGATGGAAAAATCCATGTTATGTTTTTGCTTCGAAAAGAGTGCGGGGATTCTAGCCCATGTTGGACTTGCTGCTTGTCACGCTCGGAGTGCTTCTGGTGCTGGCCATCCTCGGAACGGCGGCCTACTGGTACGTCAGGGACACCACCCAGAAACGGCACACCATCTTGCGCAACTACCCTTTGGTGGGACACCTGCGTTACGTCTTCGAGCGACTGGGGGAATACTTCCGCCAGTATTTTTTCCTCGGGGATCGCGAAGAGCGGCCTTTCAATCGGGCGACCCGGAGTTGGGTTTATCGGCTGGCCAAGAACGAGGGCGGGGTCATCGGTTTCGGCTCCACCTACGACAAGCGTCGGCCGGGTGCGCTGATTTTCGTCAACGCGCCATTCCCGGTACTTGACGAGGAACGTTTGCCGCCGCCGCCGTGCCGGATCGGCGAAGGCTATTGCAAGCAGCCTTTCGCGGGCGCTTCGCTGGTCAATATCAGCGGCATGAGTTTCGGCGCCATCTCCAGGCCTGCGGTGCAGGCGCTATCCCACGGTGCGGCTGAGGCCGGCTGCTGGTTCGACACGGGAGAGGGCGGCTTGTCGCCCTATCATCTGGAAGGCGGCTGCGATCTGATTTTTCAGATCGGCACCGCCAAGTACGGTGTCCGCGACGAACACGGGCGACTGTCGGAAAGCCGTCTGCGCGAACTGGCTGCCCACGAGCAGGTGCGGGCCTTCGAAATCAAGCTGTCCCAGGGCGCCAAGCCCGGCAAGGGCGGAGTGCTGCCTGCCGCCAAGGTAACGCCGGAAATCGCCCGCATCAGGGGCATTCCGCCGGGTATGGATTCGCTCTCGCCGAATCGCCATCCGGACATCGGCAATGTCGATCAGTTGCTGGACATGGTGTCGCGGGTCCGCGACGTGACCGGCAAGCCGGTTGGGGTCAAGACCGCCGTCGGCGGCCGCGAATTCATGCGCCTGTTGTGCGAGGCGGTGCTGCGTCGCGGCCTCGCCAGTGCGCCCGATTTCCTGGTCGTCGATGGCGGCGAGGGCGGTTCGGGCGCGGCGCCCCAGGCTCTGGCCGACCACATGGCGCTGTCCATCGACGAGGCGTTGCCGAGAGTGGTGGATGCCCTGCTGGCGTCGGGGCTGAAGGAACGCATCCGGGTGGTGGCGGCCGGTCAGTTGGTCACCTCGGCGCAGGCGGCCTGGGCCTTGGCCTGCGGCGCCGACTTCGTGAATACCGCGCGAGGCTTTCTCTTCGCACTCGGTTGCATCCAGGCTTTGCGCTGCCATACCAATACTTGTCCCACCGGAATCACCACCCATGATCCCAAATTGCAGCGCGGGCTGGTGGTGGAGGAGAAGGCCCTGCGGGTGGCGAACTACTGCCGCAACATGAACCATGAGATCGAGATGATCGCCCACAGTTGCGGTCTGCGCCACGGCAGAGAATTTCGCCGCGAACATGTGCGCATCGTCCAGGGACCGGGCCACAGTGAGGCGTTGAGCACCCTCTACCCCTATCCCCGCAATCCGCTGTTCGGTTGATTCTGCACGCACCATGCATTCAGCAGGCGCCGGGCGGCGTCGGCCAGTTCGCCGGCCGTCAGCCCGATGGGGCCCGCCTGGGCCGCCACCAGCATGTCGGCCGCCGCGCCGTGCAGATGCACGCCGCCCAGGGCGGCTTCGACGGCGGGCCAGCCCTGGGCCAGCAGGGCCGCGACGATCCCGGTCAGCACGTCGCCGCTGCCGGCCGAAGCCAGGCCCGGATTGCCGGTGGCGTTGATGAACCAATGGCTGTCCGGGCTGGCGATCACGCTGCCGCAGCCCTTGAGAACGACCACGGCGTTGAAGCGGCGCGCCAACTCCAGCGCCGCCGCGAGCCGGTCGGCCTGTACCGCGTCCACGCTGCCGTCCAGCAGGCGGGCGGCCTCCGCCGGGTGGGGCGTGAGCAGCGTCGGCGCATCGCGGCGCGCCAGGCGGCCGCCGAGCACCGGATGGCTCGCCAGCAGGTTGAGGCCGTCGGCGTCGAGCACCAGGGGCAGGGCAGTGGCGATCGTCTGGCGCAGCAACTCGGCGGCCTGCGCCGTCTGCCCGAGACCGGGGCCGACCGCCAGGACGGTGGCGAGGCCGAGCACTTCGTTGGCGGCGCGCAGCATCAGTTCCGGCTGCGCGTGATCCACCGCCAGCGCCTCCAGCATGCCGACATGGACGCGGCCGGCGCCCAGCTTCAAGGCGGCGCGGCCGGCCAGCAGGGCGGCGCCCGCCATGCCCGGCGCGCCGCCGAGGATACCGACGGAGCCGTGGCTGCCCTTGTGGCTGTTGCGGCGGCGGGGGCGCAGGTGGTCGGCGAAGAGGGCGCGCTCCACCAGCCGACCGCTCGTGGCTGCCGCCACGCCATTGCCCAGGTCTAGGCCCAGGTCGTTCAGGGTCAGCTCGCCGCAGCAGTCCGGGCCGTCCAGGGTCAGCAGTCCGGGTTTCAGCGCGATGAAGCTGAGCGTATGGCTGGCCCGCACGGCGCGGCCGAGAACGTGTCCAGTCTCGCTGTCCAGCCCGGAAGGGCAGTCCAGCGCCAGCACTGGGCCGCCGTAGCCGTTGATGCGCTCCACCCACTGGGCGTAATGCCCTTCCAGGGGGCGCGTCAGGCCGATGCCGAAGAGGCCGTCCACCACCAGGCCGTACCGTCCCTCGGGAACCTCGGAACATATCTCGCCGCCCGCGCGGCGCCAGGCTTGCATGGCCTGGCGGGCGTCGGCCGGCAGGCGCTCGGCGTCGGCGCTGGACGCCACCACCGGCGCCAGGCCCGCTTCGCGCAGCAGGCGGGCCACCACCAGCGCGTCGCCGCCGTTGTTGCCCGGACCGGCGAAGATCAGGGGCGGCCCCTCCAGGGCGGCCTGCAGGCGCAGGGCGAGTTGGGCGGCGGCGCGGCCCGCGCGCTCCATCAATGGCGGCTGGGCCTCGGCATGGCGGGCTTCGATGTCGCGGAGCGCGGCGGAACGCAAAATGGCGGTCATGGCGGCGGCGGGGAATGAGGGAGTGCTACATTATCGTGGCAATCCAGAGAGACGAATCATGAGCATGGAAGATCAGTTGCCCAACCTGGCAAGCCGCATCGCCGCGCTGCGGCGCGACCTGCACGCCCATCCGGAATTGGCCTTCGAGGAGCATCGTACGGCCAAAGTGGTGGCGGACCATCTGGAGCGGCTCGGCCTGGAGGTCTTCCGGGGACTCGCCGGCACCGGCGTGGTGGCCCGCCTGCGCGTCGGAACCAGCCCGCGCGCCATCGGCTTGCGGGCCGACATGGACTGCCTGCCGCTGCAGGAACTCAACGTCTTCCCCCATCATTCGAAGCAGCCGGGCAAGATGCACGCCTGCGGCCATGACGGCCATACCGCGATGCTGCTGGGTGCCGCGGAGGCCCTGAAGGACATGGCGGCGGTCGGCCATTTCGACGGCACGGTGTATTTCATCTTCCAGCCCGCCGAGGAGCACGACGGCGGCGGCCGGGTGATGGTCGAGGAGGGGCTGTTCGATCGCTTCCCGATGGACATGGTGTTCGGCCTGCACAACTGGCCGGGCATGGCGGCGGGCAGCTTCGGCGTCGTCGAGGGGCCGGTGATGGCCGGCGCCGATCGTTTCGAGATCGAGATCACCGGCCACGGCGGCCATGCGGCGATGCCCCACCAGACGGCGGACGTGGTGGTGGCGGGCAGCGCCCTGGTGCAGGTCTTGCAAACGCTGGTGTCGCGCAATACCGATCCGCTGGAGTCCGCCGTGGTGAGCGTCACGCGCTTCCACGCCGGCCATGCCGACAACGTGCTGCCGGAAACCGCACTGCTGGGCGGCACGGTTCGTACCTTGCGCCCGGAATGGCAGGATGCGATGGAAGAGGGCATGCGCCGGATCTGCAACGGCATCGAAACCACTCATCGGGTGCGGGTGTCCCTGCGCTTCGAGCGCGGCTATCCGCCCACGATCAACAGCGAAGCGCCGACGCTGCTGGCGCGCGAAGCGGCGCGGCGGGTGGCGGGGTCCGAACGGGTCTTCACCCACCTCAAGCCCAGCATGGGCGCGGAGGATTTTTCCTACCTGTCGCGGGTGGTGCCCGGCTGCTACGTCTGGCTCGGCAACGGGCCGGGCGAGGGCGGCTGCACGCTGCACAGCCCCCATTACGATTTCAACGACGACATCATCCCGACGGGCATCCGCTATTGGGCGAAGCTCGTGGAACGCGCCCTGGCGCCGGAGTGAGGGCGTCAATCGCCGTGAGCTCCGCTTTCGCACCGCTTCGCAGGAAGAAAATGGCTGGCGCTGGCAAGGCCGCTGCCGATGCCAAGCCCATGCGCGGTGATTTCGAAACCCACCGCCGTCTGCCCACCCAGCGCCGGGCCAAGCACACGGTGGACAGCATGCTCACCGCCGCCCGCGAACTGCTGGCGGAGGGAGGCGCCACGGCGGTGACGACCCGCAATGTGGCCGAGCGGGCCGGCGTCAGCGTGGGTTCGCTCTACGAATATTTCCCGAACCGGGAAGCCATCCTGGCGCATCTGGCCCGGGAGGTGCTGCTGGATGAAGCCAAGGCGGCGAACACCGATTACGCGCGGATGCGCGAGCAGTCGCTGCCCGAGTATCTCGATGGCGTCATCGGCCGCGTGGTGCAGGTGGAGCGCAAGATGCTCGCGCTCGGCGGGGATTTCCATCGCCGCTATACCCACCACTACCAGCTCTGGGCCATGAACGAGAAGGGACGCCTCAGTGTGGCGGAGATGGTGGACGGCATGATCCAGATCCTCGACGAGCGGGGCGTGGGCGGCCGTGTCGGCAACCTTCCCCTGGCTTCCCACCTGCTGGCGCGGGGCATCCGTGCCATGATCGCGGCCCTGGTGGAGGATCGGCCCGATCTGCTGGCCTCGGAGGAGCTGGACCGCATCCTGGCCCGCATCGTGCGCGCCATCGTCGATCTGCCGAATCCGAACACGACTCAGGGCCAGGATTAGTCGTTTTCGAATCAGAGGCTTGCCAGTGCATGGCGTTCCCTCGAATCCGAATTGCGGAGGATCGTCTTGACCCTTTAAGGTCCCTCCCATTCATTTTCAGGGGGCGGGATCTCCGTGTCTTCACATTCCATGCCGGCCTGGCGCTGCCACCTGGCCCTGGGCATCCTGATGCTCACCAACGTCTTCACCTTCGCCGGACGACAGGTGGTGTCGGTGTTGCTGGAACCCATCAAGCAGGAATTCCAGATTTCCGATGGCGCCTTGGGACTGGTGGCGGGCGTGGTGTTCGCCCTGCTGTTCGGGCTTCTCAGTCTGCCGGCCGGCCGACTGGCGGATCGCGCCAACCGCCGCGGGCTGATCGCCTGCGCCATGTTCTGTTGGGGGTTGGCCACCTGGGCCTGCGGCTGGGCGAGCGGCCTGGGGGCACTGGTGATATTGCGGCTCCTGACGGCGGCCGCGGAGGCCGGCGTGACGCCGCCGTCCCTGTCCCTCGTGCCCGACTACTACCCGATACGCCTGCGGGGCATGGTGATGAGCCTCTATCTCATCGGTCCCTACCTGGGCACCCTGGTGGCCCTGGGGGCGGGGGGCTGGGTGGCGGCCCACCATGGCTGGCGGCCGGCGTTCGCGGCCATCGGTATACCGGGCATGGTGCTGGCCGTGGCCGTCGCCCTGTGGGTGCCCGAACCCCGTAGACTGCGGCCCGTCGCTGTGGGTGCCGAGGAGCCGGGGGCGCCGTCCATCTTCGCCGCTCTGGCGAGTCTCTGGGCGATGCCCGCCGTGCGTTGGCTGGTGATCGGCTCCGGCTTCAGTTCCCTCATGACCGTGGCCTACGCCATGTGGCTGCCGGCCTATCTGGTGCGAATCCATGGTCTGCCGCTGGCCCAGGCGGGCCTGCTCGTGGCGGTGGTGGGCACCCTCACTTCCCTGGTGGGGGGGCTCGTCAGCAGCGGGGTGAGCGCCGCCCTGTCGCGGCGGAATCCGGCCTGGCGCCTGGGAACCCCCATCCTCAGCCTGGCCTTGAGCATTCCCTGTGCCATGGCCGTGTTCCTCTGGCCGGTGGGCTGGAACCTGGGCTCAGTTCCCCAGGCCATGGGGTTTGCCGCCTTGTTCGGCTTCGTCAGCGCCCTGTGGATGCCCGCGGTGTTTACCGCCATGAGCTTCCTCGTGCCGCCGGATCGGCGCGCCTTGGCCAATGGCCTGCTGGCCCTCTCCAATACCTGGATCGGCTTCGGCCTCGGGCCTTTCGTCGTCGGCCTGTTGAGCGACGCCCTCCAGCCGCTGGCGGGGCCGCAGGCCCTGCGCTACGCCTTGGTGACCACCATGGGGTTCGGCCTGGTGGCCCTGGGGGGCTTTCGCCGCGCCCAGCCTCATTTCCCTTCCTGATTTTGATGGTTCGCTGATATGGAAACCCATTACCCTGACTTCCGCGTCGATGATTTGCTGGCAATGGCCACCCAGGCCACCGGGCTGGAGGATTTCGGCCCCGAGACCTTCCGTGAGGGCCTGGAACGCCTCGTCTCAGCCGTCAATCAACTGCGGCTGACTGAAATGGGTCTATTGCGCGCCCGCAATATGATCCTCGGCAACCTGATCGCTCGGCTCGGGGTCTGGGACCATCGCAAGCGGCATCCCGAGGTGGCCGCGGAGACGATCCGCAAGCCGATGTTCGTGCTCGGCCTGCCGCGCTCCGGCACGACGCTCATGATCGGCCTTCTGGGGCAGGACCCGGACAACCGGGCGCCCCTGCTCTGGGAGACCTCCATGCCCTGTCCGCCGCCGGAGGCGGCAAGCTATGAGACGGACCCCCGCATCCAGATGACGAACCAGGGATTGCAGGCCGTCGACGGCCTCAACCCGAAGATCCTCGCCGTGCATCCCGTGGACGCCCAGTTGCCCCAGGAATGCATCGGCATCTTCTCCATGGAGTGCCTCAGCTACATCTACGGCGCCGGCCTGCCGATCTGGGACTATACCGACTGGGTCGATGCCCAGGATCCGACACCGGCCTACCGCTGGCACAAGATGTTCCTCCAGCATCTTCAATCCCGTTTCCGCCGGGAGCGCTGGGCGTTGAAGGCCCCGTCCCACATGGAATTCATGGGGCATCTCTTCGCCACCTACCCCGATGCCCTGGTGATCACCAATCACCGCGAACCGGTCGAGGCCGTCACCAGCCATTCCAGCCTGCACTGGCACCTCTGGGAACAATCCATGGGCGAGGTGGACAAGACCACGGCCGGCCCCAAGACCGCGGACATGCTGGAGCTCTGGCTGCACCGCTACGTGGATTGGCGCGACGCCCACCCCGAGAAGGACACCCAGTTTGCCGACATCGCGTTCAGCGATCTGGTGGCGGACCCCATCGGCACCGTGAAGGCCATCTATCGGCAGTTCGGATTGTCGGTGAGCCCACTCTTTGAATCGAGGATGGCCGCATTTCTCGAACAGAACCGCCAGGACAAATTCGGCACCCATCGTTATGCGCCGGAGGATTTCGGCCTCGACAAGGCGGCGTTGGCGGAACGTTTCCGTTTCTACCGCGAACGCTTTGCCGCCCAGATCGACCGTCGGTAACCGGTCGAAATCAACAAGGAGACTCACATGATGCATCGTGTCAAACGCGCGGTTCTACTGGCCCTGTGCCTGCTGACCAGTCTGGCGCAGGCGGCTGACAAGGGTTGGTCCGAGGAGCAGCAGAAGCACTTCGGTCAGTCGATGACGGATTTTTCCCGCTCCGTCGGCATGCTGGGCTATCTCTACGGCATCCCCTTCTTCGAATTTGCCGTGGCGGAGATGCGTCAGGTGAAGGGCATCGCCAAGGACAACAGCGCGCCCCACGGCGTGTTCGGCTACTTCAACGGCGGCCGGCTCTCCGACCACACCACCACCTGGTTCGGCGTGCCCAATCCCGACGTGCTGTATGCCTCGGCCTGGCTCTACGTGAAGGACAACCCGTATGTGATCTACATCCCGCCTATGGAAAAGATCTGGTACAGCGTCCAGTTCGAGAACTACTACACCGTGGACGAGGCCTACCTCAGCAGTCGCACCATCGGCCAGCAGGGCGGCTATTACCTGATTACCTACAAGGACTGGGACAAGCCCCTGCCGCCGGGAGTCCAGGGGCATGTGAAGCTCAGCACGCCGACCACCTGGATCCTGACCCGGATCGAGGCGACGCGGGACAACGAGCGGGAGCGACACGAGAAGTACGAGCGCAAGTTCCGCCTGATCGACCTGGCGAGCTATCTGAAGGATCCGGCCAACGCCAGGAACCTGCCCCAGACGCCCCAGAAGAATGTGCCGCCCCTGGTCGA
The DNA here is from genome assembly GCF_007833355.1 of Denitratisoma sp. DHT3. Taxonomy (NCBI): domain Bacteria; kingdom Pseudomonadati; phylum Pseudomonadota; class Betaproteobacteria; order Nitrosomonadales; family Sterolibacteriaceae; genus Denitratisoma; species Denitratisoma sp. DHT3. Next base: position 907,641 of record NZ_CP020914.1, on the reverse strand, counting down.
CGCCAGCTACGACATCCGCGAGAGCGTCGATTTCTTCAAGGTGGTGAACCATCATCTGCGCCAGATTGATGCACCCAGGGAGGACAAGGGGCTGATGGCCCTGTTCGACGCGGCGGGGTTCGGCCCCAACGTGGTGTTTGATTCCCAGAAGCTGCCCGGGCAGACCGTGGCGGGGCTGGAGCAGGCGGCCAAGGAGGGTTTCCGCTTCCTCGACACCATGCGGGCCCGCCCCATGGCCGGCAATGGCGGCGGCTGGGGCACGGCACCGCGACACATGGGGCTCTTCGGCCAGGACTATGTACTGCGGGCCCTGTGCGTCTTCGGCGGCCTGGGAGGCAATATCCCGGAAGAGTCGGTCTATCCCAATGCCTACAGTGATTCCGAGGGCCGCCTGCTGAGCGGCGATCACGACTACACCATCACCTTCCCCAAGGGGCAGACGCCGCCGGCCCTGGCCTTCTGGTCCATTACCCTGATGGACTCCACCACCCACTTCATGGTGGACAACCTCATCCACCGAAACCACGTGGGCAGCAACACCCGGGGGCTGAAGTACAACCCGGACGGCTCGCTGACGATCCACGTCTCGGCGAAGGAACCGCAGGATCCGATCCTGCGGGCGAACTGGCTGCCGTCCCTGCCGGGCATGGGCATCCATCTGATCATGCGCATCTACCAGCCCACCCAGGAGGCGGTGGAGGGCAAGTACACGCCGCCCCCCGTGGTGCGGGTGCGTTGAGCGGGCGCGGTTTTCATCAAGGAGGCAGCATGGGCAAGATTGCGGCAGGGCAGGGCATTCTGGCGGGCAAGGTGGCCCTGATCACCGGCGGCACCTCGGGGATCGGCGAGTGTACGGTCAGGGATTTCCTCGAACAGGGTGCGCGGGTGATGTTCTCCGGCACCCGCGCCGAGGCGGGGCAGGCGCTGGTGGATGAGTTGTCCGCACGTCATGGCGCCGATGCCATCCGTTTCTTTTGCGGCGACGTGGCTGACTACGAACAGACCACCGCGATGGTGCGTGCGACGGAGGAGGCCTTCGGGAGGCTGGACATCCTCTTCAACAATGCCGGCATGGGTTTTTTCGGCGAGACCCCGGATATCGGGGCCGCCGACTGGGAACGAGTGATCGCCGTGGACCTGCACTCGGTCTTCTACGCCAGCAGAGCGGCGATTCCGCTGATACGGCGCCAGGGAGGCGGGGCGATCATCAACAATGCGTCCATCAGCGGCATGGCGGGGGATTACGCCTTCACCGCCTACTCGGCCGCCAAGGGCGGGGTCATCAACTACACGCGGGCCATGGCCCTGGACCATGCCCGCGACAACATCCGGGTGAATGCCGTCTGTCCGGGGCTGATCGCCACCACCATCACCCAGCACAGCGTGAACATCGAAGTGCTGCGCCAAGGCTTCGAGGCCAACATTCCCCTGGGCCGCATCGGCCGGGTCGAGGAAGTGGCGAAACTGGTGCGTTTCCTGGCTTCCGACGACGCCAGTTACATGACGGGCGCGATCATCCCCGTGGATGGCGGCATCACGGCCTGGAGCGGCCAGCCCAACATGCCGAAGCTGCTGGGGCTGGTTTGATCAAGTCGATGAGAATCAGGGGGAACTCATGGTATTTCCACGGGTATTGATCGCCGGACTGCTGTGCTGTTGCGTGCTTCGATCATGGGCCATTGAGGGAGACTCCGCTCTCCAGCGGCCATCCATGGCATGGAACGAGGAGTTTGCCTACCTCACCGGCATGCAGGCCTTCATCTACGGCTATCCCATCATCACCTTCGCGGAACTGCGGGCCCAGCCGCTGCCGGGTGGGCAGAGCATGGTGAATCGGTACTTTCATACCCGACATCTAGCGGACCCCGGGCAGAAGTACGGCGGTTCGCCGAATCGGGAAACGGCCTACTCCCTCGCCTTTGCCGATGTCAGCCAGCAGCCGATGGTGCTGACCGTTCCCCCCAACCCCGAGCGGCGCTATTACTCGCTCCAGTTGTGCGATATGTACAGCGACACGATCGGCTATATCGGCGTGCGGGCAACTCATAACATTCCCGGCGACTATCTGCTGGCAGGCCCCGGGTGGAAGGGGAAGACACCCAAGGGTATTCGAAATGTCATCCGCTCCTGGACGCCCTGGGTGGCTGTTTTGGGCCGCACCTACACGGATGGAACGGAAGACGACCTGCCCAGGATGGGGACTTTCCAGGATGGCTACAGGATCACGCCTTTGAGCGTCTATCGTCGGAAAGCCCTGTTACCGCAAGGCCGGGCTCCCGTGGCAGTGGCCTCCCCGGATGATCCCCTCGGGGCGTTCAGGACCATGAACGCGGTGATGCGGGAGAACCCGCCACCGCCCGACCATGACGTGCTGATGCGGCAATTCGCCCTGGTGGGGCTCGGCCCCGCCGCCAAACAGGATATCGAACAACTCGACCCTGCCATTCAGCGGGGCCTGCGGCGGGCCATCGTCGATGGCCGCGATTTGCTGGCCCGTGTTGCCAAGGCCGGCGGGTCCATCGTCGGCGCCACCAGGGTGCGCAACGGCTGGTTCTATGGGCCCAGCAACTGGGGGCGGATGGCGGCTTCGGACGACTTCCTGGGACGGGCGGGAACCCAGGTATTTTCCGGCATAGTCGAACACCAGATCGAGGAATCGGTGAAGCTGCGTACCTTCGTCGATGCCGATGAAAAGCCGCTGAATGGTGCCAACCAGTATGTGATTCATTTCAAAAAGGAAGAAATTCCGGTCGCCTATTCCTTCTGGTCGGTGACGCTGTATGACGAGAACTTCAACCTTGTTCCCAACGCGGCGGGACGCTATACCTTTGGCGACAAGGTGCCGGGACTGAAATACGGGGCTGACGGCTCATTGACCATTTACATCCAGCCGGATCGCCCTGAAGGCGACAAGGCGGCGAACTGGCTGCCTTCTCCCAAGGACAAGGATTTCAACCTCTTCCTGCGCGCCTACTTCCCGGGGCCGGCTCTGCTGGACCAGAGCTATGCCGCGCCGCCGGTGCACAAAGCCGAGGAATAGGGCGGGATGAATACAATTTTTGCCTGGTTTCCCGGTTGCTGGCGGAGCGGTCCATCGACGATACCAAGGAATTCCGATCTGGTTTGAGGCAAGATGGCGGGCACGTAGGGAAGAGGGGAACCAGGTGGAAGTCGGGTTGAATTCGCTGGCCGGATTGATGGTCGGCATGCTGGTCGGAGCGACCGGGGTCGGCGGCGGGGCGGTGATGACGCCGCTCCTGGTGCTGCTGCTCGGGGTTGCCCCTCACACGGCGGTCGGCACCGACCTGCTCTATGCCTCGCTGACCAAGATGTTCGGTGTGGCGGTGCACGGTTCGCAAGGACGTGTGGATTGGCAGGTGGTGCGGCGTCTTTCCCTGGGCAGCCTGCCCGCCGCCCTGGGAACCTTGATGTGGCTGCACTGGGCCGGCTCCAGCGGCGTTCGGCAGGGTACGATCATCGTCGCCCTGGGCAGCGTGCTGATCCTCACGGCCTGCGCCATGGCGGCCAAGCCGTTCCTGAACCAGATCGGCAAGCGGATGCGGATCGGCGATCCGACTCATTTCAAACGGTTCCAGCCGGCCTTGACCATACTGGCGGGGATGGTCCTGGGATTCCTGGTGGCGCTGACCTCCATCGGCGCCGGCGCCCTGGGCGCGGTGATGCTGGTCTTCCTCTACCCCTTGCGCCTGACGCCGGCCAAACTGGTGGGGACCGACCTCGCCCATGCGATTCCGCTGGCCCTGGTGGCCGGGGCCGGGCACATCCTGATGGGCAATGTCGATTTCCGGCTATTGGGCAGCCTGCTGCTGGGGTCGATCCCAGGGGTCTGGATCGGCGCCCATTTCGGCGGACGGCTGCCGGATGCCGTGCTGCGCATGGGGATCGCCGTGGTGCTGGGCGTGGTGGGACTGAAGTTGCTGGTCTGAAAACCTGCCTGTTTTGAGTAGCGCGCCAAAGCCTGTGGTTCCGGGCTGTGTTAGCTTCCACGCTTTCCTCATGGTTTGGAAGATGACAATGGAACGAAAGACGACAATGAAACAATCGGTCTTTGCACTGATGCTCCTTGCCTTTGCCTATGCCCATGGGGCACAGGAGTCCGCGGGTTCTCCATCCGCCGTCGGGAAAGGCCCCTATCCCGGTTTTGCCCCCGGTTATCTCTCCCCCGGGGAGCAGCTTGACAGCAAGGCTTTGCTGCCGCCGCCGCCGGCTGCGGGCTCGCCGGCCCAGGCGGCCGACGAGGAGGCCAAGCAGGCCGCCGCCGCCCTGCGCGGTACGCCCCGCTGGCAGCGGGCGGGCAAGGATGCGGAACTGATGTTCCCCAAGGCGGCGGACACTTTTTCCTGTGCGCTGGGCCTGCCCATCGACGAGGCGACGAGCCCCAACCTGACGATGTTGCTGCGGCGCTCATTGGTGGATGCCGGTTTCGGCTCCCGGGAGGCCAAGCACCTCCACCAGCGTGCTCGCCCCTTCATGGCAAAGGGCGAACCCACCTGCACGCCGGATCATGAATCCTATCTGCGCAAGGACGGTTCCTATCCGTCAGGCCATGCCGCCATCGGCTGGGCCTGGGGGCTGATCCTGGCCGAGCTGGCGCCGGAGCGGGCCAACGCCCTGGTGCAGCGGGGCTACGAATTCGGCGAGAGCCGGCGCATCTGCAACGTGCATTGGGCGAGCGACGTGGCGGCGGGTCGGCTCTTCGGCAGCGCCGTGGTGGCAAGGCTCCACGCCAACACGGGGTTTGTCGCGCAACTGGCCGAAGCCAAGCGCGAGGTGGCTGCGGCGCGGGCTGCAGGCCTGCAGCCGAAGGATGATTGTGCGGCGGAAGCCAAGGCCTTCAATCGCTAGGGGGCGTCAAGGCGCTAGGGTGGAAGGGGTGCGGCCTTGACCGGCTCCATGGGCGGCCGGTCGGGCGCGCGCAATCTTTCACGCAGACAGCGCCCCTGCTTTTCGAGCCAGTAGACCGCGTTCCCCGCAACCACGACGCTGCCGGATACCACGGCCGTCGCCGCTGAAGCCGCTCCGGCACTCACGAGCAAGGCGACACAGCCCTCATTGACGCAACGGCCGTAGAGCGCCACTTCGGTCACGGTCAGGTGCATTTTGCGTTCGAGCACACCGCATTCCGGATCCACCGTCACTTCGGTATGGGGCAGATAGATGCAGGATGTCAGCAATGGCGCAAGCAGGACAATGGCCGCGACTGGCCGCTTCATGAGTGGGAGTCGTGGGATTCGCACTCCCTGGTTTCCCTGGTCATGGCCGCTGCTAGTCGGACGGGATGGCCTCCAAATAAAGGCTTTGGAGTGTCTTCCTTTCTTTTTCACCAACGCCCAATACGTCTTCCAGATAGCGATCCAGCGATCCGTAGCGCGCTTCGATATCGGCGATCGTCTGCTCCATTTGCCGTCTCTCCACGCCCAGGAGTCGCCGGATATCTTGTTCGTTGCCCTTGAACGATGGGTTTTTCCGGATATTCCGAAGGGTGACCTCGATGCCTTCCTTGAGAAAGGTGTTGCTGGCGACAAAGTCCTCCAATGCGATTTCCCGTGGCACGCCCAGCGTCGTTAGCAGCAATACCGCCGCCAGCCCCGTGCGATCCTTGCCCGAGGTGCAATGGAATACGCTTCCCACCGGGGCTTGCTGCAACAGCGCAAACCATTGACGGTAGGACTCCGATTGCTTCAGCGCGATATTGCTATAGGTCTGGATCTGCAGCTCACGATCCAGGTCGCCGCTCATCAGGCGCTTCCTGAAGTCCTCGATATTCATTCCCGCAAAGCCGATCGGCAGTGCTTTTACCCGGATGCCTGCGGGCGCCTGGGGTGGGGTTGCCTGTACTTCCTCTGCAGAGCGGAAATCCACCACGGTGCCGATACCGAGCTTCCGCAGGGTCTGCCAGTCCTGGACCGATAGATGGGAAAGATTGTCGGAACGGAATATCCGTCCGTAGGCGACGCGATAGCCGTTGCCGGCGGGATAGCCGCCCAGATCGCGGAAATTCCGCGCCCCTTCGAGGACGATCTGTCTTGGCGGCTCGGGCGGAGGGGGCGTTTCCGCCAGGCTGCGGCCTACGGTCAGCAGTGCCAAGAACAGGCAGATGATGGTGTTGAGGAGTTTGCTCATTGAGGTCATGGTACGAAAGTGTCGGTCGGATAAGGGGGCAATGGGGCAGGCTGCTACCCATTGTGCACGAAGTGCGCACGCTTCTGGGCGCTATGGGCGGCAGCGGCGTTCCACGGCGGCCTGCTCGCTGTGCGCTGATTGGCGCGGCTGGCGGCGTCTACCCGGGGCAGGCCGGTGAACGCAGCCACCTGATTGATGAATGAGCGTTTCTGTACGTCGGGAGGGAGGTGCTACCTACAAATTTTTCAGGCAGGTTTGGCGGAAGGGTTGCAGTAGAGCTTTGTCTGCCGATCAGCCGATCCGGTGGCTATGCCGCCGCTCCTGAATGCGCTAGATTGTCGCCTTCCCATTTGAGGAGTGCATCATGACCAGCATCTACGATTTTCAAGGCAAGACCCTGGATGGCCAGCCGCTGAATCTGGCGGACTACCGTGGCAAGGTGCTGCTGCTGGTGAATACCGCCAGCAAATGCGGCCTCACGCCCCAGTACGAAGGGCTGGAGGCGCTGCATAAGGCGCTGGCGGGCAAGGGCCTGGCGGTGATCGGCTTTCCCTGCAATCAGTTCGGCAGCCAGGAGCCGGGCAGTTCCGATGAAATCGGCGAGTTCTGCACCAAGAACTATGGGGTGAGCTTCACGCTTTCGGAGAAGATCGAAGTCAATGGCGATAACGCGGCACCGCTGTTCAAGTATCTGAAGGCCAACGCGCCGGAGGAGATTCAGAGCGAAGGGGCGCAGAAGCTGATCGACATCCTGCAGAAGATCAATCCCGAGGGACTGATCGAAAACAACATCAAGTGGAATTTCACCAAGTTCCTGGTGGATCGGCAGGGCCGCATCGTGGCGCGATTCGATCCTACGACGCCGCCGGAGCAGATTCAGCCCCAGGTGGAGCGGCTGCTGTAATCCTGCACGCCGCGGCAGCGGCCGCCAAAGTACGGCGGACCTTGCCGCCAAGTCGATGAAAACGCTATAATCTTGCGGCTGTCCGGGGTAGGTTTGCCGGACGGTAATTCACACGCCCGGCGCCGAATGGGTGATCCCGTAAGGGTTGCAATGCGGCCGGGCGGCGGTTTTAACCCATATCGGAGATATTCTGATGAGCACGACCATGCGTCAAATGCTGGAGGCGGGTGTCCATTTCGGCCACCAGACCCGTTTCTGGAACCCCAAGATGGCCCCTTACATCTTCGGCCATCGCAACAAGATTCACATCGTCAACCTGGAAAAGACCCTGGTGAAATACCAGGAGGCGATGGAGTTCCTGCGCAAGATGGCTGCCAAGAAGGGCACCGTTCTTTTCGTCAGCACCAAGCGCCAGGCGCGTGAAATCCTCGCCGAGGAAGCCCAGCGCGCCGGGATGCCTTACGTCGATGAGCGCTGGCTCGGCGGCATGTTGACCAACTTCAAGACCGTCAAGCTTTCCATCAAGCGCCTCAAGGATCTGGAGCAGATGAACCAGGACGGCAGCTTCGAGCGCCTGTCCAAGAAGGAAGCGCTGACGCTGCAGCGCGAAATGGACAAGCTGCAGAAGTCCATTGGCGGCATCAAGGACATGGGCGGCCTGCCCGATGCCCTGTTCGTGATCGACGTGGGTTACCACAAGATCGCCATCACCGAAGCCAACAAGCTGGGCATCCCGGTGGTTGCGGTGGTCGATACCAACCACTCTCCCGAAGGCGTGGATTACGTGATCCCCGGCAACGACGACTCCAGTCGCGCCATCCGCCTCTATGCCCGGGGCGCCGCGGACACCATTCTCGAAGGCAAGAGCCAGTCCCTCAACGAGGTGGTCCAGGCGCTGGCCGGTGAAGACGAATTCGTCGAGGTCGAGGAAGAGTCTGCCGAATAAGGCTAGCCAGGGCGCCGGGGTGCCGGGGCAGTGCTGCCCGGCGCCTGCGGCGCCCAATTGTTTTCAATCGATTCTGGAGTGACTTTCATGGCGGAAATCACCGCAAGCATGGTCAAAGAACTGCGCGAGAAGACCGACGCGCCCATGATGGAGTGCAAGAAGGCCCTGACCGAGGCGGCCGGCGACATGGGCAAGGCCGAGGAGATTCTGCGCGTCAAGCTGGGCAACAAGGCCACCAAGGCTGCGGCCCGCGTGGCTGCCGAGGGCGTGGTGGCGATCCATATCGGTGCCGACGGCAAGACCGGCAGTATTTTTGAAATCAATTCCGAGACGGACTTCGTTGCCAAGAACGACGACTTCCTGAATCTGGCCGCCGATTGCGCCAGGCTGGTGACGGAGAAGAACCCCGCCGACGTCGCCGCGCTGGCGGCCCTGCCGCTGGGCGATGGCACGGTCGATTCCGTGCGCCTGGCCCTGGTCGGCAAGATCGGCGAGAACATGTCGCCGCGCCGCTTCGCCCGTGTCGAAGCCAAGGGCAAGCTGTCGTCCTACATCCACGGCGGCGCCAAGATCGGCGTGCTGGTCGACGTGGTGGGCGGCGACGAGCAGTTGGCCAAGGACCTGGCGATGCACATCGCCGCTTCCAAGCCCAAGTCGCTCGACGCGTCCGGCGTTTCCGCCGAACTGCTGGAAACCGAGCGCCGCGTCGCTATCGAGAAGGCGCGTGAAGCCGGCAAGCCCGAGGCGATGCTGGAAAAGATCGCCGAAGGCACCGTGCAGAAGTATCTGAAGGACGTGACCCTGCTCGGCCAGGTCTTCGTCAAGGCCGAGGACGGCAAGCAGACCATCGAGCAGTTGCTGAAGAGCAAAGGCGCTTCGGTGGCCGGCTTCGTGCTCTACATCGTCGGTGAGGGCATCGAGAAGAAGGTGACCGACTTCGCCGCCGAAGTCGCCGCTCAGGCTGCCGCTGCCGCCGCCAGGTAATCGCCATGCCCGCCGCCTATGGTCGCATCCTGCTCAAGCTCTCGGGCGAGTCCCTGATGGGGGATGATGCCTACGGCATCAACCCCGCCATGCTGGCAACCATCGTCGCGGAAGTGAAAGCGGTGGCCGAACTGGGAGTCGAGATCGGCATCGTCATCGGCGGCGGCAATATTTTTCGTGGCGTGGCGGGCACGGCCACCGGCATGGACCGGGCCACCGCCGATTACATGGGAATGCTGGCCACGGTAATGAATGCCATGGCCCTGTCCGACGCGATGCGCCAGGCGGGCCTCAATGGCCGCGTCCAGTCGGCGCTGAATATCGAGCAGGTGGTGGAGCCCTATATCCGGGGCAAGGCGATCCGCTATCTGGAAGAAGGCAAGATCGTCATTTTCGCCGCCGGCACCGGCAATCCGTTTTTCACCACCGATACCGCGGCCGCCCTGCGCGGTTCGGAGATCGGGGCGGAAATCGTGCTCAAGGCCACCAAGGTGGATGGGGTGTATACCGCCGATCCCAAGAAGGATCCGACGGCGACCCGGTTCGCCAAAATCAGCTTCGACGAGGCCATCGGCCGCGACCTGAAGGTCCTGGACGCCACGGCCTTCGCCCTCTGCCGCGATCAGAAGTTGCCGATCAACGTGTTTTCGATCTTCAAGCCGGGCGCCCTGAAGCGCGTCGTGATGGGCGAGGACGAAGGCACCCTGGTGCATGTATAGGAGCTTGAGATGATTCCCGAACTCAAGAAGAACACCGAACAGAAGATGCAGAAAAGCCTGGATGCGTTGCGGAACGATCTGGGCAAGGTGCGCACCGGCCGCGCCCATACCGGTCTGCTGGATCACGTGCAGGTGGATTATTACGGTTCCCCGGTGCCGATCACCCAGGTCGCCAACGTGACGCTGGTGGATTCCCGCACCATCGGCGTCCAGCCTTGGGAGAAGGGGATGGTCGCCAAAGTGGAAAAGGCGATCCGCGAGGCCGATCTGGGCCTCAATCCGGCCACCCAGGGGGACCTGATCCGGGTGCCGATGCCGATGCTCACCGAAGAGCGCCGCAAGGAACTGATCAAGGTGGTCCGGCACGAGGGGGAGAACGCCAAGGTGGCGGTCCGCAACCTGCGCCGGGACGCCAACAATACGCTCAAGGACGCGCTGAAGAAGAAGGAAGTCTCGGAAGATGACGAGCGCCGCGCCCAGGACGAAATCCAGAAACTCACCGACCGCTTCGTCGCCGACGTGGACAAGATGCTGGCGGAAAAGGAAAAGGACCTGATGGCGGTCTGAAGCGTCCGCCACCGTCTCCACCATCGTCCCTTGATGTCATTCCTCAGCTCCACGCGGGATATCCCGGAAGTGCGGGCCGTGCCGCGCCACGTCGCCATGATCATGGACGGCAACGGGCGCTGGGCGAAAAAGCGCTTCCTGCCGCGCGTGGCCGGTCACAAACGGGGGGTCGAGACCGTCCGCACGATGGTCAAGGCCTGCGTCGAGCGCGGCATCGAATACCTGACCCTGTTCGCCTTCAGTTCCGAGAACTGGCGCCGCCCCGCCGATGAGGTCTCGTTCCTGATGCGCTTGTTCGTCGCGGCCCTGCAGGCCGAGGTTGAAAAGCTGCACCAGAACGGCGTGCGCCTGCGGGTCATCGGAGACCTGTCCCGCTTCGATGCGCGGACGCTCGAGTTGGTCCGGACCGGCGAGGCCCTGACGGCCGGCAATACCCGTCTGACGTTGACCATCGCCGCCAACTACGGCGGACGCTGGGACATCCTCCAGGCCGCCAATGCGCTGGCGCGTCAGCACCCGGAAAAAGCCGGGCACTGGACCGAGCAGGACCTGGCCGAACACCTCTCCATGGCCTACGCGCCGGAGCCCGATCTGTTCATCCGCACCGGCGGGGAGCAGCGGGTGAGCAATTTCCTGCTCTGGCAACTGGCCTACGCCGAACTGTATTTCACCGATTGCCTGTGGCCGGAATTCGATGGCGCGGCCCTGGATCAGGCGATCGTTTCCTATCAGTCACGGGAGCGCCGTTTCGGTCGCACCAGCGAGCAACTGACGCCGTCGCCGCGTGCGGGGACGGACGGCAATGTTTAAGCTGCGGCTCTTGACCGCCGTGGTGTTGGTTGCCGTCGTCCTGGCAATCCTGTTTCTGGCGCCGTCCTCCTGGGCCTTGGCTTTTTTCGCCCTGGTGGCGGGCCTGGGAGCCTGGGAATGGGGCGGATTCGCGGGGGGCAACCCTTTCTTCTGGCGCAAACTCTTTCCGCTGCTGGTGATGCTCGGCTGCGGCCTGCTGTATCTGTTGCCGGAAATCCGGCTGTCGCTGTGGGGCGTCGCCGCCCTGTTCTGGCTGGTGGCGGTGCCCTGCTGGTTTCGCCGGCGCTGGCCCCTGGTCGGCAACGTCCCGTTCCTCGCCATCGGCCTCTTGCTGCTGCTGCCCACCTGGGGGGCCCTGGCGCGTCTGTACGCGCTGGGTCCGACCCGGTTGCTGGCGGTGATGGGACTGGTCTGGGTCGCCGACATCGCCGCCTATCTGGCCGGCCGGGCATTCGGCCGCCACAAGCTGGCGCCCGCCATCAGTCCGGGCAAGACCTGGGAAGGCGCGGCCGGAGCGGCGCTGGCGGTCCAGGCCTATGGCTTCGGCATGGCGGCGGCATTCAAGCTGGAGGTTGCTCCGCTGATTTATGCTGTCTTGCTGCTGCTGCTGACGGCGGCGAGCATCGTCGGCGACCTGTTCGAATCCCTGATCAAACGGCAGGTCGGGGTCAAGGACAGCAGCGCCCTGCTGCCGGGGCATGGCGGTGTGCTCGACCGGATCGACAGCCTGACTTCGACTTTGCCGCTTACGGCGCTCGTGTTGACCCTCGTGAACCCATGATTCGCCAACGCCTGACCATTCTCGGAGCTACCGGCTCGATCGGCTTGAGTACCCTCGACGTGGTGTCCAGGCATCCGGATCGCTTCGAAGTCGTCGCCCTCACCGGTCATCAGCGGATGGCGGAGCTGGCCGAGCAGTGCCGCAAGCACCGGCCGCGTTACGCGGTGACCTGCGATGCCGCCGCCGCCGATCAGTTGGCGGTGATCCTGGGGACCGAGGCGCGGGGCATCGAAATCCTCTGGGGCGAGGCGGCCCTGGAACAGGTGGCGGCGCTGGCCGAAGTCGACGCCGTGATGGCGGCCATCGTCGGCGCGGCGGGTCTGAAGCCCACCTTGGCCGCGGTCCGGGCGGGCAAGCGGGTGTTGCTGGCCAACAAGGAGGCCCTGGTGATGGCCGGCCGGGTCTTCATGGGCGCGGTGAGCCAGTCCGGGGCGCAGTTGCTGCCCATCGACAGCGAGCACAACGCGATCTTCCAGTCCCTGCCCGCCGACTATGCCGGGAACCTGGCCCGCTCCGGCGTGCGCCGCATCCTGTTGACGGCCTCCGGCGGCCCGTTTCGCAGCATCCCGCTGGATCAGCTGCAACGCGTGACTCCCGAGCAGGCCTGCGCTCATCCCAACTGGGTGATGGGACGCAAGATCTCGGTCGATTCCGCCACCATGATGAACAAGGGCCTGGAACTGATCGAGGCCCACTGGCTGTTCAATGCGCCGGCCGAACTGATCGAGGTGGTCATCCATCCGCAGAGCGTGATTCACTCTCTCGTCGCCTACAGCGATGGCTCGGTGCTGGCGCAGCTGGGCAACCCCGACATGAGGACGCCGATCGCTCATGCGCTGGCCTATCCGGAACGGATCGATGCCGGCGTGGCGCCCCTGGATCTGTTCGACGTGGCGCAACTGACCTTCGAACGGCCCGACACGGCGCGCTTTCCCTGCCTGGAGCTGGCTTATCGGGCGTTGCAGGCGGGCGGCAGCGCGCCCGCCGTGCTCAATGCCGCCAATGAAGTGGCGGTGGCGGCCTTTCTCGACCGGCGTCTGCCGTTCCTGCGCATTGCCGACGTGATTGCCCGTGTACTGGATCGTGTGCCGGCCATGGCCGTCGAGGATCTGGAATCGGTGCTGTCCGCCGACCGGATCGCGCGGGAAACGGCCCAGACGGTGATTGCAGGCCTGACGGGATGAGCGCCGCCAGTCTTGCCTGGTACCTGGGGGCCTTCGTCCTGGCCCTGGGCTCCCTCGTCGTCGTCCACGAACTGGGACACCTTCTGGTTGCCCGCTGGTGCGGAGTGAAGGTGCTGCGTTTTTCCGTCGGTTTCGGCCGCGTCCTGTGGGTGCGCCGATTCGGCGCCGATCGCACCGAGTGGGCGGTTTCGATGGTTCCCCTGGGCGGCTACGTGAAAATGCTGGACGAAAGGGAGGGCGAGGTCGCACCGGACGATCTGCCCCGCGCATTCAACCGCCAGCCGGTGGGCAAACGCATCGCGATCGTGGTGGCGGGACCGCTGGCCAATCTGCTGCTGGCGGTGCTGCTGTATTGGGTGATGTTCGTCCAGGGCGTGCAGGAAGTCCGTCCCTTGCTGGACGAGCCCGTCGCGGGCAGCGTCGCCGCCCAGGCCGGCATCCGGTCCGGCGAACTGGTCAAGGCGGTGGATGGCGTGCCGGTGGCGACCTGGAGCGAGCTGCGCCTGGCCCTGATTTCCCGCGCGCTGGAGCGGGGCAGGGCGGTCCTGGAGCTGCAGTCCGAGGGGCATGCGTCGGTCGAGCGACAACTGGATTTGAGCGATCTCGGCGCGACGGAGGTGGATGAGAACCTGATGGGCAAGCTCGGCCTCGCCCTGCAGCGCCAGCGGTTGCGCCCGATGATCGGTGCGGTGGCCCCCGGCTCTCCGGCGCAGAAAGCCGGCCTGGCGGCGGGGGATGAGATCGTCGGTATCGACGAGCAACCGATCGTCTACTGGGATGAAGTGACCAGCGCCATTCGTGCCCGCCCGAGCCGGGAACTGAGTCTGCAATTCAGGCGACACGGTGAAATCCGGCGGCTGCGGTTGACCACTGAAGCGGCGACCGAGCACGGACAGGCGGTCGGTCGCATCGGGATCATGGTCCAGGTGACCGACGGGCAGCATTCCCCCTTGCTGGTGGTTGTACGCTACGGTCCGCTGGATGCGATCGGGCGGGCACTGTCGCAGACCTGGGGAACCGCCAAGCTGAGCCTCGAAATGATGGGGCACATGATCACCGGCGACATTTCCTGGCGCAACCTCTCCGGACCGGTGGCGATCGCGGACTACGCCGGCCAGTCGGCGAGGCTGGGGCTTGGCCCCTATCTGCGCTTCCTGGCGCTGATCAGCATCAGTCTCGGCGTGCTGAACCTGCTGCCAGTGCCGGTGCTGGATGGCGGGCATTTGATGTATTATCTTTTGGAGTTTTTCAGGGGCCGCCCAGTTTCGGAAGAGGCGCTGGAACTGGGTCAGCGCATCGGCATGGGACTGCTTGCCTTGCTGATGGCCGTTGCGCTCTATAACGATTTGAATCGTCTCTTATCCGGTTGAACCTATGAAGAAAACCCTGATGGCGGGGCTGTTGTCGGCACTGTTCGCTTCCTCTGCCAGCGCTTTCGACGCTTTTGTGATCCGTGACATCCGGGTTGAGGGGTTGCAGCGTACCGAGGCCGGTACGGTGTTCAACTATCTCCCGGTCAAGACCGGCGAGACCATGACGGACGAGAAGGCCTCCCAGGCCATCAAGGCTCTGTTCGCCACCGGTTTCTTCAAGGATGTGCGCATCGAGATCGAAGGCGACGCCCTGGTGGTGATCGTCGAGGAGCGGCCGGCGATCGCGTCCATCGATTTCGTCGGCATGAAGGCCTTCGACAAGGACCAGCTGCGCAAGGCCCTGAAGGACGTGGGACTTGCCGAGTCGCGCATCTTCGATCGCGCGATGCTGGAAAAGTCGGAACAGGAAGTCAAGCGCCAGTATCTGAGCAAGGGCTACTACGCGGCGAAGGTGACGGCGACCGTGACTCCGCTGGAGCGCAACCGGGTCGGCCTCAGCTTCAATGTCGAGGAAAACGACGTCGCCAAGATCAAGCAGATCAATATCGTCGGCGCCAAGGTGTTCGAGGAAAAGGAATTGCTCGAGGTGTTCGCGTTGCAGGAGCCCGGCTGGCTGACCTGGTACACCAAGAACGATCAATATTCCAAGCAGAAACTCTCGGGCGACCTGGAGGCCCTGCGCTCCTTCTACCTGGATCGGGGCTACCTGGAGTTCAACGTCGAGTCCACCCAGGTCTCGATTTCGCCGGACAAGCAGGACATCTACATCACCATCAACATCAACGAGGGCACCCAATACTCGGTGTCTTCGGTGAAGCTGGCGGGCAATCTGCTCCTGCCGGACGAGGAGTTTCGCAAACTGGTGAAGGTGCAGCCCGGCGAGATCTATTCACGCGAAAAGCTGACCGAGACGACCAAATCCATCAGCGACCGCCTGGGCGACGAGGGCTATGCCTTCGCCAACGTGAACGCGGCGCCCGAACTGAGCAAGGACAAGCGGGAGGCCGCTTTCACCATTTTCGTCGATCCGGGCCGGCGCGTGTATGTGCGCCGGATCAACGTGACCGGCAACAACAAGACCCGGGACGAGGTGATCCGGCGCGAGATCCGGCAGATGGAGTCGGCCTGGTACGACGGCGCCAAGATCAACAAGTCCCGCAGCCGCGTCGACCGGCTGGGCTATTTCGACGAAGTCACCGTCGAGACGCCGCCGGTTCCCGGCACCACCGACCAGGTGGATGTCAATGTCAACGTCAAGGAAAAACCCACGGGCAGCCTGATGCTGGGTGCCGGCTTCTCCAGCACGGAAAAGCTGGTGCTGTCGACCTCGATCAATCAGCAGAACCTGTTCGGCAGCGGCAAGAGCCTGGGTCTCCAGGTCAATACCAGCAAGGTCAACAAGGTGTATTCGGTGTCATTCACCGACCCCTATTACACCGTGGATGGCGTGAGCCGGGGCTTCGACTTCTATCGCCGGACGACGAACACCAATAACCTCAACTACATCGCCACCTACGACATCTCGTCCATCGGTGGCGGCGTGCGTTATGGCATTCCGATCGGCGAGGACGACACCATCGCCCTGGGCGCTTCGGTGGATTCGACATCGCTGGACCTGACCAGCACCAGCCCTCAGATCTACCAGGATTTCGTGGCCGCCAACGGTTCCAAGTTCAACACCCTGGTGGGCAGCGCCGGCTGGGTCAAGGATACGGTGGATAGCCGGATCTTCCCGACCAAGGGCTACATGCAGCGGGTCTTCGGCGAAATGGGATTGCCGGGCGCCAACTTGAAGTACTACCGGGCCAACTATCAGTACCAGCGTTTCTGGCCGGTCACCCGCAGCGTGACCTTCATGCTCAATGGCGAGGTCGGGGTTGCCGGTGGTTACGGCAGCAAGGATCTGCCCTTCTGGAAGAATTTCTATGCCGGCGGTATCGGCTCGGTGCGGGGCTATGAAGGATCGACCCTGGGACCGCGGGACGTGACCACGGACAACTCGCTGGGCGGCACCCGGCGTCTGGTCGGCGGCGCCGAACTGTTGTTCGCCATGCCCGGCATGGGCCAGGACAAATCGGTGCGGCCAAGCGTGTTCCTGGACGCGGGCCAGGTCTGGGGCAAGGAGCAAAAGGTTTCCCTGAGCGATTTGCGTTACAGTGTCGGTGTTGCCTTGGCCTGGACGTCGCCCATGGGTCCGCTCAAGTTCAGCCTGGCGAAACCTTTCAAAAACAAGCCCGAGGATCGCTTGCAACGGCTTCAATTCCAGATGGGCACCACTTTCTAGTATCGGAGATGTAAGTTGAAAAAGACCGTTCTGCTTTTTGCGGCTCTTGGCAGCCTGGTTTCCCTACCTGCCCTGGCCGATGTCAAGGTCGGCGTGATCAATACCGAACGCGTCATGCGCGAGTCCGACCCGGCCAAGAAGGCCATGAAGAAACTGGAAAAGGAATTCGAGAAGCGCAGCCAGGACATGCAGAAAATGGGTCAGCAGGCCCAGAAGCTGCAAGAGGAGCTGGAGAAGAACAGCCTGACCATGGCGGAGAGCCAGCGCAAGGGCAAGGAGCGCGAACTCGCCGATCTGACGCGCGAGTTTCAGCGTAAGCAGCGGGAGTTCAACGAGGACGTCAACGCGCGCCGCAACGAGGAACTGCAGTCGGTGATCGAGCGTACCAACAAGGCCCTGCGCACCATTGCGGAAAAGGAAGGCTACACCCTGATCCTGCAGGAGGCGGTATACGTGAATCCTTCAGTCGACGTCACCGACAAGGTGATCAAGGCCCTGGCCGAGCCGGCTGGCGGCAAGTAAGTCCGGCTTCCGGGAGGTGATGCTCACCTTGAGCGAGATCGTCGCCCGCCTGGGCGGCGATCTTTCCGGTGACGGCTCCCAGCCCATCCATACCGTATCCTCTCTGGAAGGCGCCGGCCCCGGCGCGGCGACCTTCCTCTCCAATCCCAAATATCGTCGCCAGCTGGCGACCACCGCGGCGTCGGTGGTCATCCTGGTGCCGGAGGCCGCGGCGGATTGCCCGGTCGCCAGCATTGCCACGCCGCAACCCTATCTGTATTTCGCCCGCCTCTCGCAGTGGCTGAATCCGCCGGCCCGGCCGCCGGTGGGCATCCATCCCCAGGCCCGGGTGGAATCTTCGCTGCCGGCCAGTGTTTCGGTCGGAGCGGGTGCCTGGATCGGTCCGGATGCGGTGCTGGGGGAGAACGTGGTGGTCGGCGCCAACTGCAACATCGGCGCTGGCGTCGAACTGGGCGAGGGCACCTGGCTTCATCCCGGCGTCAGCGTTTATGCCGGCTGCCGCCTGGGACAGCGGGTGATCGTCCATTCCGGCGCGGTGATCGGTGCCGATGGTTTCGGCTTCGCAAGGGAAACGGACGGCCGCTGGGTCAAGATTCCCCAGGTGGGAAGGGTGATCGTCGGCGACGATGTCGAAATCGGCGCCAACACCACCATCGACCGCGGCGCGCTGGAGGACACGCTGATCGAGGAGGGGGCCAAGCTCGACAACCAGATCCAGGTCGGCCACAACGTCCGCATCGGCGCCCATTCCGCCCTGGCCGGCTGCGTCGGCATCGCCGGCAGCGCCCATATCGGCCGGCGCTGCACCATCGGTGGCGGCGCGATCATCCTCGGCCATCTGGAAATCGCCGACGACGTTCATGTCTCGGCGGGTACGCTGGTGGCAAAATCGATTGCCCGCCAGGGCAGCTACACCGGTACGGTGCCTTTCATGGCCCACGACGACTGGCTGCGGAATTTCGCCAGACTGCGCCATCTGGATGCGATGGCCGATAAAATACGCGCCCTCGAAAATCGCATCGCCGAACTGGAGAAGAAGTCATGACCTCGATGGACATCCATCAGATCCTCGAACACCTGCCGCATCGCTACCCTTTCCTGCTGGTGGACCGGGTGCTCGACGTGGTGCCGGGGGAGCGCATCACGGCCCTGAAGAACGTCACCATCAACGAGCCGTTTTTCCCCGGCCACTATCCCCATCATCCGGTGATGCCCGGCGTGCTGATCATCGAGGCCCTGGCCCAGACCGCCGCCATCCTCTCTTTCCGCACCATGGGCGGCAAGCCCGACGACAAGTCGGTGTATTACTTCGTCGGCATCGACAACGCCCGTTTCAAGCGTCCCGTCAGCCCCGGCGACCAGTTGATCTTCGAAGTCTCCATCAGCGCCAACAGGCGCGGCATCTGGAAGTTCGCCGCGGTGGCCAAGGTGGATGACCAGGTGGCGGCGGAGGCCGAACTGATGTGCACGGTGCGGGCCATCGAATGAGCGGAACCCGCATCCACCCGACCGCCATCGTCCATCCTCATGCTCGGCTGGGGGCGGATGTCGTCATTGGCGCCTATACCATGGTCGGCGAGCATGTCGAAATCGGGGATCGAACCGAGGTGGGGCCCCATGTCGTGGTCGAGGGGCATACCCGGATCGGCTGCGAGAACCGGATTTTCCAGTTCGCCTCCATCGGCGCCGCGCCCCAGGACAAGAAGTACGCCGGCGAGCCGACCCGGCTCGAGATCGGCGACCGCAACGTGATCCGCGAGTTCTGCACCTTCAATCGGGGCACCACCCAGGATGCGGGGGTGACCCGCCTGGGCGACGACAACTGGATCATGGCCTACGTCCATCTGGCCCATGACTGCCAGGTGGGCAACCGCGCCATCTTCGCCAACAACGCCCAACTGGCCGGCCACACCCATGTCGGCGACTGGGTGATCCTGGGCGGTTTCACCGCGGTGCATCAGTTCGTGCGCATCGGCGCCCACAGCATGACGGCGCTGGGCACCATCCTGCTCCAGGACCTGCCGCCCTACGTGATGGCTTCGGGCAATACCGCCGAGCCTCACGGCATCAACAGCGAGGGGCTGAAGCGGCGGGGATTCGCGCCGGAAGCGGTGGCGGCGATTCGCCGCGCCTACAAGACGCTCTACAAGTCGGGGCTCAAGCTGGACGAGGCCCGCGCCGCCATCGCCGAAAGCGCCCAGACACAGCCGGAGTTGAGAATCCTGGCGGATTTCCTGGCCGAGCCGGGCCGGGGCATCGTGCGCTGAGTTCGCAGCCGAACGCCAACAGGCGGGTTTTCCCGTCTATTGGCGCATTCAGGCCGGGGACCGATAGACGAAAATCCCTTCGATATGAATGCACCCAGAATCGCCCTCGTTGCAGGGGAAGCCTCCGGCGACCTCCTGGCCGCCCACCTGATCAACGCACTGAAGACGCATCTGCCCGACGCCCATTTTTACGGCATCGGCGGCCCCAAGATGCAGGCCACGGGATTCGAGGCCCTCTGGCCCGCCGAAAAGCTGGCGGTGCGCGGTTATTTCGAAGTCCTGCGCCATTATCGGGAAATCACGCGCATCCGGCGCCAGTTGCTGAGGCAGTTGAAGCGGGACAAGCCCGATGTCTTCATCGGTGTGGATGCGCCGGATTTCAACCTGTGGCTGGAACGGCGGGTCAAGTCGGCGGGAATTCCCGCCATCCATTTCGTCAGCCCCTCGATCTGGGCCTGGCGGGGCGGCCGGATTCGCAAGATTGCGCGCGCCGTGACCCGGATGCTGGCGCTGTTTCCGTTCGAGCCGGAACTCTACGAGCGCCACCGGGTGCCGGTGAGCTATGTGGGGCACCCGCTGGCCGACGTCTATCCGATCGAAGTCGATCGCCGCCAGGCGCGCGAACGGCTGGGCCTGAGCGAGGAGACCGGGCCGCTGTTCGCCTTGTTGCCGGGCAGTCGGCAGTCGGAGTTGCGATATCTGGCTGCCACCTTCATCGAAACCGGCAAGCGCCTGCTGGAGCGCTTTCCCCAGGCGCGGTTTCTGGTGCCCCTGGCGTCGCGGGAGACCCGCAATCTCTTCGAGACCGCCCTGTGGCGCCTGGGCGCCCAGGACATGCCCTTCAAGATGCTCTTCGGCCATGCCTCGGATGCACTGGCGGCCTGCGACGCCGCCCTGGTGGCGAGCGGTACCGCGACCCTGGAGGCGGCGTTGATGAAGCGCCCGCTGGTGATCGCCTACAAGATGTCGCCCTGGTCATGGCGCATGATGCGGCGCATGCGCTACCAACCCTGGGTCGGCCTGCCCAACATCCTGGCCGGCCGTTTCGTGGTGCCCGAATTCCTGCAGGACGAGGCCACGCCCGAAAACCTGGCCCAGGCTCTGGGCAACCAGGTCGTCGATCCCGCGGTGGCGGCGCGGATCGAGGCGGTGTTCACCACCATCCATCGCACCTTGCGCCAGAACACCGTGGAAAAGGCCGCCGCCGCGATCCTGCCCCATCTGCGCCAAGGGACGGCCGGATGATCTGCGGCGTGGACGAGGCCGGGCGCGGCCCGCTGGCCGGCGCCGTGTATGCCGCCGCGGTGATCCTCGATCCTGGCCGGCCGATCGAGGGGCTGGCCGACTCCAAGAAACTGAGCGAGCGCAAGCGGGAACGCCTGGCGCTGGAAATCCGGGAAAAAGCCCGCGCCTTTCACGTGGCCTCGGCCTCGGTGGAGGAAATCGACCGGATCAATATTCTCCAGGCCTCCCTGCTGGCGATGGCCCGTGCCGTATCGGGCCTGCGGGTCGCGCCGAGCGAAGTCCTGGTGGATGGCAACCGCTGCCCGTCCCTGACCTTGCCCTGCCGGGCGATCGTCGGCGGAGATGCCAGCGTCGCCGAGATCTCCGCTGCCTCGATTCTGGCCAAGGTCGCGCGGGATGCCGAAATGCGGGAAATGCACGGCCGCTATCCGCAGTACGGTTTCGACGTGCACAAGGGCTATCCCACCGCCGCCCACCTGGCCGCCTTGAATGCCCATGGGGCGAGCGCGATCCATCGGCGCAGTTTCGGCCCGGTGCGCCGTCTGCTTGATGCCTGTCGGCCATGAAGGTCATCGTTTCCCGCGACAACCCCACTTTCAAGCAACTGCGCCTGCTGGCCGAGGATGCGCGGGAGCAGCGGCGCCAGGGGCGCACCGTGCTGGATGGTCCGCACCTGGTATCCACCTACCTGCAACGCATCGGCTTGCCGCGTCTGCTGGTGGTCAGCGAATCCGGTGTGGACAAGCCCGAGCTTCTGGCGTTGCTCGATCGGCATCGGGGCCTGGAGCCGCTGTGCCTGCGGGACAGCCTGTTCAGGGAGATCAGCGGCACGGCGGCGCCGGTCGGCATCCTGGCGGTGATCGATGTACCCGAGCCCCCGCCGATGGCGGCCGACAGCGGTTGCCTGCTGCTGGATGCGGTGCAGGATGCCGGCAATCTGGGATCGATCCTGCGCACCGCGGCGGCGGCCGGGTTGCGCGATGTATTCCTCGGCGCCGGCTGTGCCGGTGCCTGGACCCCCCGCGTACTGCGGGCCGGGCAGGGTGCCCATTTCTCGCTCGCCATTCACGAGCGGGCCGATCTGGCCGCGTTGATACGCAGCTATCGGGGCCGGGTGCTGACCACCGACGTGGATCGCGGGCAGTGCCTGTTCGAGTTGGATCTTGTCGGCCCCCTGGCCTGGCTGTTCGGCAACGAAGGCCGGGGCGTGGCGCCGGAACTGGCCGCCCTGGCGGATGCACGAGTGACCATTCCCGTGGCCTCGGCGGTGGAATCGCTGAACGTGGCGGCCGCCGCGGCAATTTGTCTATTCGAGTCGGTCCGGCAGCAGCGGATCGCGCCAGGAGTTCCCCATGCGTAAATGTCTTCCGCTTGCGGCAGCCCTGCTGCTGATCAATGGCGAGGCCGCCTGGGCCCAGGAGTCGGACAGCCCGGATTTCCCGGTCGTATTGACCGCTTCGCGCATGAAACAGTCCCAGTTGCGGGCGCCCTCCGCGGTGACGGTGATCGATCGAGGCATGATCGAGAAGTCCGGCGCGCGCCAGATCGCCGATCTGATGCGGTTCGTACCGGGGGCGGTGGTGGGCTATAACGACGGCAACTGGCCGGTGGTCTCCCTGCGCGGCATGTCCGGCGTCTATGTGTCATCCCTGCAGGTGCTGATCGACGGCGTTTCGGTCTATTCGCCGCTCTGGGGTGGAATGCAGTGGAGCGATCTGCCGCTGGGGCTGGATGACGTGGAGCGCATCGAGATCATTCGCGGCGCCAATGCGGCCCTGTTCGGACCCAATGCCTTCAGCGGCGTGATCAACATCATCACCCGTGAGCCGGGGGCGGACTGCGGTTCTAAGATCGGCGGCAATCTGGGGCAGGGCGGGATCGCCGACGTCGCGTTCAGCCATGGCGGCGCCAGCGCCGACTGGCACTATCGCCTCAGTGCCGGTCAGCGGGCGAGCGACGGCTTCACCTCCCGGCCCGACAGTCAGCGCCTGCTCTACGCCAATCTGCGCGCCGAATACCACATCAATGGCAACGACAGCCTGCAACTCACCTCGCGCTGGGACGACGTGACCAAGGACGTGGGCGATTACCGGCTGCGCGGCAACGCCATGCAGCCGCATACCGAGCAGGGCCATGGCGCGGATTTCCAGTTGCGCTGGACCCGCGCGCAGTCGGCCGACAATGAATTCTGGGTGCAGTATTACCATCAGCGGACGCAGCGCTGGAACCATGTCAATGTGGATTTGCGGGACACGTTCTCGCTGCCGCGCGTGGGGCCGTTCGCCAATCCGCTGCCCTACCTGATCGACATTGATTTCCTCACCCAGCGCGATGGCGTCGAGTTCCAGCAGACGCTGCGCCTGAACCAGGGGCTGCGCTCGGTATGGGGGCTGGAAAGCCGGCGCGACGGGGTGGTATCCACCCGACTGATGGGAACCGGCAGCGAGCGGGCGAGCATCCTCAACCGGGGTTTCGTCGGCCTGGAATGGCAGATGAACGACCAGTTGGCGCTGCACACCGCCGCCATGCTCGAACGCAATACCCTGGCCAAGACAGCCTGGTCGCCCAAGGTGGCATTGACTTACGAACCGGTCGCGGGCCACGTGCTGCGGGCCAGCGTGAGCCGAGCCCAGCGCACGCCCACGCTGCTGGAAAAATATGCCAACTACTATTTCGACGTGCCCGGTCAGGGGCGCATTCAGTATCGCCTGAGTTCCGGCGCCATGAACAGCGAGTCGGCCATTTCCGAAGAGATCGGCTATGCCCTCGAATATCACCCCGCCCGGGTTACGCTGGACATGCGCTGGTTCCGCGACCGCTACCGCGGTCTGGTCGGCATGGAGAACAAGGACGTCGTCAATCAGGATGAGGTCCGTGTCCAGGGCGGTGATCTGACCGCGCGCTGGGAGCCTCGGGATGGTACCCGCCTGCGCCTGGCCTATTCCGCGAATCGGGTCCATGCCGACGACCGGGGCGGCTCCTACAGCATCAGCGTGCCGGCGAGCACCCTGTCGGCATACTGGGATCAAGCGCTCACCCGCACGATGGATTTTTCCCTCAATTATCAGCGGGTCGGCGCCATGTTCTGGCTCGACAGCGGCCAAAAGAAACGCAGCCTGCCGCCGATCGACTACTTGAATCTGCGTCTGGCCAATCGGATGACCCTCGGCCCGCATCGGGTCGTGCTGGCCTGGGTGATGCAGAACGCCCTGGGCAGTCATTCCGAGTATTACCTTGGAATCTTCGGGACGCCGGTGACGCGGGCGACGAGAATCAGCTTTATCGAGTTCTCAGTGGAGTTCTGATTTGCTTCCGGCATGGGATAGATGATAAAAGCATCACTTCTACATCAGGCGCAGAAAGCATTCCGGCCAATGTGCAATGTGATTTGATCGGCATTGGCATCCCAGACCACTGACTGCATGCGGCCGCCATCGACGTGATCCCTTTCCGTGTCCCGCTCATCGTCATCGCACTCCTCTCGCTGCCGGGCCGGGCGGAAGGCTTGGTGGTGCGCCTGCTCAGCAGCGACGACAACAGCTATATGCAGCGCATCGGCAGTAACCTGGAGGCCCTGCTGCGCCATGCGGAGGCGCCCATCAGGGTGGAGTCCGGCAACGGCGGGCCGTTGCCCAAGGGCGTGCGGCGCCTGACGGTGACGGTGGGCATGAAGGCCTGGCGCAGCCAGGCGGCGGAATCCGGTGGCGAAGGGGCGGTGCTCGCCGTGGCCCCGACTCGAGCCGCGTTCGAGGAACTGCGCCCGCGGATGTCCGGACCGGTCGGCGTCATCTACATGGACATGCCGCCGGGGCGCTTTTTCAACCTGATCCAGACGGCGATGCCGCAACGGACCGCGGTCGGGATGCTGGCGTCGGTGGGTACCCTGGTCGGCCCGCAGTCCGCGCCGCAGCTCGGGCGATTCGAGGCCAGCGCCGCCGAGCGGGGTTTGCGTCTGGTCTCGGACAAGGTGAACAGCGAGGCGGAAGTGGGGCCGGCGATCGAACGCCTGGTGCGGCAATCCTCGGTATTCCTGGCCATCCCCGATCCGCTGGTGCACACCGTGAATACCGTGCAGCCCCTGCTGCTGCTGACCTATCGGGCCAACGTTCCGGTGATCGGCTATTCCGAAAGCTATCTGAAGGCGGGCGCGATCCTGGCGCTATACGCGACGCCCGAGCAGATCGCCCAGCAAGCCCTGGAAACCATCCTCGCCTATCGCCAAGGCAAGGCCATGCCGCCGACGCAAACGGCGCGTTATTTCACGGTCCGGATCAACGACACGGTGGCCCGCTCCCTCGGCATCGCGCTGCCGCAGGCCACCGAGTTGGAGGAGCGGCTGCGGCAGATGCGGGATTGATCGGCGGCGCGATCCAGGAAGGAGATGGGAGTGGGTGGCGCGGGCTGCGCCGCCGGACGGACGCGCCGAATCAGTCCAGCACGTGGGACACCAGGCCGTCCGCCAGCTTGGGCTCGAACCAGGTGGACTTGGGCGGCATCACCTCACCGGCGTCGGCCACGGCCATCAGGTCTTCCATGCGGGTCGGATGCAGCGCGAAGGCCACGGCCATTTCACCGCTGTCGACGCGCTTTTCCAGTTCTCCGAGACCACGGATGCCACCGACGAAATCGATGCGCTTGTCCCGACGCAGGTCGGCGATGCCCAGCACCGGCCCCAACAGATGGTCGGAGAGCAGGCTCACGTCCAGCCGCGCCACCGGGTCGGCGGTCGGGATCAGGTCCGGCCGGATGGTCAGCCGCAGCCAGCGGCCGGGCAGGTAGAGGCCGAATTCGCCGGGTTTGGCCGGATGCACCGGTCCGGCGGCGCGCTCCACGTTTTCCACCGCGAAGGCCGCGTCCAGCCGGGCGAGGAAATCGGCTTCCGACAGGCCGTTCAGATCCTTCACCACCCGGTTGTAGTCCATGATCTTCATCTCGTGATGGGGGAAGATCACCGACAGGAAATAGCCGCTGGCGCCGGCCCCTTGCCGGGCGGCGGCCACCCGCGAGGCGGCGGCGGAGCGATGGTGGCCGTCGGCGATGTACAGCGCGTGCATTGCGTCGAAACTGCGGGTCAGGGCAGCGATCAGACCGGCGTCGCGGATCACCCAGATGGTGTGGCGGATGCCGTCGTCGGCGGTCACGTCCGCATCGGGCGCGCCGGCGGCGGCGCGGGCCAGGAGGGCGTCGGCCTCGGGACAGGCCGGATAGGCCAGCAGCACCGGACCGGTCTGGGCGTTCAGGGCCTCGATCTGGCGCACCCGGTCGTCCTCCTTGTCGGGACGGGTGAACTCGTGTTTGCGGATGCGGTTGCTGTCGTAATCCCTGACGTTGGCGGCGGCAACCAGCCCGGTCTGCACGTGGCCGCCCATGGTCAGGCGGTAGGCGTAGTAGCACTCGCTCTCGTCCTGGGCGAGGATGCCGGCGGCCAGCATCTTGCCGAGGTTCTCCACCGCCTTGGCATAGACCTCGGGCGCGTAGGGATCGGTCTGCGGCGGCAGGTCGATCTCCGGCTTGGAGATGTGGAGGAAGCTCCAGGGCTTGCCGTTCGCACGCTGTCGGGCTTCGTCGCTGGAAAGCACGTCGTAGGGGGGCGCGGCGACGCCGGCGGCCTGGCCGGCGGTGGGGCGCAGGCCACGGAAGGGTTTGATCAGGGACATGGATTTCCTTTCACAGATTCAGGCGCTGAGCTTGCCGAAAAGTTCGCGTACCGCCGCCACTCGCTCCTGCAGATTGGAGGTCGGCTTGTGCCAGGTCAGCTTGTCCTGGCCGGCCAGCTTGTAGCTGCGGTCGGACTGGATCAGGCGTATGACGTTCATCGGGTCGATGGGCGGATTCGGCACGAATTGTACTTGGATGGACTGCGGGCCCGCGTCCAGTTTCGAGACGCCCAGCGGATCGCCCAGCAGCCGCAGGCGGTGGGTTTCCAGCAGGGCCAGGGCCTGCGGCGCCGGTTCGCCGAAGCGGTCGATCAGTTCCTCGCGCAGCGCGCGCAGGCTGTCCTCGTCCTCGCAATTGGCCAGGCGCTTGTAGAGCGTGAGCCGTTCATGGACGTCGGGACAGTAGTCGTCTGGCAGCAGGGCCGGCGTGCGCAGATTGATTTCCGAGGTGACGGACAGCGGCTGGGTCAGGTCCGGCAGCGCCTTGCCTTCCTTCAGCGCCTTCACCGCCGCATTCAACATGTTGGTGTACAGGGCGAAGCCGATCTCCTGGATTTCGCCGCTCTGGTTTTCGCCCAGCACTTCGCCGGCGCCGCGGATCTCCAGGTCGTGCATGGCGAGGAAGAAGCCGGAACCCAGTTCCTCCATCGCCTGGATCGCCTCCAGCCGGCGCTGGGCCTGGGCCGTGGGCTTGGCGTGCTCGTCGGTGAGCAGGTAGGCGTAGGCTTGGTGATGGGAGCGGCCGACGCGTCCGCGCAACTGGTGCAACTGGGCGACGCCGAAGCGGTCGGCCCGGTTGATGATGATGGTGTTGGCGTGGGGATTGTCGATGCCGGTCTCGATGATGGTGGAGCACAGCAGCAGGTTGTGCTTCTGCTGGGTGAATTCCCGCATCACTCGCTCGAGCTCGCGCTCCGGTAGTTGCCCGTGGCCGACGACGATGCGGGCCTCGGGCAGCAGCTCGGCCAGGCGCTCGCGCATGTTCTCGATGGTCTCCACCTCGTTGTGCAGCAGATAGACCTGGCCACCGCGCTTGAACTCGCGCAGGCAGGCTTCGCGTACTTGGCTGGCGGCCCATTTGGCAACGAAGGTCTTGATCGCCAGCCGCTTCTGCGGGGCGGTGGCGATCACCGAGAAATCGCGCAGCCCTTCGAGGGACATGCCCAGGGTGCGGGGAATCGGCGTCGCGGTCAGGGTCAGCACGTCCACCTCGGCGCGCAGGGTCTTCAGCGCCTCCTTCTGGCGCACGCCGAAGCGATGCTCCTCGTCGATGATCACCAGACCCAGGCGCTGGAAGTTCACATCCTTCTGCAGCAGGCGATGGGTGCCGATCAGAATGTCGATCCTGCCTTCGGCCAGGCCGTGGATGGCTTCCGCCTGCTCCTTGGCGGAGCGGAAGCGCGACAGCTCCGCCACCTTCACCGGCCAGTCGGCGAAGCGGTCGGAAAAGTTCTGATAGTGCTGTTCCGCCAGCAGGGTGGTGGGGCACAGCACCGCCACCTGCTTGCCGCCGGACACGGCGACGAAGGCGGCGCGCATCGCCACTTCGGTCTTGCCGAAACCGACGTCGCCGCAGACCAGCCGGTCCATCGGCTTGCCCGAGCGCATGTCGGCCACCACGGCGTTGATCGCGGCCAGCTGGTCGGGTGTCTCCTCGAAACCGAAGCCGTCGGCGAAGGCCTCCAGGTCGTGGGTGTTGAATTCGAACGTGTGGCCCTGGCGCGCCGCCCGCTGGGCATACAGATGCAGCAGTTCCGCCGCCGTGTCGCGCACCTGCTCGGCGGCCCTTTTCTTCGCCTTCTCCCACTGGCCCGAGCCCAGCCGGTGCAGTTCCACGCTTTCCGGATCGGCGCCGCTGTAGCGGGAGATCACCTGCAACTGGGATACGGGCACGTAGAGCGCGGCGCCGCCGGCGTATTGCAGATGCAGGAACTCCGTGTCGCCGTCGCCGTAGTCCATGTGGACCAGGCCCAGATAGCGGCCGATGCCATGCGACTCATGCACCACCGGGTCGCCGATCTTGAGTTCCGACAGGTCGCGCAACCAGCCCTCCAGATTGGCGCGGCGGGCCGTGTCGCGCTTGTGGCGGGGCCGCGCCGTGGCGGCGTAGAGCTCGTTCTCGGTGATGAAGGCCAGCTTCGCCTGCGGCAGCAGGAAGCCGCCGGAGAGCGGCGCCACGCCCAGCATCAGGGGCGCGTCGGCCGCGGCGAAGCCAGCGCAGTCGGCGCAGGGCTGGGAAACGACACCGTGTTCCGACAGGTATTCCTGCATCGTCTCGCGCCGCCCCGGGGATTCGGCCAGCAGCAGCACGCGGCCGCCGAAGCCGTGCAGGAAGGTTTTCAGCGCCGCCAGGGGATCTTCCGCCTTGCGATTCACCTCCACCGCGGGAAGGCGGCTCGCGAGCGCCTCGCCCTTGCCTTCGCTGCCCAGGCGCAGGGCGGGGTAGGCGTGGGTGGCGGCGAAGAACTCCTCGTCGCTCAGGAACAGGTCGGCCGGCGCCATCACCGGACGGGAACGGTCGCCGCCCAGCATCTTGTAGCGGCTCCTGGTGTCGGCCCAGAATTCGCCGATGGCCGCCGGCACGTCGCCGTGGAGCGCCAGGGTGGTCGTTGCCGGCAGATAGTCGAACAGCGTCGCCGTCTGGTCGAAGAACAGGGGCAGGTAATACTCGATGCCCGCCGGCAGGGTGCCGCTGGAGACGTCCTTGTACAGCGCGATGCGCGAGGCGTCGCCCTCGAAGGTCTCGCGGAAGCGGCTGCGGAACTTGTTGCGTCCGGCTTCGCCGAGCGGGAACTCCCGCGCCGGCAGCAGGCGGATCTTCGGCACCGGATAGAGCGTGCGCTGGCTATCCACGTCGAAGGTGCGGATCGTCTCCACCTCGTCGTCGAACAGCTCGATGCGATAGGGCAGGGCGGTGCCCATCGGGAACAGGTCCACCAACCCGCCGCGCACGCTGTATTCGCCCGCCGCCACCACCTGGGTGACGTGCTGGTAGCCCGCCACCGTCAACTGCTCGCGCAGCCTGTCCAGGTGCAGGGTCTCACCCTTCTTGATGAAAAAGGTGTGGGCCGCCAGGAAGCTCGGCGGCGCCACCCGCGCCAGCGCCGTTGCGGCGGCGAGGATCAGCACCTCGCATTCGCCGCGGGTCACCGCGTAGAGCGTCGCCAGGCGTTCGGAGATCAGGTCCTGGTGCGGCGAGAAGTTGTCGTAGGGCAGGGTTTCCCAGTCCGGCAGCAAATGGACCTTGAGTCCCGGCGCGAACCAGGAGATCTCATCCTGCA
This sequence comes from Denitratisoma sp. DHT3, assembly GCF_007833355.1. Taxonomy (NCBI): domain Bacteria; kingdom Pseudomonadati; phylum Pseudomonadota; class Betaproteobacteria; order Nitrosomonadales; family Sterolibacteriaceae; genus Denitratisoma; species Denitratisoma sp. DHT3. Next base: position 877,973 of record NZ_CP020914.1, on the reverse strand, counting down.
GGCGCTGGGCCTCCAGCGGACTGGCCGCCACCACCACAAGCAATTGCCCGGGCAACGCCAGTTGCGCCAAGGCCAGCGCGTCGGCGGAACCGGCGAGGAGGGGAAGATCGAGGCGGGCACCCGGCTTGGGCAGGGAAACGGGAGCAATGCGCGGCAGAGGCGCGGGCAGGGAATCCGGCACGGGAAGAGGAGATTACAGCGGGGAGATGGCCGAATTATAGCGGGGGTGTATCGGGGGGAGGGGGCGGAAAAGGTTTGTGAATGACTATGGAATTAATGGGCTCAATGTGAGCGGAGTTACTCCGCTTCTCCACAGGGGGGATGGCGGATCGGTTGTATCGGACTGAGCCAGCCCGCCAGGATTTCGAATGGTCGCCAGGGCTGCATGATGGTCCTCGGGCGTCTGACCGACGAGGAAATGCGCGTTTCTGTCGAACAGATCCTCCAGGTGCAAGAGGGGGCGGGTGCTCTTGCCGATGGGATATTCGTAGGAGATCACGCGCTAGCGGTCTGTCGAACTTGAGACTTGGCGAGCCGAAGAGGCTGCCTCAAATCATGTTGGTCGACTCGGTGAATGGAGTCGGCTCGCCGCGGTGGCAGGTCAATCGCCCCTGGATGACGACACCAGGCGGAACTTCGATAACGCCGTACGCCACGTCTCCCGTTATTCGGGAGGTGGGTCGCAGTTCCAGGTTGTCGGCCACCGCCGTGCCGAGGATCGTACCGCTCACAATCAGATGCGATGCGCGTGCGCTGCCGTCGATCAGGCCATGTTCGCTGACGACCAGCGTGCTGGATTCGTTGTCGCTGCACACGTCGCCACGAATTTCGCCATCGATGCGCAGGTCATCGTGAAACTTCACAGTACCGATGATTCGGGTTCCCGCACCGATCAGCGAGACAACGCGTTTCCGCTGGGTCAGTTGTCGAAAAAACATGGAGGCACTTTAAATAGGTCAAAACTCAAAACGGCAGGCTGGCGATCAGCCTCCTGCGGTTCTTGTCCAGCAAACCATCCTGGTCGTCGCCATCGTGTCATACCCAGGTGGCTTTCACTTTGAGGATGTGGCGGCTGCCGGCATGCGGTTGTCGACGTTCTGGGTGATACGTCCCCAGTTGTAAAAGGTGGTGAGCGTGAAACCTGCCGGCTAGGCTGTTGAGTCGATGGTGTGACCAAGAACGACAGCGTTGGCTTTGGCTTCGAAAAGGGACGATATGCTTTCGTACTGTTTGTGACAGGCGGAGGCGGGTAAGCCCAAGTTTTTGCATTTGAGATGCATCGATGCCTGTTCTGTAGGTATCCTATGCGGCAGTGGCAGAATGAGCGGCGAGAAAATTCCTATTCTGGTATCGGGGAAATTCATTCGTGATGAAACCTGGACGATTGTTCCCCAAAATTCGATGCAATCTTTTTCCTTTGTAAGGCCGGATACCTCACCCTCCCAAAGCGGGTCCGTTGCGGTCTTGATGTGTTGGATGTCGGGTATGTTCTTAAAAATTGATGTTGCATGCCGGTTGTGCAAGTCGGACATTGCATAGCCAAGGATGAGCGTGACACCCAGATTGATTCGCTTGACCATGCCAGAGCCGTCGATAACGACAACGGCTCTCTTGGGTGTCATTAAAAGCTGACTCCAAGCCCGTGCTGCTTCATCGTGGCGTAGTAGTTGCTTTTTAAGTTCCATTCGCGCCCTATTATTTTTCTTCAAGCAAGCCAATGAAAAGAACAAATGAATATGAGATGCCAAATGCTGTAGGCAGTGCCCAGGGCGTGGGGCTGTAATACCCTTGGTAGAAAGACATTACTTGAACAGTGATTTGGAATAACCAACCACATCGCCAATTTCTTCTAAGAGAGGAGTCGGCAACAGTGAGCCCTCGGGCAGGCAGGCATAGAGCCTTGCGAGGAGGCTTCTTAAGTAATTGGATTCATCCTGGATTCGCCTTATTTCCATTTCTAGAGAAAGGATCGATTTTTTTAACCCAACAATCTCCAAAATTCTGCTTTTGCTTTTAAGTGCCAGGTGGTGGTGGCAAGAAAGTTTGTTGAGCTGTGTTTTCATCGTTTTTGAAGCGCGCGCTCTACCAAGATCATTGTTGTTCCCTTTTTTGCACATACTCCGCTTTCCTTTAATTCCTTAAAGGAAGACTGCGCCTCGCCTTCTGCCAAAGCTGTTTTTCATAAGGGTTTTGCAATTGGGCCTTCGTACGAGTTTTATTTTTTGGCATGCTGGAAAATATCATGGGAGATGCAGTTGAATGCAATATCGCATGCATTTGCATGCTTGTCAACATGGCTCCCTGAAAACTCTGTAATCACACATCGGTTACGGAGCCCCAATAACGACTGGCAGTCCGTTATTGGGCTTTCCTCTGTGGGGGTGCTTTTATGGCCAACACATTGAATAAAAAGGAAGTGGTGGCGTCTCGTTTGCGTGCTGTTCGCGAGAGACTCGGATTGACACAGAGAGAAATCGCCGAAAGAAGCCAAATTCCGCTCCCTTCTTACAAGGATTACGAAGTTGGCAATCGCATGCCTGGCGGGGAGGCGCTGGGGCTACTTGTTGCAAGGAAGACTGCGCCTCGCCTTCTGCCAAAGCTGTTTTTCATAAGGGTTTTGCAATTGGGCCTTCGTACGAGTTTTATTTTTTGGCATGCTGGAAAATATCATGGGAGATGCAGTTGAATGCAATATCGCATGCATTTGCATGCTTGTCAACATGGCTCCCTGAAAACTCTGTAATCACACATCGGTTACGGAGCCCCAATAACGACTGGCAGTCCGTTATTGGGCTTTCCTCTGTGGGGGTGCTTTTATGGCCAACACATTGAATAAAAAGGAAGTGGTGGCGTCTCGTTTGCGTGCTGTTCGCGAGAGACTCGGATTGACACAGAGAGAAATCGCCGAAAGAAGCCAAATTCCGCTCCCTTCTTACAAGGATTACGAAGTTGGCAATCGCATGCCTGGCGGGGAGGCGCTGGGGCTACTTGTTGCTTCAGGTATTAATGGGAACTGGTTGCTTACTGGACGGGGTGCGATGTTGCTGGGGGAGGAAGGGCCGCAGCGGGAACCTGATCCAGAGAAAAATTCTTTTGAGGGCAAAATTGATCCGAAACGGCTCGGGTATTTGTGCCGTTTGATTGACGAAATCTGTATGGAACGATCAATCGGGATCTCAGCTGAAAAGCGTGGTTATCTTTTGGCTCTGCTGTATGAATGCACTAATGATGTTGAAAACATCGATCCCTCGATTGTTGAGAATTTCGTATCGCTGGCTTCATGAAGCCGGCAGAGCGCAGAGCGCCCTGCCAGCAGCCAAGGCGTCAGGCAGTGACTGTCAGGGAAGACGTAGAAGCATGGGTGTTCTCATGCCCGAGGCCGTAGGCATCGGCCAGCTTCATGATTTGCATCATCAACTTGGCTTCGAAGTCATTGCTGCTGGAGGCTGCCTTTCCTGCACTGCCGGAAGCAGCGGCCGTTGAGGTGCCAGATTCTGCCGTGCTTTGCGACTGCTGATAGGCGATGATTTCCTGCATGGTCACCTTGCCGTCCTGGTTGGTGTCGGCGGCGTCGAAGTTCTGAACGATATTCGTCAGCATGCTGGAGAGACCGCTGTCACTACCGCTGACCTCTGTGGCTGCGCTGGTGAGTTCTTCCTTGGTCTTGCCCGCATCCTCTCCAGCGCCAGGAGGCGGCCCGGGCGGCATCCCACCCATCGAAGGCATCGCATCCTGCATGCGGCCGCTCTGAAACTGCTGGTCCAGTTGATCGGCAAGTTTCTGTAGCGAGTCCGAGAATTCCTGCTTGGTGACCTTGCCATCGCTGTCTGCGTCGAGTTTCGAAAAGAGATCATCGACGTTGGTCGAGGTATCCGAGGCGTTGGTCTTCGATGCCGCCTGGTCGAAGGCGCTTTGCAGGTCGGCCTTCTCGATGTACCCCTGTCCCGAAGTATCCAATTTGGAAAACAGGTCATTCGCCATCTCCGTTGGATCGGGGCGTTTCATGCCACGCATTCCCTGCATGCCGCCCATCCCCTGCATCATCATCGAACCACTGCTGCCGATGCCGCTTATGCTGCTCATGATTTGCTCCTTTCAGTTGGTCGTCCAAAGTGGGTACGGACCGTGCCGCACGCCAGGTCGCTGATGCAAGACAACGGCCAGAACCCCTGTCAATTCAGGTGCTTCGGTGTAAATCTGGGTTAATTGCCGTTAAGGCGACCAGGGTATTGGGCGGGTAATGGCATCCTCCAATGTCTTTCCGAGATCCGAATCGGCAATGGCGGCATCAATTGCCGACATGTCAAGAAGCGTTAATCCGCTGCGGTTTCAGCAGGATGCGACGCGGCTGCGGCGCCTTCTATGCAGGCGCCGGCAAACTCTGCCAGCCTGGGCGTGATCAATTCCTGTTAAAGGTTGCCGCTGCGACGCCTGGCTTCCGCCGCGCCTTCGATCAGGCCGATGGTCAGCGCGCTGACGCCCAGGCCGGCCACCATGAAGGCCGGCAGCAGACTGTGGATCAGTTCGGAAGAGACATCCATCAGCAGGCTGACGCCGCCGAGCATCCAGATGGTGGCCGGAAGGCGGGATCGGTCTTGCTGAAGCGGTGTCGGCATGATCAACGGAGGCCCGGCGGCTGCGCGTCGTCCACTGGAGTCGGGCGCACAGTGTCATGCCGTTTGGCAACGGCGTCCAGCGCCGGCCGGGCATTACAATGTTGCCCGGCAGTTCATTTCAAAGGAGCGTGATTCGATGGATCTGAACCCCGAGTGGTGGCACTGGGCGGTGGCGGGCATCGTCCTGATTCTGTCGGAACTGGCGGTGCCGGCCTTCGTGCTGATCTGGTTCGGCGCCGGGGCATTGGTGGTGGCTCTGGCGTTGGCGCTGGTCGCGATCGGCTGGACTGCGCAACTGGCGCTGTGGCTGCTGGTGTCGTTGGCGCTGACGGCGGTCTGGTTCCGTTTCTTCAAGCCCGGCCAGCTCAAGACCCGCATCGGCGCCTCCGATCCCAGCGTGGTGGGGGAGGTGGGGCTGCTTTCCCGTGCCGTGGGGCCCTTCCAGCGCGGCGAAGTGCGGCTGCAGAAACCGGTGCTCGGGGCGGATATCTGGCCTTGCATCGCCGACGAGGCGATCAATGCCGGCGAGCGGGTCAAGGTGGTTGCCGTGGAAGGCAGCCTGTTGAAGGTAGCCAAAGCCTGATCGAGGCGAGAGGAGATTCGAGATGGAACTGTTTGTCGTTGCCCTGCTGGTATTTGCCATCGTCACCCTGCTCAAGGGGGTGCGCATCGTACCCCAGGGGGAGGAGTGGATCGTCGAGCGCCTGGGCAAGTATCACGGCACCCTGCTGCCGGGGCTGTCGGTGATCATTCCCTACCTGGACCGTATCGCCTACAAGCTGGTGACCAAGGACATCATCCTCGACGTGCAGGAACAGGAGGTGATCACCAAGGACAATGCGGTGATCCTCACCAACGCCATCGCCTTCATCAAGGTGACGGACCCGATCAAGGCGGTCTATGGGGTGACGGATTTCGCCGAGGCGATCCGCAACATGATCATGACCACCCTGCGCTCCATCATTGGCGAGATGAACCTGGACGAGGCGCTTTCCAATCGGGACAAGATCAAGGCCCGCCTGCGGGAGAGCATCGCCGACGAGGCCATCGACTGGGGCCTGACGGTGAAGTCGGTGGAAATCCAGGACATCAAGCCGTCCGAGTCGATGCAACGAGCCATGGAGGCCCAGGCCTCCGCCGAGCGCGAGCGCAAGGCCATGGTGACCAAGGCCGAGGGCAACAAGCAGGCCACCATCCTCAACGCCGAGGCCCAGCTGCAGGCGGCGCGCCTGCAGGCCGAGGCGCAGGTGACCTTGGCGGAGGCCAGTGCCGAGGCCATCAAGCGCGTCAGTACCGCGATCGGCCAGGAGGATGCGCCGATGCGCTACCTGCTGGGCGAGAAGTACATCGCCGCGATCGGCAACCTGTCGAAGTCGGAGAACGCCAAAACCGTGGTGATCCCCGCCGATATTCAGGAAAGCCTGAAAGGAATGCTCGGCCGCAAGGCGGGATGAATCGGCGCAGCAGCCGTGACCCCGCCGCTATTGCATGGCCTGCCGCCGATCATCGACGCCGGTGCCCGGATCCTGATCCTGGGCAGCTTTCCTTCCGTGGCGTCGCTGGAGGCGGGGCACTACTATGCCCATTCCCGCAACCAGTTCTGGCGGGTTCTGGCCCAGGTGCTGGAGCGGCCGCTGCTGTCCATGGACTATGAAGACGTGCAGGCGGCGGTGCGCCAGGCGGGCTTCGCCGTCTGGGACGTTTATGGACGCTGCCGGCGCCAGGGGAGTCTCGATACCGCGATCAGGGACGCCCAGGCCAACGACTTCCGGCGCTTGAAGGCGCTTGCCCCGTCGCTGACGCGGGTCTGCTTCAACGGCACCACGGCGGGAAAGTTCGCTCCGCAACTGGCGGCGCTGGGGTACGAGACCCGGCTGCTTCCCTCCACCAGCCCCGCCTACACGCTGTCCTTCGAGCGCAAGCTGGCGCTTTGGAAAGACGCTCTCCAACCGACCCTGGCCGCGGAAAATTTCCCTGGAGGCTTGAGCACATCATGCGGCGACACGGGGTAGAATCGCCCCCCGCGGGTCATGGGCCCTGGTAGCTCAGTGGATAGAGCAACCCCCTCCTAAGGGGTAGGTCGGACGTTCGATTCGTCTCCGGGGCGCCAGTTCAGCACTCAGGACAGGGCAGGGTCATCGTCAAGGTCCTGTCAAAATCGAGGTGGCTCCCATATAATTCGCGTCCCGCGTCTCTCGCCCGGCTTGAGGCGCATCGGGTGCTTAGCTCAGTTGGTAGAGCGTCGCCCTTACAAGGCGAATGTCGGCGGTTCGAACCCGTCAGCACCCACCAGGACAACCCGTCGAGAACCCGCTTTGCCACTGGCCTAGCGGGTTTTTTACGGCTGGTTTTTCAGGTTCGACCTGAACCACTCCTCCAGCATCAATTTTTCGTAGCGCAGCGGATCGGACTGGGGATATGTATTGACCCGCTCCAGGTAATTGATGTCCGAGACCCACTCCTCGCCCTGCCGCAGGACCTTGTCGCCCTCCGTCAGCGTGTAGCGCAATTTGACGCGCGGCCAGTCCTCCGCCTTCAGGACGCGGACGTCGTCGGTGCGGCGGAGGCGAAAACTTTCATAGCGCCCAGCGAGATCGACGTCCAGTATCTCGACTTTCATATTCTGCGTGGCGGGCAGGTATTTTTTCCCCATCTGCCGCAGATGCTGTTCCAGGCCGCGCAGGGTGCGATCGATATCGCGTTGATGGATACCGACATCCTGGTACTTTTCCGGCGAAATCAGGGAAACGCTGACTTCGCTCCGAGCCGCGGCAGCGGCGCACAGGGCGAAAATCAACAAGAACAGACCCTTAAGGGATCTCATGATGGCTCTCCTCCGGTAAGCGTTGTCGATCACGATAGCACCTGAATGGACAGAGGGGTGTATCGCATGGTTTCATCCCGTCGTGCTGGATGGTTTCATTGTCTTGCGGTTTTGCACAGGCATTGACTGACGTCGGGCTCGGTTGGTTGATACTTCTTCTCACGGAACGGTTTTTCTCATGATCGAGTCTCCCTTCGCTGACATCGAAGCCTGGTCCGCATACTACGAGGTAGCAGATTTGCCGGTGCTGCGCCATACGCTGCAGCAACTGGACGAGATGCGGGAACGTGCCGAATCCATGAATGGCCGTGCATTGGCGGTGGTGATCCTGCGGGACCCATTGTTGACGTTGCGTGTGTTGAATTACATCGAAAAGCACCGCAGCCATAGGCAGTTGACCGACATCACCACGATCGAGCGCGCCTTGATGATGATCGGCATGGGGCCGTTCTTTCGAGACTTCGAGAACCTGCCTCTGATCGAGGACAGGCTCAAGTCCCACCCTCGGGCCTTGCTGGGGCTGCTCAAAGTGATTGCCCGGGCCCGGCGGGCGGCGGGCTGGGCGCGGGACTGGGCGGTGATGCGCCATGATCTGGATGTGGATGAAATCACCGTCGCGGCGCTGCTGCGTTACTCATGCGACATGTTGATGTGGTGCTTCGCGCCCGGCCTTGCGCTGAAGGTGCGTGAACTGCAGGCCAACGACAGGCATCTGCGCTCTTCGGTTGCCCAGAGAATGGTATTCAACGTCAAACTGGACGATCTGCAGATGGCGCTGGTGAAGCAATGGCACCTCCCCACGCTGTTGACCACGCTGATGGACGCCGGGCAAGCCGACAATCCTCGCGTCCGCAACGTGATGCTGGCCTGCGATCTGGCGCGGCATTCGGGCAATGGCTGGGACGACCTGGCCCTGCCCGACGATTATCGTGCGATCGAGGAGTTGCTGCATATCGACCACCAGACCCTGATGAACAAGCTGGGGCTCGAAGCGGCTCCGTCAGCCGGTGAAACGTCGGCGACCGGAGCAGGGGAGGGGTGACTCCCCGTAGCGGTTACTGCAAACGAAAGCGCTTCACCGTCTTTTCGAGGTCTCCGGCCAGCGATTCCAGTTGCTGGGCTTCCTCGGCGACCTGAAGCGCCGCGTTGCCGTTGGATTCGGCCATGCCGGCGATGTGTTTGATACTGCCGCCGATGGATTCGCTGGAGGCGACCTGTTCCCTGACCGAGGTCAGAATCCGCTTCATGCCCTCGGAGGTCTGGGAAGCGACGTTGTTTGCTTCGTGGAGGGTTGCCGCCACATGGTCGAGATGCTGCTGCATGGTGACCAGCGCTTCCTGGCCATGCCGCAGCGACGATTCGACGATGTCCGACTGGCTCCCCAACGCATTGGTGACCGTATCGATTTCGTTGGCCGTGGCCGCGGATTTTTCCGCCAGTTTGCGCACTTCGTCGGCCACCACGGCGAAGCCCCGCCCCTGCTCGCCAGCCCGTGCGGCCTCGATCGCGGCATTGAGGGCCAGGAGGTTGGTCTGATCGGCGATCTCCTTCACCTCCTGGGTCATGGTGGTGATCGACTTCGCGCTGTCGATGAAAGCCTTGGCGGTCTGGGCGGCACCCTGCACGGCGACGCTGGCCTGGGAAAGGTCCTGAATGGTGCGGGTGAGATTGTTGATGCTGTCCTCGGAGCGCGATTTGCTGGCTTCGGCGAGACCGCTGGCGTCGGCCGCTTCGGTGGCCACGCCTTCCAGCGCGGAGGCCAGCGCGCCGACGACATCGACCGACGTGACGGCCACATCGTTCTGTACGGCGGTTTTCTGCTGGATGTCGGCGGTCATGGCGGTGAATTGGGAGGTGGTCGCGCGGACCTTGCTCGCCGCTTCGGTCAGCTGCCTGGCCATGTTGCCCAGGCTGCCCTGCAGACCGGCGATCGCCGCCAGCAGACTGTTGCTGTCGCCACGCTGGACTTCGATACGGAACGCCAGGTCGCCGTCGGAAATCCTTTTCACCACGTTGGCCGCGTATTGCGGCTCGCCGCCGAGCAGGCTGAGCAGGATGCGCACCAGTTGCACGAAAGCCGCCAGACCCACCGCGGAGGCGGTCAGGGTGACCCCGATGATCCACCATTGGGTCGATTGGGCCATCTCCATCAAACGGCCATCCAACTTGCCGGCTTCGTCGGCGAGACGCATGAACATCAGGAAGCTAAAGCCGTTGGCGACGACGGTCGCTATCGCGAGAACTGACAGGACGAGGACCAGCCGGTTGCGCAGTGACATTTGTGATGGCTCCGTGGATCAGGATAAATAGATGTCAATCTGCAAACAATAATACCCGGAAAGAATACCCATCGGATCAGGGTGGATAACCAAAAATCCATCCGCTTTCTATGCCGTTGCGCCGACGCACTCCTGGATCAGCTCCGGCCCCCGGAAAATCAGCCCCGAATAGATCTGCACCAGCGCGGCGCCCGCGTCCAGCTTGGCCTTCGCCCGTTGGCCGTCGGTGATTCCGCCGGCCGCGATGATCGGCAGTTCGTCGCCCAGGGCGATCGCCAGGGCGCGAACCACCGCGGTGGATTTCTCGAACAGGGGGGCGCCGGACAAGCCGCCGGCTTCCCCCGCGTGCGCCAGTCCCTCCACGCCGTGGCGGTCCAGGGTGGTGTTGGTGGCGATCACCGCGTCGATGCGATGCCGGCGCAGGGCGTCGGCGATCATGGCGATCTGGTCGTCTTCCAGGTCGGGGGCGATTTTCAGGGCCAGAGGCACATAGCGGCCGTGCTTGTCCGCCAGGGCCGTCTGTCGCTGCTTGAGCGCGCCCAGCAGGGCGTCCAGTTCCGATTCGCCCTGCAACTGGCGCAGATTCTTGGTGTTGGGACTGGAAATGTTGACCGTCACATAGCTGGCGGCGCCATAGACCTTGTCCAGGCAGATCAGGTAATCGTCGGCGGCCCGCTCGATCGGGGTGTCGAAATTCTTGCCGATGTTGATCCCGAGCACGCCCTTGAATCGAGCCTGGCGCACGTTGGCGAGCAGGGCGTCGACGCCGTGGTTGTTGAAGCCCATGCGATTGATGATGGCCTGCCGCTCCGGCAGCCGGAACAGGCGTGGCCTGGGATTGCCGGGCTGCGGGCGGGGCGTGACGGTGCCGATTTCGACAAAACCGAAACCCAGCTTGCCCCAGGCATCGATGCATTCGCCGTTCTTGTCGAGGCCGGCGGCCAGGCCCACCCGGTTGGGAAAGTCGATGCCCATCACCTTGACGGGCCTGCCCTGGGTCGTGGGCGGGAAAAGCAGTCCCAGGCGCTCCAGGCGCTTGAGGCCGGCGAGGGTGGCTTCATGGGCGGATTCGGCGCCCAGGGAAAACAGCAAGGGACGGATCAGGCAATAAGGCAGCATGGGTTGGATCGTCAAACAGGATTCAGAAGGTTTTCAAGCGGTTGCCACTGGCCCTTGTGCAGGATTTCCAGCGGATGGTATCTGGCCTTGTAGGCCATTTTCCGGCTGTCGCGGATCCAGTAGCCGAGATAGACGTGGGGCAGCCCCAGGCGCCGGCACTGGGCGATTTGCCAAAGGACGGCATAGGTGCCGAAGCTGCTGGGCGCAATGTCCGGATCGTAGAAGGTATATACCGAGGACAGGCCGTCGCTGATCACGTCGATGATGCTGACCATGCGCAGCTCTTCCCGCTCGCGGAATTCCACCAGATGGCTATCCACGTGACTCTGGAGCAGAAAGTGGGAGTACTGGTCGCGGCTGTCCTGGTCCATGCCGCCGCCCTGATGCCGCGCGACCTGGTAGCGCTGGTAGAGCTGGTAATGCTCTTCGCGGAAAACCAGCGGCCGCTCGATGGCGACGAGGTTCTGATGCTGTTGCCGAGCCCGGCGCTGGCTGCGGTCGGGATGGAACGCCGCTACTGGAATCCGCACCGGATGGCATTCCTGGCAGCCGTCGCAATGAGGCCGGTAGGTGAAGGCGCCGCTGCGCCGGAAGCCGGCGCGCAGCAGTTGGCCGAACAGCTCGCTGTCGATCAGATGGGCCGGCGTGGCGACCTGGGAGCGCGCGACCCGGCCCGGCAGATAGGAGCAGCCGTAGGGGGCCGTTGCATAGAACTGCAACAGGGAGAAGGCGGGAAAGTCGCGGGGATGGGTCATGGAGTTCGGGAACGTTGCATGCACCTGCATGTACCGGCCTGTCCTGGTCAGGGGCGTTGCTTCCGGCCTGCCGGATTCCGGTAGGCGTCCAGAATTCCGTCGGCCGGCCAGGGACCGGGCGACCCGCCTTGCGCCGTGAGGTCTTCCAGCAGATCGAGAAACCGGCGGCGAGGGATGGGGCGGGCGCCCATCGACGCCAGATGCGCGGTTTCCATCTGGCAGTCGATTATGCCGAATTCCCGACGTTTCAAATATAGGCAAAGATGCGCCAGCGCGATCTTGGAGGCATCGCGCCGGTGGGCGTACATGGATTCGCCGTAGAAAACCCGGCCGATCGCGATGCCGTACAGCCCGCCGGCCAATGTTCCATCGATCCAGGTTTCCACGCTGTGGGCGTAGCCCTGCCGGTGCAGCGCGCGGTAGGCGGCCCGCATCTCGGCGGTGATCCAGGTGCCGCGCTGGCCGTGGCGCGGCGTCTCCGCGCAATGCTGGAGCACTTGGTCGAAGGCGGTGTCCAGGCGCACTTCGTAGGCGCTGTTGCGCAAGGTGCGCGCCAGCGAGGTGCGGATTTTGATCTCCTCGGGAAACAGCACCATGCGGGGGTCTGGCGACCACCAGAGAATGGGATCGCCGGGCGAGAACCAGGGAAAAATGCCGCGCCGGTAGGCCGCCAGCAGCCGCGCCGAGGACAGATCGCCGCCCACCGCCAGCAAACCGTTGGGGTCGGCGAGCGCCTGCTCGACCGGCGGGAAAATGAATGCGTCGGACGGGTGTTTGCTCATGGACGCGGGGGAAAGGCCACCACGTGATCCACGTCCAGGCGAATGCCGATTTTCTCGCCCAGCGCATGATCGTGATGGGAGGGGACCAGCGACAACACCTGGTGCCCCGAGGGCAAGCGCAAGGTGTAGAGGAACTCCGCGCCCTTGAAGGTCTTGCCCACCACGACGGCGCGCACCGGCGCGGCATCGTCATGGACCACGTCATCCGGCCGCAGCAGAACGTCCAGCGCGCAGTTGCGGCCGCTGGCGACGCAGTCGGCGGCGCACTCCAAGGGCAGCCTGCTGTGCAGCAGGCCCAGTTCCATCCGCACCGTCCCGGGGCCGGCCACTTCGCCGGGCAGCAGCACGCCCTGGCCGATGAAGTCGGCCACATAGCGGGTGGCGGGGCAGTGATAGAGCTGGTAGGGCGTGTCCCATTGCTCGATGCGGCCCTCCCGCATCACCCCCACCACGTCGGCCACGGCGAAAGCCTCGTGCTGGTCGTGGGTCACCAGGACGGCGGAGGTGCCCATGGCCTTGAGAATGTCACGCACCTCCAGGGAAAGCCGTTCCCGCAGTTCCACATCCAGGCTGGAAAAAGGTTCGTCCAGGAGGATCAGGCGCGGGCGCGGCGCCAGCGCCCGCGCCAGGGCCACCCGCTGTTGCTGGCCGCCGGAAAGCTGGTGGGGGTATTTGCGGTCTTGGCCGGCCAGGCCGACTCGCTCCAGCAGTTCCTCGACGCGAATGCGCCGCTCGTCGCGCGAGGCGCGTCCCATGCCGAAACCGATGTTGTCCCGTACGCTCAGATGCGGAAACAGGGCGTAATCCTGGAACACCATGCCAATCTGCCGGTGTTCCGGCGCCACGTGGACCTGGCCGCTGACCTCGCGGCCGTCCAGCAGTATCCGCCCCCGCTGCACCGGCTCGAATCCGGCAATGCAGCGCAGTACGGTGGTCTTGCCGCATCCGGAGGCGCCCAGCAGACAGGCGATCTGCCCCTGCGCCAGGGAAAGGCTCAGATCGCGGACCACGACGTGATCGCCGTAGGCCTGGGTGATGCTGTGCAGTTCCAGCAAGGGCATGATGGAATCGCCAGTGGCGCAACAGTTGAGAGTAGCTCTCAATTATAATCAATCGGCCTTCCACGTAGCCTCATTCAGCCACCTTGCGCCTGCCCCTGACCGCCGTCTGTACCTTGATCGCCCTGCTGGTGGCCATGCCGGTGCTATCCGTGGGAACCAATCTATTCACGGGCGGCACCGGCGACACCTGGCGCCATCTGGTCGATACCGTGCTGCTGGAATACATCGGCAATTCCGCGCTGCTGTGCATCGGCGTCGGCATCGGCGTGACCAGTGTCGGCACGGGCGCGGCGTGGCTGGCGGCGCTCCACGAGTTTCCCGGCCGGCGCCAGTTCGAGTGGCTGCTGCTGCTGCCGATGGCCATGCCTGCCTATGTGCTGGCCTATGCCTACACCGATTTCCTGCAGTTCGTCGGGCCGGTGCAGACCTGGCTGCGCGAAGCGTTCGGCTGGCGCCGCGGCGACTACTGGTTTCCCGACGTGCGCAGCCTGGGCGGCGCCATCGTCCTGTTCAGTTGCGTGCTCTACCCGTACGTCTATCTGCTGGCGCGCACCGCCTTCCTGGAGCGGGCCGGCGGCATGATCGAGGCGGCGCGGGTGCTGGGCCTGTCGCCGGTGCGCGCCTTCTTCGGCGTCTCGATTCCCCTGGCCCGGCCGGCGATCGCCGCGGGGATGGCGCTCGCGCTGATGGAAACCCTCGCCGACTACGGCACCGTGGCCTACTTCGCCTTGCCGACCTTCACCACCGGCATCTACCGGGCCTGGTTCTCCCTCGGCGACCGGACCGCGGCGGCCCAGCTGGCGGCCTGCTTGCTGGGTTTCGTACTGCTGCTATTGGCGTTGGAGCAAGCCAGTCGCGGCCAGGCACGCTACCACGACACCAGCGGCCGCCGCGCCGTGCGCCAGCACTTGCGGGGGTTCCCGGCGGTCCTGGCGATCCTGGGCTGCGCGCTGCCGATCGTGGTCGGTTTCCTGCTGCCGGCCGGCCTGTTGCTGCAACTGGCCCTGGCGGACGAAGGCAGCGTCGATGGCATGCCGGGACGCCGATTCTTCGACCTGGCGCGGAACAGCCTGATCCTGGCGCTGATCGCGGCATTCCTGGCGGCCGGCCTCGCGCTGCTGGTCGCCTACGGCGCCCGCCATGCGGTCCGCACCCGGCAACGCCTGGCGCAATGGTCGGCGCGCCTGGCCAGCCTGGGCTATGCGGTGCCGGGGTCGGTGATCGCGGTGGGTGTGCTGATCCCGGTGACGCGCCTGGATCACGCCCTGGCCGGGCTCTGGCAGCAGTTTTCGGGCACGCATCCGGGGCTGATCCTGACCGGCGGCATCGCCGCCCTGGTCTATGCCTATGTGGCGCGCTTCCTTTCGGTGGCGCTGCAAACGGTGGAATCCGGCATGAGCCGCATCACCGGCAGCATGGACGACGCCGCCCGCAGCCTGGGTTGCGGGCAGGGGCAGACCCTGGGTCGGGTCCACCTGCCCCTGCTGCGGGGCAGCCTGCTGACGGCGATGCTGCTGGTGTTCGTCGAAGTGATGAAGGAACTGCCCGCGACCCTGGTGATGCGGCCATTCAACTTCGATACCCTGGCCACCCAGACCTACACCCTGGCGGCCGACGAGCGCCTGGGCGAAGCTTCCATTCCGGCGCTGGCCATCGTGGCGGTGGGACTGCTGCCCATCATCCTGCTGGCCCGGCAGATCGCCCGCGGACGGGCGGCTACCGGCTGCTGACGGGCGCCCGGCCGAGAGCGGACCTTAGCGCCAGCCGACGCGGTCGAAAATCCTCTGGGCCTCCGCGGCGTTCTTCGCCAGGGTGGATACCGGCAGCAGGTCGGCCTTGAATTTGCCCATCGCGCTCAGCGCCGGGTTGTCGGCCTTGACGCCGGGCACCACCGGCCATTCGTTGTTGCCGTCGGCGAAATGGATCTGGGCCTGGTCCGAGGCCAGGTACTCCAGGAACTTCACGGCGGCTTCCTTGTGCGGCGCGGTCTTCAGCATGCCGCCGCCGGAGATGTTGATGTGGGCGCCCTGGCGCTGCTGGTCGGGCCAGACGAGGCCCACCTGCTCCATCGCCTTGCGATCTTCCGCCTTGTCCGAACGCATCATGCGCGCCAGGTAATAGGTGTTGGCGATGGTCACGCCGCACTCGCCGGCGGCGACCGCGCGGATCTGGTCGGTGTCGCCGCCTTTCGGGCCGCGGGCGAAATTGGTGGCGACCCCTCGCGCCCAGGCTTCGGCGTTGGACGCGCCGCGATGATGGATCAGGCTGGCCAGCAGCGAGATGTTGTAGGGATGGCTGCCGGAGCGCATGCAGATCTGCCCCTTGAGGCGGGGCAGGGCCAGGTCCTCGTAATTGGCCACGTCCGCGGCCTTGAGGGTGGCCTTGTTGTAGACGATGACCCGTGCACGGGTGGAAAAAGCGAACCAGTCGCTGCTGCGCAAGTGGGCGGGAATGCGGCTCTCCAGCAGCCTGGACTTGACCGGGGCGAACAGGCCCAGTTCATCCGCCTTGGCCAGGCGCGCGGCATCGACGGTGATGAAGATGTCCGCGGGGCTGGCGGCGCCCTCGTTGCGGATACGCTCCAGCAATTCGTCTTCCTTGGCCTCGATGCGATTGATCTTGATCCCGGTCTGCTTCTCGAAGTTGCGGTAAAGGGCTTCGTCGGTCTGGTAGTGGCGCGCCGAGTAGAGGTTGAGTTCCTTGTCCGCGGCGTTGGCGGTGATGGCGATGGCGCTGAGCAGTGCCAGCAGGATCGGATGGCGTCGGGATTTCATCGCGAGGATTCCATTCAGGATAGAGAACATTCGATTCTAATGAGAATTATTCGCAATTTAAAGCGAATCAGGTTTCTCAAAGCAAAACGCCCCGCGCAGGCAGGGCGTTCGGCAGCAGTCGACAACAGCCGGAGGCCGTGTCCTGGCTGGCGTCAGGGCAGGGGGTCGGCGTTGCCCATGGCCGTGGTGTTGATGCCGCCGTCCACGTAGAGGATTTCGCCGGTGATGCCGCTGGCCAGGTCGGAGAGCATGAAGGCGGCGGCATTGCCGACTTCCTCGATGGTGACGTTGCGGCGCAGCGGCGCGTGGTGGGCGTTGTACGACAGGAGCTTGCCGAAGTTGCCGATGCCCGAGGCGGCCAGGGTCTTGATCGGGCCGGCGGAAATGGCGTTGGCGCGCACGCCCTGGGGGCCGAGGCAGAAGGCCAGGTAGCGCACCGAGGCCTCCAGGCTGGCCTTGGCCAGGCCCATGGTGTTGTAGTTGGGCATGGTGCGCTCGGCGCCCAGGTAGGTCAGCGCCAGCACCGAGGCGTTGCTGCTCTTCAGCAACATCGGGCGGGCGGCCTTGGCCAGGGCGGGAAAGCTGTAGGAAGAAACGTCGTGGGCGATGCGGAAGGCGTCGCGGGTGATGCCGTCGAGGAAGTCGCCTTCGATGGCTTCGGAGGGCGCGTAGGCGATCGAATGGACCAGGCCGTCGAGGCGGTCCCAGGTCTTGCCCAGGTCGCGGAACAGGGCTTCGATCTGGCCATCGTCGGCCACGTCGCAGGGAAAAATCAGTTTGCTGCCGAATTCCTCGGCGAACTTGGCAATCCGGTCCTGGAATCGATCGTTCTGATAGGTGAAGGCCAGTTCGGCACCCTCGCGATGACAGGCACTGGCGATGCCGTAGGCGATGGAGCGGTTGGAGAGCAGCCCGGTGATCAGGATTTTCCTTCCGGCGAGAAAGCCCATGTGTTTCTTCCCTTCAGTGATGACCGGCGGATTATATAGCAGCGCATCGGCTAAACTTTCCGCCATGTGTAAGGCGATAATATTGATGGCGAGCCTCATGTTGACTGGCCTCGCCGGTTGCAGCGGCTCCTGGAACGACCCCTATCCGGCGACGGAGCGGGAGCGCAACATCCTCTACAGCGCCTTCACCGAACGCCCCAAGCATCTGGACCCGGTGCAGTCCTACAGCGAGGACGAGATCACCTTCACTGCCCAGATCTACGAACCGCCCCTGCAATACCACTATCTGAAGCGGCCCTATACCGTGGTGCCGGCCACGGCGCTGGAAGTGCCCCGGCCCCGCTATCTGGACGCCCACGAGCGCCCGCTGCCGGAGTCCGCCGATCCGGCCGCGATCGCCTACACCGACTATGAAATCGTGCTCCGGCCGGGTATCCGCTATCAACCCCACCCGGCTTTCGCCGAGCCCATGGATGGCACTGTCGCGGATCTGTCGGCCATCCGCGCCCTGGCGGACTTCCCGCGCCAGGGCAGCCGGGAATTGACGGCCGAGGACTACGTCTACGAAATCAAGCGCCTGGCCCATCCGCGCCTGCACTCGCCGATCCTGGGGCTGATGGGGGAATACATCGTCGGCCTCAAGGAGCTGGCCGGCACGTTGCAGGATCACGACCGGGCCCATCCCGATCCGTGGCTGGACCTGCGCCAATTCTCCCTGGCCGGCGCGGTGGCGCTGGACCGCCATCGCTACCGCATCCGCATCAAGGGCAAGTATCCCCAGTTCCTCTACTGGCTGACCATGCCCTTCTTCGCGCCGATTCCGTGGGAGGCCGACCGCTTCTACAGCCAGCCGGGCATGGCGGAGAAGAACCTGACCCTGGACTGGTATCCGGTGGGCACCGGCCCCTACATGCTGACCCGGAACGACCCGAATGCCCGCATGGTGCTGAGCCGCAATCCCAATTTCCACGGCCAGCCCTATCCCTGCGAAGGCGCGCCGGGCGACCGGGAGGCCGGTCTGCTGGCCGATTGCGGCAAGGCGCTGCCCTTCATCGACGAGGCGGTCTTCACCCGCGAGAAGGAGCAGATCCCGTACTGGAACAAGTTTCTCCAGGGCTACTACGACGCCTCGGGCATCGCCTCGGACTCCTTCGACCAGGCGGTGCAGGTGGGCGCCGGCGGCGAAGTGAGCCTGACCGACGACATGCGCCGCCAGGGCATCCGGCTCGCCACCTCGGTGGCCACCTCCACCATGTACATGGGCTTCAACTGGCTCGATCCGCTGGTGGGCGGCGCCGATCCGGCCACCGCGGAGCGGGCGCGCAAGCTGCGCCAGGCGATTTCCATCGCCATCGACCAGGAGGAGTTCATCTCGATCTTCGCCAACGGCCGCGGCATCGCCGCCCAGGGGCCGATTCCGCCCGGCATCTTCGGCTACCGCGAAGGCGAGGCCGGCATGAACCCGGAGATGTACGAATGGACGGGGGAGGGACCGCGCCGCCGCTCCATCGAGGTCGCCCGCCGCCTGCTCGCCGAGGCGGGCTATCCCAATGGGCGCGACGCCAGGAGCGGCGAGCCGCTGATCATCAACCTCGACACCACGCTGAACGGCGTCGGCGCCAAGTCGCGGGTCGACTGGCTGGTCAAGCAGCTGCGCAAGATCGACGTGCAGCTGGTGGTGCGCAGCACCGACTACAACCGCTTCCAGGAAAAACTGCTGAAAGGCAACGCCCAGCTTTTCTACTTCGGCTGGAACGCCGACTATCCCGACCCGGAGAACTTCCTGTTCCTGCTCTACGGCCCCCAGGGCAAGCTGAAACACCAGGGGGAGAATGCCGCCAACTACGCCAATCCGGAATACGACCGGCTTTTCGAACGGATGAAGGCGATGGACAACGGTCCCGAGCGTCAGCTTCTGATCGACCGCATGGTGGCGATCCTGCGCCACGACGCGCCCTGGGTCTGGGGCTTCCATCCCAAGGACTACGCGCTCGCCCACCAGTGGCTGCACAACCGCAAGCCGACCAAGGTGGGCAACAACACCCTCAAGTACCAGCGGGTCGACGCCGGTCTGCGGCAGCGGCTGCGCGACCAGTGGAACCGCCCGGTCCTGCTGCCGGCCCTGGCGCTGGGCCTGCTGCTGGCGGTGACGACGTTGCCGGCGCTGATCGGCTATCGGCAGCGGGAACGGCGCCGGGGACGCTGAAAAGGGGGCCGCTGAATCGAGGGGTATTGTAGATTTTTTGACTACAATTCAAGTGGCTTTTGTTGGCATGAAATTTCAATGTCAGATGGAATCTGATTCTTCATTTTGAGGGTTTTTTAAAACCTTCAGATTGTTGCTATACAGGAAACAATCAAACAATTACCCTTTCATCGCCAGAACCGACTGACGATGGACTTTATTTCGCCGCGGCGGCCTTGGCCTCCAGCACTTCCCAGCGTTCCAGCAGGTCGAGCAATTCCGTTTCGATCCCGCCCAGGCGGGCGGCGATCCTGGCGCCTTCCGCGGCGGGACCGGCGTGGATCGACGGGTCTTCGAGGCGGGCGGCCAGGGTCGCCTGTTCGGCCTCCAGCGCGGCGATGCGGTCGGGCAGGGCTTCCAGTTCCTTCTGCTCCTTCCAGCTCAGCTTTTCCGGCCTGGCGCGCGCGGCCTGTTTCTCACCTTCCGCCTTGGCGGCGGGTTTTGCCGCGGCCGCCGCGCCGGCCGGGGCCGACTTGCGCATCCGCAGCCAGTCGTCGTAGCCGCCGACGTACTCGCCCCAGCGGCCATCGCCCTCGTAGGCGATGGTCTGGGTGACCACATTGTCGAGGAAGGTCCGGTCGTGGCTGACCAGGAACAGCGTGCCGCTGTAGTCCTGGAGCAGTTGTTCCAGCAGTTCCAGGGTCTCGATGTCCAGGTCGTTGGTGGGTTCGTCCAGCACCAGCACGTTGGCGGGACGGGCGAACAGGCGTGCCAGCAGCAGGCGGTTGCGCTCGCCGCCCGACAGCGACTTCACCGGCGAGCGGGCCCGGGCCGGGGCGAAGAGGAAGTCGCCCAGATAGCCGATCACGTGCTTGCGCTCGCCGCCGATCTCCACGTACTCGGACCCCGGCGAGATCACCTCGGCCAGCGTGGCCTCCGGGTCCAGGGCGGTGCGGAACTGGTCGAAATAGGCGATCTCCAGCTTGGTGCCCAGGCGCACGCTGCCGGCGTCGGGCTCAAGCTCACCGAGGATCAGGCGCAGCAGGGTGGTCTTGCCGGCGCCGTTGGGGCCGATCAGGCCGATCTTGTCGCCGCGCAGGATGCGGGTGGAAAAGTCCCGCACCACCGGGCGGTCGCCGAAGGATTTGCAGACGCCCCGCAGTTCGGCCACCAGCTGGCCGCTCTTTTCCCCGGCATCGAGGCTCAGCCGGGCCTGTCCCATGCGTTCCCGGCGCGCGGCGCGGTCCTTGCGCAGCTGCTCCAGGCGCTGGACGCGGAACACGGCGCGGGTGCGGCGGGCTTCCACGCCCTTGCGGATCCACACTTCCTCCTGCGCCAGCAGCTTGTCGAAGCGCGCCTGCTCCAGCGCTTCGTCCTGCAGCATCTGGCTCTTGCGCTCCTGATAGGCGGCGAAGGAACCGGGAAAGCTGGCCAATCGGCCGCGGTCCAGTTCGACGATGCGCGTCGCCAGGCGGTCGAGGAAACGCCGGTCGTGGGTGATGAACAGCAGGCCGATGCCCGATTCCAGCAGCAGATCCTCCAGCCATTCGATCGCGCCCAGGTCGAGGTGGTTGGTCGGTTCGTCCAGCAGCAGCACCTCGGGGCCGGCGGCGAGCGCCCGGGCCAGGGCCAGGCGCTTTTTCTGCCCGCCCGAGAGACTGCCCACCGACGCGTCCGGGTCCAGGTTGAAACGCTGGATCGCGCGCTCGGCCTGGCTCGCCGCGGACCAGGCGCCCAACGACTCCAGTTCTCCCTGGAGCCGGTTGAGTT
This sequence comes from Denitratisoma sp. DHT3, assembly GCF_007833355.1. NCBI lineage: Bacteria > Pseudomonadati > Pseudomonadota > Betaproteobacteria > Nitrosomonadales > Sterolibacteriaceae > Denitratisoma > Denitratisoma sp. DHT3. The sequence continues at coordinate 856,858 of NZ_CP020914.1, read as the reverse complement.
GCGCCAGCAGGGTTTCGTGGTCGGCGTCCGACTCGGCCAACTGGTGCGACACCTGATGCCATTCGGCCAGCAGCCGGGTGGCGGCGCCCATGCCGGACACCACGGCGTCGAACACGCTCTGCTCCGGCGCGAAGGGCGGTTCCTGCGGCACATACGCCAGCTTCAGTCCCGGCTGGCGCCAGACCTGGCCGTCGTCCAGGCCGCTTTGGCCGGCCAGGGCGGCCAGCAGGGAGGATTTGCCGCTGCCGTTGCGGCCGATCAGCGCCACCCGCTCGCCGGCATCGAGCTGGAAATCGGCGTGGTCGAGCAGGGCCACGTGGCCGTAGGCAAGGCAGGCTTGGGACAGCGACAGCAGGGGCATGGCGAGAAACCGGGCGGGGAGCAGAGGAAAAATCGGGGAGACGCCGTGGCGGAAACACTGCGCGGTCCGCGATTATAGGCGGGGCGGGAAGCGTGACCCGGTCCGCGCAGTCGGCTTGGTTCTGGAATATCGGAGACAATATGTCGTGTCCAGTACCCGTGAAACCCACCTCATGAGTCCAGCATCGGCTATGGATGAAATCGCGCGCCCCCTTGTTCGGCACCGCTATCCGGCGACTGCCGTGATCTGGACGCTGCTGGTCATCGCCTCCGTCGGCAATGGCTGGTACCAACTGAGGAGCGGGATCGAAAGCGCCGCGGTGACCGCAGCGCGGGCCAGCATTTCGAAAGACATCAATTTCCGCCGCTGGGCATCGAGCCATGGCGGCGTTTACGTGCCGCCGGATGCGCGAACGCCGCCGAATCCCTATCTCGACGTGCCGGGCCGGGACGTGACGACCGCCGACGGCATGGCGCTGACATTGATGAGTCCGGCCTACATGCTGAACCAGCTTCAGACCGAATACGCGGGGGAGTTCGGTGCCCGGAACCGCATTACCAGCCTCGATCCGCTGAATCCGAATAACGCGCCGCAGGCATGGGAAGCCCAGGCGTTGGGGCGTTTCGAGCAGGGCGCCGCGGAGTTCCAGGAAATCGTCTATCGCGAGGACAAGGGCTACCTGCGCATGATGCTGCCCATCGTCACGGAGCGGTCCTGCCTGAAATGCCATGCCAGCCAGGGCTACCGGGTGGGGGACGTTCGCGGCGGCATCAGCGCGGTGGTGCCGCTGGAGGCTTTCGAGGTCCAGCATACCGGGGAGCTGCTGATGCTCCTGGCCTCCCACGGCGTGCTGTGGCTGACGGGGTCGATCGGACTGGGCCTGAGTTACCGCCGGGATCGACGCGCCGAAACGGCGCGCAGGCAGGCCGAAGGGACGCTGCGGCGCTACAGCGAAATCGTCAAGACCTCGGGGGACATGCTGGCCCTCGTGGACCGCGCCCATTGCTATCGGGTGGTCAATCCCGCCTATGCCCGTTTTTTCGGCACCACTCCGGAGGCCCTGGTCGGCAAGCCGGTGCGGGAAGTCCTCGGAGAGCGGTTCTACGGTGACGTCCAGCCTCATGTGGCCCAGGCGCTGGTCGGTGGCTCGCCGCACTTTCGGGTGACTCGCGCCCTGCCGGGCGGGTTCCCGCACGTCCTGGACGCGGTGTATCGGCTCTATCGCGTCGGCGGCGAGGTCGTGGGCGTGGTCGCCAGCTTGCGGGACGTGACGGAACAATCGAATGCCGAGCAGGCGCTCTCCATCAGCGAGGCCAAGTTCCGTTCCTATCTTGCCGGCGCGCCCATCGCCATTGTGGTGACCGATGGCGATGGGCGCATCGCCGAGGTCAACCCGGCGATGGAACGGCTGTTCGCCGCTTCCCGCAATCAGCTGATCGGCCTTCTGATCTCCACGCTGTACGACGCCGCGGATCTGGAACGGCTGCGGCAGGAGAACGCCAAGCTGGAGTCCCAGGGGAACATAGAGGAGGGCGAATACCGGATGCATCGCCTGGACGGCGGCGTGCTGTGGGTGGTGCTGCGGGCGGTCAGGCTCGATGATGGCCGCACCTTGGGCTTCCTGGTGGATATCTCGGACCGCAAGGCGGCGGAGCAAAGCCTGATCGAACGGGAAATCGTGTTGCGCACCATCATCGAGACCAATCCCGAATGCATCAGGGTGACCAATCCCGACGGCACCCTGCGCCATGTGAATCACGCCGGATTGGCGATGTTCGAGGCGGACAGCCTCGAACAAGTGGTCGGCAAGCCGGTGGTCGACGTCGTGGCTCCCGAATGGCGCGAGGATTTCCTGGCGCTGCATGAGCGGGTGCTCAAGGGCGAATCGGGGCGGCTGCAATTCGAGATCAGGGGCTTGAAAGGCGGCCAACGCTGGCTGGAGACCCAGGAGGTGCCGATGCGCAACGCCGAGGGCGAGATTACCTCGGTGCTGTGCGTGACCCGGGACATCACCGAGTACCGCAAGAGCGAGGAGAGCCTGCGGCTTGCGGCGACGGCCTTCGCCAACGCCACCGACGGAATCCTGATCACCGATCCGGATGGAACGATCGTCGATGTGAATGACCGGTTCGTGAGCCTCACCGGCTATTCCCGCGAGGAACTGGTGGGCGGCAACCCGCGGATTTTCAAGTCGGGCCTGCAGGATGCCGACTTCTATCTCGACATGTGGCGGGATCTGCTCACCCTCCGCGCCTGGGCCGGCGAATGCCGCAACCGCCGCAAGGATGGCTCGATCTACGTCCAGGATCTGCGGATCTCGGCGGTCCTGGATGAGGAAGGCAAGGTGACTCATTACGTGGGCATCGCTTCCGACATCACGGAACTCAAGCACAGCCAGCAGCGCCTGGAGGACCTGGCCTACCATGATCTGCTGACGCACTTGCCCAACCGCGTGCTGCTGGCCGACCGGATGCAGCAGGCGATGGCCCTGGCGAACCGCAAGAAGGAACTGCTGGTGGTCTGCTATCTCGACCTCGACGGCTTCAAGCCGATCAACGACACCTGGGGCCACGCAGCCGGTGACCAGCTGCTGATCGAAACCGCGGAGCGCTTGCGCGGCTGCGTGCGGACGGCCGACACCGTGTCGCGGCTGGGGGGCGACGAGTTCGTCATCCTGCTGGGCGGGATGAATGCGATGGAGGAGGTCGAACAGGCCTTGCGGCGCATTTTCTCGGTGCTGAATCGTCCCTACCGGCTTCCCGAAGGGGAAACCATCATTTCGGCCAGCCTGGGCGTGACCCTGTATCCGCTCGACGGCGACGACGCCGATGCGCTGATCCGGCATGCCGATCAGGCCATGTACGCGGCCAAGCAGGCGGGCAAGAATTGCTTCCGGCTGTTCGATCCGGAACACGATCGCGCTTCCCGCAGCCAGCGCGAGCAGGTCAATCGCTTTCACGCCGCCATGGCGGCCGGCGAGCTCCAGCTCCACTACCAGCCCAAGGTGGATATGCGCACGGGACGGCTGATCGGCGCGGAGGCGCTGTTGCGCTGGCAGCATCCGGAGAATGGGTTGCTGGCGCCCGGCCACTTCCAGGCCATGCTCGACAACGCCGAGCTGGCGCTGCCCCTCGGTGAATGGGTGCTGGGGACGGCGCTGCGCCAGCTTTCCTCCTGGAACGAGCAGGGGATGCAGATCAACGTCAGCGTCAATATCTCCAGCCAGCACCTGCAGCAGCGCGACTTCGTCGAACGCCTGCGGGCCCTGTTGAAGTCCCATCCCCGCGTGGCGCCAAACCAGCTGATGCTGGAAATCCTCGAATCTTCGTCGGTGGAGGACATGATCCAGATATCCCAGACCATCCGCGCCTGCCGCGCCGTCGGGGTGAGTTTCTCGCTGGACGACTTCGGCACCGGCTACTCGTCGCTCACCTACCTGCGCCAGCTGCCCACCGAGGAACTCAAGATCGACCAGTCCTTCGTGCGCGAGATGCTGACGGACCGGGAGGACTGCGCGATCGTCGAAGGCGTCATCAGCCTGGCCCGCACCTTCGGCCGCCAGGTGATCGCCGAAGGCGTGGAAACGCCCGAGCACGGTGTCCTGCTGCTGAGCCTGGGCTGCCATCTGGCCCAGGGCTACGCCATCGCCCGCCCCATGCCGGCGGCGCAATTGCCGGCATGGCGGCGGGCCTGGGCGCCGCCGGAGGAATGGCGGGCGCCGGCGTAGACCGATTCAGCGGCCCTTCCAGTCCGGGGCGCGCTTCTCGGCGAAGGCGCGAATGCCCTCGAGGATGTCCTGGCTGGTGCGCAACGCATCCAGCGCCGGATAGAAGCCGCTGTCCTGGCGCTGGATCGCGTCCTCCAGGGAAAGCCCCAGGCCGCGCTGCACGCACTGCTTGTTGGCCCGGATCGCCAGCGGCGCGCTGCGCAGGACTTTCCTGACCAGGCGGTCGGCGGCGGCGTCCAGTTCGGCGGCCGGCACCACTTCGTTGATCAGCCCCCATTCCAGGGCCTGCCGGGCGTCGATGGTGTCGCAGGTCAGCAGCAACTGCATGGCGCGCTTGTGGCTGGTCTGGCGCGGCAGGCGGTGCATGCCGCCGGCGACCGCGACGATGCCGGCCAGGGGTTCGGGCAGGGAAAAGGTGGCGTGGTCGGCGGCGATCGCCAGGTCCGCGGCCATCACGATCTCGAAACCGCCGCCCATGGCCAGGCCGTTGACCACGGCGATCACCGGCTTGTCCAGATCGAAGCGGGCGGTGAGGCCGCCATAGCCGGTTTCCGGCACCCGATAGGCCGGGCCGCCGTTGGACGCGGCGTTCATCGCCTTGAGGTCGCCGCCTGCGGAGAACGCCTTGTCGCCGCTGCCGCGCAGGACGGCGATCCAGAGATCGTCCTCGGCGGCGAAGCGGTTCATCGCGTCCTGGAGGGCGAAATTCGTTTCGGTGTCGATCGCGTTCATCTGCGCCGGACGGTTGATGGTGACGTACAGGACATGGCCGTCGACGCGGGTCAGGACTTTGGGTTCGTTCATTGAGGTTCTCCCCCCTTCGCCCCCCTCCGGGGGGTTCTCATTTGCTCGCTGCGCTCGATATCACGGGGAGCGCTGTAGCGGTTACCGATAGGTTGCGGCTGGCGCCGCGTGGCGCTTTTCCCCATCGTGGGAAAGGCGGCGCGGCGGAAAAGCTCTGTCTTCTGACAAGACGAGGAGGATTTTCGCCGTGCCCGCCGTGTCGCGGTGGTTTCCCTTGGGGCCGCCCGGTGGAAAAGCTCGTTTTTCATGTTAACGACTCAAGCGCCGATCTTCGGCGGCCGGCGGTCCTTCCAGGGCGCGGCCTGTTCCAGTTGGGCCGCCAGGCGCAGCAGGGTCAGTTCGTCGCCGAAGCGGGCGGCGAACTGGCTGCCGATGGGCAGGTTCTCCGGCGTCCAGTGCAGGGGCACCGACATCGCGGGGTGGCCGCTCATGTTGAACATGGCGGTGAACGGCGAAGCCTTCATCGCCTCGCGGGCGAACTCCTCGTAGGGTCGGTCGAGCGAGATCACCCCCAGCTTGGGCGGCAGGTCGGCGGTGGTGGGGCTGAGGATCAGGTCGTAGCGGCCGAGGAATTCGTCCAGCAGGCGGCCGGCTTCGTCGAAGGCGGCGCGGGCGCGGTAGAGCTGTTCGGCGCTGTAGGTCTTGGCCTGCCGCAGGGCGCGCCAGTTGAGGGGCTCCATTTCGTCTTCGCGGACTTCCCGGCCCAGCAGCTTTTCCCGGTTGCGCACCGTGGTCAGCATGCCGGTCGCGGTCATCACCCCCATGCCGGCGAACATGTCGCCGATGGGCAGGACCGGCGCCGCGATTTCCACGCGGTGTCCCAGGCTCTCGCACAGTTTGGCCGTCTTGCGCACCGCCGCCAGGCATTCCGGATGGATCGGGGCGCCGAAGGGGTTGGTTTCCAGCAGGGCGATGCGCAGCGCCTTGCTCGGGCGGCGAATGGCTTCGAGCAGATTCCCGGCCATGGCCGGCGGCGCGGCGCGGGTGCCGGCTTCCGGCCCCTGGCTGATCTGCAGCAGCAGGGCGGAATCGCGCACCGAACGGGTGATCGCGTGCTGCATCGATAGGCCCATCCAGTTTTCGATGGCCTTCGGTCCCATCGGCAGCCGGCCGCGGCTGGGCTTGAGACCGAACAGCCCGCAATGGGAGGCCGGGATGCGGATCGAGCCGCCGCCGTCGCTGGCGTGGGCCGCCGGCACGATGCCGGTGGCCACGGCCACGGCGGCGCCGCCCGAGGAACCGCCGGAACTGTAGGCCGGATTCCAGGGGTTGCGGGTCAGGCCCCAGAGTTTGGATTCGGTGGTGGCGGTCTGGCCGAATTCGGGGCTGGTGGTCTTGCCGAAGATCACCAGCCCGGCCTTGCGGTAGCGCTCGGTCAGGGTGCTGTCGTAATCGGCCACGGCGTCCTTGAAGAAGGCGCAGCCGTTGCTGGTGACGGTGCCCTTCAGCGCGATGCCGAGATCCTTCAGCAGATAGGGCACGCCGGCCAGCGGACCATCGAGGGGCAGCGTTTTCGCCGTCGCGCGGGCCAGTTCGTAATGGCGCAGATTGATGGGATTGAGCACCGGGCTGACGATTTCGGCGCGGGCGATCGCGGCTTCGAGCAGCTCGCCGGCGCTCACCTGGCGGCGCTTGACCAGTTGCGCCAGGGCCACGGCGTCCAGCGTGTCGTATTCCGCCATGGGCAGGCTGGCGGCCTGGGCGAGGCGGCCGACGCCCCCCAGCGCGGTGGTGAGGGCCAGGGCGCCGCCCGTCTTGAGCAGTTTGCGACGTTGCTCCTGTTCCGTACTCATTCTCGTCTCCTCCTGTGGTGATGGCCTCGTGCGATGTTAGCGAAGCTTCTCGGCGTCGGCGTCGGGCGAAGGTAACAAATAGTGTTCGCATTCCAGGTGTCGGCAAATCGTCGGCGGCGCGGGGTCCCCTGGTTATAAAATCGTCGCCTGGCGCACCACGTATGGAAAGAGAACTCAATGGCGGGCAGAAGCACACACGCGGTATGGACGGTCGGGTTCCGGCCCTTTTTCATTTTGGCCATGTTTGCCGGGCTGAGCCTGCCGCTGCTCTGGGCCTTGATTTTCGGCGGCCGGGTGACGGCGCCGGCGATGCCGTTTTCGGTGATGCAATGGCACGCCCACGAAATGTTCTTCGGCTTCGGCTGGGCGGTGCTGGGCGGCTTCCTGCTGACGGCGAGCAAGAACTGGGTGTCGATCCGCGGCTATCACGGTCCGGCGCTGGCACTGCTGGCCCTGGCCTGGCTGCAGGAGCGCGCCGGCATGTGGTTCGCGGGCAGCCTGCCGCCGCTCCTGTTCCACATCTCCAACAATCTGTTCCTGGTCGCCGTCGTCGCCATGCTGATGGCCACCCTGATCCGGCATCGCCGCAGCGACAGCTATGCGGACAATTATTTCTTCCTGCTGGTGCTGCCGACCTTTCTGCTGGCCAAGCAGCTGATGCTCAGCACCGAGTATTTCCAGATCGGCGTCAGCCTGGCCCTGGGCCTGTTCCGCATGGCCTTCCTGGTGATGCTGGAGCGCACCCTGACCCCCTTCATGAAGGCTGCCTTCCAGGTGCCGATCCTGCGCTACGGTCCGCTGGACAAGTCGATCAAGCTGCTGGGACTGCTGATGGTGGTGGAAAGCCTGCTGCCGCGCACCGTCTCCGCGCTGCTGGCGGCGGCGCTGGCGCTGCTGCTGCTGGGACGCTTCTTCCGCTGGCAGCCGCAGCTCGCCTTGCGCCGGCTCGACGTCGGCATCATGTACCTGGGCTATCTGGCCATCGTCGCCCAGTTGCTGATCCATGCCGCCGACCCGTTCGTGCAGTTGCATTGGGTGGGGACGGTCTCGGTCCATGTGTTCACCTTCGGCGTCATGGGCCTGATCATTCCGGCCATGATCGTTCGCATTTCCAACGGCCATACCGGCCGCAAGGTGGTCTTCGACGGTCTCGACAAGACGGCGCTGTGGATCATGCTGCTGGCGCTGACGGTGCGGGTCGTCGGCCCCCAGGCCGATCCGGCTGGTTACGTCCAATGGATCTACCTGGCCGCGATCTGCTGGCTGGCCTGCTTTTCGATCCTGGCCTGGCGCTACATTCCGTTCCTGCTGCAGCCCCGGGTGGACGGCAAGGAACACTGAGCCGGCTCGGTTTCGACGACAGCCTTGCGCGTTGCACGGTACCATCTGCCATCGGGCCACGCGTGGGCTCGCCGACCTATGAAAAGCGTCAGGAGGCGTATATGAACGATAGAACCGCGGCCGAGTCCGCCATGACGCCCGGCAAGGGCCTGCTGGTCCTGCTGGCCATCATCGTGGTGGTCGGTGCGTTCCTGGCGCTCGGTCACGCACTGGGCGTCGCCGAAATCTGGGCCGCGTTCCTGTTCCTGCTGTACTGGGCCGGCATCGAGCACGCCGCGGTGGATCGATTGCCGGCTTGCATCAGCGGCGCCGTGCTCGGCCTGCTGCTGGGGTATCTGCTGAAGATGCTGCCGTTGTGGCTGGGCGCGGCGACGGGTGGCGGCGTCTTTCTCGCGCTGGTGCTGCTCCTGGTGTATTGCCAGGTCATGGGCTGGCTGGTCGTGGCGGTGAATATGGTGACCATGCTCTATCTCACCGTGACGACGATACCGGCGATCCAGTCCGGGGTCGATTTCGGCGGTGCGTTCAGCGCCCTGGCCCTTGGCATCGTCTATTTCGGCGGCCTGGTCATGGCCGCGCAGTGGGGACAAAAACGCTGGGCCGCCAGCCGGATGCCGGCGTGATCCGGACCGCTGTGTGGCAGCAATTGCCCTTAACGCCCCGTAGGCTATCCGATAGCCTACGGGGATGAACGATTCCGTCACTGCGACTACCGGCCTGGTGGCATGAGCGGCTGTGCGTTGTCGTGTTCCGGTCTCGGTTGAAGCAAGGTGGTGACAAAATGACGCCACATATCTATACTGGGTCCATTGACGGATTGCCTGATCAGGAGGCTGCCATGCTGGCTCACACCGGGAAACGACTCACCACGCGAATCACCGACCATGTGCAGGAGAAACTGCAAGTGGCGGCGGACATCGTGGGGGCGACGCTGAATCAGTTTGTCGTGCAGGCGGCTTTGGAAAAGGCGGAAAGGGTCATTGAAAGCGAATCGACGATTGTCCTGACACGTCGGGAATCGTTGAGACTGCTGGAAATGATTGAAAATCCGCCGTTGCGCAACGAGAAGTTCCTTCAGGCGCAGGCTCGTTATCAGAGGATGAAGAACCATGCTGGTTCTACCGCTGAACGACGGACATGACAGAAAGGGCTTCGACTGCGGCGATGCAGAACTGAATGGTTGGCTGAGCCAAACAGCCAGGCAGCACAAAGAGAAAGGAATTTCCTCGACCTTTGTGGCGGTAGCTGACGAGACAAGCGCGGAAGTGCTTGGTTTCTACGCTATCAGCCTGGCTGAGTTGGTCAACACAGACCTCCCGGCGCAGTATCGGAAACGGTTGCCTATCAAGGCTCCTGTGTTCCGGCTGGGGAGGCTGGCAACAGCCGAACAACATCAGAGGCAAGGCATTGGGGAGTTCATGCTCTTCGACGCCATTGACCGGGTGACGCGTATCGCACAAGAGGTTGGCGGTATCGGCCTCGTGATTAATGCGAAACCAACCGCAGTCGATTGCTACAAACGCTACGGCTTCGAGCAGATGGCAGACCATCCGCTCAATCTGTTCTTGCCGCTTTAACCCAGCCCCCGCGCAGCGCTGCTGCCGGGCCTGACGGTCACTGACTTCAGGGGGCTACTTCAGGGACCGCCACATTCACGGAGCCCTTTCCGGGGTCCTGGCTAGGGATGTGGCTACCCACTCCGTCAGATCGTCCGGAACTGAAAACGCCCCCGCCTTGTGGGCAGGGGCGCGAGGGAGGCCGGCGGTTGGCCGGCGCTCCTGAAAACGCTCAGACCTCGACGGTATCGGCGACTTCCTTGAAGTCGGCGATCTGGTCGAAATTCATGTAGCGATAGACGTCGGCCGCCTTGGCGTTGACTGCCTGCACCTGTTCCAGGTACTCGGCGACGGTGGGAATCTTACCCATCAGCGCGCACACGGCGGCCAGCTCGGCGGAGCTCAGATAGACGCGGGTGTCGATGCCCAGACGGTTCGGGAAGTTGCGGGTCGAGGTCGACACCGCGGTGCTGCCCTTGCGGATCTGCGCCTGGTTGCCCATGCACAGCGAGCAGCCGGGCATTTCCATGCGCGCGCCGGACTTGCCGAGCACCGAGTAGTAGCCTTCCTCGTTGAGGATCATGGCGTCCATCTTGGTGGGCGGCGCGATCCACAGGCGGGTCGGAATGTCGCTCTTGCCGTCGAGCACCTTGCCGGCGGCGCGGAAGTGGCCGATGTTGGTCATGCACGAGCCGATGAAGACTTCGTCGATCTTGTCGCCGGCGACTTCGGACAGGAGCTTCACGTCGTCCGGATCGTTCGGGCAGGCCAGGATCGGCTCCTTGACGTCGGTCAGATCGATCTCGATCACGGCCGCGTATTCCGCGTCGGCGTCGGGGGCGAGCAGCGTGCCGTTGGCGATCCAGTCCTCCATCGCCTTGATGCGGCGGCCGAGGGTGCGCTTGTCCTCGTAGCCCTCGGCGATCATCCACTTCATCAGGGTGATGTTGGAGCGCAGGTACTCGACGATGGGCGCCTTGTTCAGGCGCACCGAGCAGCCGGCGGCGGAGCGCTCGGCGGAGGCGTCGGTGAGCTCGAAGGCCTGTTCCACCTTGAGGTCGGGCAGGCCCTCGATTTCCAGGATGCGGCCGGAGAAGATGTTCTTCTTGCCCTGCTTGGCCACCGTCAGGAGGCCCTGCTTGATCGCGTAGTAGGGGATCGCATTGACCAGGTCGCGCAGGGTGATGCCGCGCTTGCCAGCTTCCTCCAGCGAGCCCTTGAAGCGCACCAGCACCGATTCCGGCATGTCCAGCGGCATCACGCCGGTGGCGGCGGCGAAGGCGACCAGGCCCGAGCCGGCGGGGAAGGAGATGCCGATCGGGAAGCGGGTGTGGCTGTCGCCGCCGGTGCCGACGGTGTCGGGCAGCAGGAAGCGGTTGAGCCAACTATGGATCACGCCGTCGCCGGGGCGCAGCGAGATGCCGCCGCGCGCGGTGATGAAGGAGGGCAGGGTGCGGTGGGTCTTGACGTCGACCAGCTTCGGGTAGGCGGCGGTGTGGCAGAACGACTGCATCACCAGATCGGCGGAGAAGCCCAGGCAGGCCAGGTCCTTGAGTTCGTCGCGGGTCATCGGGCCGGTGGTGTCCTGTGAGCCGACCGAGGTCATGCGGGGCTCGCAGTAGGTGTCCGGGCGGATGCCCTGGCCTTCGGGCAGGCCGCAGGCGCGGCCGACCATCTTCTGCGCCAGGGTGAAGCCCTTGCCCGAGTCCTTGGGCGCCTGGGGCAGGCGGAACAGGGTGGAGGCGGGAAGATTCAGGGCTTCGCGGGCCTTGGCGGTGAGGCCGCGGCCGATGATCAGATTGATGCGGCCGCCGGCGCGCACTTCATCGAGCAGCACGGCGGTCTTGAGCTGTGACTCGGCGATCACGGCGCCGTTCTTGAGTGCGGTGACGCTGGCCTTGGCGTGGTCGATCCTGAGCTCGATCTCGTCGCCCATTTCCATCTGCGCGACGTCGATCTCCACCGGCAGGGCGCCGGCGTCTTCCTGGGTGTTGAAGAAGATCGGGGCGATCTTGCCGCCCAGGCAGACGCCGCCGAAGCGCTTGTTGGGGACGAAGGGAATGTCCTCGCCGGTCCACCACAACACCGAATTGGTGGCGGACTTGCGGGAAGAGCCGGTGCCGACCACGTCGCCGACGTAGGCCACCAGGTTGCCTTTCTTCTTCAGTTCCTCGATCAGCTTGATCGGGCCGCGCGTGCCGGGCTCGTCGGGCTCGATGCCGGGACGGGGGTTCTTCAGCATCGCCACGCCATGGAGCGGAATGTCGGGGCGGCTCCAGGCGTCGGGGGCGGGGGAGAGGTCGTCGGTGTTGGTCTCGCCGCTCACCTTGAACACGGTGATCTTCAGCGAGGCGGGGACTTCCGGCCGGCTGGTGAACCACTCGGCGTCGGCCCAGGACTGCATCACCGCCTTGGCGTTGGCGTTGCCCTGGTTGGCCAGTTCCTGCACGTCGTGGAAGTAGTCGAACATCAGCAGCGTGTGCTTCAGCGCATTGGCGGCCACGGCCCCCACTTCGGCGTCGCCCAGCACGTCGATCAGCGGCTTGACGTTGTAGCCGCCGAGCATGGTGCCCAGCAACTCGGTGGCCTTGGCGCGGGAGATCAGGGCACAGCTCTGTTCGCCGCGGGAAATGGCGGCGAGGAACTTGGCCTTGACTTCGGCGGCGTCATCCACGCCCGCCGGCACGCGATGGGTGATCAGGTCCACGAGGAAGGCTTCCTCGCCCTTGGGTGGATTCTTCAGCAGTTCGACCAGTGCGACGGTCTGTTGCTTGGTCAGCGGCAGGGGCGGGATGCCCAGTGCGGCGCGCTCGGCGACATGCTGGCGATAGGCTTCGAGCATGGCAGTTCCTCTCGTGGGGTGTGGTTAATCGAAAAAACGTTGTCGAGCTTCGGCGGGCAAGGCCATGCCCGTGTTGCGGGCTCGCTGCAACAGCTCCCAGTAATAGCGGTAGGAAGCCCGGTCGTGCAACTTGCCCTCGAACTGGGTGGGTCCCCAGTCGGCATCCTGGGCCGCGATCAGGATGGCCGCGGCCTCGGCGACTTCCTCGAAGCGGGGACGCATCGCCTCGACGATGGGCTGGATCTGGGCGGGGTGGATGCTCCACATGCGCAGGAAGCCGAAGTCCTCCCGGGCGCGGCGGGCATCCTCGCGCACGACCTCCAGGTCGCGCAATTCGGTGGTGACATTGTGGGCCGGCACGACGCCGCGGCCCAGCGCGGCGGCGGCGATCTCGGCCTTGGCCCGGGCCACCAGCGGGTGGTCGAACTGGCCGGGCGAGCGCATGGCGCTGCCCGGAATGGCGCCATGGTGGCCGCTGACGAAATCCATCAGGCCGAAGTCGATCGACTCGACGTGGGGCAGGCCGGCGATCTGCCAGGCCTCGCGCAGCGCGCCGTGGGTCTCGATCAGCACATGAACCGGGATTTCACGCTCCACGCCGTGGTGGCGGCGCGCTTCGTCGAGGGCGGTGATCTGGGTCAGCGCGTCGTCGGCCGATTCCGGCTTGGGCAGGACGATGTACGCCACACGCCGGCCGGCGCGGCCGATGATGATGTCCAGGTCCCGCCGCCAATGGGGGTGGGTGACATCGTGGATGCGGGCGCCGACGCGGCCGAAGCGGTTGGCGGTCTCATCGTTGATGATGGCGGCGACCATCTCCGCGTGTTCCTGCTCCCGTCCGGCGGGCGCGCCGTCCTCGCAGTCGCAGGTGATGTCGAAAATGGGGCCCGACTCGGCTTGGAGTTGGAGTGCCTTTCTGATCAGTTTCTCGCTACCGGCGTAATGCTCGCAGGCAGAAAGGGCGGGGAAGGGCTTGGCGCCCTGGTAGAGCACCCGGGCGGGGTGAATGGCTTGATTCACCGTGCTGGCTCCCGATCCCCGCCTGGCGGCATCAGCCCAGCAGGTCCTTGACGCCGTCCTGCTCTTCCTTCAGCTCGTTCAGGGTGAAGTCCATCTTCTCCCGCGAGAAGGCGTCGATTTCCAGGCCCTGCACGCGCTCGTACTTGCCGTTGGCGCAGGTGACGGGCACGCCGTACATGGTGCCGGCGGGGATGCCGTAGGAGCCGTCGGAGGGGATGCCCATGGTGACCCACTTGCCGTTGGTGCCCAGGGCCCAGTCACGCATGTGGTCGATCGCGGCATTGGCGGCGGAAGCGGCGGAGGAGAGGCCGCGAGCTTCGATGATGGCGGCGCCGCGCTTGCCCACCTTGGGGATGTACTCGTTCTTGTACCAGGCTTCGTCGTTCACAACGCCGGGGGCGGCCTTACCGTTGATGGTGGCGAAGCGGATGTCGGGGTACATGGTGGGGGAGTGGTTGCCCCAGACGATCATCTTCTCGATGTCGTTCACGGTGGAGCCGGTCTTGGCGGCCAGTTGCGAGAGGGCGCGGTTGTGGTCCAGTCGCAGCATGGCGGTGAAGTTCGCGGCGGGCAGGTCGGGGGCCGACTTCATGGCGATCCAGGCGTTGGTGTTGGCGGGGTTGCCGACCACCAGCACCCTGACGTTGCGGGAAGCCACCTTGTTCAGGGCCTTGCCCTGGGTGGTGAAGATCTTGGCGTTTTCCAGCAGCAGATCCTTGCGCTCCATGCCGGGGCCGCGCGGACGGGCACCGACCAGCAGTGCGTAGTCGGCGTCCTTGAAGGCCACTTCGGGATCGTCGGTGCCGACCATGCCGGCCAGCAGGGGGAAGGCGCAGTCTTCCAGTTCCATCATGACGCCCTTCAGGGCGGCCTGGGCCTTTTCCATAGGCAGTTCCAGCATTTGCAGAATCACGGGCTGATCCTTGCCGAGCATTTCACCGCTGGCGATGCGGAACAGCAGGGCGTAACCGATTTGTCCGGCAGCGCCGGTGACTGCGACTCGAACGGGGGCTTTGGCCATTTTGCGAACTCCTAGACGAAGCAGAGATGGATGATGTTGGTTGGATGGTGTTGCGGGCGTCAACGGAATGCCGGGGCTGGGGACGTGAAACGATCGCGTCGAACGCCCTGCGCCGACTCGAACCGGACACCGTGTGATGCTAGCCTGGATTCCATTACTATGTCAATTTCTATCTTATGTCTTATATAAGATACAAGTTGGATGATGGACATTTGCATGATTTTATGATCGAATGCGCGCCATGGTATCGGAGTCCCCCACATTCAGCCCCCTTTACCGCCAAATCAAGAGCCTGATTCTGCAGGGTCTGGAATCGGGTGAATGGCGACCGGGCGAGGCCATTCCCAGTGAAGCCGAGCTGGCGACCCGATTCAATGTCAGTCAGGGGACGGTCCGCAAGGCGATCGATGAAATGGCCGCCGGAAACCTGCTGGTGCGCAAGCAGGGAAAAGGGACTTTCGTCGCCAGCCATGCCGATCCGCGCGCGTTCTTCCGCTTTCTGCGTCTGGTGCCCATCGCCGGTGGCGTCGAGCAATCGACCTCGCTGCCCCTGGAATGCTGGCGCGCCAAGGCGGGGCCGGAGGCGGCCCGGGTGCTGCAACTGAAGCTGGCCGACCCGATCATCATCGTGCGGCGCCTGCTGAAGTTTTCCGCCAAGCCGGTCGTGGTCGATGAAATCTATCTGCCGGGCGAGGTCTTCACCGGTCTGTCCCTCGAGGTTCTCAAGGACTGGACGGACTCCCTCTACAGCCTGTTCGAGACCCGCTTCGGGGTGCGCATGATCCGCGCCGAGGAACGCATTCGCGCCGTGGCGGCCGATCGCGGCAGCGCGGAACTGCTGGGCGTGGTCGAAGGCAGTCCGTTGCTGTCGGTGGAGCGGGTCAGCTTCACTTATGGCGACCGGCCGGTGGAATGGCGGCGGGGCCTGTATTCCACGGCCGATCATTACTACCTCAACGATTTGGGCTGAGCAGCAAGCGGTCGGGACGATATAATCGCCGTCTTTTCGGGTTTTGTAGCGGCGGCGTTTCGGTCGCCGCCTGTTTTGGGAGAGAAAGTGATATGCCAGAAGCAATAACAAAGCAACGGCCGAAATTCCTGACGCTCACCGAGATTCGTCAGCCGGTCCCCGCCATCGTGTCGATCCTGCATCGTGTCAGCGGTGCCGGGTTGTTCCTGACCTTGCCGTTCCTGATCTGCCTGTTGCAGCTTTCCCTGGGGACGCCCGAGAACTTCCAGACATTCAAGCAGATCACCGGCCACCCCCTGGCCAAACTGGTGCTGTTCGGTTTGTGCTGGGCCTATCTGCATCATTTCTGCGCCGGCATCCGGTTCCTGCTGCTGGACGTCCACGTGGGCGTCGAGAAGGGAGCGGCCCGCGCTTCGGCCAAGGGTGTGCTGGTGGTGAGCCTCGGTCTCACCGCGATTATCGCCATGAAATTCCTGGGGGTGTTCTGAGATGAAATCCCGTATCGTCGTCGGCGCCCATTACGGGCTCAAGGACTGGCTGGCCCAGCGCATCACCGCCATCATCATGGCGATCTACACCCTGGTCGTCGCGGTGGCGCTGTGCTCCGGCGCCGCGGAATCCCAGGAAAGCTGGCGCGCCCTGATGAGCAACGGCTACATGCGCTTCATCACGCCGCTGTTCATGCTTTCCCTTTGCTACCACGCCTGGGTCGGCGTGCGTGATATCTGGATGGATTACGTCAAGTGCGCGGCTCTGCGCCTGACGCTGCATTCGCTGACCGTCCTGGTCCTGGTCGGCTATGCCGTCTGGGGTGTGCAGATTATCTGGAGGCTGTGAGAGTGAGCTATACCGTACGCAAATTTGATGCCGTGATCGTGGGCGCCGGCGGCGCCGGCCTGCGGGCGGCCATCCAACTGTCCGAGGCCGGCCTGAAGACGGCCGTCCTGTCCAAGGTTTTCCCCACCCGCTCCCACACGGTGGCGGCTCAGGGCGGCGTCGCCGCCTCGCTCGGCAACTCCGAGGAGGATCACTGGCACTGGCACATGTACGATACCGTCAAGGGCTCCGACTGGCTCGGCGACCAGGACGCGATCGAATTCATGTGCCGCAAGGCCAATGAGGTGGTGGTCGAGCTGGAACACTACGGCATGCCGTTCGACCGTCTGGACAACGGCAAGATCTACCAGCGCCCGTTCGGCGGCCACATGTCCAACTTCGGCGAAAAGCCGGTGCGCCGTTCCTGCGCCGCCGCCGACCGTACCGGCCACGCGATGCTGCATGCGATGTATCAGCGCAACGTCAAGGCCAACACCCAGTTCTTCGTCGAATGGCAGGCCCTCGACCTGATCCGCGACGATGAGGGCGATGTCCAGGGCGTGACCGCCATGGACATGGAAACCGGCGAGATCGTCGCCTTCCATGCCCGCGCCACCATTTTCGCCACCGGTGGCGCCGGCCGCATTTTCTACAGCTCCACCAACGCCTTCATCAACACCGGTGACGGCCTGGGCATGGCGGCGCGCGCTGGCATTCCCCTGGAGGACATGGAGTTCTGGCAGTTCCACCCCACCGGCGTCGCCGGCGCCGGCGTGCTGATCACCGAAGGCGTGCGCGGCGAGGGCGGCATCCTGCGCAACAGCAGCGGCGAGCGCTTCATGGAGCGCTACGCGCCCAACGCCAAGGATCTGGCTTCCCGCGACGTGGTTTCCCGCGCCATGGTGACCGAGATCAACGAAGGTCGCGGCTGCGGTCCCAACAAGGATTTCGTGCTGCTCGACATCACCCACCTGGACCCGGCCACCATCATGAAGCGGCTGCCCGGCATCCGCGAGATCGGCCTCCAGTTCGCCGGCGTGGATTGCATCAAGGAGCCGCTGCCCGTGGTGCCCACCTGCCACTACCAGATGGGCGGCATTCCCACCAACTATCACGGCCAGGTGGTGATCGGCACCGACAGCCAGGTGGTGAACGGCTTCTACGCCGCCGGCGAATGCGCCTGTGCCTCGGTGCACGGCGCCAACCGCCTGGGCACCAACTCCCTGCTGGACCTGCTGGTGTTCGGCAAGTCCGCCGGCGAGACCGCCGTCGAGGACCTGAAGCGGGGCAAGGCTCACAAGCCCCTGCACACCGCCTCCATCGACCAGACTCTGGCGCGCCTGGATCGCCTCAACAGCCAGAAGGGTGGCGCCAACGTCCATGAGTCCCGCCTGGCGATGCAGCGCGCCATGCAGAAGCACGCCGGCGTGTTCCGCTTCAACGATCTGCTCAAGGAAGGCGTCACCCAGATTCTCAAGGTGGCGGACGACGTCGCCAGGACCGAGATCAAGGACAAGTCCAAGGTGTTCAACATGGCCCGCATCGAGGCCCTGGAACTGGACAACCTGATCGAAGTGGCCAAGGCCACCATGATCTCCGCCGAGGCCCGCAAGGAGTCCCGCGGCGCCCACGTGCGCGACGACGCGCTCGACACCGCCGAGACGCCCAACGGCCGCGACGACAAGAACTGGCTCAAGCACACCCTGTGGCATCGCGACGGCAACCGTCTCGACTACAAGCCGGTGAAGATGAAGCCCCTGTCCGTGGATACCATCGAGCTGAAGAAGCGGGCTTACTGAGAGGAACTTAGCGATGACGACTCGTACCATTCAATTCAAGATCTACCGCTACGATCCGGACAAGGATGCCAAGCCCTACATGCAGGACATCTCCGTCGAGTGCGACTCCACGGACAAGAAGCTGCTGGACGCGATGGTCAAGCTCAAGGCCAAGGACGATTCGATCTCCTTCCGCCGTTCCTGCCGCGAGGGCGTCTGCGGTTCCGACGCGATGAACATCAACGGCAAGAACGGTCTGGCCTGCCTGCAGGACATCGACTCCCTGAAGCAGCCCATCGTGCTGCGTCCGCTGCCCGGCCTGCCCGTGGTGCGCGACCTGATCGTCGACATGACCCAGTTCTTCAAGCAGTACCACTCGATCAAGCCCTACCTGATCAACAATGATCCCCCTCCCGAGCGGGAGCGCCTCCAGTCTCCCGAGGACCGGGAGGAGTTGAACGGCCTCTACGAGTGCATCCTGTGCGCCTGCTGCTCCACCTCCTGCCCCTCGTTCTGGTGGAACCCGGACAAATTCGTCGGCCCCGCCGGCCTCTTGGCCGCCTATCGATTCCTTGCCGATACGCGGGACCAGGCCACCAGCGAGCGCCTGGACGATCTGGATGATCCCTACCGGCTGTTCCGCTGCCATAGCATCATGAACTGCGTCGATGTCTGCCCCAAGGGGTTGAACCCCACCAAGGCGATCGGCAAGATCAAGGACATGATGGTCCGGCGCGCGATCTGACGAACGGGCGTGGATACCGGAACGCATCAGGAAAGAAGCGCGCGGCTGGGCCGGCTGCGTTGGCACTGCCGGCGCGCGTTGCTGGAACTGGATCTGGTTTTTCAGCGTTTCTGGGCCCAGGAGGGCGATGCCCTCGACGAGCGGACAGAGGCGGCCCTGACCCGGCTGCTGGCGCTGGAGGACCATGATCTTTGGGAACTGGTGAGCGGCCGGGAAGATACCGACGACCCGGAGTTGAAAAGGATGGTCGAGCGCTTGCGTCAAGTGTGACGGAACGGGCGGCCCGAGATTAGATGGTTGAACTATAGGGATACTGAAAAATGACTCAACGCACAGCGACCTTGACTGTCGATGGCAAGAATACTGAATACCCGGTGATGTCCGGCACCCATGGCAACGATGTGATCGACATTCGTTCGCTGGGCGGCAAGACCGGCATGTTCACCTACGACTCTGGCTTCCTTTCCACCGCCAGCTGCCAATCCAAGATCACCTTCATCGACGGCGACAAGGGCGAACTGCTCTACCGCGGCTACCCCATCGAGCAGTTGGCGGAGAAATGCAACTTCCTCGAAGTCACCTATCTGCTGAAGAACGGCGAACTGCCCAACGCCGCCCAGAAGGCCGATTTCGAAAACACCATCAAGAATCACACGATGGTCCATGAGCAATTGGTGAAGTTCTTCCAGGGCTTCCGCCGCGATGCGCATCCGATGGCGGTGATGGTCGGCGTGGTGGGCGCCCTGTCGGCCTTCTACCACGACGCGATGGACACCTCCGACGCCGAGCATCGCTCCATCAGCTTCAACCGCATCGTCGCCAAGATTCCGACGATCGTCGCCATGGCCTACAAGTACTCCATGGGCCAGCCTTTCATGTACCCCCGCAACGACCTGGACTACACCGCCAACTTCATGCACATGATGTTCGGCACCCCCTGCGAGGACTACAAGCCGAACCCGGTCCTGGTGCGCGCCCTGGACGTGATCTTCACCCTGCACGCCGACCACGAGCAGAACGCCTCCACCTCCACGGTGCGGCTGGCGGGCTCCTCCGGCGCCAACCCCTTCGCCTGCATCGCGGCCGGCATCGCCTGCCTCTGGGGTCCCTCCCACGGCGGCGCCAACGAAGCCTGTCTGACCATGCTGGAGGAGATCGGCGACGTGTCGCGCGTCAACGAGTACATCAAGCGCGCCAAGGACAAGAACGACAGCTTCAAGCTGATGGGCTTCGGCCATCGCGTATATAAGAACTTCGATCCCCGCGCCAAGCTGATGGGCAAGATCTGCGCGGAAGTGCTCGGCGAGCTGGGCCTGGAGAACGACCCCCTGTTCAAGCTGGCGAAGGAACTGGAAAAGATCGCGCTGGAAGACGACTACTTCGTGCAGAAGAAGCTCTACCCCAACGTGGACTTCTATTCCGGCATCGTGCAGCGCGCGCTGGGCATCCCCACTTCCATGTTCACCTGCATCTTCGCCCTGGCCCGCACCGTGGGCTGGATGAGCCAGTGGGAAGAAATGGTGACCGACCCCGAGTACAAGATCGGCAGACCGCGCCAACTGTATATCGGCGCCGCGCGGCGGGATGTTCCGCCGATAGCGAACCGGTAAAAAACGAAAAAAACAGGGGCAGGCGACTGCCCCTGTTTTTTTCCCCCAAGAAATTCCCCTCGCCCATCAAGGTGAATCAGATGATGAAACAGATGCTCTCCAATTCGTATCTCTTCGGCGCCAACGCGCCCTTCATCGAAGATCTCTACGAAGCCTACCTGGTCAACCCGGCCGCGGTGGAGCCGACCTGGCGCGACTATTTCGACAAGCTTGCCACCCTGCCGGGCGCCGGCAGCTACACCGGTCCCGATGTCGCGCACGCCCCCATCATCGCCTCCTTCGCCCAGCGCGCGAAGGAGGGCACCCTGCAGGTGTCCGCCCAGGCTTCCGCGTCCAGCGACAAGCAGGTCAAGGTGCTGCAACTGATCAACGCCTATCGTTTCCTGGGCAACCGCTGGGCTCAGCTGGACCCGTTGAAGCGGGCGGAGCGGCCCCTGGTGGCCGAGCTGGAGCCGTCCTTCTACGGCTTCACCGAGGCCGATCTGGGCCAGACCTTCAAGACCGGCTCCTTCGCCACCGCCACCGGCACCGAACAGGCCACCCTGCGCGAGATCCTCGAGGCCGCCCGCCAGACCTACTGCGGCACCATCGGCGCCGAGTACATGTACATCAGCGACGTGGCGCAGAAACGCTGGATCCAGGCCAAGCTCGAGCCCCTGCGGGCCACGCCGCGCTACAGCAACGAAGAGCGCAAGCGTTTTCTGGAGCGCCTGACCGCCGCCGAAACCCTGGAGCGCTATCTGCATACCCGCTATGTGGGCCAGAAACGCTTCTCCCTCGAAGGCGGCGAATCCACCATCGTCGCCATGGACCAGCTGGTGCGCACCGCCGGCACCCTGGGCGTACAGGAGATCGTGATCGGCATGGCCCACCGCGGCCGCCTCAACATGCTGGTGAATACCCTGGGCAAGACGCCCTCCATGCTGTTCTCGGAATTCGAGGGCAAGCAGGCCGCCGACCTCACCGCCGGCGACGTCAAGTATCACATGGGTTTTTCCTCCAACGTGGCGACGCCGGGCGGCCCGGTGCACCTGACCCTGGCCTTCAATCCGTCGCACCTGGAGATCGTGAATCCGGTGGTGGTGGGCTCGGTCTATTCGCGCCAGCGGCGCCGCCAGGACAAGACCGGCAGCCAGGCCATGGCCGTGCTGCTGCACGGCGACGCGGCGGTGGCCGGGCAGGGCGTCAACCAGGAGATGCTCAACTTCTCCAGCACCCGTGGCTACGGTACCGGCGGCACGGTGCACATCGTGGTGAACAACCAGATCGGCTTCACCACCTCCGACCCGCGCGACTATCGCTCCTCCCTGTATTGCACCGACATCTTCAAGATGATCGAGGCGCCGATCTTCCACGTGAACGGCGACGACCCGGAGGCGGTGGCCCTGGTCACCCAGATCGCCATGGAGTTCCGCCAGGAATTCAAGAAGGACGTGGCGATCGACCTCGTCTGTTTCCGCAAGCTGGGCCACAACGAGCAGGACGAGCCGATGGTGACCCAGCCCCTGATGTACAAGAAGGTGCAGGCCCATCCCGGCACACGCCGCGTCTATGCCGACCGGCTGGTGGCGCAGGGCATCTGCACCGCCGACGAGCCGGATCAGATCATCAAGGATTACCGGGCGGCGCTGGATCGCGGCGAACTGCTCTACAACCCGGTGCTGGCCAACTATGTACGGCAGTTCGCCACCAACTGGGCGCCCTTCGTCGGCCAGCCCTACACCGACGAATGCGACACCCAGGTGCCGATGGCCGACCTGAAGCATCTGGCCGCCACCGTCACCAGCGTGCCCGCGGACTTCACCCTCCATTCCCGGGTATCGAAGATCGTCGAGGACCGCCGTCTGATGGGCGAGGGCAAGCTGCCGCTGGACTGGGGCATGGGCGAGACCCTGGCCTACGCCACGCTGGTGAAGCAGGGCTTCGGCGTGCGGATCTCCGGCGAGGATGCCGGCCGGGGCACCTTCTTCCACCGCCACGCGGTGCTCCACGACCAGAACCGCGAGCGCTGGGATGCCGGCAACTACGTGCCGCTGCAGCACGTCGATGCCGACCAGGCGCCGTTCATCGTCATCGACTCGGTGCTGTCGGAAGAGGCGGTGCTGGCCTTCGAATACGGCTACTCCACGGCCGAGCCCAACGAGCTGGTGATCTGGGAAGCCCAGTTCGGCGATTTCGCCAACGGCGCCCAGGTGGTCTTCGACCAGTTCATCGCCTCCGGCGAAGCCAAGTGGGGCCGGCTCTCCGGCCTGACCATGATGCTGCCCCACGGTTACGAAGGGCAGGGGCCGGAGCATTCCTCGGCCCGCATCGAGCGCTACATGCAACTCTGCGCCGAGCACAACTGGCAAGTGGCGATCCCTTCCACGCCGGCCCAGATTTTCCATCTGCTGCGGCGCCAGATGCTGAGGAAGCTGCGAAAGCCCCTGGTGATCATCACGCCGAAATCCCTGCTGCGCCACAAGGATGCCGTCTCCACCCTCGACGATCTGGCCCAGGGCCGGTTCCAGACGGTGATCGGCGAGACCGACGAGATCGATCCGAAGAAGGTGACCCGGGTGCTGCTCTGCTCCGGCAAGATCTATTACGAACTGCTGGCGCACCGCCGCGAGCAAAAGATCAAGAATACTGCCATCCTGCGCCTGGAGCAGCTCTATCCCTTCCCCACCCAGGTGCTGGAGGCGGAGATCGCCAAGTATCCCAAGGTCAAGGAAGTGGTCTGGGTCCAGGAGGAGCCGCGCAACCAGGGCATGTGGTACTGGTTCGCCTCGCGCAACCATCTGGTGCGCCATGTCGAGCGCCCCGGCCAGGAGCTGTTCCTGGTGGCCCGGCCGGCTTCCGCTTCGCCCGCCGTGGGCTATTACGCAAAGCATAACGCCCAGCAGAAGGCCGTCATCGAAGGCGCTTTCGGCCCCCTCAAAGTGCCAACCTAACTCACGCTAACCCCTACCGAACGAGAGACCTATCATGCTGATCGAAGTCAAAGTTCCCCAGTTGTCCGAGTCGGTCGCCGAAGCGACGCTGGTCGGCTGGCACAAGAAAGTGGGCGAGGCTGTCGCCCGTGACGAGAACCTGATCGACATCGAAACCGACAAGGTGGTGCTCGAACTGCCGGCGCCGGGCGATGGCGTGCTGGTGGAAATCGTCAAGGGTGACGGCGCCACGGTGGTGTCCGGCGAGGTGATCGCCCGCATCGATACCGAAGCCGCCGCAGCCATGCCGGGCAAGTCCGCCGCTGCCGCAGCGGAAAAGGCAGAGGCCGCGCAAAGCGCACCCACGGCGGAAAAGGCGTCGCCCACCGTGATGCCGGCGGCGCGCAAGCTGATGGAGGAGAAGGGCATCAGCGCCGCCGACGTGGCCGGCAGCGGCCGTGGCGGCCGCATCCTCAAGGAGGACGTGCTCGGCGGCGGCGCCAAGCCGGCCGCGGCACCCGCTGCGCCTGTGCCGGCCGCGCCGGCGGCACCCACGCGCCCGGCCCTGGCCCAGCCGACGGCGGTGAATGTGGAGAACATCCTCGCCGACCGGCCCGAGCAGCGCGTGCCGATGAGCCGGCTGCGCGCGCGCGTGGCCGAGCGCCTGCTCCAGTCCCAGGCGCAGAACGCCATCCTGACCACCTTCAACGAGGTCAACATGGCGCCGGTGATGGAGCTGCGCAACAAATACAAGGACAAGTTCGAGAAGGAGCACGGCGTCAAGCTGGGCTTCATGTCCTTCTTCGTCAAGGCGGCGGTCGCGGCGCTGAAGAAGTACCCGGTGCTGAACGCCTCCGTCGACGGCAACGACGTCGTCTACCACGGCTACTTCGACATCGGCATCGCCGTGGGCAGCCCGCGCGGCCTGGTGGTGCCGATCCTGCGCGACGCCGACCAGATGAGCCTGGCCCAGATCGAGAAGAAGATCGCCGAGTTCGGCCAGAAGGCCAAGGACGGCAAGCTTTCCCTTGAGGAACTCACCGGTGGCACCTTCTCCATCTCCAACGGCGGCGTGTTCGGCTCGATGCTGTCCACCCCCATCATCAACCCGCCCCAGTCGGCGATCCTGGGCATCCACGCCACCAAGGACCGCGCGGTGGTTGAGAACGGCCAGATCGTGATCCGCCCGATGAACTATCTGGCCATGTCCTACGACCATCGCATCATCGACGGCCGCGAGGCGGTGCTGGGCCTGGTGACGATGAAGGACGCGCTGGAAGATCCGGCGCGGCTGTTGCTGGATCTGTGAATCGATAGCCGCAGAGGTCGCAGAGAACACGGAGTCCGCTTCCACTTTTCTCTGAGACCTCTGTGTTCTCTGTGGCTGAAAGGATTTTCTATGAGTAAACAATTCGACGTCGTCGTCATCGGCGCCGGCCCCGGCGGCTATGTGGCCGCGATCCGGGCCGCCCAGCTGGGCCTGTCCACCGCCTGCGTGGAGTCCGAATCCTATGCCGATCCCAAGGGCGAAGTGCGCCTGGGCGGCACCTGCCTCAACGTCGGCTGCATTCCGTCCAAGGCGCTGCTCCAGTCGTCCGAGCTCTACGATCAGGCCAATCATTCCTTCGTCATGCACGGGATTTCCACCGAGGGCGTGAAGATGGACGTGGCGACCATGGTCCGCCGCAAGGACAACATCGTCGGCCAGCTCACCCAGGGCATCAAGGGCCTGTTCAAGAAGAACAAGGTCGCCCTGTTGTCCGGCCACGGCCGCTTCGTCGGTCGCGAGAACGACTTGTGGCAGGTCGAGGTGGCCGCCAAGGACGGCGGCACCGAAATCGTGGAAGCCAGGCACGTGATCGTCGCCACCGGTTCCAAGCCGCGCCATCTGGACGGCATCCCGGTGGACAACAAGATCGTCTGCGACAACGCCGGCGCGCTGTCGTTCGACGCCGTGCCCAAGCGCCTGGGCGTGATCGGCGCCGGGGTGATCGGCCTGGAGCTGGGCTCGGTGTGGAAGCGCCTGGGGGCAGAGGTCACCATCCTCGAGGCCCTGCCGGACTTCCTCGCCGCCGCCGACCAGGCGGTGGCCAAGGAGGCCTGGAAGGTGTTCACCCGCAAGCAGGGCCTGGACATCCAGCTCGGCGCCAAGATCGGCAAGGTGACCGTGGACGAGATGGGCGTCACCATCGCCTATGAAGCCGCCGACGAGGTCCACACCCTGCAATGCGACCGCCTGATCGTTTCCGTGGGGCGCGTGCCCAACACCGACAACCTGGGCGCCGACAACGTCGGCCTGAAGATCGACGCCCGTGGCCGCATCGAGGTGGATGACCA
Organism: Denitratisoma sp. DHT3; assembly: GCF_007833355.1. NCBI lineage: Bacteria > Pseudomonadati > Pseudomonadota > Betaproteobacteria > Nitrosomonadales > Sterolibacteriaceae > Denitratisoma > Denitratisoma sp. DHT3. The sequence continues at coordinate 831,225 of NZ_CP020914.1, read as the reverse complement.
CTGCCAGACCAACCTGCCCAACGTCTGGGCGGTGGGCGACGTGGTGCGGGGCCCGATGCTGGCCCACAAGGGCATGGAGGAGGGCGTGATGGTGGCCGAGCGCATCGTCGGCCAGGCCGGCCACGTCAATTACGACGCCATCCCCTGGGTCATGTACACCCATCCGGAAATCGCCTGGGTGGGCAAGACCGAGGAGCAACTGAAGAACGAGGGCGTCGAATACCGCGCCGGCCAGATCCCGTTCGCCGCCAACGGCCGCGCCCTGGGCCAGGGCGACACCACCGGCTTCGTCAAGGTGCTGGCGTGCAGCAGGACCGACCGCATCCTCGGCGTCCACGTGATCGGCAACAACGCCTCGGAGTTGATCGCCGAAGCCGTGGTGGCCGTCGAGTTCGGCGCCTCCAGCGAGGACCTGGCGCGGATCTGCCATGCCCACCCGACCCTGTCCGAGGTGATGCACGAGGCAGCGCTGGCGGTGGACAAGCGCCCGCTGCATTTCTAGAACCTGTTTTGCCAGGGAGGCACCGGGCTCAAGGGCTGGTGCCTTCATCGTTTTCATGCTCAAAGTATTCAACAGGATTTGCGCCGAGCGCGGCATCGTTCCCGACCCGGCCCAGCAGGCGGCGGCCGAGCGGCTGAACGACCTGCATCGGCGTCTGCTGGCCTTCAAGCAGGCCCGCAGCAACCGTTTCAAGAAGCTGATCTCCCGCGCCGCGCCGCCGCGCGGCCTGTATTTCTGGGGCGGCGTCGGCCGCGGCAAGAGCTTCCTGATGGACGCCTTCTACGAGGCCGTCCCCTACCGGCGCAAGCGGCGCGTGCATTTCCACGCCTTCATGCACGAGGTGCACGAGGCCCTGAGGCGCCACAGGAAGGAATCGGACCCGCTGATGCGGGTGGCCGCCGACATCGCCCGCCAGGTGCGCCTGCTCTGTTTCGACGAGTTCCACGTCTCGGACATCGCCGACGCGATGATGCTGGGCCGGCTGTTCTCCAGCCTGCTCGAAAACGGCGTGGTGGTGGTCACCACCTCCAACTATCCACCCGACGGGCTCTACCCCAACGGCTTGCAGCGCCACCTGTTCCTGCCCACGATCGAATTGCTCAAGCAGCACCTCGACGTGCTGGAAGTCGACGGTGGCATCGATTACCGGCTGCGCACGCTGGAGCGGATCGAGACCTTCCTGGTGCCCGCCGACGCGGACGCGGAGACCAAGATGGCGGCGGATTTCCGCGAGATCGCCGGCGGCGAGGGGCAGCGCTCGGCGATCGATATCCTGGGGCGCAGCGTGCCGGTGCGGCGCCGCGCGGACGGCGTGATCTGGTTCGACTTCAATACGCTGTGCGGCGGCGCGCGTTCCCAGAACGACTATCTGGAACTGGCGCGCGAGCATCACACCCTGCTGCTGTCCAACGTGCCCAGGCTGAGCAGCGAGCAGGCTTCCGAGGCGCGGCGCTTCACCTGGCTGGTGGATGTGCTCTACGACCATCGGGTCAAGTTCATCGTCAGCGCCGCCGTCGAGGCGGACCAGTTGTACACCGAGGGCACCCAGGCCGAGGAGTTCAAGCGCACCGTCAGCCGGCTGGTGGAAATGCGCTCGCGCGAGTACCTCGCCGAAGCGCACCGGGTGGCTTGAACGCGGCTGCGGTCGAGCGGCAACGGGCGCGGCGGCAGGCTTCTGCGGCGGTGGACTTTTTTCCGAAAGCGTCAGTTAGAATCGGGCCACGCCTGCCTTCCTCGGAGGGAACATGTTGCACGCAGGAAAGCCCGCACCCGGTTTCAGTCTGCCCGACTCGGACATGGAGTATTTCGATTTCGAGTCCGTCAAAGGCCGCCATGTCGTGCTCTTCTTCTACCCGCGGGACGGCACGCCGCTGTGCGCGATGGAAGCCATCGATTTCAGCGACCATGAAGACGAGTTCAAGCGCCTCGGCTGCGAAATCATCGGCATCTCCCGCGACGACATGCTCAGTCATGCCGAGTTCCGCGATCGCTTCGGCCTTTCGGTACGCCTGCTCTCGGACGTGGACGGGGAAGTCTGCCGGAAGTACGGCGTGTGCCAGATGCGCGAAAAGGACGGTCATCGCAAGCTCTGCGTGATCCGCTCCACCTTCATCATCGATCGCGACGGCATCGTCCGTCACGCTTTTTACGACGTCGCGCCCAAGGGGCATGCCGCCACGGTCTATCAACTCGTCAAGGAACTCAACGGTTCCGGAAAGAACTCATGCAAATCCAAAAAAACACTGTCGTCACACTGAACTACCGGGTCATCGATAGCGACGGCAATCCGGTGGACGAGGGCAGCGAGCCCATCGTCTATCTGCATGGCGGCTACGGCGGCATTTTCGACGTGATCGAAGAGGCCCTGCAGGGCAAGGCCGAGGGGGACCAGTTGTCCATCCATCTCGAACCCGAGGACGCCTTCGGCGACTACGACGCGGAACTGGTGCTGATCGAGCCGCGCAACCTGTTCCCCGACAACATCGAAGTCGGGATGCAGTTCGAGCGCGCCAGCGAGGATGGCGAGGACGACGAGCTCTACACCATCACCGACATCGCCGACGACAAGGTCGTGGTCGATGGCAACCATCCGCTGGCCGGCATGGCGCTGAACTTCTCCTGCACCGTGGCCGAGGTGCGGACGGCCACCGAGGAAGAGATCGGTCACGGCCACGTGCACGGCCCCCACGGCCACCACCATCACTGAACCTTCCCGGCGGTCCGCGCCGAAAGGCCGTCAGACCGCCAGTTTCTTCAGCGCGTAAAGCCGTTCCAGCGCCTCGCGCGGGCTCAGATTGTCCGGATCGATCTCCTCCAGCGCCGCCAGCGCGGGATGCGGGAGGGCGGCCGCTTCGGCCGCCGGCTCGACCAGGGGCGCGAACAGGTCCGGCTGCGGCCCGGCGGCGACCTGGGCATTTTCCAATTGCGTCAGGCGCCGCTTGGCGTCGCGCACCACGGCGGCGGGAATCCCGGCCAGCGCCGCCACCTGGATGCCGTAGCTCTGGGACGCCGGGCCTTCCTCCACCGCGTGCATGAAGATGATGCGGTGGCCATGTTCCACCGCATCGAGGTGCACGTTGGCGCAGTCCGGGTAGTCCTGCGCCAGGCGCGTCAATTCGAAGTAGTGGGTGGAGAACAGCGTCAATGCGCGGTTCTTTTCGATCAGGTGGCGGGCGATGGCGAAAGCCAGCGCCAATCCATCGAAGGTCGAGGTGCCGCGGCCGATCTCATCCATCAGCACCAGGGAGCGCTCGCTGGCGCCGTGCAGGATCGCGGCGGCCTCGGTCATTTCCACCATGAAGGTGGAACGGCCCGATGCCAGGTCGTCCGAGGCGCCGATACGGGTGTAGATGGCGTCGAGCGGCCCCAGCATGCAGCGCCGGGCCGGCACGAAGGCGCCGCAATGGGCGAGCAGCGCGATCAGCGCGGTCTGCCGCATGTAGGTGGACTTGCCACCCATGTTGGGGCCGGTGATCAGCAGCAGCCGGCGATCGACGCCGAGCCGCGCATCGTTGGCGATGAAGCTCTCGCCGCCGGCGCGCACCTGCGCCTCCACCACCGGGTGGCGGCCGCCCTCGATCTCCAGGCCCGGCTGGGCGCGGAACTCCGGCCGGCAATAGTCGAAGCGCCGGGCCGCCGCCGCAAAGGCGGCGAGGCCGTCGAGCAGGGCCAGCGCCCGGGCGATCGCCTGCAAGGACGGGATGGCCGGCGCCAAGTCCCCCAGCAGGGCCTCGAACAGTTGCTTTTCCAGGGCCAGCGCGCGCTCGTTGGCGGAGAGCGCCTTGTCCTCGAATGCCTTCAGTTCCGGCGTGATGTAGCGTTCCGCGTTCTTCAGCGTCTGGCGCCGCCGGTAGTCGTCGGGAATCTTGTCCACATGGACGTGGGTGACCTCGATGTAGAAGCCATGGACCTTGTTGAACTCCACCTTGAGGCTGGCGATGCCGGTGCGTTCCCGCTCGCGGGCTTCCAGGTCGAGCAGGAACTGGCCGCAATTGGCCTGGATGCCGCGCAATTCGTCCAGCGCCGCGCTGTAGCCTGGAGCGATCACGCCGCCTTCCCGCAGCAGGGACGAAGGCTCGGCGGCGACCGCCTGGGTGAGCAGGGCCAGACAGTCTTCCGGCGCCGCCAGGCGCGTCTGGGTTTCGGCCAGGAGCGGAGCGCGGGGCGCGGCCAGGACGGCGTGCAGCGCGGGCAGGCGCGCCAGGCCGTCGCGCAGCGAGGACAGATCGCGCGGCTTGGCGCTCTTTAACGCGATGCGGGCGGTGATGCGCTCGATGTCGGCGATACCCTTCAATTCATCGACCAGCGCTGCCAGGGCGCCAGCGCTGTCGCCTTCGCCGAGCAGCTCCGCCACCGCCTCATGGCGGGCGGCTGCCGCGGCGCGGTCGGCCAGCGGATGATGCAGGCAGTGGCGCAGCCAGCGCGAGCCCATCGAGGTGACGCAGTCGTCGAGCAGGGAGAGCAGGGTGGGCGCCGGCTCGCCGCGCAGAGTCTCGGTGATTTCCAGATTGCGGCGCGTGGCGCCGTCCAGGCGCAGATAAATCCCCTCATGCTCGACGGCGAGGCTGGTGACGTGCGCCAGCGCCTGCATCTGGGTGCCTCGCGCGTACTGGTAGAGCGCGCCGGCGGCGGCCACCGCCAGATTCAGGCCGTCCGCGCCGAAGCCGCTCAGGTCGCGGGCGCCGAAGTGCTCGGAGAGTTGCCGGACCGCCGATTCGCGGTCGAAATGCCAATCCGGCAGGCGCTTCACGGCCGCGCCGCGGGACTCCGGCAGCGCTGTGCGCAATCCGGCTTCGAGTCCATCCGGCAGCAGGATTTCCGCCGGACGCAGGCGCTCGAACTGGGAGGGCAGGGCATCCAGGCCGGTTTCCAGCAAGCGGAAATCGCCGTTCGCCAGATTGAGCCAGGCCAGGCCGACCTGCTGCCGGTCCGCGATCAGCGCCAGCAACAGACTGTCCGAGCGGTCGTCGAGCAGTGCCGAGTCGGTCAGCGTGCCGGGCGTGACGATGCGCGTCACCGCCCGCTCCACCGGCCCCTTGCTGGCGGCCGGGTCGCCGATCTGCTCGCAGATCGCCACCGACTCGCCGAGCTTCACCAAGCGCGCCAGGTATGGTTCCAGCGCATGGAAGGGCACCCCGGCCATCGGGATCGGCCGTCCGGCCGACTGGCCGCGGCTGGTCAGCGTGATGTCCAGCAGGCGCGCGGCCTTCTCCGCGTCCTCGTAGAACAGCTCGTAGAAATCCCCCATGCGGTAGAAGAGCAAAACGCCTTCCTGCTGCGTCGCCTTGAGCCGCAGGTACTGCTGCATCATTGGCGTGTGGCCGCTCAGCCCCTGGTCGTCGCTTGGTTTCTTATCGTTTTTCATTCATGCACTCATCCTGGAAACCATATGACCGCACGGACTCGAAGGAAATTAAACGTGCCCTGGACCCGAACCGAATGGCATCTTCCCGGAAAATCGGGCATCCAAAGTAAAAAGGCCAATCCGAAGATTGGCCTTTTTATACTTACTTCCCGAATCCTTTTTGGCGCGCCCGGAGCGATTCGAACGCCCGACCCCTTGGTTCGTAGCCAAGTACTCTATCCAACTGAGCTACGGGCGCGCTGAAAGAAGCGGAATTATACTTAAAACTCGAAGATGGACAAGAGTCCGGATGAATTTTGTTGCGGAATGCTCCGTGTCCAATCGCTTACACGGTCGCTCCTGATTTTGCAGACGTTCCGGCTCATGTCTGCAGTGCTTCCAACAGCTCTTGCTCGATGCGGATCAGGGTCGATGTCTGTCCGAGTCCTGGACCGCTCAGCAGGAATGTGTCCTCCACCAGTTCGCCCAGGGTGGCGATTTTCGCGGTTTCCAGATTGACGCCGTGGCGGCCGAGTATCCGGGCGATGCCATAGAGCAGGCCGGGGCGGTCGGCGGCGGTGATGGACATGATGTAGCGATTGCCTTTTTCGTCGGCGCGTACGTCCACCCGCGGGGTGAAGGGAAAGTGCTTGACCTGACGCGACAGGCGGCCGGGAGAGGGCGGCGCGAGCGGCGGCAGGGTCTGGAGCTGGATCACCAAGTCGTGTTCGACCAGGGCCACCATGTCCCGATAAGGCAGGTGCTCCTGCGCATCCAGCAGCACGAAGCTGTCGAGTGCATAGCCGTGGCGCGTGGTGTGGATCTTGGCGTCGACGATGGAATAGCCCAGGCGTGAGAAATAGCCGCAGAGGCGGGCGAAGAGTTCCGGCTGGTCCCGGCAGTAGACCATCACCTGCAAGCCCTCGCCAAACGGATTGAGGCGCGCCTTCACCACCGGCTCCGCACTGTCCGCCCGATAGTAGAGGGTGCGGGTATGCCAGGCGATTTCCTCGGCGTCGTGGCGCAGGAAATAGACGCCGTCGAGATGGCGCCAGAAGGGGGCTTCCGTATCGGGACGCAGGCCGTGGTAGCGCAATATCTGACGCACCTCCTCCTGTCGGGCCGCGCTGCCGGCCAGCGGCAATACCGCATTGCCCCTCAGGTGCTGCAGGGTCATGCTGAACAGATCTTCCAGCAGCTTGCCCTTCCATGCGTTCCAGACCTTGGGACTGGTGCCCCGGATGTCGGCCACCGTGAGCAGGTAGAGGGCGGAGAGTCGCCGTTCAGTTTTCACGACGGCGGCGAAATTCTCGATCACTTCCGGATCGGAGAGATCCTGCTTCTGCGCGACGGCCGACATGGTCAGATGCTGGCCGACCAGGAACACCAGCAGTTCGGTGTCTTCCGCGCTGATGCCATGGTCCTTGCAGAAGCGGCGCGCGTCGACCATGCCCTTTTTGGAGTGGTCGCCGCCGCGCCCCTTGGCGATGTCGTGGAACAGGGCCGCGAGGTACAGCAACCAATGGCGTTCGAAATCGGCCATCAGGCGGCTGCACAATGGATATTCGTGGGCGAAGTCGGGCATCGCGAAGCGGCGCAGGTTGCGCACCACCTGGAGGATGTGCTGATCGACGGTGTAGATGTGGAACAGGTCGTGCTGCATCTGGCCGACGATGCGGCCAAAAGCCGGCAGGTACTGGCCCAGGATGTCGAACTGGTTCATCCGCCGCAGTTCGTGGATCAGGTGCTTCTGCTGGAACAGTTGCAGGAACAACGCCCGGTGTTCGGGATTGCGCCGGAATTCGCTGTCGATGCGCCCACGGTTCATCCACAGGGCGCGCAGGGTCCGGGTGGTCATCCCGTTGAGTTCGGTGTGCTGCTCCAGCACCAGGAAGCCGCGCAGCAGCGCGGCGGGCTTGCGCTCGAACAGGTCCTCCTGGCGCATGTCGAGCAAGCCCCGGCTGGCCTGGAAGTCCTCGTCGACGATGAAGGTGTTTTCCTGTTCCTGGGGAAACAGGAAGGCCTCGATGTTCTGCAACACCAGGGTGTTCAGTTGCGTGACCAGCTTGGCATTGCGGTAGTAGCGCTGCATCAGCACTTCCGAGGCGCGCTTGGCGGCGGTGGCGCGGATGCCCAGGGCCGCGGCCAGGCCTTCCTGGTGGTCGAACAGGATGCGCTCTTCCTGGCGTCGCGCCAGATAGTGCAGGCGGATGCGCAGCCGGCGCAGAAACTGTTCGGCACGGGCCAGCTGGCGGGCCTCTTCGGCGGTGACCACGCCGCCTTGAGCCAGATCCCGCCACTGCGGTCCGAGACCCGCGGCGCGGGCCACCCACAGGATGGTGTGGAGATCCCGCAAGCCCCCCGGCCCTTCCTTGCAATTCGGCTCCAGACTGTAGGGCGTGTCGGTGTACTTGGCGTAGCGCTCGGTCTGTTCCAGCAGTTTGGCCTTGAAAAACTCCAGCGGGTTGCACGCCGTCACCAGTCGGCTCGCCATGGCGCCGAACAGCGTCCGGTCGCCCGCCAGATAGCGCCCTTCGAGCAGGGTGGTCTGCACCGTGATGTCGCACGCGGCTTCTTTTTCGCATTGACGCGGAGAGCGAACGCTGTGCCCCACCTCCAGACCGATGTCCCAAAGCAGGCCGACCATGCGCTCGAGCCGATGCTCGCAGGTCGGATCGCAATCCTCCGGGACCAGCAGTAGCAGGTCGACGTCCGAGCAGGGGTAGAGCTCGCCCCGGCCGTAGCCGCCCACCGCCACCAGGGCGAAGTCGGCGGGCATTTCCAGGCGGCGCCAGATCTCCAGCAATACGTCATCCACCAGGCGGGTCCGGCCCTTGAGCAGGGCGGCGGCATTGCCGCTGCCTTCATAGCGTTCCCGCAGGCGCGCCTGCTCCTGGCGCAGCCGGTCGCGCAACTCGGCCGCCAGGCCCGCGCAAACGTCCTGGTGCGTCGCTTCAGGCATTGAGCGTCGGGCGAGGCGGCATTTCCGGCGAAAGGGTCAGGACCTCGCAGCCGTTCTCCGTCACCAGCACCGTGTGCTCCCATTGGGCGGACAGGCTGCGGTCCTTGGTGACGATGGTCCAGCCGTCGGGCAGTTCGGAAATGGCCGCCTTCCCGGCGTTGATCATGGGTTCGATGGTGAAGATCATCCCGGGCAGCAATTCGATGCCGCTGCCGGCCTTGCCGTAGTGCAACACCTGGGGCTCCTCATGGAAGCTGCGACCGATGCCGTGGCCGCAGAATTCGCGCACCACCGAATAGCCCTGTTTTTCCGCATGGCGCTGGATGGCCGCGCCGATGTCGCCCAATCGACCTCCGGGCTTCACCTGGTCGATTCCCAGCCACAGGCATTCATAGGTGATGGCGCACAGGCGCCGCGCCAGGATCGAAGTCTCGCCGACCAGGAACATGCGGCTGGAGTCCCCATGCCAGCCGTCCTTGATGGTGGTGATGTCCAAGTTGACGATGTCGCCCTTTTTCAACGGCCGGTCGTTGGGTATCCCGTGGCAGACCTGATGATTGACCGAGGCGCAGATTGACTTGGGGTAGGGCGTATAACCCGGCGGCGCATAGTTCAGGGGAGCGGGAACGCATCCCTGGACATTCACCATGTAGTCGTGGCAGAGCCGGTCCAGTTCCTCGGTCGTCACGCCCGGCTTCACGAAGGGCGCGATGTAGTCGAGTACATCACCCGCCAGGCGGCAGGCGATGCGCATTTTTTCTATTTCTTCCGGGGTTTTGATGATGATGCCCATGGATGGTAGGAATTGAGAGTCGGGCCGCCCATTCTAACGCTGCGGCCGCAGTGGGGACGGATGGAGGCATCGTAATCGGCGCACATGAATTGCCTTGACAGCCGTGAATTGTGCATTGCAAAATTCGCCCAGTTCATCGCCGTAATGACCCACGTCGCGGCAGCCGCCAGGAGATATGTTGATGTCCGCGCCGTCGGATTCCGCCCCCTCGTTCTTGCAACAATTGCTGCTGCAAACCAGCCAGGCGATGATTCAGGGCATGGCGCACTGGGTCGTCCAGCAGCAGACCGCGCCTGAAGCCGATGGCGGCGTCCTGGGCGCGCTGCAGCGCGACTGGCTGGCCCAGCATGGACAACTGTGGCAGAACATGTCGCAGGCGGGCGAAAAGGGCGGTTTTCCCTCCATGTTCGCGCCGGCGCCCGGCGACCGGCGCTTTTCCGGCCGGGCCTGGTCGGAGAGTCCCGTCTACGATTATCTGCGCCAGGCGTATCTGCTCAATGCCGGCTATCTGAGCCGTCTGGCCGAGGTCATGCCGCTGGAGAACGAGCAGGATCGGGGGCGCGTGCGCTTCCTGGTGCGGCAGACGGTGGAAGCGTTGGCGCCGTCGAATTTCGCCGCCACCAACCCGGAGTTCATCCAGAAAGCCCTGGACACCAAGGGCGAGAGCATCCGGCGCGGCATCGCCAATCTGCTGGCGGATCTGGACAAGGGCCGCATCTCGATGACCGACGAGAGCGCCTTCGAGGTGGGCCACAATCTGGCGGTGACGCCGGGGGCGGTGGTGTTCGAGAACGAACTGTTCCAGCTGCTCCAATACTCGCCCCTCACCGACAAGGTCGCACAGCGCCCGCTGCTGCTGGTGCCGCCCTGCATCAACAAGTTCTACATCCTGGATCTCCAGGCCCACAACTCCTTCGTGCGCTATGCGGTGGAGCAGGGCAACACGGTGTTCCTGATTTCATGGCGCAACGTGAAGGCGGATGGGGGCCATCTGCGCTGGGACGATTACATCGAGCGCGGCGTGCTCGAAGCCATCGAACGCGTGCGCGCGATCTGCCGCATCAAACAGATCAACCTGCTCGGTTTCTGCGTCGGCGGCACGTTGCTGAGTTCGGCGCTGGCGGTGGCACGGGCCCGGGGCGATGCGCCGGCCAAGTCGCTGACCCTGCTGACGACGCTGCTGGATTTCGCCGAGCCGGGCGAGATCGGCTGTTTCGTGGATGAAAAATCGGTCGCCATGCGCGAGGGTTCGATCGGTCAAGGCGGACTGCTGCCGGGGCGTGAGCTGGCTTCGGTGTTCGCCAGCCTGCGCGCCAATGAACTGATCTGGCAGTACGTGGTCGGCAACTATCTCAAGGGCGACACGCCGCCGGCCTTCGATCTGTTGTTCTGGAACTCGGATTCCACCAACCTGCCAGGGCCTTTCCTCGCCTGGTATCTGCGCAATATGTATCTGGAGAACAATCTGCGCGTGCCGGGGCGGCTGGAGATGTGCGGTGTCCGGGTCGATCTGGGGCGGGTGGATATGCCGGCCTTCGTGCTGGCGACGCGGGAGGACCACATCGTTCCCTGGCATGGCGCTTTCGCGTCGAGCCGCCTGCTGGGCGGTGAAGTGACGTTCGTGCTCGGCGCCTCGGGCCATATCGCCGGCGTCATCAATCCCGCGGCGGCCAACAAGCGCAGCCACTGGGTCAATCCTCATGGCGCGGAACAGGCCGATGCGTGGCTGGCGGCGGCGGAGGAAGCCCGCGGCAGTTGGTGGCCGCGCTGGGCCGAATGGCTCAAGGCTTTCGGCGGCCGGCGGATCGCGGCCCGGACGGTACTGGGCGATGCCGAGCATCGGCCGGTCGAGCCCGCGCCCGGACGGTACGTCAAGGAACGGGCATAATCCGCGGAGGCGCTGTGGGGCGCGCCGCTACCAAATCGCTGCCACACCAATGGAAGCCCCGTGTCGAGTCGTCGGAGGAAACGATAATGCAAAGAGTTGCGTTGGTCACTGGAGGAATGGGCGGGCTGGGCGAGGCGGTCTGCATCAAGCTGGCGGCCCTGGGTTACAAGGTCGTCACCAGCTACAGTCCCACCAACACCAAGGCGCAGGACTGGCTGCGGACCATGAACGACATGGGATACGGCTTCAAGGCCTATCCCTGCGATGTCGCCGACTACGAGTCGTGCCGCGACTGCGTGGCGCAGATCGAGAAGGATCTGGGGCCGGTGGACGTGCTGGTCAATAACGCGGGCATCACGCGCGACATGACCTTCAAGCGCATGACCAAGCAGGACTGGGACGCCGTGATCCGCACCAACCTGGATTCGGTGTTCAACATGACCAAGCAGGTGATGGACGGCATGATCGACCGCAATTGGGGGCGGGTGATCAACATCTCCTCGGTCAATGCCCAGAAGGGCGCCTTCGGCCAGACCAACTACGCGGCCGCCAAGGCCGGGATGCACGGCTTCACCAAGGCCCTGGCGCTGGAAGTGGCGAAGAAGGGCGTCACGGTGAACACCATCTCGCCGGGCTACATCGGCACCAAAATGGTGACCGCGATTCCGAAGGACGTGCTGGACGGCAAGATCCTGCCCCAGATTCCGATGTCGCGCCTGGGCAAGCCCGAGGAAGTCGCCGGACTGGTGGCCTATCTGGCCTCCGAGGAGGCGGCGTTCGTCACGGGCGCCAACATTTCCATCAACGGCGGTCAGCACATGTACTGATCGCCCGGGAGCGTGGGACTTGCAGACACGCTCCCCATATTTTCTGTGTGCTCAAGGGGAAACAGCGAGATGTCGAAGAAGGTAGCATTGGTAACGGGGGGGATGGGCGGTCTGGGCACCGCGATCTGCAAGGCGCTTGCCCAGAGCGGCCACGTCGTCGTGGCGAACTGCCTGCCCGGCTTTCCGCCCAAGGACGAGTGGCTGACGAAGCATCGGGCCGAGGGCTTCGACTTCCACATCGCCGAGGGCGACGTGTCGGATTTCGATTCCTGCGCCGCCATGGTCGGGAAGATCGAGTCCGAGATCGGTCCGGTGGATGTGCTGGTCAACAATGCCGGCATCACGCGCGACGGCATGTTCCGCAAGATGGACAAGGGACAGTGGGATGCCGTGCTCGCCACCAATCTGGATTCCGTTTTCAACGTCACCCGCCAGGTGCTCGAGGGCATGGCGGAGCGGGGTTGGGGGCGGGTGATCAACATCTCCTCGGTCAATGGCGTCAAGGGCCAGTTCGGCCAGGCCAACTATGCCGCCGCCAAGGCCGGCATCCTCGGCTTCAGCAAGTCCATCGCCCAGGAAGTGGCGAAAAAGGGCGTCACGGTGAATGCCATCGCGCCCGGCTATATCGCGACGGAAATGGTGATGGCGATCAAGCAGGAAGTGCGCGATTCCATCATCGCCACCATCCCCGTCGGCCGCATGGGGACGCCGGAGGAAATCGGCGGCCTGTGCGCCTATCTGGCGTCCGATCTCGCCGGGTACATCACGGGGGCGACAATGAACATCAACGGTGGCCTGCACATGTATTGAGCCCTGCCGTGGATGAAGCACCCCTGCTTCGGCGGGGGTATTCTTTTGCAGCACGATATAATTATTACAAAGCAAGTATGCGGAGGTGGGAGTGATGGCCGGACAAAACCGTCTGATCAAGAAATATCCGAATCGCCGTCTTTACGATACCAAGACCAGCAGCTACATCACGCTGGCCGACGTCAAGGACTTGGTATTGCATCATGAAGAGTTCCAGGTGGTGGATGCCAAAAGCGGAGAGGATTTGACGCGCAGCATCCTGCTGCAGATCATCCTCGAAGAAGAGGCGGCCGGGACGCCCATGTTTTCTTCCGAAATCCTCTCCCACATGATCCGCTTCTATGGCAATGCCATGCAGGGGATGATGGGCAAGTATCTGGAGAACAACATCAAGGCATTCACCGAAATGCAGGCCAGGTTCAACGAACAGGCTCGCAGCCTCTACGGCAACGACAATTCCGCCGCGAACCAGGAGCTGTGGTCCCAGTTTCTCAATTTCCAGGGGCCGGCCATGCAGAGCATGATGGGCGCCTATGTGGACCAGAGCCGCAAGATGTTTCAGCAGATGCAGGACAATATGCAGGAACAGACCCGCAAGATGTTCTCCGGCTTCCAGTTCCCCAATTTCACGCCCCCCGGTTCGGGCGACGACAAGAAGTGAACGTGCCCTGAGCGCGGTTTTTCCATGGCAAAACAGAAACAGACGAAACCGCCCACCGTGGGTTTCGTATCCCTCGGCTGTCCCAAGGCTTCGTCGGACGCCGAGCAGATCCTGACCCGGCTGCGTGCCGAAGGTTACGAGATCTCGGGCAGCTACGATGGCGCCGATCTGGTGGTGGTGAATACCTGCGGCTTCATCGATGCGGCGGTGGAAGAGTCGCTGGACGCCATTGGCGAGGCCCTGGCCGAGAACGGCAAGGTGGTGGTGACCGGCTGTTTGGGCGCCAAGGGCGATGTGGTGCGCCAGCATCATCCGCAGGTGCTGGCGGTCACCGGCCCTCACGCCACCCAGGAGGTGATGGCGGCCATCCATGCCGAACTGCCGCCGCTGCACGACCCCTTCGTCGACCTGGTGCCGGCCCAGGGCATCCGCCTGACGCCGGACCATTACGCCTATCTGAAGATATCCGAAGGCTGCAATCATCGCTGCAGCTTCTGCATCATTCCCTCGTTGCGCGGTGATCTGGTCAGCCGCCCCCTCGGCGAAGTGATGCAGGAAGCCGAGAACCTGGCCCGCGCGGGCGTCAAGGAACTGCTGGTGATCTCGCAGGACACCAGCGCCTACGGCGTGGATGTCAAATATCGCACCGGCTTCTGGGGCGGGCGCCCGGTCAAGACGCGGCTGCTGGAGCTGTGTCGGGCGCTGGGCGAGTTGGGCGTCTGGGTACGGCTGCACTACGTCTATCCCTATCCCAATGTGGATGACCTGATTCCCCTGATGGCCGAGGGCAAGATCCTGCCCTATCTGGACGTGCCCTTCCAGCACGCCAGTCCGCGCATCCTCAAGCTGATGAAGCGCCCGGCCTCCGCCGAGAAGGTGCTGGACAGGATCCAAGCCTGGCGCCGCGCGGTGCCGGACCTGACCATTCGCAGCACCTTCATCACCGGCTTTCCCGGCGAGACCGAAGCTGAATTCAACGAGCTGCTGGATTTCCTCGACGAGGCCCGGATCGACCGCGTGGGCGCCTTCGCCTATTCGGCGGTGGAGGGCGCGACGGCCAACGAACTGCCGAACCCGGTGCCCGAGGCGTTGCGCGAGGAGCGCCGGCTGCGCCTGATGCAGCACCAGGAGGACATCAGCACCCAGCGCCTGGAGCGCCGCATCGGCCAGCGCATCCGTGTCCTGGTGGATGACATCGACGAGGAGGGCGCCATCGCCCGCTCCGAAGGCGACGCCCCGGAAATCGACGGCCTGGTGTACGTCACCGACGGTCACGAACTGGAAATCGGCGAGTTCGCCGAGGTGACGGTGCGGGATTGCGACGTGCACGACCTCTACGCGAGCATCGCCACGGAGGAATGAACGCCCTGCTGGAGGCGCTGCGAGGCGTCGTCGGGGCGCCTTACCTGCTCGCCGAGACGGCGGAGATGGCGCCCTACTGCCGCGACTGGCGCGGACGCTATCAGGGGCAGGCGCTGTGCGTGGTGCGCCCCGGCCATACCGAGGAGGTGGCGGCGGTGGTGCGGCTCTGCGCCGATGCTGGCGCCGCCATGGTGCCCCAGGGCGGCAATACTGGCCTGTGTGGCGGCGGCACTCCGCGTGGCGGCGAAGTCGTGATCTCCCTGTCCCGGCTGAACCGGGTGCGAGCCGTGGATGCGGCCAACAACACCATCACCGTGGAGGCCGGGTGTACCCTGGCCCAGGTACAGGCCGCCGCATTGGCCGCCGGCCGTTTTTTTCCGCTGTCGCTGGCTGCCGAGGGCAGCGCCACCATCGGCGGCAACCTATCCACCAACGCCGGCGGCGTCCAGGTGCTGCGCTATGGCAATGCCCGCGACCTGGCGCTGGGCCTGGAGGTGGTGCTGCCCGATGGCCGCTGCTGGGATGGCCTGCGCAGTCTGCGCAAGGACAACACCGGCTACGATCTGAAGCACTGGTTCATCGGCGCCGAGGGCAGCCTGGGCTTGATTACCGCAGCCGTGCTCAAACTCTATCCGCCGATCCACGCCACCGCCACCGCCTGGGTGGCGGTGGCCGATCCGGCCCGCGCCGTGGCGCTGCTGGCAAGACTGCGGCAACGCCTGGGGGATCGCATCAGCGCCTTTGAACTGATCGGACGCTCCGCCCTGGACATGGTCCTGCGGCACATTCCGGGCAGCCGCGATCCCCTTGCCGAACCCCATGCCTGGTATGTCCTGGTGGAACTGACGGACACCCTCGCCGCCGATCTGGCGGCGCCCCTGGCCCAGGCCCTGGCCGCAGGGGCCGAGGCGGGGGTGGTGGCGGATGGCGTCGTCGCCGCCAGCGAAACCCAGGCCGCGGACTTCTGGCGCCTGCGCGAAAGCATCTCCGAGGCGCAGCGCATCGAGGGCATCTCCATCAAGCATGACGTGGCGGTACCCTTGTCGCGCATCGCCGAATTCATCGAGCGCGCCGATCGTGCGTTGATGCAGGCCTTTCCCGGTGTGCGCGTCGTCTGCTTCGGCCATGTCGGCGACGGCAATCTGCACTACAACCCGTCCAAGCCGACGAGCCAGGACAACGCCGGCTTCATCGCCCGGACGGCCGCCGTGAACCGCATCGTGCATGACCTGATTCATGATCTCGGCGGTTCCATCTCCGCCGAGCATGGCCTGGGTCAGTTGAAGCGCGAGGAAATCCGACATTACAAGTCCGCGCTGGAAATGGAATTGATGCGCCGACTCAAGCAAGCTCTGGATCCGCGCGGTCTGATGAACCCCGGCAAGGTTGTGTAAAAAATTTTGCGAATCGGGTTCACATCGCCGACGCGAGTCCCTATAATTCGCGCCTCGTTTGGGGGTATAGCTCAGCTGGGAGAGCGCTTGCATGGCATGCAAGAGGTCAGCGGTTCGATCCCGCTTACCTCCACCAACGAAGGCCACGTCCCTATCGTCTAGAGGCCTAGGACAACACCCTTTCACGGTGTGAACCGGGGTTCGAATCCCCGTGGGGACGCCAGTATTACCGGCGTCGAGCGCAGTAGTCGGGTGCTTCGCCAAGCAGTGTCAAGCAGTAGCAGTGGGGGTATAGCTCAGCTGGGAGAGCGCTTGCATGGCATGCAAGAGGTCAGCGGTTCGATCCCGCTTACCTCCACCAACGAAGGCCACGTCCCTATCGTCTAGAGGCCTAGGACAACACCCTTTCACGGTGTGAACCGGGGTTCGAATCCCCGTGGGGACGCCAGCATCAAGAGAAAAAAGGCTGCCGATCGGCAGCCTTTTTTCGTTCACTGTGAGAGCGGCCGAGCTACCAGAATTTCCACCAGGCACCGCCTTCTTCGATATTCGAGAAGTACTTGCTCTTGGGAAAGTTCTTGCGCATCACCCGCTCCGCGTCGTTGCGCAGATCCTTCATGTCGAGCGCATCGTACGCCTTGACCATGATGAACAGCGCCTCCTCGTTGGCCGGCGCATCGGGGTAGGTGCGGATGGTCTCCTGGGCCCGGTTGGCGGCGGCCACATAGGCGCCCCGCTTCAGGTAGTAACGGGCGACATGGACCTCATGGGAAGCCAGGGCGTTAAGCAGGTAGGCCATGCGCTTGGCTGAGTCCGCGGCGTACTTGCTCTCGGGGAATTTGGCCACCAGCTCGCGGAAAGTCGAGAACGACTCGCGCGCCGCCTTGGGGTCGCGCTCCGATTGGTCCTGTTCGCTGAGGAAACTGAAAATGCCCAGGTCCTCGTTGAAGTTCACCAGCCCCTTCAGATAGTAGGCGTAGTCGACGTTCGGATGATTGGGATGCAGACGGATGAAGCGGTCGCAGGCGGAAATCGCGGAGGCCGGTTCGTAGTTCTTGTAGTAGGCATAGGCGATTTCCAACTGGGCCTGTTGCGCGTAACGGCCATAGGGATAGCGAGACTCGAGCTTCTCGAAAAGCTTGATCGCCTTGTCGTAGATGCCTTCGGACATGGCGCTGCGCGCCTCCGAATAGAGTTTGGCCGCGGACCAGTTGGCCTCGGGCTCTTCGGGCTTGTCGGGAAACAGCCCGCAACCAGCCAGCAGAAGGGAAAGCAATGCGGCGAGAACGGCTAAACTACGCATGATGAAGGCCTTGGAAACAAACGCGGGCGATTATAGCCCATGCCCTGTCGCGCCCCGTTGCGCTACGATCCCCCGGGAATACGCCGGGCTGCGTCTGGACGCGGCCCTGGCCCGGCTGTTTCCCGACCTCTCGCGCAGCCGACTCCAGGCCTGGCTGAAGGCGGGGAAAGTGAGGGTGGCCGGCGCCGCCGCCGATCCCAAGTCCAAGGCCTGGGGCGGCGAGCAGGTCGAGGTGGACGCCACGCCGGAAGCGGCCCAGACCACCCATGCCGCCGAGGCCATGGCGTTGCCGGTGACGTACGAGGACGAATCGATCCTGGTGATCGACAAGCCGGTGGGCCTGGTGGTGCACCCGGGCAGCGGCAACTGGTCCGGCACTTTGCTCAATGCGTTGCTGCACCATGCCCCGGACTTGGCCCAATTGCCCCGTGCCGGCATCGTCCATCGGCTGGACAAGGACACCAGCGGCCTGATGGTGGTGGCCAAGACCCTGGTCGCGCAGACCGATCTGGTGCGCCAGCTCCAGGCGCGCACGGTCAAGCGCCATTACCTGGCGCTGGTACACGGCGTTCTGGCGCGGGACGGCACGGTGGACGCGCCCATCGGTCGCCATCCCAGCCAGCGCGTCAAGATGGCCGTGGTGCCGGGCGGCCGCGAAGCCCGCACCCATTACCAGGTGCTGGAGCGCTTTCCCCGCGCCACGCTGGTGGAGTGTCGTCTGGATACCGGCCGCACGCATCAGATCCGGGTCCATATGGCCACGCTCGGCCATCCCCTGGTGGGGGACGAGACCTATGGTCGGGGGCGGCGCAAGAGTGGCGATCAGACGCTCGATGCCTTCCCCCGCCAGGCCCTGCATGCCTGGCGCCTGGGCCTGATCCATCCGGCCAGCGGCGCCGCGCTGCACTGGGAAAGCCCGCTGCCGGACGATTTCACCGGATTGCTGAGCGTCTTGCGCAGCCGGACGTCATGAGCGGCGCAACCCTCCTGTATCCGGACTGGCCGGCACCACCGCGGGTGCGGGCTGCGGTCACCACCCGGCTGGGCGGCGTGAGCCAGCCGCCCTATGACTCGCTCAACCTGGGCGGCCACGTCGGCGACGACCCGGCGGCGGTGGCAAGCAATCGCCGACGTCTGGGAACGCTGATCCCCGATCTGCCGGCGGAGCCGCTCTGGCTGAATCAGGTCCATGGCACCCGTTGCCTGAACGCCGACAGCGCGCAAGCGGGAACGGAGGCCGACGCCGCGGTGACCGAAAAGCCCGGCGTGGTCTGCGCCGTGCTAACCGCCGACTGCCTGCCGGTGCTGCTCTGCGACCGGGCCGGCAGCGTGGTGGGCGTCGCCCACGCCGGTTGGCGCGGGTTGCTGGCCGGCGTGATCGAAAGCACGGTGACCGCGATGCACCGGCCCGGGGCGGAATTGCTGGCCTGGCTGGGGCCGGCGATCGGCCCGGCCGCCTTCGAAGTGGGGGAGGAGGTGAGGGCGGCTTTCCTGGTCCGCGATCCGCGGGCGGCCACGTCATTCCGCGCCGGTGCGGAGGGCAAATGGCTGTGCGATCTCTACGCCCTGGCCCGGCAACGCCTGGCCGCGCTGGAAGTCACGGCGGTGAGCGGCGGCGGTTCATGCACTCATGAGGATGTCCGGCGTTTCTATTCCTTCCGCCGCGACGGCGTCACCGGCCGCATGGCCAGCCTGATCTGGCTGGCACCGGCGCTGCAACGCGTATAATCCGCCGCCCCCGCCGAGGCCGTCCGCCCCCATGAGCACATTGTCCTGGATCATTGTCATGTCCCTGCTGGGTGGTGCCCTCAGCGTCATCATGGCGGCGGCATTCGCCTTTTCCGCCCGGGCGGCCTGGGTGCCTCACCTGATCAGCTACGCCATCGGTGCCTTGCTGGGGGCCTCATTCCTGGAAGTGCTGCCCCATGCCATGACCTCGGGCGGCGACGCGGAGACCAGCGCCGGTTTTGTGCTGGGCGGCATTCTGGTGTTCTTCGTGCTGGAAAAACTGGTGCTCTGGCGCCACTGCCACATTGAGCACTGCGAGGGGCACGAATCCATACCCGAGCACATCCACGGTCACGACCATGGCCGCAGCGGCCTGCTGATCCTGGTGGGCGACACCTTCCACAACTTTGTCGACGGCGTGCTGATCGCCGCCGCCTTCATGGAAGACACGCGGTTGGGCGTGGTCACCGCGCTGGCCATCATCGCCCACGAGATTCCGCAGGAAGTGGGGGATTTCATGATTTTGCTGCATTCCGGCTATTCACGCGGCAAGGCTTTCGCCTTCAACCTGCTCTCCAGCTTTGCCACGCTGGTCGGCGCGCTGCTGGCCTACTTCGCACTGTCGACGGCCCAGAGCGCGGTGCCTGCGATGCTGTCCATGGCGGCGGCCAGCATGATCTATGTGGCCGTGGCCGACCTGATCCCCGGTCTGCACAAGCGTACCGAACTGCGCGCCACCGTTCAGCAGGTGATCCTGATCGGTCTGGGCATCGCTTCGATCGTATTGACCCATCACTTGGTCGAAGCTTCCGGCATATAGCAAGGGCGGCGGCCTCCGCAGCGCAAACTCGCTAGAATCGGGCATGCTCCGGCAAGCAGATATTCCTCTCCGACCGCGTCCCGATTCATGAGCCAGCACCTCATCGCCGCCGTAGACCTCGGCTCCAACAGCTTCCGGCTCCAGGTGGGGCGGGTGGTGGGCAATCAGATATTTCCTCTCGACTCGATCAAGGATCCGGTGCGCCTGGCGGCGGGACTGGGAGCGGACAAGCGCCTGGACGGCGCCTCGCAGTTGCGCGCCATCGATGCCCTGGCACGTTTCGGCGAACGACTGCGGGGCTTTCCCCAAGAGCGGGTGCGGGCGGTGGCCACCAATACCTTGCGGGTGGCGAAGAACACGCCCGACTTCCTGGCCGAAGCCCAGGCGGCGCTGGGTTTTCCGATCGAGGTGATCGCCGGGCGCGAGGAGGCCCGCCTGATCTATCTGGGGGTGGCCCATACCCTGCCCAATCCGCGCACCCGGCAGTTGGTGGTGGATATCGGCGGCGGCTCGACGGAATTCATCATCGGCAGCAATTTCCAGCCCGCCCAGCTGGAATCCCTCTACATGGGCTGCGTCAGTTTCAGCCTGCGTTTCTTCCCCGACGGCCGGGTGGACAAGCGACGCATGAAGGAGGCCGAACTGGCTGCCCGCAGCGAGATCCAATCCATCGTCCAGACCTACCGGGAGTCGGGCTGGGAGGAGGCCGTGGGTTCGTCCGGCACCGCCAAGGCCATCGCCGACCTGATCGAACTGAACGGCATGGGGCAGGGGGGAGAGATCACTCGCGCAGGACTGGAGCAACTGCGCGGCCTGCTGCTGCGCGCCGGCGATCCGGCACGGCTGGTCTTGCAGGGAATGCGTCCGGACCGGGTGCCGGTGCTGCCGGGCGGCATCGCCATCATGTCGGCGGTGTTCTCCGAATTCGAATTGGAGCGGATGACCTTTTCCGAAGGCGCGTTGCGCCTAGGCGTGCTCTACGATCTGCTGGGGCGTTATCACCATGACGACCTGCGGGAGGCCACGGTCGGACTGTTCATGCAGCGCTACAGCGTGGACCGGCGCCAGGCGGCCCGGGTCAGCCAGACCGCGCTGGGGTTCCTGCAGCAATTGGAACCGGCATGCCGCGATCCCGAGCACATCGACAGCCTGTTCCTGGTATGGGCGGCGCGCCTCCACGAAATCGGCATTTCCGTGGCCCATGCCGGCTACCACAAGCACAGCGCCTACATCCTGGCCAATGCCGACATGCCCGGCTTCTCCCGCCAGGATCAGGCACGCCTGGCCCGCATCGTCCAGGCCCACCGGGGCAAACTGGAGCGGATGCAGGGAGAGCACATCGAGTTGCACGATTGGCGGCTGATTTTCTGTCTGCGCCTGGCGGCGGTGCTGCATCGCTCCCGTACCGACGACAGCCTGCCGGAAATCGACGTTTTCATCAGCGGCGACAATTTCCACGTCGTGCTGGAGCAGGGCTGGCTGGATGACGCTCCCCTGACCGGCAACGCCCTGGCGGACGAGCGTCAGCACTGGGCGGCACTGGGCATGAACCTCAAGATCAAGGAGCGGCGCCCGGCCGCTGTCGGTCGCTGATGGACCTTCGGCCCGCCCGGCTTGAGATCCTGGAACATGGGACCGGGCGCCAGGTGGCGCTATCGGGGGCCTGGACCGTGGCAGGAATTGCGGCGGGCGGCGAGCTGTTGCGCCAGTCGCTCGAATCCGTGGCCCGGCAACGCATCGAAGACTGGCGCTGTCTTGACATAGACGCCATGGACAGTGCCGGCGCGGTGCTGATCCTGCACAACTGGCGGGAGCGGCGCCCTCTGGCCCTGGCCGCGCGGGACGAGCATCTGCGTCTGCTGGAGCGTCTGGATGCCGTGGCCCATAAGCCGGAACCGCCGGCAGTGCGCGGCACCTGGACCCGTTCACTGGCCATCCTGGGCCGCTACCTGTTTCACATCCGCCGCAGTCTGGCGGATTTTCTCGCCACACTCGGGCAGACGACACTCGATGCGCTGCATGTGCTGCGCCATCCGACCGACATGCCCTGGCGGGAAGTTTCGGCCAATCTCTACAAGACCGGTTTTCGGGCGTTGCCCATCACCACCCTGGTGGGCTTCCTGATCGGCGTCGTGCTGTCCTATCTGTTTGCGCTCCAACTCAAACAACTGGGAGCCGATGTGTTGATCGTGAACGTGCTGGGCCTGGGCATCATCCGCGAAGTGGGCCCGGTGTTGACGGCGGTGCTGGTGGCCGGCCGCTCCGGTTCGGCCATCACCGCCCAGATGGGCGTGATGCGGGTGACCGAGGAAATCGACGCCCTGGCGGCGATGGGCGTGCCGCTGGGGTTGCGCGTGGTATTTCCGAAGGTGCTGGCGCTGGCCATCACCATGCCGCTGCTGGTGCTGTGGACATCGGCCATCGCCTTGCTGGGCGGCATGCTCTCGGCGTGGTGGCAATTGGACATCAGCCACGACCTGTTCCTGGATCTGCTGCCCAAGGTGGTGCCCATCGCCAATTTGTGGATCGGCCAGCTCAAGGGTGTCGCCTTCGGCCTGGCGGTGGCGCTCATCGCCTGCCATTTCGGCTTGCGCGTCAAGCCGAATACCGAAAGCCTGGCGGCCAAGACCACCGCCTCGGTGGTGATCTCCATCACCGCGGTGATTCTGGTGGATGCGATCTTCGCCATCGTCACCCGCGGTATCGGAGTCCCCAAGCTATGAACCCGCCGGTGATCGAGGTGCGGGGGCTCCACACGCGCTACGGCGAGCGCTGGGTCCACCAGGGGATCGACCTGCGCGTCGACAGGGGAGAGGTGCTGGCGCTGGTGGGTGGCTCGGGCAGCGGCAAGACCACCTTGCTGCGGCAGATGATCGGCCTGCTGCAACCCACGCAAGGCAGCGTCCGTGTTTTCGGCGAACCCCTGTTCGGCGGCGGCCGATGGCGCGAACGGGCGCTGCGCCGGCGTTTCGGCGTGCTGTTCCAGCAAGGGGCGCTGTTCTCGGCGCTCAACGTATTCGACAACGTCGCCTTTCCGCTGCGCGAACTGAAGCTTTTCAGCGAGGCCGAGATCCGCGACATGGTCCGCTTCAAGCTGGATCAGGTGGAACTGTTGCCCGAGCATGGCCAATTGATGCCGGCGGAGCTTTCGGGCGGAATGGTGAAACGCGTCGCCCTGGCTCGCGCCTTGGCGCTGGTACCCGAGTTGTTGCTGCTGGACGAGCCGACGGCAGGACTGGATCCCGATCGATCGGAAAGCTTTGTGCAACTGATCCGGCAACTGGATCGCGAGCTGGGGTTGACCGTCGTCCTGGTCACTCACGATATCGCGACTGTCGCCGCGCTGGCGACACGGGTCGCGGTTTTGGCGGAGGGCCGTATACTGGCTCTCGACAGCCTGGATGGAATCATGCGCAGCGACAACCCATTCATCCGCAATTTTTTCCATAGCGACCGCCTCCAGGCGTCGGAGGGAGCGTGATGGAGAATCGTGCTCATGCCCTCGCCGCAGGCGGTTTCGTGCTCCTGTTGGTGCTGACCCTGGCGCTTGCCGCGTGGTGGATGGAAGAGCGGCATAACGACACTCGGGAATACCTGCTGGTGACGGCGCGCAGTGTGGCCGGCCTGAATCCCCAGGCCCAGGTGCGCTATCGCGGCATCCGCGCGGGCAAGGTCCTGGACATCGACCTCGATCCTCGCGACGCCCGCTTGATCCTGGTCCGAATCAGTCTGAACGCCGACCTTCCGGTCACGCGCGCGACGCGCGCCCGCCTCAATGCCCAGGGCGTGACGGGGCTGTCCTATGTCATGATCGAGGACGACAACAGCGATCCCACGCCGATGACGGCGGCTCCCGGCGAATTGCCCCGCATCGCCCTGGAGTCGTCCGGTACGGATGCCATCGGCGAGATGGCGGCTCGCATCGGCCGTGCCTTTGACGAACGCACGGTGCAGGATTTCAAGCGCACCCTGGCGAACCTGTCGTCGGCTTCCGAAGGGCTGAAGGAGTTGCCGGCGATCCTGGCCGCGCTGCGCGAGGCATTGAGCGAAACCAATCTGGCGCGACTGCAAAAGCTGCTGGCCCATCTGGAGCACGCCGCAGGCGAAGCAGCGCCGCTGACCGCCGAATTGAGAGGGCTGGTGACCTCGATCCAGGGGCTCGGCCAACGCCTCGACCGGCTGACGGTGGAGGCGGGCGGCGAACTCAGCGAGGAAACCCTGCCCCGTTTGCGGGCCTTGTTAGGCGATCTGCAACGAAATTCACGACAACTCAACCGTGTTCTCGAGCATCTGGATGATGCCCCCCAGGCGGTGATCTTCGGCCCTGCCGCATCGGCGCCGGGACCAGGCGAACCAGGCTATGTCCCTCGGCCCCATTGAAAGATTGACCATGCGGATCTTGATTCTCGGCGTATCGAGCTTGCTGTTGTGGGGCTGCGGCATCGGAGGAGGGCAGCGGCCTGAAATCGCGCTCTATGACCTGGAGCCGGCCGGACCGATTGACGCATCGGTGCCGCCGGGGCTCATTGGACGGATCGAAGTCCAGGCGCCATCCTGGCTGGCCACTTCAGCCATGCAATATCGCCTGGCAGCGGAACCCGGTCGCCGCCGCGACTTCGCCCAAAGCCGCTGGGCCGCGCCGCCGGCCGAATTGCTGGAAGGCAGTCTGCGGCGCCACCTCACAAGCAGTGGCACTTGCCGGCTGCGGCTGGAACTGGACGAATGGATCCAGGCCTTCGACACCGCCGGAGACAGCCAGGCACATCTGGCTGTGCGCACCGTCCTGACCGCCCGGCGCGGCACGGAACCGCTGGCCGTCCATCGTTTTGACATGGCGCAGGATGCCGGGCGCAATGCCATTGCCGGAGCCTCCGCTTTCGCCACATTGGGGCGGCGACTCGCCGCCGACGTTGCAAAATGGGCAGCTGACCAGGAACGGCGGAACCCCAGGCTAGCGGCTGTCTGCGCTCAATGATTGGTTCTGGAATCCTTGAAATTCCCGCTTGAATTCTTGCGCCAAGCCCGGAACCGTGGCAGAATTCGCACCTCTTCCGCAGTGGAGCGGTAGTTCAGTTGGTTAGAATACCGGCCTGTCACGCCGGGGGTCGCGGGTTCGAGTCCCGTCCGCTCCGCCAAATATCAGACGTAAAAGCCCCGGTTTTTGAAATAAACCGGGGCTTTTCTGTTTCTTAAAGACCAAACAAACTGATTTTGGTCTGAATGTCACGGCTTTATTTGTCGAACGACGTCTGATTTTCGTTGGCGTGTCAAAGTGGCGGCGAGGGGATCATCGCCGAAAACCTACGCCACGAGCAGCGCAAACTTATCAAGTACAATCTTATATTTTACATAATGCACATTATTAAGCACAAAGGTGACGCCGAGAATCTACCCATTGCTTTTCCTCCTATGGACGATCAAGCCGCCTGATCACTTCTGCAATATCCGTGTTGTTGGCTTTAAGCGCAATATCTAGTGCGGTTTGGCCCTGGTCGTCTTGGAGCGCGGTGTTTGCCCCGTGAGTGAGCAGCAATTTGACCACCGCTAAATGTCCATTTCGTGCTGCAAGCATGAGCGGAGTCTGTTGGTTGGGGGATGCTCTGTTCACTTGCGCCCCGCGATCCAACAGAAAATTCACCACGGTTTCGTGGCCATTGAATGCTGCATAGGCCAAGGGCCCCCAGCTATTTGCCAGCAATGCTTCTATCGGTGCGCCGGCCTCGGCTAGCTGTCGTACCGTAGCCAGGTGCCCGTTGAGCGCCGCCAAGGCCATTGCATTGTCACCATATTTATTTACTTTCAATAAATTAGGGCGATATCTTAAGATTGTTTCCAATGTCCGGGTATGGCCATCCCGGGCTGCGAACATCAGCAGACTGGTCCCATCGCGATCAGCGGTATCGACGTCCATGCCCCGCTGCAGAAGGGCCGCCACGTCCTCGGTATGCCCCTGCTGGGCAGCAAAAATAATGTCGTCGTAGACACCGGCTTGAGCCAGGTGTACGCCCAATATCGACAAGAACAGCGCCAGCCAGTATTTCATTCAGGTGCTCCGGGAATCCTGAACAGTTCGAAGAAATTTCGAGTGGTGGCCGCAGTGATGACGTCCAGTTCCACATCCCGCAGCCTGGCGATCTCCTCGGCCACATAACGTACATAAGCCGGTTCGTTGCGTTTGCCCCGATGAGGGACAGGCGCCAGATAAGGGCAGTCGGTTTCCACCAGCAATCGATCCAGCGGGACTTGCCGGGCCACAGCTTTCAGGTCGATGGCGTTCTTGAAGGTGACGATCCCGGAAAAGGAGATGTGGAAGCCCAGATCGAGCGCTTGGCGGGCCACGTCCATGGACTCGGTGAAGCAATGGAACACGCCCCCCGCCGCCTCGGCTCCCTCCTCCCGCAGAATCGCCAGCGTATCCGCAGCGGCGGAGCGCGTATGGATGATCAGGGGCTTGCCTGCCCGTAGCGCCGCCCGGATATGGCGGCGAAAGCGTTGCCGCTGCCATTCCAGATCGCCTTCCAGCCGGTAGTAATCCAGGCCGGTCTCGCCAATGGCGACCACCTTCGGGTGGGCCGCCAATTGCACCAGCTCATCTTCGGTGGGGTCGCGCCCTTCCTGATGATCGGGATGCACGCCGACAGCCCCGTAAATATTGGGATGAGCCTCAACGAGCGCCAGCAGCGCAGGAAAGTCCTCCAGCGTCACGCCGGCGCATAGCCCCCAGCCCACTCCCAGGGTACGCATGTTGTCCAGCAATTGAGGGATTTCGCTGGCGAAATCGGGGAAATTCAGGTGGCAGTGGGAGTCGACAAGCAGCATGGGAATCGAAAGTCAGTTTCTGTTCGGCGTCACGGCGACTGCGCAACGGGCCGCCAGATCCTCCAGAAACAGCATGGTGTTCAGAGGGTGTCGCGCCGTCGCACGAATTTTCAGCAGACTGGCATGGCAACGCTGGAGCCGGATCGGGTCGGCATTACCAGCGATCCGAGCGACCTGGCTGGCCTTGCTGGAAAGGTAGCGCGGCGATGCGGCGGCATTGACCCGGATCAGGTCGTAGAGCCATTTCTGCACCGTATCCACCAGAATCTCGAGCGTCAGATCGGAATTGGCCCGCAATTGCGCATCCCAATGAGCGGCGAGGGCCAAAGGGTCCAATGGCAGTTTGTCCATGGGTGCCAGAATCTGCGTGGTGCTGTCCTTGGCGCCCCGCTCGCTGCGCAGCTTGGCTTTCAGGGGGGCGCCGCCTGCCAACGCGAGTTCCGATTCGGCATCGGCAACCCCGGCCTGCTTCAGCCAGGCGGCCGCCTCGGCAGCTGCAGGAGTACCGAAAAGCACCTTGCGACAGCGGCTGCGCAAGGTTGGCAGAAGGTTTCTCCACTTGGATGAAACCATTATGAAATAAACAGATGCCGGAGGTTCTTCAAGTATCTTGAGAATTGAATTGGCCGCTGCCGTATTCATCGCATCAGCTGGATCGACAATCACTACCCGGTTGCCGTTGCGGTGGCTGCCGATGAATATGAAATCTTCCAGGGCTCGAATCTGGTCGACCTTGATCTGGGTGGCAGGTGCCGTTTTTTTCGCGGAGGTTTTGCCGGTTGCACCCTCCTCGCCTTCGGGCTCATCGACTTCCAGTGTCACTTTGCGAAAGTCGGGATGATTTCCTGTCGCAAGCCAGTGGCAGGCTTCGCATCGGCCGCAGGCGCGGTTGTCCTCGGGAGATTCGCATAGAAGACGGGCCGCCAGCGCTTGGGCAAAGCCGCTTTTACCGATGCCGCCGGGACCCGCCAACAGCAGGGCATGGGGCAGATTGGCAGAGTTGGCAAGTAGGGAGTCCCATTGCGTTACATGCCACGGAAGAATATTACTTTTAATTAAATTAGACACTTGAGATTCTTACCTCAAGTATTTCTTGAATATTTTGGATGGACTGGCTGGCGTCGATCAGGCAAAAGCGTCCGGCGCATTCGGCAGCGCGCCGATGGTAAGCCGCCCTCACCCGCTCGAAAAATGCCTGTTGCTCCCGCTCGAAGCGGTCCAGCGCATTGCCGGTTCCCTGGAGACGCTGCCGAGCGACGCCGGCGTCCAGATCGAACAGCAAGGTCAGATCCGGTTGCAGATCGCTTTGCACCCATTGTTCCAACTGGGCGAGTTTCTCCCAGGCCAGTCCCCGTCCGCCGCCTTGGTAGGCGAAACTGGCATCGGTGAAGCGGTCTGAAACCACCCAATCTCCACGCGCCAGGGCCGGCGCGATCACTTCGGCGATATGCTCGCGACGGGCGGCGAACATCAGCAGGGCTTCGGTTTCCAGGTGCATGGGTTCCGTCAGCAACAGCCCGCGCAGCTTTTCACCCAGCGGCGTGCCGCCGGGTTCGCGCGTGGAAACCACGGTATGTCCGCGCGCCCGCAGATGCTCGACCAGCCAGGCATGGTGGGTACTCTTGCCAGCCCCGTCGATGCCCTCCAGGGTGATGAACTTGCCTCTTGCGCTCATCCGGCGCCTCTCTTGCGTTTCTGGTAGCGCACCACGGCCCGGTTATGCTCGTCCAGGGTGCGGGAAAACTCGCTCGAACCGTCGCCCCGCGCCACGAAATAAAAATGGTCGCCGCCGGCCGGACTCAATGCGGCCCGCAGCGATGCGAGGCCAGGCATGGCGATCGGGGTCGGCGGCAGGCCGGGCCGGGTGTAGGTGTTGTAAGGGGTATCCGTTTGCAAGTCCCGCTTGCGCAAATCGCCGTCAAAGACTTCCCCCAACCCATAGATCACCGTCGGGTCGGTTTGCAGCAACATGCCTGCCCGCAATCGATTGACGAAAACCCCGGCAACCCGCGGGCGATCGGCCGCCTGCCCGGTCTCCTTCTCGACAATCGAGGCCATGATCAGCGCTTCATAGGGTGTGCGGTAGGGCGTTCCCGCCGGGCGGCGCGCCCATTCGTCCTCCAGGCGCTGCTGCATGGCCCGGAAGGCGCGCCGCAACACGTCCAGATCGCTGGATTGCTTGGATGCCAGGTAGGTGTCCGGAAAGAACAGCCCTTCCGGATGTGCTTCCCTGGCCCCCAGCCGGGACAGTATCTCGGCTTCGCTCAGTCCCTTGGTATCGTGGCGAAGGTCCGGATGGGCATCCAGCACCGCCCGCCACTGACGAAAAGTCTTGCCCTCCAGCAGCACCACTTCCACCTGGGATACGTCGCCCCGCGTCAGCTTGGCCAGTAGTTGCCAGGGCGTGACGCCCTGCTCCACCTCATAACTACCGGCCTTGATGTCCGCCGCCTTGCCCAGCAAACGCCCCAGCAGGGAAAACTGCCAGGGCATGAAACCGGCGCCGGCCTCCGCCATCAGTCGAGATGAGGCCGCCAATCCCGTGCCGGGGGGAATGGTGAATTCCAGCGGCGTCGACTTGAGTTCCAACGGGCGGATCGCAAACCAGCCGATGGCGATGACGGTAGCCAAGCCGGTCGTCACCAGCAGCAGGAACAGACGCTTGAGCATGGGAAATGGCGAAAGGAAAGCGGGAACCGGCGAGAGGGATCGGTGGGCGTGGGAAGAAATACCGGTGCCTATAATAGCCGAACCCAACCCCTGATTTTCCTGAAAAAACCATGACACAAGACTGGAATTCCCTACTCCATCGGCTCCGTGACGGCGCCGACAACCTGGGCGATGCCCAGGCCGAAGCCAAGGCCGCCGCCGAAGGCACGGTGGTCGCCCTGTTGCCGGACCTGGGGCTGTTGCGGGCAAGCGGCCCGGAAGCCGCCGATTTCCTGCATCGCCTGCTGACCAACGACATCGAGAACCTGCCCCCCGAGGGGCTGCGGCGAGCGGCCCTCTGTACGCCCAAGGGAAGGATGCTGACCGATTTCCTGTGCTGGCGGGAAGGCGAAGACTATCTGCTGCAAAGCGGCGCCGACCTGCTGCCCGGGATGCTGAAAAAACTCTCCATGTACATCCTGCGCAGCAAGGTCACGCTCCGCGACGTCAGTGCGGAACGGCCGCTGATCGGCCTTTCCGGTCCGGATGCGACGGCCCTGTTGGCTGAACTGGGGGTGACGCCCCCGCCCACCATGGGCCGCGTCGACGTTCGCGGCGGCAGCCTGCTGGCGCTGGACGCTCAGCGCTTCCTGCTTGCCTTGCCGGCGGCCGAAGCCGAAACGGCCTGGCAGGCACTGGCGCAACGTGCCCGCCCGGTGGGGCCCGCTGCTTGGCGTTGGCTGGAAATCGCGGCCGGCGTTCCCCGCATCTGCCTCTCCACCCAGGAGGCTTTCGTACCTCAGATGGCCAACTTCGACGCAGTGGGAGGCATCAGTTTCAAGAAGGGCTGCTATCCAGGGCAGGAAATCGTTGCCCGCACCCATTACCTGGGCAAGGTCAAGCGCCGCATGTTCCACGCCCGCATCGATGGCGAGGCGTTGCCGCCCGGGACCGGCGTCTTTGCGGCGGAAACCGGCGACCAGGCGTGCGGTATGGTGGTCAGCCTGGCCCCGGCACCGACCGGCGGCCATGAGTTGCTGGCGGTGATCCAGATCAGTTGCGCCGAGGCCGGCGACATTCGCCTGGGCAGCCCGGAGGGACCCCGCGCCGTACTGCTGCCGCTGCCCTACGCAATGGATTGAGCATGTGCCTGATCCTCGTCGCCTGGCGCGTCCACCCCGACTACCCCTTGGTGGTGGCCGCCAATCGGGACGAGTATCACGTGCGTCCCACCGCGCCGGCGGGTTATTGGCCGGAACACCCGGACATTCTGGCCGGACGTGATCTGCAGGGCGGCGGAACCTGGCTGGGCGTCAGCCGCAGCGGGCGTTTCTCCGCCCTGACCAACTTTCGCAGCCCAGACCATCTGAAACCCGCGGGGCCTTCCCGCGGCGGCCTGGTCTCTGGATTCCTTACCGGTACCGACTCCGCATCTGCGTACCTGGCCGCCGTCGAACCCGATGCCTTCCGCTACAGCGGATTCAACCTTCTGGTGTGCGACGGCGCGACACTGGGTTGGCTGAACAACGTCGATGGGCACCGGCGCCTGCTGACGCCGGGCATCTACGGACTTTCCAACGCCTTGCTGGACACCCCCTGGCCCAAGGTCGAACAGTCCAAATCCGCCCTGGCGCGGGCTCTCCATGCCTTGCCCGACTGGCAGGCGCTGTTTCATCTGCTGTGGGACGACACCACCTACCCCAACGATCGGTTGCCCCGCACCGGGGTTGATCCCGAATTCGAACGGCTGCTGTCGGCCGCCTTCATCCGCAATCCGGATTACGGTACCCGCAGTTCCACCGTGCTGATCGAAGATGCCCGCGGGCGGCGCCTGTTCATGGAACAGGGCTGGCTGCCTTCGGGCGAGCCGGGAGAGCGTCGCCAATTCGAATTGCCGGGACCAACCTGAATATCCTCATCCCAAAGTCCCTGTCGGCAATACGCTTGAATCTCGCGACGGGAAAGCGCAGTCTCCAATGAATCTCAGCACAAGGAATCCGTCATGAATCTCTGGAAGCGGCCGGTCCGCCTGATCTGCACATTTCTAGGATTGTCGGCGCCCTCCGCCTGGGCCGGGGAACCGCCCGCCGTCGATACGCCGGCTCCCGCCTTTGCCCTGCCGGACCAGGCGGGAAAGACCCGCGCGCTGGAAGAATGGCGCGGCACATGGGTGGTGCTGTACTTCTATCCCAAGGACGACACGCCCGGCTGCACCACCGAGGCTTGCGCTTTTCGCGACGACCTGCACAAGCTCGCCGCCCTCGGCGCGCAGGTGGTGGGCATCAGCGTGGACGACAGCGCGTCCCATAAGGCCTTCGCCGAGAAATACCACCTGCCCTTCCCACTGCTGGCCGACAAGGACGGCGCGGTGGCAGGCCGTTACGGCGCGCTCTACGATCTGTGGCTGATGAAGTTCGCCAAGCGATACACCTTTCTGATCGATCCGCAGGGCAATATTGCCCGCCGCTATTTGTCGGTCAAGGTTTCCCGCCACTCGGCGGAGATCATCCGCGATCTGCAAA
This sequence comes from Denitratisoma sp. DHT3, assembly GCF_007833355.1. Lineage (NCBI taxonomy): Bacteria > Pseudomonadati > Pseudomonadota > Betaproteobacteria > Nitrosomonadales > Sterolibacteriaceae > Denitratisoma > Denitratisoma sp. DHT3. The sequence goes on along the minus strand of NZ_CP020914.1, from coordinate 799,342 downwards.
CCCTGACGGCCGCGGCGCAATGAGGCGAGAGGCGGATATCTGAAGACGGACATCCACCCCGAGGCGATAGAATCGCTTCCTTTTTCGCCAGGGCTTCCCGACGATGTGGTTCCGTAATCTGCAAGTCTTTCGCATTCCCGGCAATTGGACGCTGCCTCTCGCCGAGTTCGAGCAACAGCTTTCCCGCCAGCTATTCCAGGCCTGCGGCAGCCAGGATGCCCAAAGCCGAGGCTGGATTTCGCCGCGCGGCAACGATCAGTTGGTGCACAGCCTGAATCGCCAATGGCTGATCACCCTCGGCAGCGAACAGAAATTGCTGCCAGGCGCGGTGGTCAAGCAGGAAGCGCAGGAACGCGCCCGTCACTTCGAGGAAGAACAGGGCTATCGCCCGGGCCGCAAGCAGATGCAGGAAATCCGCGACCAGGTGACCATGGAACTGCTGCCCCGCGCCTTCAGCCGCTACCGTTCCACGTCGGTGTGGCTCGATCCCGTCAACGGCTGGCTATGCATGGACGCCGCCAGCATCGCTCGTGCCGACGAGATCCTCGATGTATTGGGCAAATCCCTCGACGAAGCGCCCATTTCCCGCCTGCGCACTCAATTGTCGCCGGCGGCGGCAATGGCCGACTGGCTTGCCTCGGGAGAGGCGCCCGCCGGCTTCACCGTGGACCGGGATTGCGAACTGCGCGCGCACGGCAACGAGCAGGCCACTGTCCGCTATGTGCGCCATGCGCTGGATGGGGACGAGATCCGCGCCCACCTGGAACAGGGCAAGCAGCCCACCCGCCTGGCGCTGACCTGGAACGACCGCATCTCCTTCATCCTGACGGACAAGCTGGAGATCAAGCGACTGGCCTTCCTCGACATCCTCAAGGAAGATGCCGAAAAACAGGCCCAGGACAACGACGAACTGTTCGATATCGAGTTCACCCTGATGACGGGAGAACTCACTCACCTGTTGACGGATCTAGTCCAGGCCCTGGGCGGGGAAATCGAAGAGGACTGACGGCGCCCGCCATGACACCACCGCGACACCGCGCCGCGCCCATCGGTGGAGCGGACGGTGCGCTACGTGCTGCAGGGAAGGCGCGGATCAGCGCTCGGCGTTGACCAGGCGAGCCTTGCTCTTGGCTTCGGCCTTGTTCGCATCGGTGGTCTGACGACCAAAAGCCTCGCGGGCGAGGCGCCCGCCCTTGGTGGCTTCAATACTCTTGATGCAGCGCCAGCGCTTGCCAGTCTTGGTTTCAATCTGGCGCATCTCCTCTTTCGGGTGATGGCGCTGACAGTGGTAACAGTATGCAGTATCGGACATGGATCGAAAGGCCGCTCTTCCAAGTATCTCGGCAATCTTGCCTGTCTTTTTGACAAATAGAAAGGGGCGACCCGTCTGGAATCGCCCCTCTTATTTTTGGCTCCCCGACCTGGGCTCGAACCAGGGACCTACGGATTAACAGTCCGGCGCTCTACCGACTGAGCTATCGGGGAACAGCAGAGGCGCGCATTATAGGCAGAACTTTTTTCTGGCGCAAGGACAAAGGGTGAAATTCATTTCAGTGCGCTGGCGCTCGGTCCGACGTTGCCTCGATTACGAGTCATCGGACTGGAGAACTGCGGGAACGACTTCCGGCCCGGACGGCGTTATATGATCGCGCCCCACGCCCTCCCCCGTGTCACCGCGCCATGTCCACACCAATTTCTTGTCCCTGCGGCAGCGGCAAACCCTACGCCGACTGCTGCGGCCCCTGCCACGCCGGAAAACCGGCCGCCACCGCGGAAGCCCTGATGCGCAGCCGCTACAGTGCCTATGTGCTGGCGCTCGAATCCTATCTGCTCGGCACCTGGCATCCGACCACCCGGCCGGTCAGTCTCGATCTGGCGCCGGCGCCGAAATGGCTAGGACTGAGCGTGAAGCGCCATGAAACCCTGGGGACGGACAATGCCGTGGTGGAATTCGTCGCCCGCTACAAGGTGGGCGGCCGCGCCCACCGCCTTCACGAATCGAGCCGCTTCCGCCGCGAGGATGGCTGCTGGTATTACGTGGATGGGGAGTTCCCGGCCTGACTGGAAAGGCTCGCCCCCTCCGGGGGGGGGGCGATAGGGCTCGCTGCGCTCGATATCACGGGGAACGCTGTAGCAGCACCGATAGGTTGCGGCTGGCGCCGCGTGCCGCTTTCCCTTGGGACGGCCCGGCGGGAAAGCTCATTTTTCACGCTAAGAGAGTTCGATGCGGATCAACTGCCGCTGCCCGATGCGGCCGCCCAGGCGCGAAAAGAAATCCAGCAGCGCCATCTGCCAGCCGTACTTGCGGCGCAGGGCGGCGTAGCCCCGGGCGCATTCCTCCGCATCATCAACCAGATGGGCCCGCGCGTCCTGCCAGTGTCCGAGCAGGCGGCCCCGTACGTCGCAGGGCGCCACACGGACCTGCGGCGAATGGCGGATCCGCTTCACCTTGCCCGCCTGTCCCGCCGAAAAGACATACAGCCCTCCGGCTTCGGCGGCGAACCAGACCGGCGTGGCGACGCTCTCGCCATTGCGGCGGGAGGTGGCCAGATTCAGATAGCGGGCGGAGTCCAGATTGTGATTCACGGCGATCTCCTGATAGGGTGCGAGGCTTCGGATAGTACGAGAATATCGCGCCCGCCATTGTCCGCAAACCCATGAGTTCCACGGAAATCCTGCCCATCCTGTACCGGGACGAGACCCTGGTCGCCGTCCACAAGCCCGCCGGACTCCTCGTGCACCGCTCCGACCTGGCCCGCCATGAGACCCGCTTCGCCGTGCAGATGCTGCGCGACCAGCTCGGCATTCCGGTCCATCCCCTGCACCGGCTGGACCGCGGCACGTCCGGCATCCTGCTCTTCGCCACCGTGCGCGGCATAGTCCTGGACTGGAGCGGCGTGCGCAAGACCTATCTCGCCGTGGTGCGGGGCCATCCCGCTGTGGCGGGAGAAATCGACCATCCCCTGAGCCGCCAGCCCGATGCATACGAACGGGCGCCGGACACGCCGGCCCCGCCCCAGGCGGCCTTGACCCGCTACCGGCGCCTGGCCAGCGTGGAACTGCCGATCGCGGTGGACCGCTATCCCACCAGCCGCTACGCCCTGATGCAACTGGAGCCGGTCACCGGCCGGCGCCACCAGTTGCGGCGCCACATGAAGCACATCGCCCACCCCATCATCGGCGACGCCACACATGGCAAGGGCCGCCACAACCGCATGTTCGCCGAGCGCTTCGACAGCCGCCGGCTGCTGCTGGCGTGTGTCGAACTGGAATTCCGCCATCCCGCCAGCGGCCGGCCCCTCGCCATCACCGCGCCCCTCGACGGTGACTTCGCCCGGCTGGTCGAGGCCCTCGGCTGGCGCGATGCGCTGCCGCCGGCCTGGCTTCCTTGAAGGAGAAGAAACAGGTGCGTGGTCGGCCCTGTTTGGCAGTGCGATTGCGAACGGATGTTCGAGCCTATCAACGTATAATTATGAGTTCTGTATTGGCACTTATCTAGCGAGGACCCCATGGAACGCGAATCGATGGAATTTGACGTGGTGATCGTCGGCGGCGGCCCGGCCGGGCTGGCAGCGGCGATTCGCCTGAAGCAGCTCAACGCCGAGATCAACGTCTGCCTGATCGAGAAAGGCTCGGAAATCGGCGCCCATATCCTTTCCGGCGCGGTCATGGATCCTCAGGCGCTGACCGAGTTGATCCCCGACTGGAAGGAACAGGGCGCTCCCCTGGACACCGAGGTCACCGAAGACCGTTTCGTGTTCCTCACCGAAACCGGCGGCTTCCAGGTGCCCAACGCGCTGCTGCCCGACTGCTTCATCAACCACGGCAACTACGTGATCAGCCTCGGCCAGGTGACCCGCTGGCTGGGCCAGCAGGCCGAAGCGCTGGGCGTGGAAATCTATCCCGGCTTCGCCGGCGCGGAAGTGCTGTTCGACGAGAACGGCGCGGTCCGCGGCGTGGCCACCGGCGACATGGGTGTCGGCAAGGACGGCCAGCCCACCGACGCCTATCAGCCCGGCATGGAACTGCTCGGCAAATACACCCTGTTCGCCGAGGGTTGCCGTGGCCACCTGGGCAAGCAGCTGGAAGCCAAGTTCAACCTGCGCAACGGCGCCGATCCCCAGACCTACGGCATCGGCATCAAGGAGTTGTGGGAGATCAAGCCCGAGAAGCACGTCAAGGGCTTGGTGATGCACACCGCCGGCTGGCCCCTGTCCTCCGACACCTATGGCGGCTCCTTCCTCTACCACTTCGGCGAGAACCTGGTGGCGGTGGGCTTCGTCGTCGGCCTGGGCTACAGCAACCCCTATCTCTCCCCGTTCGAGGAGTTCCAGCGCTACAAGACCCATCCCAAGATCCGCGGCTTCTTCGAAGGCGGCAAGCGCCTGTCCTACGGCGCCCGCGCCATCGCCGCCGGCGGCCTGCAGTCGCTGCCCAAGCTGATCTTCCCGGGCGGCGCCCTGATCGGCGACGACGCCGGCTTCCTCAACGCGTCCCGCATCAAGGGCTCGCACGCCGCGATCAAGAGCGGCATGATGGTCGCCGAGTCCATCGCCGAAGCCCTGGGCGCGGAGCGCCAGCTCGACGAGCTGACCACCTATCCCGAGAAGTTCCGCCAGTCCTGGCTCTATCAGGAACTCCACAAGGCGCGCAACTTCAAGCCCTGGATGAGCAAGGGCACCTACCTGGGCGCGCTGATGGTGGGCGTCGACCAGATCCTGTTCAAGGGCAAGGCGCCCTGGACCCTGCGCAACAGCGCCGACCACGCCAAGCTCAAGCTGGCCTCCGAGTGCGAACCGATCCAGTACCCCAAACCCGACGGCGTGCTGACCTTCGACCGGCTGTCTTCCGTGTTCCTCTCCAACACCAACCATGAGGAAAACGAACCCTGCCACCTGACCCTGAAGGACGCCAGCGTGCCGGTCCAGGTGAATCTGGCCAAGTACGACGCCCCCGAGCAGCGCTATTGCCCGGCCGGCGTGTACGAGATCGTGCGCAACGACGACGGCAGCAACCCGCGCCTGCAGATCAACGCCCAGAACTGCGTGCACTGCAAGACCTGCGACATCAAGGACCCGACCCAGAACATCAACTGGGTGGTGCCGCAGGGCGGCGAAGGCCCGATCTACACCAACATGTAAGTCCGGCAGATGGCCCGTTCGCTCGGAACGGGCCACCCCTGCCCCACTCCGTCCCGCCAGCTACTTCGACAGGTAGCGCCGTTCGTCGAAGCTTCCCACCAAATGGGGACGATAGACCACCATCAGCGTGATCGCGGCGCCGTTGAGCCAGGCTTCGGCAAACCCCAGCAGCAGGAAATACGGCAGGAACTCACCCAGCAGCGTCTCGGCGCCATAGACATCCGCCGTCCAGAGCAGCAGTGCCGCCAGGACACCCGTGGCGGCCGTGACCAGCGCCGCGCCGAGAAAGGCCGCGCAAAACACATAGACGAAAAGATTGGCCGGCAGGCGACGCGTCACCAGGCGCATCAAGGCCTGCGATACCAGCACCGGGAACACTACCATCACCAGGCCGTTCAAGCCGTAGCTCTGCCAGCCCGCGCCGCCGTTGACGGTCACCGCCGCCAGCACCACGCACAGCCCGAGCACGGCCAGTTGCCAGCCGAACATCAACGTCAGCGCGGTGACGCCCAGGAGATGCAGGTTCAGCCCCGGCTTGACGCCGGCCTTCATGCTCCAGAGCAGCATCAGCACGACGATGGCGCCCGCCCAGACATTGAGCTGGTCGTCCTCGGCCAGACGCCTCCAGGGCGCGCTCCAGGCGCTCGCCAGAATCAGCGCGCCGAGCAACGCCCAGGCCGCGACGGACCATGGGAAGGTGAACAGGGCATCGGGGAAATTCATTGCAAATGCCTGGGAGGAAGGTCGCGGGCGATCAGTCTATTGGAAAATCGACCACGCCAAGAACGAAGCGCGTGAGGAAGCGGGACCGACCCCGACCCCCTCCGCACTCCTCATGCTCGCCTACTGGGTTGTAGAACTCTGAGCGAAATGCTCCGCCACTTCCAGGAGCAAGCGGCGCCGGTCCATTCTCATTCCCCGGAAGTGATTCAACAAGACTTTCTCGTCTTCATTGTCCGGCTGAATCCTGGCCGGTAAACAAATCCCCTCGGCCCTCGCCATCAACTCATAGACCCGGATACCAAGCGCAACGGCCAGCATATCCAGCAACTGTTCGCCGGGGTAATGGCGATCCGTCTCGATTCGGGAAACTGTACCTGCCGTCGCGTTGCAACGAAACGCCAGCTCTTCCTGGGTCATCCCATGCTCCAAGCGAAGGTTTCGTATGACTGCACCGATTTTCATGGTGCAGAGCGTAAGGCAGCATTCGCATCACGAAAAATCGTATTGCGAATTAATATTCGCTATGCGAATATATTACCTTTCCAACATACGTCAAAAAGGGGATATTTCAAATGATCGCGGTTCGTTCCGTCCTTCGCACCTCTCTGGTCATGACCACGCTCAGTCTGGCACTTTCCGGCTGTTTCGGCAGCGGTTCCAACCCCGCCTCTCCGAGCCCACAAACACCTGTAACGCCAGCCAACCCTGACCCGGCCACACCAACCAATCCGACCAATCCGACGACCCCCACCAACCCCACCACGCCCACGGGGCCATCGAATGCGGGTATTTCGACCAGCTTTACCGTAACCGCCACGATCGTTGGCGACGTGGTGAGCAACGTCAACGCCGGAGAGGTCAAAACCGACCAAAACATGACCCTGACCACCACGGGCTCGGTCGGACGTGGGGAGTCTGCCGGTAACGTCACCTCCGCCACGATCAATGCCATCCACGCCAGCGAAAGCGGCGCCGCCAGCATGACGATAACGGACGGCGTCAATGGCGCAAAAATTCAAAATCACACCGGTGGAGCCTGGGCAAATGCATCGGGCGGCGCGGTCGAGAACGACATATCGCTCCAAACATCCATGGAGAAAACTGTCGTCAACGGCAGCTACGCGCCCGGCGAGGCGCATGAGTCGTATGCCTACATGACTTTCGGGACCTGGTTCGAGGATCGAACGACCGGCAGCACGGCCCAAGGTGTGAACGGTTCATTCGTTTATGGCAGCGCAACCGATCCCGCCAGCATTCCCTCGACCGGCACGGCAAGCTACGCCGGCAATATCAGTGGGACCTACTTTCTCGCCAACGGCGCCGAACCGCCGGATACTCATGCCAGCATGAATGCCACGGTGGATTTCTCGGCGCGCTCGCTGAGCTTCAGCACCCAGAACAGTCGAATCTACAACAGCTACGACAACACGTATGACCAGGCCACCAACAAGGTGACCATCGTCAACAGCAATGCCACGGCGGCGCCCGAACTGAACATGAACGGTACGCTGACCTACGCGGCCGGCTCCAACGTGTTTTCCGGCACGGTCACCGATGCCGGCGGCCGAAGCGGTACGGCGACCGGACGATTCTTCGGCCCGGCCGCCGAGGAAATCGGCGGTGCATTCGGACTGTCAGCCGCCGGAAAAGGGACGCATAGCGGGTATTTCGTCGGCAAGAAATAACACCTCGGCCCCACCATCCCATCCCATTTCATTCCTTCGTAACAAGCGCCCCACGGACGAGTCCGTGGGGCTTTTTTATATCTTTCCATGACTTTCACATTTTTATCCATCATCCGCCATGGTCTGCGCAGTCTGGCTTTGGCGATCACGGTATTTGCCGGTACTGCCCAGGCCACAAAAGTCGATGCCGATCCACGAGTGAATGAAGCCTCGCGTCTGTTTGCTCAACAGAACTACACAGACCTTCAACCCTTGATCGATGGATTGCGGGCCGCCCCCGAGCCGCACCAGGAAGTGCTGTTCATTTCTGGCATGTTGCACGCGCAAGCCGGACGTTTCGACCTGGCCGCCAGGGAATTCCGCTTGATGCTGGCTCGCGATCCCTCCCTCATCCGGCCGCGCCTGGAACTTGCGCTTGTCCTTCAGAAGTCCGGCGACCGTCAAGGGGCCAAATATCACTACGAACAAGTGCTGGCCATGGACCTGCCGACACCCGTCATGCGCAACATCTATCGTCAATTGTTCGATATCCAGGAACGGGAGCCCTCAGTTCGACTGACCCTGGAGCTTTCTTCCGACTCCAATCCCAAGCAGGCCACACAGAATCGGGTGGTCAACATCGGCGGCCGCCCCTACACCCTGAATGAAAACAGCCGCGCGGAGCAGGTGTGGGGCATTGCCGCGACCGCCGACGTGCATCTGCCCATCACGTATGACCCCACCTGGTTCGTCCATGCTTACGGGGAAATGTATGAATATCCGGGACGTACGGTCGATTCCCGTTACACCCAGGCAACCGTGGGCAAGCGCCTCGAATGGGGCCAACACCACATGTCGATCGAAGTGGGGGGACACGCCAATTGGCGTCAAGGAGAACGGCAATACACCGGCGCGACGGTGCAGGGCACGGGGTTTCTGCGTTTGTCCCCACACCTGGCGCTGTCCGGCGAAGTCGTACTGAAAACCCTGGACTACCCCGACCTGCCCTATCTCACCGGCACCATGCGTTACATGGGCGCCATCGGCACCTACGTTCCCATGTCCACCCAGCGCTGGGATTTCGGTCTGGGCATCAACCAGTACCAGGCAAAGGAAGCGGCGTACACCTATCTTCAGCCCAGCATGACGGCGCGTTACATGCGCGAATGGCCCGGCGGATGGATTACCGGTGCCAAAGTGCAGATATTGAACGCCCGTTTCGACGCGCCCGATCCATTTTTTGGAGAGACGCGCCGGGACAAGGAGCGCCGCATCGAGTTCGACATCCTCAATCGCAAATTGAAGTGGTGGTCATTTTCACCGCGCCTCATGGTCGGCTACGCCCAGCGTGACTCCAATCTGACCTTGTATGATTACAGGCGCACCTATACCCGCATCGGACTCACACGGGAGTTTTGATCCTCGAAACGCTCAAGGTCTGAGGGTCTCAGGGCGAACGGTTCATACATCACCGTGTCGGACAAAACATAGTAGCCAGGCCCCCCATGAAAACTCTGACATCCTACGACCACGGCATCCATGCCATCGACTCCGGCTATGGCGGCGAGCGTTTCGACGCCATCCATCTGATCGAGGAAGGCGGCCGCGTCGCCATCGTCGACACCGCCACCAACGCCTGCGTGCCGCGCCTGCTGGATCAACTCGACAAGATGGGCATCGGCCGGTCGCAGGTGGATTACGTGATCCTGACCCACATCCATCTGGATCACGCCGGCGGCGCCGGCCGGGTCATGGCCGCCCTGCCCGAGGCCCGGCTGGTGGTTCATCCACGGGGCAGCCGCCACATGGCCGATCCGGGCAAGCTTTTCGCCGCCGTGCAGGAAGTCTATGGCGAGGAAGAGGCGGACCGGCTCTATGGCGAGCTGCTGCCGGTGGCGGCGGGCCGCATCATCGAGGCCGCCCACGGCAGCACCCTGTCCCTGGCCGGGCGGGAATTGCTGTTCCTGGATGCGCCGGGCCATGCCAAGCACCACCTGGTGATCCGCGACGGCCGCAGCGGCCACATCTTCACCGGCGACACCTTCGGCCTTTCCTACCGCCATTTCGACGCCGGCGGCCGCCAGTTCGTGATCCCGACCACCTCCCCCAGCCAGTTCGACGCGGCCGCCCTGCACCGCACGGTGGACATGATCGCCGGCTACCAGCCGGCCGCCCTCTACCTGACCCACTATGCCCAGGTGGTGGACGTCCCCCGCCTGACGGCGGACCTGCACCGCCTGATCGACGCCCACGTGGCGGTCGCCGAACGTTGGCGCGATGCCGGCGGCGAGCGCCACGAGCGTATCAAGTCCGGGCTGGCAGAACTTTTCCTGCGGGAGGCGCGCGACCAGGGCTGGGCGATGCAGGGCGACGCCATGCTGGAGTTCCTCGCCATGGACATCGACCTCAACGCCCAGGGCCTGGACATCTGGCTGGGTAGCTGAGCCTCCTGAGAGGCTGGCCCTAGCCGCGCTGGCGCCGCGCCTCGAACAGGCAGATGCCGCTGGCCACCGAGACGTTGAGGCTTTCGACGCTGCCGTGCATCGGAATCCGCGCCAGCTCGTCGCAGGTTTCCCGGGTCAGGCGGCGCAGGCCGTCGCCTTCCGCCCCCAGCACCCAGGCCAGCGCGCGGCGCTGGTCCACCGCGTAGAGATCGCGTTCCGCCTCGCCGGCGGCGCCGACGGTCCAGATGTCGCGCTCCTTGAGTTCGCGCAGGGTGCGCGCCAGGTTGGTGACGGTGATGTAGGGCACGGTGTCGGCCGCGCCGCTGGCGACCTTGATCGCCGTGGCGTTCAGCCCCACCGCGCGGTCCTTGGGCGCGATCACCGCGTGCGCGCCGGCGCCGTCGGCCACCCGCAGGCAAGCGCCGAGGTTGTGCGGGTCCTGGATGCCGTCCAGCACCAGCAGCAGGGCCGGCTCCGCCAGGGTGTCGAGCACGTCGTCCAGGGCCACGTGGCGCTGGGCGGCGCTGATCCGCGCCACCACGCCCTGGTGGCGCTGCGCCATGCCGTCGAGGCGGGCGGCGGCCACCGGCAGCACGCGCACGCCGCAGTGCTCGGCCAGTTTCAGCAGATCGCGCATGCGGCCATCGTGGCGGTCCTCGGCCAGGTAGATTTCCTTGACGCCTTCCGGATCGTGGCGCAGCTTCGCGGTGACGGCGTGAAAGCCGTGGATCAGGCGGGTTTCAGCCATGGCAGTTTGCCTCTTCATTGTTTGCGCCCAGTTCCCGGGCGGCGGCCAGGCCGGCCTGGTACAGGGGCTGTTGCGCCAGTTCCTCCCGCGACAGGGCGCGGGCAGCGGACAGCAGCCGGCCCAGCCGCGCCGCGCGGACCGGGTCCGGTTGCGGCTGCCAGCGCGCGAGCAGCTCGCCCACCGCGGCGGGCGCGTTGCACACCAGCAGCACGTCGCAGCCCGCTCCCCAGGCGGCTTCGGCGCGGGCCACGATGTCGCCGGCGACGGATGCGCCCTCCATCGACAGGTCGTCGCTGAAGATCACGCCGTCGAAGCCGAGGCCGCGCCGCAGCCGGTCGATCCAGACCGGCGAAAAGCCGGCGGGCCGGGCATCCACCTTGGGATAGATCACATGCGCCGGCATCACCGCGTCCAGCTTGAGTTGGGCGTAGGGCCGCATGTCCCGTTCGATCTCGTCCGGTTCCCGCTCGTCGACCGGAATCGCCACGTGGGAGTCGGCCTCCACCCAGCCGTGACCGGGGAAGTGCTTGCCGCAGGCGCCCATGCCGGCGGCCTGGAGGCCCTCGATCAGGGCGCCCGCCAGGCCGGCGACCGCCGCCGGCTCGCGATGGAAGGCACGGTCGCCGATCACTCCGCTGCGGCCCCAGTCCAGGTCCAGCACCGGAGTGAAGGAAAAATCCACGCCGCAGGCGCGCAGTTCCGCCGCCAGCACGTACCCCAGCGCCCGCGCCGACTCCAGCGCGGCGTCGCGATCCTCGTCCCAGCGCCGCCCCAATTCGGCCATCGCCGGCAGGCGGGTGAAGCCTTCCCGGCAGCGCTGCACGCGGCCGCCTTCGTGGTCGATGGTGATCGGCAACGCCGGCGTGCGCAGGGCGTGAATCGCGGCGCAAAGCTCGGCCAGCTGTTGTGGACCCTGGTAATTGCGGGCGAACAGGATCGCGCCGCCCACCAGGGGGTGGGTCAGCCGCTCCCGGTCCAGGTCGGACAGGGCGGTGCCGGCGATGTCGATCATCAGGGGGCCGAGGGGAATGGCGGGCAAGGAGGTCATGTTTGTTCCAGGATCACGAAAGCCAGGGCGTAGCCGCCCTCGTCGGAAAGGGAAAGGTGGGCGGTCAGGCCGCGCCGGGCGAACAGGGCCGCCAGTTCCGCATTGAATTCGAACGTCGGCTTGCCCAGGGCGTCGTGGCCGACGGCGACGGCCGGCAGCAGCAGGGGCGCGCGCACGCCGCTGCCCAGGGCTTTGCCCAGCGCCTCCTTGGCGGCGAAGCGCTTGGCCAGGAAGCGCGCCGGATCGGGGCTGGCGCGGCAGGCGTCGCGCTCCGCCGGCGCCAGCAGTTTCGCCAGCGCCCGCTCGCCGTGGCGTTGGAACAGCGCGCCGAAGCGGGCGATCTCGGCCAGGTCGGTGCCGATGCCGTGGATCACGGCTGCCGGTTCCCCGCGGCTTCTCGCATCACGCGCTTCATTTCGCGGATCGCGTTCTCCCAGCCCATGAACAGGGCGTCGGCGACCAGCGCGTGGCCGATGTTGAGTTCGGCCATGCCGGGAATCGCGGCAATCGGCGCCACGTTGCCGAAATGCAGGCCATGCCCGGCATTGACCCGCAGGCCCAGGTCGAGGCCATGGGCCACGGCGCGCCGGATACGCTCCAGTTCGGCCTGGGCGGCGCCCTCGGCTTCCGCGTAGGCGCCGGTATGGATTTCCACCACCGGCGCCCCGGCCGCCCTGGCGGCATCGAGCTGCGCCGGGTCGGGGTCGATGAACAGCGAGACGCGGATGCCGCCGTCGCTCAGGCGGCCCACCGCGTCCTTGACCCGATCGAAGCCGCCGATCACGTCGAGGCCGCCCTCAGTGGTCAGTTCCTGGCGCTTCTCCGGCACCAGGCAGACGTCCTGCGGCTTGATGCGCAGGGCGAAGGCCAGCATTTCCCCGGTCACCGCCGCTTCCAGGTTCATCCGCGTTTTCAGCAGGGGGCGCAGGGCCTCCACGTCGCGGTCCTGGATGTGGCGCCGATCCTCCCGCAGGTGCAGGGTGATCAGGTCGGCGCCGGCCTGCTCCGCCAGCAGCGCGGCCCGGATCGGATCGGGATAGGCGGTGCCGCGCGCCTGGCGCAGGGTGGCCACGTGGTCGATGTTGACGCCGAGATCGATCATGGAAAGCTCTTTCAAATCTTCAAATCAAAAAATCTTCTACAGTTCCTGCAAATCGACGAACACCCGCCGCGATTGCAGCACGTGCCCGTTGAGGTGATGGGCCAGCAGTTGGCGCATCAACAGTTTGCTCTCTGCCAGGGTGCGCGGGTCGCGGTAATCGTCGGCCGCCAGGTCCAGCAGGGTCTTGCCGGCCAGGGTGGGCACGCCCTCGTCGCCCTCGGCGGCGACGGCCCCGCGCTCCACCAGGTAGAGATAGCGGCCGTCGCCCCGGATCGGCGTGCCATCGGCTTCCCGCTCCAGGCTCAGGCCGTAGCCGATTTCCTTCAGCAGCGATTTCTCGAAGCGGCGCAGTTCGGGCGCGTCCGCCGCGCCGCCGGCCAGCGCCGCCAGGGCTTCGGCATAGGCGTCGAACAGGCTGGGATGGGCATCCTCGCGCGGCAGCAGCTTTTGCAGCAGTTCGTTCAGATAATAGCCCAGCATCAGGCAGCGCCCTTGCAGCAGGGGCGTGCCGCCCAGCCATTCGGCCTTGGCCAGGGTCTTCACTTCGCCGCCGCCGAACCAGCCCAGTTCCAGGCGCTGGAAGCCGATCAGCACGCCGCGCAGCGCGGAGCGGGGACGGCGCGCGCCGCGCGCCAGCAGGGCCAGGCGGCCGTGCTCGCGCGTGAATGCATCGAGGATCAGGCTGGTCTCGCTGTAGGGGTAGGCATGGAGCAGGAACGCCACCTGATCGTCATGCCGCGTCCTCGATTCGGCTCGGCGGACGCTGCTCACTCGTAGCCCAGCGACTTCAGCGCCCGCTCGTCGTCGGCCCAGCCGCTCTTGACCTTGACCCAGGTCTCCAGCCAGACCCGGCCGCCGAAGAGTTGCTCCATCTCCTTGCGGGCGTCGGTGGAGATGCGTTTCAGGCGCTCGCCGGACTTGCCGATGACGATGCCCTTGTGGGCCGCCTTGTCCACGATCACCGCCGCGTGGATGCGGCGCAGGTCGCCTTCCTGCTCGAATTGCTCGATCTCCACGGCGATGCCGTAGGGCAGTTCCTCGCCCAGGTTGCGGAAGAGCTTTTCCCGCAGCATTTCGGCGGCGAGGAAGCGCTCGGAGCGGTCGGTGATGTCGTCCGCATCGAAGACCGGCGGCGCCTCGGGCAGATGGCCGGCGGCCACCTTCAGCAACTCCGCCACCCCCTGCCCTTTTTCCGCGCTGATCGGCAGGATTTCGGCGAAGGGATAGGTCTGCGCCATTTTCTCGATGAAGGGCAGCAGGCGCCCCTTGTCCTCCAGGCGATCGACCTTGTTGATCACCAGCAGCACCGGCCGGTTCCGCGGCAGCACCTTGACGATCTCGTCCTCGCCGCCGCCCCAGCGCCCCGCCTCGACCACGAACAGCACCACGTCGACGGCGGCCAGGGTCTGGGTGACGCTGCGGTTCATCATGCGGTTCAGGGCGTTGCGGTGCTGCATCTGGAAACCGGGGGTGTCGACGAAAATGTACTGGCAGTCGTCCGTGGTCAGGATGCCGTGGATGCGATGGCGCGTGGTCTGGGCCTTCTTCGAGGTGATGCTGACCTTGGCCCCCACCAGGCGATTGTTGAGGGTGGATTTGCCCACGTTGGGGCGGCCGACGATGGCCAGGTAACCGGTATGAAAACTCATTTTGACTTTGTCGTCTCCAGGGCGATGCGGGCCGCCGCCTGCTCGGCGGCGCGGCGGCTGGGGCCGCTGCCCCTGCTGGCGATGCCCAGTTCGGGAATGCTGCACTCCACTTCGAATTCCTGCGCATGGGCCTCGCCGCGGGTGGCGCACAGCACGTAGCGGGGCAAGGGCAGGCGCCGCGCCTGCAGCAGTTCCTGCAACGCGGTCTTGGGGTCCTTGCCCGCCTCGCTCGGGTCCACCCGCTCCAGCAACGGCCGGTAGAGCCCGGTGATCACGCCGGCGACGGCATCGAAGCCGCGATCCAGATAGACGGCGCCGAAAATCGCCTCCAGGGCGTCGGCCAGAATCGAAGGACGACGGAATCCGCCGCTCTTCAACTCGCCCTCCCCCATGCGCAGGAAGTCGCCCAGTTGCAGGCCCTGGGCGACTTCGAACAGGGTTTCCTGGCGCACTAGGCTGGCGCGCAGGCGGGACAGCTCGCCTTCGCGCAACTGCGGATGCGCCTCGAACAGCAAGGCGGCCACCACGCAATTGAGCAGGCTGTCGCCGAGAAATTCCAGGCGCTCGTTATGCGGCGAACCGAAGCTGCGATGCGTCAACGCCTGGATCAGCAGTTCTTGCCGGGCGAACGCGTAGCCCAGCGCCCGTTGCAGCGCCTCCGGCTTCATTGGGCCGCGGAAGTGCCCTCGAAATCGATCAGCAGGCTGACCTTGCCGAAGAGGGAAATTTTCTTGGGGTAGGCGAAGGTGATCACGATCTGGCCGCCCTCCTTGGAAATGTCCAGGTCCTCGCCCTTGATGCTTTCGATGCGATCGATCGGCGCCCGTTTGTCGAAGGATTTGCGCACGTCGGAAACGCCCGCGTCCTTCAGGGCCGGATCCTGGACCATGGCCTTGATGGTTTTCTGGATCGCGAAATATTCCAGCACGTCGGGCGTCACCTTCATGCCCAGCATCGCGACCAGCCCGATCACGACGCAGCCCATCAGCATGCCGCCCAGAGTCAGCCCCCGCTGAAACTTGCTTCCTCGCATCACTGCACCCTCCTAGACCGGCCAAGCCGGAACCAGCTCGACTGTTTGACTTGCCGTTTCAATTTGTTGTTTCACGTCAATGAAACGACCCGATGCGCTTCAGGTCACTGAAGTTGAACCAGATGAAGAAGGCCTTGCCGACGATGTTCCGATCGGGAACGAAGCCCCAGAAACGGCTGTCCTGGGAGTTGTCCCGGTTGTCGCCCATCATGAAGTAGTGTCCCGGCGGCACCTCGCAAACCACGCCTTCGCTATTGTAGTGGCATCGATCCCGGTACGGGAATTGAGCGGCCTGGACCACGAACGGCGGCACCTCGGACGGCGCGTCGTCGGCGACCAGGATCGAGTGCTCTGCCTTGCCCAGTTGCTCGACGTAGCGCGGCGTGTAGTAGAGCTTGTCCTTGTCCAGATAATCCTCCACCTTGCGGGTCGCCACTTCCTTGCCGTTGATGGTCAGCCGCTTGTTGAGGTAGGCGATCCTGTCGCCCGGAACGCCGACCACCCGCTTGATGTAGTCCAGCGACGGATCGACCGGCCAGCGGAACACCATCACGTCGCCGCGCTGCGGCGTGTTCAGCTCGACCACTTTCTTGTTGATCACCGGCAGGCGGATGCCGTAGGTGTATTTGTTCACCAGGATGAAGTCGCCCACCAGCAGCGTCGGAATCATCGAGCCCGAGGGAATCTTGTAGGGTTCGACCACGAAGGAGCGCAGCAGGAACACGACGATGATGATGGGGAAGAAACTGGCGCCGTATTCCACCCACCAGGGGTCCTTGGCGCCCGCCGGCCGTTTTTTGCGGAAGACGTACTTGTCCGCCAGCCAGAGCGCGCCGGTGGCGATGGAGAGCAGGAACAGGATCAGGGCGAAGTTCATGATGACGAAATTCCGGAATTGAGGGCTGGGCGCCGACGCGCCTTACTTGTCGGCCACGCGCAGCACGGCGAGGAAGGCCTCCTGGGGGATTTCCACCCGGCCCACCTGCTTCATCCGTTTCTTGCCGGCCTTTTGCTTTTCCAGCA
Organism: Denitratisoma sp. DHT3; assembly: GCF_007833355.1. NCBI lineage: Bacteria > Pseudomonadati > Pseudomonadota > Betaproteobacteria > Nitrosomonadales > Sterolibacteriaceae > Denitratisoma > Denitratisoma sp. DHT3. The sequence goes on along the minus strand of NZ_CP020914.1, from coordinate 782,767 downwards.
GCTTCTTCTTGCGCGTGATGTCGCCGCCGTAGCACTTGGCCAGCACGTCCTTGCGCATGGCCCTGACGTTCTCCCGCGCCACGATGGTGGAGCCGATCGCCGCCTGGATCGCGACTTCGTACATCTGGCGCGGGATCAGCTCGCGCATCTTGGCCGCCAGTTCGCGTCCCCGATAGGCGGCGTTGGCGCGGTGCACGATCACCGACAGCGCATCCACCTTCTCGCCGTTGATCAGGATGTCCAGCTTCACCACGTCGGCGGCGCGATATTCCTTGAACTCGTAGTCCAGCGAGGCATAGCCGCGCGAGACGGACTTCAGCTTGTCGAAGAAGTCCATCACCACCTCGGCCATCGGCATGTCGTAGGTGAGCTGCACCTGGCGGCCGTGGTAGGCCATGTTCACCTGGGTGCCGCGCTTCTGCTCGCACAGGGTGATCACCGCGCCCAGGTAGTCCTGGGGCACGAAGATCTTGGTGGTGATGATGGGCTCGCGGATCTCCTCCATCTTCTGCGTCTCGGGCAGCTTGGAGGGGTTCTCCACCTGGATCACGGTGCCGTCGCGCATCACGACTTCATAGACCACGGTCGGCGCGGTGGTGATCAGGTCCTGGTCGAATTCCCGCTCCAGGCGCTCCTGCACGATCTCCATGTGCAGCAGGCCGAGGAAGCCGCAGCGGAAGCCGAAGCCCAGCGCCTGGGACACCTCGGGTTCGTATTGCAGCGAGGCGTCGTTGAGTTGCAGCTTTTCCAGCGCGTCGCGCAGGCCGTCGTACTGGTTGGCTTCCACCGGGTAGAGGCCGGCGAAGACCTGCGACTTGATTTCCTTGAAGCCCGGCAGCGCCTCGGCGGCCGGCTTGTCGGCCAGGGTGACGGTGTCGCCCACCTTGGCGGCCTTGAGTTCCTTGATGCCGGAGATGATGAAGCCCACCTCGCCGGCGTTGAGTTGGACGCGCGACTGGGACTTGGGCGTGAACACCCCGACCTGATCGCACAGATGGGCCGCGCCGGTGGACATCAGGCGGATCTTGTCCTTGGCCTTGAGGCAGCCGTCCACCACGCGCACCAGCATCACCACGCCGACGTAGTTGTCGAACCAGGAGTCGATGATCAACGCCTTCAGCGGCGCCTTCGAATCGCCCTTGGGCGGCGGGATGCGGGCGATCACCGCCTCCAGGATGTCGTCGATGCCCATGCCGGTCTTGGCCGAACAGGGGATGGCGTCGGTGGCGTCGATGCCGATCACGTCCTCCACTTCCTGCCGCGCGTTGTCCGGATCGGCCTGGGGCAGGTCCATCTTGTTCAGCACCGGCACCACCTCGACGCCCAGTTCGATCGCGGTGTAGCAGTTGGCCACGGTCTGGGCCTCGACCCCCTGGGAGGCGTCCACCACCAGCAGCGCGCCTTCGCAGGCGGACAGGCTGCGTGAGACCTCGTAGGAGAAATCCACGTGCCCCGGGGTGTCGATCAGGTTCAGGTTGTAGACCTCGCCGTTCCGCGCCTTGTAGCTCAGCGCCGCGGTCTGCGCCTTGATGGTGATGCCCCGTTCCCGTTCCAGGTCCATGGAGTCGAGCACCTGGGCCTCCATCTCGCGGTCGGAGAGGCCGCCGCAACGCTGGATGATGCGATCGGCCAGGGTGGACTTGCCGTGGTCGATGTGGGCGATGATCGAAAAGTTGCGAATGTGGTCCATCGGAGCAATAAAAAAGGCGCTTTTTCAGCGCCTTGCGAGGCTAGCAGAGGGGCGGAATTCTAGCGGAAAGAGGCCAAATACTCACGCACTTTGGCCTCGTCGAGGAAGTAGTGGCAGAGTTCGCGCCCGCCGCCTTCCAGCACCGGCACCCGTTCGTCGTAGCGAGCCTCCAGCGCCGGATCGGCATCCACGTCGACCACCCGGACCTCGAACGGGTGCTGGTCGCGCAAGGGTTGCAGCGCGGCCAGCATGTCGTCGCACAGATGGCAGTAGGTTCTGCCGTAGAGCGTCAGCAGCGGCTTACTTGGACTCACCGAAGCCCCGGATCGACAGGAAGGTCTGGTTGTCGCCGCGCTTCACCAGCAGGGTGAAGGTGGCCGTCTTGTCGAGATTGGACAGCAGGCCGTTGAACTGTTCGACGGACTTGATCTCGGTCTGCACGCCCTTGACGATCAGGGCCAGGATCACGTCTCCCGGGCGCAGTTCGCTGCGGGCATTGCGCACGTCCTCGACCACCACGCCATGGGCCACGCCCAACTGCTTCCTTTGCTCGGCGCCGGGTTCGGAGAGCAGCAGGCCGAGGCGATTGACCGCCGGCTCCATCGACTTGCCGCGCTGCCGGCCGCCGCGACCGGCTCCGGGTTTGTCCTCGTCGATCATTTCGCCCACCGCGACGGTCAGGTCGCGGGTTGCTCCCTTGCGCCAGACCTGGATCGGGGCCTTGCTGCCGGGCCGTGTGGAACCGACGATGCGCGGCAGGTCGGCCGACTGATTGACCGGCTTGCCGTCGAACTTGAGGATCACGTCGCCCTCCTCGATGCCGGCCTTGGCGGCCGGACCGCCGCTTTCGACCTTGGCCACCAGCGCGCCCTGGGTTTTTGGCAGACCGAAAGACTCGGCCAGCTCCCGCGTCATGTCCTGGATCACCACGCCGATGCGGCCGCGGCTGACCCGGCCGTGGGCCTGCAACTGCGCCTTGACCTCCATCGCGATGTCGATGGGAATCGCGAAGGAAAGGCCCATATAGCCGCCGGAACGGGAATAGATCTGGGAATTGATGCCGACCACCTCGCCCCGCATGTTGAACAGGGGACCGCCCGAATTGCCCGGATTCACCGCCGCGTCGGTCTGGATGAAGGGCACATAGTTCTCCTGCGGCAGCGAACGGCCCTTGGCGCTGACGATGCCCGCCGTCACGGTGTTGTCGAGCCCGAAGGGCGAGCCGATCGCCACTACCCATTCCCCGACCTTCAGTTTGTTGGGGTCCCCCAGCTTCGCCACCGGCAAACCGCTGGCCTCGATCTTGATCAGGGCCACATCGGTGCGCCGGTCGGAGCCCAGCACCTTGGCCTTGAACTCGCGCCTGTCGGTCAGGCGGACCACCACTTCGTCGGCATCGGCCACGACGTGGGCGTTGGTCAGAATGTAGCCCTCGGCGCTGACGATGAAACCCGAACCCAGCCCCTTGTTCTCGAACTCCCGGGGCGTTCCGGGCATTCCCGGCGTGCCCCGGGGAAAGCCGAAGCGGCGGAGAAAGTCGAACATCGGATCGTTCTCATCGAACGGCATGCTACCGGGATGATTCTTGATCACCTGGGTGGTGCTGATATTGACCACCGCCGCTCCCTGCTTTTCCACCAGATCGGTGAAATCGGGCAGGTCCCGCCCTTGCGCCGAGGCGCCCGTCCCCAGGAAGGCCATGCAAGCCAGCCCGAAGGAAACCATCAATCGTTTGATCATGTTCGGTTTTCCTCTACCTAGAATCTATGCCGTCACTGTTTGAAACGAATCGACAACTGCCCGTCGCCCGCCTGTTCCCAGCGTCGCCGACCGCGGCGCAGCAGCATCAGGCCAAGCCCCAGGCCCGCCAGCGCTCCCACGGCCGCGCCGCCATCGCCAGCCCCCGTCGCCGTCGCCAGCCAGGCGCCGCCAAGGGTCAACAGCGCGCAGAGGCCGTACGAGGCCAGCGCCGCCTTGAGCAGGATTCCTTCCGGAACGCTCAGCAGCACCTGGTCCCCGACCCGGGCCCGGATGGAATTGGGGACCCGGTATTGACGCACCGCGCAGGCCGAAGTTCCACCCATCACGCCGCCGCACCCGCCCGCCTCGTGACAACGCCCGCAGCCCTGCATGCGCGCCACGTCGACGATCGCCATATCGGCATCCAGGCCGGAAACCACCGCCTCGACCATGCTCATTTCCTGCGCACCTCGACGCCGTCCGCGAGTTTGACCAATGTCGCGAGGGGCACATCGCCCATCGCCATCAGGAGATGATCGGCCAGCAGACGTTTGTAGACATTGACCGTCCCCATTGCAAAAGCCCCTGTTTCGGGCTTGGGCCGAGCGTTGTCGAGCGGTTCGATGAACAGGGACACGGCGGCCAGACCATCGGAAAACACCAGATGCGTGATCGAATGCCCGTCGCGCGGCGATTGCCGCTTCATTCCCGAGATTTTCACGAATCCCGGCAACTGGGCGCGGAAGGTCCAGTTGCTGTCCTCCATCGACATTTCGCGGGAACGGATGTCGTGCACCCGCCATTCGCCGTTCTGGAACTTGGCGTGGGCCTTGAGTGAATCCCGGGGCACGGGGCCGCCGATATGCACTTCGGTGAAGGCAAAGCTCTCCCGAGGGTTCCCCTGTTCGTCGAGCAGGCTGGCCTTGAGCATCAGGCCACTCTGCGTTTCGATCCAGAACTGCCGGCGGTAACGCAGCTCGTCCTTGGGCTCGACGACGATGGACTGCGCGTCGAAACCGGCAATCCGCCCCGGAGGTCCGCGCCGCACGCTGTAATAGTCGGTCAGGCCGACGATGCCTTCCGGCAATAGCGCCGCGGGGAAACTGCGCTGCCCCTTGCTGCGTTCCAGAACCAGCAGACGCTGGTCAGGGATGTAGCACTTGATCTCGTCCCCTTCCCGCACCACCTCGCGCGGACTGCCGTCCAGGGCCTCGATCCGCTCCAGCTCGCGGCCGTTCTCCATGACGTGGGCGATTCTCGAGGCTTCCGAGCGATCCCCCCCTTGATATACGAATACGCCGCTGTAACTGAGCTTGCGCGTCGAGCTGGCGCCCCTCTGCAGCCATTGCAACGCGTCGGGAACCGTATCCGCCGCGGCATTGGCCAAGCCCGAGAGTCCCACCAGACCAACCAGGACCCAACGCCGGACCATCATTTATTTCCCCGCGCCGGCATCGCCATAGGAGACGGTGCGGATCTGGTGGGCGCCACTGTTGAGGTGCAGGCTGGCGCTCAATGCCTGGTGGGCGATCAGATATTCCTGCATTTCAGCCGATGGGGCCTGGACCGCCAACGTCGGTACCGCCGGCGTCTTGGTTGAAACGGTGGAACGTGCCAGGAGCGGACGATCCTCCTGCGGCGTCGCCAGCGCCAGCCAGCCCACCACCGCCACCCCGGCGAGCGAAGCCGCCACGGCCAGGGCCGGCCCGGCGCGATGGCGGCGGGTGCGCGGCGCCAACACGGTCGGCTCATCCGCGAGCCGCGCCATCACGTCGGCGGTGAAATCCACGTCGAGCCGTTCATCGCCCCGGAGGGCATCGCCAATCAGGAAGTAGATGCGTGCCGCCTCGCGGGCGTCCATCTGGCGGTGCGAATCCGCGATGACCGTCGCGGACTCCTCAACATCCAACTCGCCATCCAGCAGGGCTGAAAGTCGTGTCTTCATCCTTACCACCTCCTATTCGGCGCCGTCTCGAGCAAGGGGCGCAATTCCTTGGCAATCACTTCTCGTGCCCGGAAAATCCGGCTGCGTATCGTCCCGATGGGGCAGTTCATCACTTGGGCAATTTCCTCGTAGGCCATCCCGTCGATCTCCCGCAGCGAAATGGCGGTGCGCAGATCATCGGGCAGACGCTCCATGGCCCGATTCACCGTCTCGGCGATCTGCTTCGACATCAGCACCCTTTCCGGCGTGTTCACATCCCGCAGCAGATCGGCGCCTTCATAGGTTTCCGCCTCGTCGCTATCCACCGCAGCGGTCGCCTTGGCGCGCTGCCCCTGCGAGGCAAGCCAGTTCTTCGCCGTATTGACGCCGATGCGATACAGCCAGGTGTAAAACGCGCTGTCGCCGCGAAAATTGGGCAAGGCCCGATAGGCTTTGATGAATGCCTCCTGCGTCACGTCTTCCGCCTCACCTGGGTCACGCACCAGGCGTGACACCAGCCTCAGCAACTTGCGCTGATACTTGGCCACCAGCAGCCCGAAAGCCTGCTTGTCGCCTGCCTGAACGCGCTCCACCAGCGCCTGATCCGCCTCGCGGTCTCCCATTTCACCTGTACGTTCGTGCGATCCTCATGGACCGGCCCCGAAGTATACCTCCCGGCACCCTGCACCGCTCCGACCGCAGGTCGGCATCAGTCACTCGCAAGGAAGACAGGCCGCGGCGCGGATAGTTCCAATGGGATCAAGGTCATTCGGCAGTGGTATATTCGCCCGGCCATGAATTCCTCGTCCCACGCCCATTTCGACGTTCTGATCCTCGGCAGCGGCCTTGCCGGTCAGTCCCTGGCGCTGCGCCTGGCGGAAAGCCACCGGGTTGCCCTGGCGACCAAACGCTGTCTCGACGACTCGGCCTCCGCCTGGGCCCAGGGCGGGATCGCCGCCGTGCTCGATGAAACCGACTCCATCGACAGCCATATCGAAGACACCCTGATCGCCGGCGCCGGCCTGTGCGATCCGCTGGCCACGCGCTTCGTGGTGGAAAACAGCCGGCGGGAAATCGAGTGGCTGATCGACCAGGGCGTGCCTTTCACCCGCGACGACTCCGAATTCGGCTTTCACCTGACGCGCGAGGGCGGCCACAGCCAGCGCCGCATCATCCACGCGGCCGACGCCACCGGCGCGGCGGTGCAGCACACGCTGAGCGGCAAGGTCCGGGCGCATCCCAACATCACGATCCTGGAAAACACCATCGCGATCGACCTGATCACCGGCGGCAAGCTGGGTCGTTCCGACAATCGCTGCTGGGGCGCCTATCTATTGGACATCGCGAATGATCGGGTGATCACCGTCGGCGCCTCGTTCACGGTGCTGGCGGCTGGCGGCGCGGGCAAGGTCTATCTCTACACCACCAATCCGGACACCTCCACCGGCGACGGCGTCGCGATGGCCTGGCGGGCCGGCTGCCGGGTGGCGAACATGGAGTTCATCCAGTTCCACCCCACCTGCCTGTATCACCCCAAGGCCAAGTCCTTCCTGATCTCGGAGGCGGTCCGCGGCGAAGGCGCCCTGCTGCGCCTGCCCGACGGCACCCGCTTCATGCCGGACCACGACCCGCGGGCGGAGCTGGCGACCCGCGACGTGGTGGCGCGCGCCATCGACTTCGAAATGAAGCGTCATGGCCTGGATTGCGTATTCCTCGATATCACCCACAAGCCGGCGGATTTCCTGAAGAGCCATTTCCCCAACATCCACGCCTACTGCCAGGGACTGGGCATCGACATCGCCCGTGAATGGATCCCGGTGGTGCCCGCCGCCCATTTCACCTGTGGCGGCGTCGTCACCGACCTGGCCGCCCGCACCGACATCGAGGGGCTCTACGCCATCGGCGAAACCGCCTGCACGGGCCTCCACGGCGCCAACCGGCTGGCCAGCAACTCCCTCCTGGAATGCCTGGTGCTGGCCAAGGCCGCGGCCGCCGACATCCGCCACCAGCCGCTGGCGCCGGTGCCGGCGCTTCCCCTCTGGGACGAAAGCCGGGTCACCGACGCCGACGAGGAAGTGGTGATCTCCCACAACTGGGACGAACTGCGCCGCTTCATGTGGGACTACGTGGGCATCGTCCGCACCAACAAGCGCCTGGAGCGGGCCCAGCACCGCATCTGCCTGCTGGAGGACGAGATCGACGAGTACTACGCCAATTTCCGCGTCAGCAACGACCTGATCGAATTGCGCAACCTGGTGCTCACCGCCCATCTGATCATCCGCAGCGCCCAGCAACGCAAGGAGAGCCGGGGCCTGCACTACAGCCGGGACTACCCCGACACGCTCGCCACGGCCAGCAACACCGTTCTGTCGCCGCCAGGGTTTTGAGATTCCCGCCGGTGCGGCTTGCCAGCGGTCATCTCACCACGCATTCCTTCTTGTCCTGTCCCTGTTTTTCCTGCTTTTCGTCCTTCTTGCCGTCGTCCTTTTTCTCGTCCTGCTGGGTTTCGTCCTTCGGCGCGGCCTTGTCATCATTCTTGGCCGTCGCATCGCCACCGGAGGGCTTCTGCCCATCGTTGCCGCTGCCGGACTGGAATGAGGGCGGCGGCGTGAAGTTCTTGTTCACGCCCGGATCGGCCGGCAACTGCTGGGGCGGCCCGGCCGGCGGCACAAAACCGAACTGGCCGGCGGTCAGCAGGATGGGCGGCGGTGGCGGCGGCAACGACACGCCGGGCGGGACCGGCGCCGGCGGTGGCGGCGCGACCATCACCTTGCCGTCGATCACATCGACATAGGTGCCATCGGGCAAGCTGCCGCAACTGCCGCCCACGCAGGTGGCGGCGCCGAAAATGGTGCCCCGGATGCCGATCGTGGCGGTCACCGTCTGGAGCCGGTAGGCATCCTGGTTGCCCCGCTTGCCCACCAGGCCGGTGATGGTCCGCAGCGCCCCTTTCAGCAGGCCGAAGACCGCATTGTCCTTCTCCGGCGCCTTCTGATCGAAGTTGAACCTGTCGATCCGCATCTGGCTGTCCGGCTTCAGGGTCACTTCCGCCTGATCGGCGAACTTGATCTTGGCGTAGGTCTTGTCCGCCGTCACCAGCGTGTCGCCCTGCTCCACCGTGGAGGATACCGAGAGTACCCGCCTCGAACCATCGCCCTTGACGGCAAACAGAGGCCCGGAAATATTGGTCACCCGTCCCGCCTCCTCTCCGTGGACGGAGGCCGCCCACAGCGGGAGCATCAGCAACAGCAGCTTAATTGCAGTAAGACGTCGCATTGCTCTCGCTCCCCTGTGTGCCTTCGGATGCAGCTCCGCTCTGCTGACTGTCGGCTTTCTTGTCCTTGTCGTCCTCATTCTTCTTGCCCGAAGGCTGGCCCTGGCCCGAGCCGCTGCCGGAGCCATTGCCGCTTGCAACGCCGAACGGCGCACCGCCGCCGCCACCGCCGCCGGCAAGCTGCTGAGGCTGCGTGGATGAGACCGTGGTTTCCTTCGCGATCGACTGCTCGGTCTGGCTGACCTGGGTGGTAATCGTCTCGACCGTACTGTCGCTGCCACCGCTGCAACCCGTGCTGCCGACCAGACAGGCAAGCTGTTCGATCGTCGACTGGGTCGATGACGGCAGGACCGCGGAGCAGCCGGCCAGACTCGGATTCGTCACACAACTTGCCAGGGAAGGCAACACGACGCTGCAGCCGGCCGTGGTCGGAGCGGTGGTGCAACTGTCAAGCGACGGCAGCACCGCTGAACAACCTGCCGTTGTCGGCGCCGTGGTGCAGGCACTCAGTGTGGGCAGCACGGCGGAGCAGCCGGCGGATGTCGGACTCGTCGTGCAGGTACTCAAAGACGGCAGCACCGCCGTGCAGCCAGCCTGGGTCGGGTTGGCCGTGCAACTGCTCAGGCTCGGCAATACCGCCGTGCAGCCGGCCTGGGCCGGGTTGGTCGTGCAACTGCTCAGGCTCGGCAATACCGCCGCGCAGCCGGCCTGGGTCGGGTCGGTCGTGCAGCTGCTCAGGCTCGGCAGCACCGCCGTGCAGCCGGCCTGAGCCGGGTCGGTCGTGCAACTGCTCAGGCTCGGCAGCACCGCCGTGCAGCCGGCCTGGGCCGGGTTGGTCGTGCAGCTGCTCAGGCTCGGCAGCACGGCTGTGCAGCCGGCCTGGGCCGGGTTGGTCGTGCAGCTGCTCAGGCTCGGCAGCACCGCCGTGCAGCCGGCCTGGGCCGGGTTGGTCGTGCAGCTGCTCAGGCTCGGCAGCACCGCCGTGCAGCCGGCCTGGGCCGGGTTGGTCGTGCAACTGCTCAGGCTCGGCAGCACCGCCGCGCAGCCGGCCTGGGTCGGGTTGGTCGTGCAACTGCTCAGGCTCGGCAGCACCGCCGTGCAGCCGGCCTGAGTCGGGTTGGTCGTGCAGCTGCTCAAGGTTGGCAGCACCGAGGTGCAACCGGACAATGCCGGATTCGCTATGCATGCATCCAGTGTCGGGGGCGGCGGGGTTGTTGCTCCACCGCCTCCACTACTCGGAGCCACGAAATTATCTGCACTGCCGCTTGTCAGAATCAGGCTGCTGCCAACAACGGCGGGAGTTCCACCAAATCCCGGGGTACTGAAAAAACCCATATTGCCTGAAGTCGTCGCGGTTGCCTGCGTGCCGTTGAACAACACCTTGCCCGCAGCGCTGGTGAAGGTCAAATGGGTAGTCGTTGGCTGTGTCGGAGAAACATAAGCCTTGAACGAACTGGGGGCAGTGAAGGCGATATCTCCGCCCAGGGTGAGATAAACATCGGGATTGCCCTGGAGATAGGAGTCCGCGCTGGTTGCTTTGATGGTGATGCCGCCGCTGGCAGAGAGCGTGGTGCTCCCGCTGTAGACCGATGAGACCTGGGCGCTATCGACGACGATGTCCCCACCATTGTTCGCAATGGTCAGCCCACTTGCAGCCCTTACCGTTCCCATCAATACCAACGACGGTACGCTGGTAGTCACCTCGATCGTGGAGCCAGAAGATTTGAACGCATAACCGAGGTGATCGATCTCATTTGTCGACTGAGTCAGAGTAATCGCCCCGCTGGCGATCGCGTCCAGCATCCCATGGATGGTCGTGCCCGCGGACTGACTGATCGTCGTGCCCCGTAGATTGGAATACATGCCGCCGGGCGCGGTGAAATCACCGGTGAAGGTGATCGGTCCGGACCCGTCGCCGATCAATATCGAGCCGCCGGTGATGCCGCTGCTTGCTGGATTGATCTTCGCCAGGTCCGACTGCGTGATGCTGAGCGCGTCGGAATTGGTCGCGCCTGCGATTTCAATGGATCGCCCCGAGGTCAGCGGCTTGATGTCGACACAACCGGCGCTCCCGCTCGCCGAGCACTTGCCCAGCATGGTTGCGCCGAAAGAGATGTTGTCGGCAATGATGGCCAAGTGATTGCCGGCCGTGACCGGACCGGTACTGGCGATCGTAGGCGCCTTCAGGGTGACGGGACCGGCTCCCGCCGCGACATTGCCACTGATGGTCAGGGTGTCGTCACTGGACAATGCGGTGCCAGCCGTGCTCGCGCAGGTTGTTGCCGGCGGCGTCGCCCCGCACACGGAACTGTCGGAAAGCGCGGTGACGGTCAAATTGCCGGTGTTTCTGATACCGATGCCGTTGGCGTTGCTGGCCGTGTTGGTGGCGCTGAGGGAGGACACGGCGGTATCCAGACTCAACCCGTTCGCGGCATTCACGGTCAGCGTGCTCGCGGTGACGTTGGTTCCCGAAGCGTTCGCATCGATGATGGACCCCGCCGTGGTCAGCGTCACCGTGCCGCCGCTGGCCGTAATGGTCCCCACACTCAGGCCGCCGCTGGTCGTCTCCAGATTGATGGTCTGGCCGGAACTGCTGCTGCTCAGACTGGAAACGCTTAGAGCCTTGCCGTTCTTGAAGGCGATGTTTCCGCTTGCGGACCCTGCCAGCGAATTCACCGAATTGGCGGCAACATTCAGCGCAACCGACCCGGCATTGGCGAGAAGATCGACATGATCCGCAGTGATTGCACCGTCAGTCGTCTGGGTAATGCTGGCTCCCGAAAGGGTCGCGCTGCTGGCGGCGATGATCGGTTTGTCGACAGTCAACGCTCCCGACGCCACGACGATTTCCAGGACTCCCGACGATTCCTGTTTCACGCCGTAACCCAGGGTAACGGTATCGTCGAACGACAACGCACCACTGTTGGCGATCCTGACATCGCCGCTGCCCATATTATGGATGTTGTCGAGTTTTGCGACCTGGGTGCTGACCGCGCCGCTCGCCCCGTCGGTGATGCCGCCAGTGGCGGCCATCTTCAGATTGTTGCCATAGATGGTCTTGCTGGTTTGCACGGAGATGGCGCCGCCGGAGTTGAGCGTGACGTTACCGGTGGTGCCGCTATTTCCTCTGGCATCAATATTCGCCCCACCCAGCGTCATGTAGCCACCCGAAGTGAGATTGATGTCTCCGCCGGCCCCGGTACTGATTGGCGTAGTCGTTATGCCTCGAATCACGACGTTGCCTGTGGCATTGACCGTCACCTGCCCGCCACCCGTGGTGAGTTTGCCGGCGTCAATGGTAGCCATCTGCGGGCTTGAGCCGGTACCGGTTTGCAGCGTAATCGTGCCGCTACCTTGCGTCCTGATCTCGAGATTGCTGGAGTCCGTACTGTTGGCAAGATTGATGCCGATGGTGCCGCTGCCATCTGTCGAAGCGTTGCGCGTGCGCATCGTCAGATTGGAGTTATTGGGCAGTATCAACAGATTGCCAAAGGTACCGGTCGCGCCAATGTAGTCGGTTGCTTCGAGAATGATGTTGGTGCCAGGAGATAATCCTTGGAGTTCCGATTGGTAGATATTGGAAACTCCGGCCGACGTAATGTCGCCATCGGCGAAGTTGACCGTACCGGGTGTCGCACCTCCCTGGAATGTGGTGTTGCCATCCGGGGACGCAGCACCCTCGCCACTCCCACCCACCAATGTGATCGTGGCGGGGTCGAGCAACAACGTGCCACCACGGCCGGCTGCCGCACCGACATCCACTCTCGCGTGATAGTCCAGATACTTCTTGCCCGACGTTTCCACGAAACCACCGTCACCGCCATTGACGCCGCCCTTGGCGGAGATGCTGCCGTAGGCGCGCGTCGTGTCGTCGGCCCAGACGATCACCTTGCCGCCGTCCCCCACTCGGGTCGCATCCGCCCGGATGCGGGCATCCTTGCCGAAATAGGTGACCGAGGCGTTCTGTACCTGGGTGCTCTTGCCCTGGTAGTCGCCGCCGACCAGTATCGTGCCGCCGCCGCTTCGGCCGGAGGCGTCGACCACGGCATTCCCGATCAGCGCCACCTTGTCGCCGAGGACCTGGATGCTGCCGCCCTTGCCTTCGCTGCCGGCGGCGCCGACGGTGCCGGCCACCTGGGTCAGGTCGGCGGATTGCAGGGTGATGTCGCCGCCGGCGTTGCCGTTGGCGGTCGTCACGCTGCCCGCCTCCAGCGAGACCGACTTGCTGGCGCGGAACACGATGCGACCTTGCGCGTCGGTTCCCGCCGTGTCGGCCGAGATGAGCCCCTTCTGCTGCAACACCGCGCCAAAGAGGCCGGTGCGGCCCGCTTCGGTGACGATCTGCCCCAGGTTGACGGCCTTGTCGGCCGGTGCCGAAACCACCACCTGGATATCCGGGCGGCCGGCCTCCACCAGTTGCACCTTGCCGCCGGCGGCGAGGATCACCTCGCCCTGAGGGCTGCGGATGATGCCGGCGTTCTCGATGTCCGGCGCCACGAGGTAGATCGCGCCGCCGCTCGGTGTTTGCAGCACGCCTTCGTTGCGGATGCCGCCGGCCACGGCGCCAGCCTCGAAGTTGAGCCGGCCGGCGAGGAAGTCCTTGTCCGAGATGTTGAGGGTGGAGGCGATCAGGCCCTGGGTATCCACCCGGGCGCCGGGGCCGAAGGCGATGCCGTTGGGGTTGATCAGGTAAACCCGGCCGTTGGACTGCAAGGCGCCGAGGATCTGCGAGGCGTCCGGTCCCGTGACCCGGTTGAGAACGGCGGAAAGATTGGTCTGCTGCAGGAAGCGGGCGGTTTCCAGCGGAGCGACCGAGAAGCTCTGCCAGTTGATGATGGTGCCGGGGACGTTGGTAATGCTCAGGGTGTTGCCGCTCTGGCTGAACGTCGCCGAACCGGCCACCACCTGGGGCGCGACGGGCAGCGCCCTGGCCAGGGGGGCGGCGAAGCAGGACGCGATCGCCAGGGCCATCAGGCATGGTCGGACGGAACCGCTCATGCGCTGGAGTGCGGCGGACTGTTGTTTGGCTGACCTGTGTTTCATGGCCACTCCCCTACCCTGAACCGGCCGAGCCGGAATCGAACTTCAGAAAAAATAACCGAAGCGTGCATGCACCCGCCAGTCGCCCCGCTTGGCCGTGCCGCCGGGATTCTGCACCTTGGCATAGTCGGCCTGGAACGCGGCGTCCCTGGCGTAGGTCCAGCGCAAACCGAGACCCAGACTGGAGATGTGCTCCCGCGCCTGCTCCACCGGCAGCGGCTTGATCCGATGGACCGAACCGAGGTCGTAGAAGGCCAGGGCGCGGCAGCGTTGGGCGACGGAAAAACCCGCGCACAACTCCGGCGAATACAGTTCGAGACTGGCCTGGTGGCCCTTGTCGGACGCGACCTCCCGCTCCAGGAAACCGCGCACCGAACTGGAGCCGCCGACCCCGAACTGCTCGCCCGGAATCATCGGCTTGTCCGTCCATTGGGCGGTCATCACCAGTCGCGCCTGCCAGTCGGCGCCCAGGGTACGGCTCAAGGTCAGGCCGCCGCGCACCGCCTGGTATTCGGCGTCCGCCCCGGCCCGGGCCTTGCTGAAGGCCGCCTGGCCGCCATTGCCGCCGCCGGGAAGGTTGTGCGCATAACTTCCGTAAAAGCTGAATTCGCTGTCGGGTCGGGCCAAGCGTCCCTGATACTGAACCGATGCGGGACGAACCGTCAGGTCGTTGCCCAGTTGCAGGGCGCCTACGCCGATGTTGCTCTGGAATTTCTTCTCCTCCAGGCCGAAGACGACGTTGTGCTCATAGTCGCCCCGGCGCTTGAGATTCCAGGTGTAGCGGGCGCCGAAGGACGAACCCTTGCCGGTGATCGCCAGGTCGAAAGGCCCCACGGCGATGGAGCCTGCATTCACATTGGAGTCCGTGGCGTAGAAATCCAGGCTGTCGCCCGTCCCGTAGAGGGGAAGGCGATAGGCCACGGCATACACCTTGACGTCGCTCATCTGGCTGGGCGAGGTCTGGTATTGCAGGGTCAGGACATGGTCCCGGTTCCACAGGTTGGAATATTGGTAACTGATGCCGAGCCGGTTCAGGCCGGTCTGGGGCGTGCCGGTATTGTCCAGGGTCATGCCGGCTTTCCAGGGCTTCTCGTCCGTCACCTTGATCTTGGCGATGACATCGTCCTCTTTTTCGCCCGGAGAAAGCTGCAAGGCGACCTTCTTTGCCGGGTTTTCGTTGGCGACCCGCAGGCTGGCGGACAGATCATCCACCTGGGGGGCGGTTCCCTCCTTCAAACCCGGCAGGGAAGCGCGGATGTTGTCCGCATCGAAGAATCGATTGCCCTGCACCTCCACTGTGCGGAGCTTGCCTTCCACCACCTGCAACAGCACTTCGCCCCGTTCCAGCACCTGTTCGGGCAGCAACACCGAAACGGTGGTGTAGCCCAGCTTCCGATACCCCTCTTCCAGCGCTTCCAGGGCTTTTTGCACGTCGCCGAAGTCCTGTTGCTGGCCGATGAACGGTGCGACATAGGCATCGATCCGGGATTGCGGCAGCAGCGTGTTGCCTTTCACGTGGAATTTGGTGATCGCAAACTTGGGCACCTCCTGGGCTCCGCCCGGGAGTGCGGTCAATGCAAACCACAGGCCCCACAGAGCACGACGGCCGAACAGTACAGACGGCATAGAAGCTTCCTTCCCAAGGGCAATCGATTCGCGTCTGAGCGCGATTCAGCCGATCAGCATAAATCCTTTCAGGTCACCGAATTATTGTAATTCAATCAGCAGCATAGTCATGCTAAATTTAACTTTAGTTATATGCTGTGGTTCGCCAGTTCAACCAGACGCGAAGTTTGCGATGACATCCGGCATCCAGCGCGTCGGGCGGCAGCACCAGGGTCAGTCGTCGCTTGTCGGAGCGCAGGCGCAGCACGACGCCCACGACATGTACCGACGTCTCCGCGTCGGGTTCCAGCGTTGGGGCCGTGCCATCCCCCGCTGACGGACCGGCGATCAGATCGACCTTCCCGTCCTGGCGCAGGATGAGCGCCCTCACGCCGCCCCGATGCAGCGCATGGCGCCACAGGCTGTGCGCGCAGGAAACGCCGATCAGACCGATCAGCGCCCACTTCGCCGGCAGCGGTAATTCACAGGGCAGCACTGCCGCCACGGCCAGACCGTGGCCCAAAAGCAAAACGGCCGCCAGCGTGGCTGACGGCCGCAGACGAAGGGTGACGGGCAGATCCACTGCCCGACGCGCCTACACCCGACGGAAGGCGAGCGTACCGTTGGTACCGCCGAAACCGAAGTTGTTCTTCAGCGCCACGTCGATCTTCATTTCCCGCGCGGTGTTGGCGCAGTAATCCAGATCGCATTCCGGGTCCTGCTCGAAAATGTTGATGGTGGGCGGAGACACCTGGTGATGCACCGCCAGCACGGTCAGAGCCGATTCGAGGCCGCCCGCACCGCCCAGGAGGTGGCCGGTCATGGACTTGGTGGAATTGACCACCAGATTCCTCGCCACATCGCCGAAGGCCAGCTTGATGGCCTCGGTCTCGTTCTTGTCGCCCAGCGGCGTGGAAGTGCCGTGGGCGTTGAGGTACTGCACTTCGCCGGGATTGATGCCGGCATTCTTCAGTGCGTTCAGCATGCTGCGCCGGGGGCCGTCGGTATCCGGCGCGGTCATGTGGAAGGCGTCGCCGCTCATGCCGAAACCGGCCAGTTCGGCGTAAATCCTGGCGCCGCGCTTTTTCGCGTGCTCGTATTCCTCCAGCACCAGCACGCCGGAGCCCTCGCCCAGGACGAAGCCATCGCGCCCGGTGTCCCAGGGGCGGCTCGCCGTGGCCGGATCGTCGTTGCGGGTGGACAAGGCCTTGGCCGAGGCGAAGCCGCCCACCGCCAGCGGGGTGACCGTGGATTCCGCGCCGCCGCAGACCATCGCGTCGGCGTCGCCGTACTCGATCATGCGGAAGCTGGTGCCGATGGCGTGCAGGCCCGTGGTACAGGCCGTCACCACCGCCAGATTCGGCCCCTTCAGCCCGAACATGATCGACAGGTTGCCCGAGATCATGTTGATGATGGTGCCGGGAATGAAGAAGGGAGAAATCTTGCGTGGGCCGCCGCCGAGGAAGTCGTTATGCGTATCCTCGATCATCGGCAGGCCGCCGATGCCGGAGCCGATGTTGACGCCGATGCGGTCGGCATTGGCTTCGGTCACTTCGATCCCGGAGTCCTTGATGGCCTGGATGCCTGCCGCCATGCCGTAATGGATGAAGGTATCCATCCGGCGGGCTTCCTTGGGCGACAGGTAGTCGGCGACGTTGAAATTCTTCACCTCGCCGGCAATCCTCGCCGAAAACAGCGAAGCATCGAAACGGGTGATCGGACCGATGCCGCTCTTGCCGGCAAGGATGTTGCCCCAGGCTTCGGATACGGTATTGCCCACCGGCGAGATGATGCCAAGACCGGTGACGACGACTCTGCGACGCGACAAGGCGGACTCCTGCGAGATTGGTATGGATTATTACTTCTTGACGTTGTTATTGACGTAGTCGATCGCCTGCTGGACCGTGGTGATCTTCTCGGCTTCCTCGTCGGGAATCTCGCACTCGAACTCTTCCTCCAGGGCCATCACCAGTTCGACGGTATCCAGGGAATCCGCGCCCAGGTCATCCACGAAGGAAGACTCGTTCTTGATGTCGGCCTCGTTCACGCCCAGCTGGTCGGCGACGATTTTCTTGACGCGCTGTTCGATATTCTCCATTTGCAGCTCCTTCCCTGATTGATCGGGTGTAGTGAGAAAAAGAAGTCGGGGCTGGCGCGAGAAACCCGCGTTGCTCCACAACTGTAAAACCTGGCTAGTTTACCAAAAAGCGTCGCCGTGCCAGTCGCGGCAACAGGAGGGTCAACACATGTACATACCGCCATTGACATGCAGCTCGGAACCGGTGACGTATCCGGCCTTGGGGCTGGCGAGGAACGCCACCGCCGCCGCCACCTCGTCGGCCTGGCCGAGGCGGTTGAGCGGAATCCTGCCCAGCAGGGCGCCCCGCTGCGCGTCCGGCAGAGCGCGGGTCATGTCGGTATCGATGAAGCCGGGCGCCACGCAATTCACCGTGATGTTGCGGCTACCCAGTTCCTGGGCCAGGGCGCGGGTCATGCCGGCCACGCCGGCCTTGGCGGCGGCGTAGTTGGCCTGCCCCGGATTGCCGGCGGCGCCGACCACCGAAGTGATGTTGATGATGCGGCCGGCGCGGGCCTTCATCATGCCGCGCATCACCAGCTTGCACATGCGGAACACCGACTTCAGGTTGGTGTCCGCCACGGCGTCCCATTCCTCGTCCTTCATCCGCATCGCCAGGTTGTCGCGGGTGATGCCGGCGTTATTGACGAGGATGCCCACCGGACCATATTTCTTCTCGATTTCGGCGAGCAGGGACTCGCCCGAAGCGGCGTCGGTCACATTCAGCACCGCGCCCCAACCGACGATGCCGGCGGCGTCGAGCGCATTCTGGATTTCGGCGGCGCCGGCTTCGGAGGTCGCCGTGCCGACCACCGTCGCCCCCTGGGCGCCCAGTTCCAGCGCAATGGCGCGGCCGATGCCGCGGGAAGCGCCGGTCACCAACGCGATCTGGCCTTTCAACATATTCGCTTCCTCAACCTGCAACGGCAGCCAGTGCCGCCTCGATACCGGCCAGATCGGCCATGGCGCCGCCGGTCAGGCCGTCGGCGCAACGTTTGGTGACGCCGGCCAGCACCTTGCCGGGCCCGCATTCATACACTTGGCCGATACCCGCCGCCTGCATCGCCCGCATGATCTCCACCCAGCGCACCGGCGCGGCGGCCTGGCGCACCAGGGCATCCTTGATCGCGGCCGGATCGCCGACCACGGCCACGTCGACGTTGTTCACCACCGGAATCGCGGGAACGGCGAATTCCAGTTCCGCCAGCCGCGCCTTCAGCTTTTCCGCCGCGGGCTGCATCAGGGAGCAATGGAACGGCGCCGACACCGGCAGCATCACGGCCCGCTTGGCGCCCTTCGCCTTGCAGGCGTCGGCCGCGCGCTGCACGGCCGCGGCATGGCCGGCGATGACGGTCTGCTCCGGCGCGTTGAAATTCACGGCCTCCACCACCTCGCCCTGGGCGCATTCCGCGCAGACGGCCTTGATCGCTTCGGCATCCATGCCCAGGATCGCCGCCATCGCGCCGGTCCCGGCGGGCACGGCTTCCTGCATGGCCTTGGCGCGCAGTTCCACCAGCGGCACGGCGTCCCGCAACGACAGCACGCCCGCGGCCACCAGCGCCGAATACTCGCCCAGGCTGTGTCCGGCCACCATGGCCGGCTGGGCGCCGCCCATCTCCCGCCACAGACGCCAGGCGGCGATGCCCGCGGTCAGCATCAGGGGCTGGGTATTCACGGTCTGGCTCAGGGCCTCGGCGGGCCCCTCCGCCGCCAGTTGCCAGAGGTCGCGGCCGAGGGCGGCAGAGGCTTCGTCGAAGGTGGCGCGGATCACCGGGCTGTCGCCATAGGCATTCATCATGCCGACGGACTGCGAGCCCTGGCCGGGAAAAACGAGCGCAAATTTCATGTCGTTCTCGGAAAATTCAGAAAGTAAGAAGGGCGGCGCCCCAGGTGAAGCCGCCGCCGACGCCCTCCAGCAGGAGGGTCTCGCCGCGTCGGACGGTGCCGGCGCGGACCGCCTCGTCCAGGGCCAGGGGGATCGACGCCGCCGAAGTGTTGCCGTGGCGATCCACGGTGACGATGCACTTCTCCGCCGGCAGGCCCAATTTCTTGCCGGTGGATTGAATGATGCGGACGTTGGCCTGGTGAGGGATCAGCCAATCCACCTGATCGACGGTGCGACCGGCCTTGTCCAGCACCTCGTGGGCGACCTCGGCGAGGACCCGCACGGCGAACTTGAACACCGCCTGGCCGTCCATGCGCAGGAATGGATCGCCGATCGGCAGGCCGCCGCAGAGATGGCCGGGCACCGAGAGAATGCCGTGGTGTGAACCATCGGCATGGAGCGCCGAGGACAGGATGCCCGGTTCGTCGCTGGCTTCGAGCACCACCGCGCCGGCGCCGTCGCCGAACAGGACGCAGGTGCCGCGGTCCTTCCAGTCCAGGATGCGGGAAAACACCTCGGCGCCCACCACCAGGGCGCAACGGCTGCTGCCGGACTGGATGAACTTCTCGGCGATCGACAGGGCGTAGGCGAAACCGGTGCACACCGCCTGCACGTCGAAGGCCGGCGACTGGTTGGTCACACCCAGCTTGGACTGCAGAATGGCCGCCGTGCTGGGGAAAATATAATCCGGGGTGGACGTGGCGACGATGATCAGATCCACTTCCTCCGGCTTGCGGCCCGCGGCTTCCAGGGCGCGGCGGCAGGCTTGCGCCGCCAGGTCGCTGGCGGCCATGCCGGCGGGTGCCAGGTGACGGAAGCGGATGCCGGTGCGCTCGACGATCCACTCGTCGTTGGACTCCAGTCCGTGGGCGGCAATCAGATCGCTGTTGCTGATCGGCTCTCCCGGGAGGTAGCTGCCGGTGCCGGTAATCTTGGCGTAACTCATAAAGTGGCGGAATCCGGTGATGCCGTCATGACGGCCATGCGGCTGACGATCTTGTCCGTCAGCTGGTTGCGCGCCGCCTCGGCGGCACGGTTCAGGGCGCAGCGGAAGGCATAGGCGTCGGCCGAGCCATGGCTCTTGAAGACGATGCCGTTGAGCCCCAGCAAGCCGGCGCCATTGTATGCGCGGTGATCGAAACGCTGCTTGAACGCCTTGATCACCGGCATCGAGATCAGGGCGGCGAGCTTGGACCAGGGGCTGCGGTAGAACTCTTCCTTGAGGCCGCCGGCGATCATCGTCGCCAGCCCTTCCGCCGCCTTCAGCACCACGTTGCCGACGAATCCGTCGCAGACCACGATGTCGGCGGTGCCGCGGAAGATGTCGTTGCCTTCGACATTGCCGATGAAATTGATGTCGCTGTCCTTCAGCAGCTCGGCCGCCCGCTTGACGACATCGTTGCCCTTGATGTCCTCCTCGCCGATGTTCAACAGGCCGACGCGGGGGCGCTCCTTGTGCTCCAGGGCGGAAACCAGCACCGAACCCATGATGCCGAACTGCAGCAGGTGCTCCGGCTGGCAGTCCACATTGGCGCCCAGATCGAGCACATAGACATGGCCGTCGTGGGTGGGCAGGATGCCGGCGATCGCGGGGCGGTCGATACCCGGCAGCGTCTTCAGGACGAAGCGGGAGATCGCCATCAGGGCGCCGGTATTGCCGGCCGACAAGGCGGCATCGGCGACGCCTTCCTTGACCAGGTTGGCGCAGACGCGCATCGAGGAATCGCGCTTGTTGCGCAGGGCCGAGGCGACGGGCTCGTCCATGGCCACGACTTCGCTGGCGTGGCGCAGCACCAGACGCGAACCGAACTGTCCCTGGATCGTGGCGACCATGGGGCGCAACACCTCCTCCTGGCCCACGAGGATGACTGCGCTGTCGGCATCGCGCCGCAAGAACTCCAATGTCGCGGGAACGGTGACCGACGGTCCGTGGTCACCCCCCATGCAATCCACTGCGATGGTGATCGCCATCGTTTCGAATCAAGAAAAAGGCCGAATGCGTTCGACGCATTCGGCCATTTCGATCCTGGGAGTTATTCGCCCTTGGCCTTCAGCACCTTCTTGCCGCGATACACGCCGGACGGGGAGATGTGGTGACGCAGATGGACCTCGCCCGTGGTGGGCTCGACCGCCAGCGGCGGGTTGGTCAGGAAGTCGTGGGCACGATGCATGCCACGCTTGGAGGGGGATTTCTTGTTCTGTTGAACGGCCATTTCAGACTCCTTGCATTAAATCGTTACTGCTTCTTCAGCTTTGCCAGCGCCGCGAACGGCGATGGCTCCTGTTCATCCCTCAACGGCGCCGGCGGCTCGCAATGCTCGTGGCGGGGCGCCAGCGGCAAGGCCAGCAGCACCTCGTCCTCGACCAGGGGCAGCAGGGCCAACGCCTTGTCCGCCTCGATCGCGTCGGCGCTGTCGTCCTCCAGGTCGTCTTCCGGCCACGGCGCGCCGGGAGCCACCAGACGCAGCCGGGCCGCGACATGCAGCGGCACCGCCATTTCATGCAGACAACGCTGGCAGCGCAACATCACCTCGCCATCCGCCTCGACCACCAGATAACTCGCGCCCTGATGATCGCGCTCGCCGCGAATCCCGTAATCCAGGACCCCGCTATCGTTCGCCAGCATATCGCCCAGCCGCGCCAGCGCCGCCACTGGGATCGAGCCGGATATCCGGCCCGCGTCCCGGGCGAATTCGAGACTGTCGATGACCGTCCCGGCGAGATCCTGTCTGAGCTTCTGCGACATAAAGGGCGCGAATGCTATCATGCCGGCCCTTTTCTAGTCAAAACAAAAACATGCGCCGGCTGGTTCTCGCATCCACTTCAGTCTTTCGCCGGGAATTGCTGTCCAGGCTCCAGCTTCCCTTCGAAACCGCCGCCCCCGACGTCGATGAAACACCACTGCCCGGCGAAGCGCCGGCGCTCACCGCGGAGCGCCTCGCGCTGGCCAAGGCCCAAGCAGTCGCCGGCCGGTTTCCCGATGCGCTGATCATCGGCAGCGACCAGGTGGCCTTCCACGGCGAACAACGCTTCGGCAAACCGGGGACGCGAGAGAATGCCAGCAGACAGCTGCGCGCCATGAGTGGAAAAACGGTGATTTTCCATACCGGTTTGTGCTTGCTCAATGCCGCCACCGGGCGTAGCCATCTGCGCGGCATCCCCACCGAGGTGCATTTCCGCGAACTCTCGGACGCCGAGATCAGCCGCTACCTGGACAAGGAGGATGCCCTCGGCTGCGCCGGCAGCGCCAAATCCGAGGGACTGGGCATTTCCCTGATGGAGGCCATGCGCGGCGACGACCCCAACGCCCTGGTGGGCCTGCCCTTGATCGCCCTGTGCCAGATGCTGCGCGCCGAAGGGGTGGAACTGCCCTGATGGCCGGCACGCTGTACCTGATCCCCGTCGCCCTGGGGGATGTTCCCTGGCCGCAGTTCCTGCCCGCCGCGACCCGGGATCGAGCCTGCCGCCTGACCCACTACGTCGTCGAGAACGCCAAGACCGCCCGCGCCGAACTCAAGCGCCTGGAGCATCCGACGCCCCTGCGGGACATCGCCATCGAAGAACTCCCCGAACACCCGACCGCGGCCGACCTGGAGCGACTGCTCGCGCCGGTACGGGCCGGGCATGACCTGGGGCTGATGTCCGAAGCTGGTTGTCCAGGCGTGGCCGACCCCGGCGCCCTGCTGGTGCGCCGGGCCCATGAACTGGGGATCGCGGTGCGCCCCCTGGTGGGCCCCTCCTCCCTGCTGCTGGCCCTGATGGCCTCCGGCCTGGACGGCCAGCGTTTCGCCTTTCACGGCTACCTGCCGGCCCGGGAACCGGAACGCGGCCAACGGATCGCCGAACTGGAACGCGACTCCCAACGAAACAACCAGACCCAGTTGTTCATCGAGACGCCCTACCGCAACGCCGCCCTGTTCCAGGCCCTGCTCCAGGGGTGCCATGCCTCGACCCGAATCTGCCTGGCGACGGACCTGACGCTGCCGACGGAAGCCATCGCCACCCGGACCATCGAGCAATGGCGGATCGCACCAGCACCGGACCTGGAACGGCGCCCCACCGTCTTCCTGCTGCTCGCCGAAGCGACCGCCCGGCAGCCGGACAAGACGCAGCGACGGGCGGAACCCCGACCGCGCCGCCGCTGAGCGACTACCTCAGGGAAAACCGCGCCAAGGCGCCGGCCATGCCCTCGGCCACGTCGGCACCGAAGCGCTGGGCAAATTTCTCGGCGAAATTGGGCTTGACGGTGTAGTCCCGGATGTCCTCGGCCTTGATCACGTCACGGGCCACCGACTCCACGGTGCCGTAGGCGTCGGCCAGGCCCAGTTCGATGCTCTTGCTGCCGGTCCACATCAGGCCGGAAAACATCTCCGGAGTCTCCTTCAGCCGCTTGCCACGCCCCTGGCGCACCACGTCGATGAACTGCTGGTGGATCTCGTTGAGCATCCGCTGGGCGTGCTCCTTGTGCTGGGCGTTCTGCGGCGAGAAGGGATCGAGGAAACCCTTGTTGGCGCCGGCGGTCAGCAGGCGACGCTCCACGCCCAGCTTGTCCATGGTCCCGGTGAAGCCGAATCCGTCCATCAACACGCCGATGGAGCCGACGATGCTGGCCTTGTCTACATAAATCCGGTCGGCGGCGGCGGCCACATAGTAGCCGCCGGAGGCGCAGATGTCCTCCACCACCGCATAGACCGGTATCTGCGGCGACCGGGCGCGCAAACGGCGCACCTCGTCATTGATGATCCCGGCCTGGACCGGGCTGCCGCCCGGGCTGTTGATCAGCAGAACCACCCCGGCCGTGCCCTTGCTTTCGAAGGCCGACTGCAAGGCGCTGACCACATGCTCGGCGCTGGCGTCGGATTTCGCCGAAATCACGCCGGCGACCTGGACCAGCGACGTGTGGCGCTTGCTCTCCGCCAGCTTTTCCGCCTCGCCGCCCCAATCGGCCACCATGGCCAGCACCACGCCCAGATAGATGAAACCCAGGGTCTTGAAGAGAATGCCCCAGCGGCGCCGGCGGCGCTGCTCGGCCAGGGTGTCGAGGGCGAGTTTTTCGAGAACCTGGCGTTCCCAGCGGAGGTCGTTGTTGTCGCTCACGGCGGCATCGGCGCAAAAAAATCAAGGGTGCGCAGTATACCCGTCGCGTCAGCCGTTCGTCCGCAACCAGGCGGCCAGATCGACCACGGTGTCGGCGCAAAGCAACGGCGACTCCGCCTCCAGCGTCCGCCGCGGATGCGCGCCGTAGCTCACGGCCAGCGCCGCCACCCCGGCATTCCGTGCCATTTGCAGGTCATGGGTGGTATCACCGATCATCAGCGTGGCCTCGGACCGGGTGCCGAACTCCGCCATCAGCTCTTCCAGCATCTGCGGGTGGGGCTTGGAAAAACACTCGTCGGCGCAGCGGGTGCCTTGAAAGAATCCGCCCACGCCGCTGGCTTCCAGGGCGCGATTCAGCCCCAGGCGGCTCTTGCCGGTGGCGACCGCCAGCATGTGTCCGGCCCCGCTGAGTTCCGCCAGCAACTCGGCGATGCCGGTGAAGAGGCTGAGATCCCGGTCCTGCGACAGATAGTGGTAGCGATAGCGCTCGCTGATCTCCGCGTAGCGATGCGGCTCCAACTGCGGCAGTGCCTGCGCCAGCGCGTCCTGCAGCCCCAGGCCGATGACGTGGCGGGCCTGCGCGTCGCTGGGCGGTTCCAATCCGAGATCCCGTGCCGCGGCGCGGATGGCGGAGGCGATGGCGGCGGCGGAATCCATCAGGGTTCCGTCCCAGTCGAAGACAATCAGATCGAAGGTTTTGGGCATGGGAATCGAGAAAAGCGGGTGGGAGGCACGGACCGCCCCT
The DNA here is from genome assembly GCF_007833355.1 of Denitratisoma sp. DHT3. NCBI lineage: Bacteria > Pseudomonadati > Pseudomonadota > Betaproteobacteria > Nitrosomonadales > Sterolibacteriaceae > Denitratisoma > Denitratisoma sp. DHT3. The sequence goes on along the minus strand of NZ_CP020914.1, from coordinate 757,690 downwards.
CCCGGATCAGGGCTTATTACGAAGTGGGCAGCGCGTCGTTGCGCAGGCCGGCCGCCCAGCCGCCGTCGGCCAGGAATTCGGCGCCGGTGGTGTAGGAGGCTTCGTCGGTGGCCAGGAACAGCGTGACATAGGCCACTTCATGGGGAAGACCGACGCGGGGAATCGGTATGGCGCGATAGAAGGCATCCATGGACCGGGGATCGCTGTTCTGCTCGGAACGGCCACCCATGTCGGTGAAGATGCCGCCGGGATGCACGGTATTCACGCGGATGCCATAGGGCCCCAGTTCGATGGCCGCCGCCTTGGTCAGCCCGCGCACCGCCCATTTGCTGGAAGCGTAGGCGGCGAGGCCATTCTTGGCCTGGAAACCGTCGATGGACGAAATGTTGATGATGGAACCCTTCCCCGCAGTCTTCATGGGCTCGAGAACGGAGCGGATGCCGAGGAAGGGACCCAACTGATTCACCCGGATCACGGCCATATAGTCGTCCTCGGTCATATCCTTGATGGCCTTGGCATTCAGGATTGCCGCGTTGTTCACCAGCACGTTGAGGGAGCCAAAGGCCCGGGCCCGGGCCACTGCCTTGTCCCAGTCGGCCTGCTGGCTGACATCCATGTGCACGAAGGCGGCATTGGGCCCCAGCTCTTGGGCCAGAGCCTCGCCGGCGCTGTCGAGCACATCGCCGATCACGACCTTCGCACCGTTTTCAACGAACAGGCGAACCGTCGCCTCCCCCATCCCTCGAGCGCCACCGGTGACGATAGCGACCTTGCCATGCAATCTGTCCATGTACTTTATTCCTCCGTGGTTTTTGTAGTCATCTCAAACATATCAGCAGCGAAATTGCGGCAAAAACATGTTCAATCGAAATTGAATTCGCTCATCGGACCGGTCACCATGCGGGTGTGGTCGCAGAAGTGAGGCAGATCCGCATACATCTGCTGCACCACGTCAGGTAAACCGAAATAGCGGCTTTCATCGGTGAAATCGCGCAGTTCCCTGAAGTGCTCCGACACGATGGCGCGGTAGGGCGGCGCCCCCGCCGTCAATGGCCGGGCCACGGCGTGGCGGATGTAGGACCAGCGCAATGGGTGGAGATCAAAGGAAATCCGCGAATGCTCCGCTTGCCAGTGATGGTAGAAATCCTCGTCACTCACGCCCTCCGGCTTGGCATGGGCGGTGAACTGATTCACGCCCGGCCTGCGAGTTCCCTCCTGCCAATCCCGAACGTAAGGCTGAACGACGGACTCGGTCACAAGATAGCCATCCAACCGTCCCGCGACTGCCGCAAGCACCGTCTCCGCGTCGCTGCGGCGGTCGACGTTGTCGAGCCAGAACTGGGCCACGCCGGCCAGGTCGTCCCAGGGACCAGCGATCCGCGCAGGACAGGCTTCCCGAACCGGATCGTTCAGGTCTGCCACCAGAAGATCAATACGCTTGGCGCCGATGGCCCGCAGGGCGGGAACGGCACCGATCAGCACCGGACTGAAAGCGGCCGCCGAAACGCCATGGCTGCGCCCCAACAGATATACCAGTTTTTCCAAAGGCCTCCTCCTGTGCTCTGTATTTGAATCTGAATCGACCGTCACGCAGTATCGGGACGCGGCCAAGCTCCGGTTCGCGTCTCGTGCAGATCCAGTTGCTCAAGGAACGCAGCCAGTTCCGGCGGCAACGGCGCCGACAGCACCAGAGGCGCTCCACTCAACGGATGCGCCAGGGCCAGATGGGTCGCATGCAGGAACATCCGTTTCAAGCCGGCCTTCTGCAGGGTTTTGTTGAGGGTGAAATCACCGTACTTGTCGTCCCCGGCCAAGGGGAAACCCAGGTGGCTCAGATGGACGCGGATCTGATGGGTGCGGCCCGTTTTCAGTTCCACTTCCACCAGACTGAAGTTTTCCCAACGGGCCACCAAGCGGACGATGGAATGGGCGTCCTTGCCCTCGGGCGAAACGCTCACCCGCCGTTCCCCATCCTCGGTCAGATATTTGTGCAGGGGCAGGCGGACGTGCTGCTTGGGATTGAGCCAGCGCCCTTTCACCAGCGCCAGGTAGCGCTTGGCGATAGTGCCATCGCGAAACATGTCGTGGAGACGGGTCAGGGCCGCCCGCTTCTTGGCAACGATCAGCAGACCGGAGGTTTCCCGGTCCAGGCGATGCGCCAGTTCCAGGAATTTGGCCTGCGGGCGGGCGCGCCGGATCTGTTCGATCACGCCGAAATCCACGCCGCTGCCGCCATGGACGGCCACGCCGGCCGGCTTGTCGATGACGATCAGAGCCTCGTCTTCATGGACGATCGCGAATTCCCGGGCCGGGGCGGCCGGCCGCGATGGCTTTTCGCTCAAGCGGATCGGCGGGATGCGCACCACGTCTCCCGCACGCAAGCGATAGTCGGGACCGATCCGCCCCTTGTTGACCCGCACTTCCCCGCTGCGCAGGATGCGGTAGATATGGCTTTTGGGCGCTCCTTTGGCGAGCCGAATCAGGAAGTTATCCACCCGTTGCCCCGCCGCCTCCACGTCAACTTCGAAAAGGGTTGCGGAATCTTTGCTTAAGCCATTCATTTTGAAATACAATGCCTGCGCCGTTTCTTGACGGTGTGCCCGACGACCCGAAGTGGCGGCGGCGGCGCCAGTCCAGAGATGTTGTCTTGCCCGACGGTCGATCGATCAATCGATCAGAAGAACGGCCGGCGGATGTGGCAACGGAGTGAAGAGGCGGACGGTGCGACTTGTCGCGCCATCGCTTACTCCGGCAAACCCAGGGTATCTCGCTCGCCCGAAGCAGCGATACTACTTCATATTGCGCGCAATACAGGCACCCCCGATTGCTTTGCGCTGCTGCCGTCCAGCGACGGAAGCAGCACGATCGAACATCAGACAAACCCGAAACCGCTTGCTCACAGGCCCATGAACCAGCCTTCAACATCGCAAATCCGGTCCGCGCCGTCAGCCCTTTAAACAGCCTGGCGGCATGCGGTTTGTCGTGCCCTGCTTGCGCGCGGGAGCACACATGAAACGCATGCTATTCAATGCGACGCAGGCCGAGGAACTCCGCGTCGCGATCGTCGATGGTCAGAAACTGATCGACCTCGACATCGAGTCGGCCAACAAGGAGCAACGCAAGAGCAACATCTACAAGGCGGTGATCACCCGCATCGAGCCCAGCCTCGAAGCGGCCTTCGTCGATTACGGCGCCGACCGCCACGGCTTCCTGCCGTTCAAGGAAGTCTCCCGCGCCTATTTCAAGGCCGACATGGAACCCGGCCGCGCCCGCATCCAGGACGCCCTGAAAGTCGGCCAGGAACTGATCGTCCAGGTGGAAAAGGACGAACGCGGCAACAAGGGCGCGGCCCTGACCACCTTCGTCTCCCTGGCTGGCCGCTATCTGGTCCTGATGCCCAACAACCCACGCGGCGGCGGCGTCTCGCGCCGCGTCGAGGGCGAGGAGCGCCAGGAACTGCGAGAGATCATGGACCAGCTGGAAGTGCCCGGCGGCATGAGCCTGATCGCCCGCACCGCAGGCATCGGCCGCGGCCTGGAAGAACTCCAGTGGGACCTCAACTACCTGCTGCAACTCTGGCGCGCCATCGAGGGCGCCGCCCAGGGCCAGTCCGGCGCCTTCCTGATCTACCAGGAGTCGAGCCTGGTGATCCGCGCCATCCGCGACTACTTCCAGCCCGATATCGGCGAAATCCTGATCGACACCGACGACATCTTCGAGCAGGCCCAGCAGTTCATGGCCCACGTGATGCCGGCCACCGTGAATCGAGTCAAGCGCTACCACGACGACGTGCCGCTGTTCTCGCGCTTCCAGATCGAGCACCAGATCGAGTCGGCCTACTCGCGCCAAGTGAACCTGCCTTCCGGTGGCGCCATCGTCATCGATCACACCGAAGCGCTGGTCTCGGTGGACGTGAACTCCGGCCGCGCCACCAAGGGTTCCGACATCGAGGAAACCGCCTTCCGCACCAACTGCGAGGCCGCCGACGAGATCGCCCGCCAGCTGCGCCTGCGCGACCTGGGCGGCCTGATCGTGATCGACTTCATCGACATGGAAAGCAGCAAGAACCAGCGCGAAGTCGAAAACCGTCTGCGCGACGCCCTGCACCATGACCGCGCCCGGGTCCAGACCGGCAAGATCAGCCGCTTCGGCCTGCTCGAACTGTCGCGTCAGCGTCTGCGCCCCGCCCTGGCCGAGACCAGCTACATCACCTGCCCGCGCTGCACCGGCACCGGCCACATCCGTTCCACCGAATCCGCCGCCCTGCACATCCTGCGCATCCTCGAAGAAGAGGCGATGAAGGAGAACACCGGCGCCATCCACTGCCAGGTGCCGGTGGATGTCGGCACCTTCCTGCTCAACGAGAAGCGCAGCGACATCGCCCGCATCGAGATGCGCCATCGCGCCAGCCTGCTGATCGTCCCCAACCGCCACCTGGAAACGCCGCAGCACGAAATCGTGCGCCTGCGCCACGACCAGTTGAACCAGGAAGACGTGGTGCTGGCCAGCTACCAGATGGTCGATAAACCCAGCGAAGAGGGATATCGCTCCCCCGCCGCCCAGGCCGAAGCCAAGTCTTCGCCCAAGCAGGAGGCCGTGGTCAAGGGCATCACGCCCGAACAGCCGGCGCCCATCGTCGAACCCAAGGCGGCGGCGCGGGCAACGCCCGCGAGCAAGCCGCAGCAGGGCCTGCTCGCCAGGATCATCGCCTGGCTCACCGGTGGCACGGAAGAACCGCAGCCCGTGGCGGAGAAGAAATCCGAGAAGTCGGGCCGCCGCGAGCGGGGAGAACGTGGTGAGCGCGGCGAACGTGGCGGGCGGGACCGAAACGGACGCGGCCGCCGGGAAGGCAAGGAAAATCGCGAGGAGCGCCAGCCGCGCGAAGGCGGCGAACGCAAGGAACGCGGCGAGCGGCCCAAGCGTGAGGAAAGCCAGCCTGAAGGAACACGCGAGCCCCGGCGCCAGCGTGGCGAACGCGGAGAAAAAGCCGAGCGTGGCGAAACCGCCGAGCGCCCGGAAAAGGCCGAGCGTGGCGAGCGCCGCGAAGAGCGCCAGCCGCGGCCGCCCCGTGCCGAACAGCCACCCAAGGCTGAGACGCCGGCAGGCACGCCTGCCGAAGGCGCCTCCGCCGTCGAAGAGGGTGAAACCCGCCGTCGTGGCCGCCGCGGCGGTCGTGGTCGCGGCGAGCGCCGCGGCGAGGAGGCAGCGCCCCAGGAAGCCGTGGTCGCCGCTGTTGACACGGCTCAGCCAAAGACCGAGGCGATCGCCGAGGTGATCGAAGCGGTCGAGGCGGTCGAGGCGGCGGAAACGCCCCAGGCACCCGCAGTGACCGAAGCCGAAGTGACTCAGCCGGCCCCGCCGCCCGCCGCACCCGTGGCGGTGAGCGAAGCCGCCACGGTCGAAGTGGCGGAGGCCGCAGCACCTGCGACCCCTGCCGTACCCGAGACGCCCGCCGAGCCTCCCGCCCCGGTCGCTCCTGTGGTCGAGCCTTCTGCTCCGGCCGCTTCTCCCGCAGTCGAACCCCCTGTCCCGGCCGAGCCCGTGCCGGCTGCGGCCACCGCCATTCCGCAGACGGAGTCCGTTGCCGTACCGGAACCGGAACCCGTTGCGCCGGAACCCGAGCAGCCGGCGCCAGCCAAGCCCGAGTTGGCGGCTCCCGCCAATCTGGAGCAGGTCGGGCTGGTGATGATCGAAACCAGTGCCCACCGCTCGGCGCCGGCGCCCGTATCCGCTGCCCAGCCTCTGGGACGCAAGCCCAAGCCCGTGCCGGTCGTGGCCGAGGAACCGCTGCAGATGGTGGAAACCCGCCACTGAGCCATTGCCGGTCGAACCAGCTCACACGGATTTCGGGATTTCCGATTTCCCTGTGGGCCACGCAACAAAAATGCCGCCGAAGATCTTTCGGTGGCATTTTTGTTTTCGGGATGCCGATTTTTCGGACCTGCCGTGCCAATGCCATTCAGGCGTCCCGCGCGAACTTGTCATCACACCGTGTCGATGCTAGAGTCCGCGCCGTTTTCATTTCTCGGAGTTCCTCCGTGGACAGTCCCAGTTGCCGACGCCTGGTCGGCGCAACTCGGGCAAGGTAATCAACGGGTAACACCCGGTCACTACCTTGCCGACATGGCGGGTAGTGGCATTCCGACGACCGATTCCCGGTCGTCCCGTCTGCTTCCCACAAGACATATCCCGGGCATCCCGTGCCCGAAACTACTGGTTGGGCGCCGCCGCGCCAGGCCCAGGGGAAAGACATGCGCTGCATCTTCATCAATCGGCCAAGGAGAAGAACATGAACCTTGCCATCCTCAAGCAACTCTTCGCGAGCTTCGTCCATACCCGCGGTTTTGGCCGGCACTTCCGCCGCCTCGCCTTGCTCGACAGCCTCTCCGGCACCACGGTCAGCCGCGAGGTGCCGCCATCCCTGGCGCAAACCCTGGTTGCCGCGGCCAGGAGCGATGCCGCCGCGCTATTGGAGCGGCTCGAAAGCCATCCGGACGGGATCAGCGCCGTCCAGGCGGAACGGATACGCGAACGGGTCGGCCTCAACCAAGTCGAGCAGGAAAAGCCCCTGCCCTGGTGGCTGCACCTTTGGCACTGCTACAGGACGCCCTTCGATCTGCTGCTGACCCTGCTGGCGGTGATTTCGTATGTCACCGAGGACATGAAGGCGACCATCGTCATCGGCACCATGGTCGTGCTTTCCGTCGCCATCCGCTTCTGGCAGGAACGCAAGTCCAATATCGCCGCCGACCAGTTGAAGGCCATGGTCCGCAACACGGCCACCGTGATCCGCCGCGATCCCGCCGGGAATGCTGCCCCAGCCGGATCGCGCAATTTCGACATTCAGTCCCAGCCCAAGCCCGCCCATCGCGAAGAACTGCCGATCACCCAGCTCGTCCCCGGCGACGTGGTGCTGCTTTCCGCCGGCGACATGATTCCCGGCGACTGCCGCATCCTCATGGCCAAGGACCTGTTCGTCGGCCAGGCGGCGATGACCGGCGAGTCCCTGCCGGTGGAAAAGTTCGCCTTCCAGCGCCACGCTGCCGCGACCAATCCGCTGGAACTGGACAACATCGTCTTCATGGGCACCAACGTCGTCTCCGGCTCGGCCAGCGCCGTGGTGGTGCACACCGGCGGCCGCACCTATTTCGGTGCCCTGGCCCAGCGCGTCACCACCACCGACCGCGCCCCGACCCAGTTCCAGGCCGGGGTCAACAAGGTGGCCTGGCTGCTGATCCGCTTCATGTTCGTCATGTCGCCGCTGGTGCTTTTCATCAACGGCTTCACCAAGGGCGACTGGACCGAGGCGTTCCTCTTCGCGATGTCCATCGCCGTCGGCCTGACGCCGGAAATGCTGCCCATGATCGTGACCTCGACGCTGGCCAAGGGCGCCGTCATCCTTTCGCGCCAGAAGGTCATCGTGAAGCGTCTCGACGCCATCCAGAACTTCGGCGCCATGGACGTGCTGTGCACCGACAAGACCGGCACCCTGACTCAGGACAAGATTTTCCTCGCCCGGCACACCGATGTCTGGGGCGAGGACTCAGACGACGTGCTGGAGGCGGCCTATCTCAACAGCTACTACCAGACCGGCCTCAAGAATCTGCTCGACGTGGCGGTGCTGGAGCATACCGAGGTGCATCGGGAGCTCAACCCGGCCACCAACTTCCGCAAGGTGGATGAAATCCCCTTCGATTTCCAGCGGCGCCGCATGTCGGTGGTGGTGGCCGAACATGAGGAGCATCACATCCTCATCTGCAAGGGCGCGGTGGAGGAGATCCTGGCCGTCTGCGAGCGGGTGCGGCACGGCGAGATCGACGAGCCGCTGACGCCGGAACTGCTCGCCCGCGTGCGCGCGGTCACCGCCGACCTCAACGAGGACGGTCTGCGGGTCGTGGCGGTAGCCTCCAGGGAATTGCCGCCGCTACAGGAAACCTATGGCGTCGCCGACGAGGCGGGGCTGACCCTGGTGGGCTACGTCGCCTTCCTCGATCCGCCTAAGGAGTCCACCGAACCCGCGCTCCAGGCCCTGGCCGCCCACGGGGTGAAGGTCAAGGTGCTGACCGGCGACAATGAGCTGGTGACGGCCAAGATCTGCCGCGAAGTGGGGCTGGCGGCGGAATCGGTCCTGCTCGGCGCCGACGTCGAGCGCATGGGCGACGCCGAACTGGCCCGGGCCGTGGAGACGCACGACGTTTTCGCCAGGCTGACGCCGGCCCACAAGGACCGCATCGTCCATCTGCTCAAGGGCAACGGCCATGTGGTCGGGTTCATGGGCGACGGCATCAACGACGCGCCGGCGCTGCGCACCGCCGACATCGGCATCTCGGTGGATACCGCGGTGGACATCGCCAAGGAGGCCGCCGACATCATCCTGCTGGAGAAGAGCCTGATGGTGCTGGAGGAAGGCGTGATCCAGGGCCGCAAGACTTTCGCCAACATGCTCAAGTACATCAAGATGACGGCCAGCTCCAATTTCGGCAACGTCTTCTCGGTGCTGGTGGCAAGCGCCTTCATCCCCTTCCTGCCGATGCTGCCGATGCACCTCCTGGTGCAGAACCTGCTCTACGACTTCTCCCAGGTGGCGATTCCGTTCGACAACGTGGACGCGGAACTGGTCGAGGATCCCCAGCGCTGGAACCCGGCCGACATCGGCCGCTTCATGCTGTTCTTCGGGCCGGTGAGTTCCGTGTTCGACATCACCACCTATCTGGTGATGTGGTTCGTCTTCGGCGCCAACACGCCCGAGCACCAGACGCTGTTCCAGTCGGGCTGGTTCGTCGAGGGCCTGATGACGCAGACCCTGGTGGTGCACATGATCCGCACCCGCAAGGTCCCGTTCATCCAGAGCCGGCCCGGAACGCCTCTGCTTATCGCCACCGGCCTGATCATGGCGATCGGCATCTTCATCCCGATGGGGCCGGTCGCCCATTACTTCAAGCTGCAAGCATTGCCGTGGCAGTACTTCCCGATCCTGGCCGTCATCCTGACCGGTTACATGATCCTGACCCAGCGCATGAAAAGCTTCTACACCCGGCGCTTCGGCTGGCAATAGGGCGCACCAGGATCACGGCGTGGACCGCGCCGTGATTCCTACTGCGGAGCGGACTCGGGCGTGCGCCACAAGCAGGCGCCACGGCACTCCTTGTCCAGTTCCGCCAGCACCCGCTCATGCTCCTGCAGCTCCTCGGCGCTCGCGCGCAGCACCCGCAACGGGCCCCGCTCCGCCAGGCTGCCGTCCGCCTGCAAACCGGCCGCGGGCGCCTCCAGGTCCATCATCAGGCTTTCCTGGCCGCGGGTCATCGACAGATAGACTTCGGCCAGCAACTCCGCGTCCAGCAAGGCGCCGTGAAGCTGACGGCCCGAATTGTCTATCCCGTATTCATTGCACAGGGCGTCCAGGGAATTGCGCTTGCCGGGCCGCAGTTCCCGCGCCATGCGCAGGGTGTCGATCACCCCGCCGCAGACCCCGTCCAGGCTGCCCCGCTGCAGCAGGCCGAGCTCGTGATTGAGAAAGCCCACGTCGAAGGCGGCGTTGTGGATGATCAGCTCGGCGCCATGGATGAACTCCACGAACTCGTCCACGATCTCGGCGAACACCGGCTTGTCCGCCAGGAACTCATTGGTCAGGCCGTGCACCGCCTGGGCGCCGGCATCGATCTCACGCTCGGGATTGATGTACTTGTGGAAGCGGCGCCCGGTCAGCTTGCGGTCCGCCAATTCGACGCAACCCACTTCGATGACGCGGTCTCCCAGACGGTACTCGAGGCCCGTGGTTTCCGTATCGAGAATGACTTGACGCATCTGGCTATCCCCTTCGCACCGAGTCGACGCCGCGCCGCGCCAGGGCATCGGCCCGTTCGTTCTCCGCATGGCCGGCGTGGCCGCGCACCCAAAGCCATTCGACCTGATGGCGACTGGCCTCCTGATCCAGCGACTGCCACAGATCCACGTTCTTCACCGGCTGCTTGCTGGCCGTCCTCCAGCCTTTTCGCTTCCAGCCGGCGATCCATTCACTGATCCCCTTCTGCACATACTGGGAGTCGGTATGCACCCGTACCCGCACCGGCCGTTTCAATTGGCGCAGCGCCTCGATCACCGCCTTCAGCTCCATCCGGTTGTTGGTCGTCGCCGGCTCGCCGCCGAACAGTTCCTTTTCCTTCTCGCCGTAGCGCAGAATCGCGCCCCAACCACCGGGTCCGGGGTTGCCGCTGCACGCCCCGTCGGTAAAGATATCCACCACTTCGTCGATCATTGACCATTCCTATGAGTAACCGTGACCAGGGCCTTGGCCCGCGCCTTGCGGTCGTGCCAGGCCGGCATCACCAGCCGCATGCCGACTTGGCGCTTGATCGCCTGCATCACGTAGACCGCGCCCCCGTAGGGCCACCAGCGATCGCCCGCCGCTTCGAGAAAGTGGCAGCGGCGCAGCCATTTCTCCTGGCTGAAGGGCGGCGCATAGCAGCCGAAGGCGCCGCCGCGCGTTTCGAAACCCAATAGCGCAAACCAGTCCTTGAGCCGCAGCACGCTGATATAGCGGCCATTCCAGGGGGCCGCCGCGGACTGCCGGAACAGGCGGCGGTGGATGCTCCACAGGCTGAAGGGATTGAACCCCGTCACCACCACCTGCCCTTCAGGCACCAGGATCCGCTCCACCTCCCGCAGGATGGAATGGGGATTTTCCGCGAACTCGAGCACGTGCGGCAGCACCACCAGATCGACGCTATGAGTGCCGAAAGGCAGATGCCAGGGCTCGGCGCGGACCTCCACCGGTGGCTCGCTACCGCAACGGAAACGGAAAGGCATCCGGTTGCCGCGCAGGTAGTCATGACCGGGCAGGCCGATCTGGACCGCATTGAAACCGAACACGTCGGCCAACAGCAGTTCGTGCTTGGCCAACTCCCAGCGCAGCACGTAGCGCCCCTGGGGTGTTTCTAGCCAGTTCTGGAAGTGCATTGACATCGGGCAAGGGTCGGGGAGAATAGCTCCGCTATGGACATCGTTCGTTTGCGCGCGTTCAGCGACAACTATATCTGGCTGCTGCGCCACGGCGGCCACGTGGCGGCGGTGGATCCGGGAGACGCCCAGCCGGTCATCGACCACTTGGCGCAAAGCGGCGACCGGCTCGGCGCCATCCTGCTCACCCACCATCACCCGGATCATACGGGCGGCGTCGCCGAACTGGTCCGCCGCCATCCCGTTCCGGTCTTCGGGCCCGCAGCGGAAGACATCCCCGGCGTCACGCATGCCTTGTCCGGCGGCGAACGCATCGAGCTTCCCTTCCCGGCAGCTCCGCTTGCCCTGGAAGCGCTCGACGTCGCCGGCCACACTCGCGGGCATCTCGCCTACCGCTATTTCGGCGACACTGCCGAGCGTGGGGATTATCGCCGAAACATTTTATTCTGTGGCGATACCTTGTTCACCCTGGGTTGCGGCCGCCTCTTCGAGGGCAGCGCCGAGCAGATGCATCGCGCCTTGCAACGCCTTGCCGCCCTGCCCGGCGACACCTTGGTCTACTGCGCCCACGAATATTGTCATTACAACCTGCCCTTCGCCCTTGCCGTCGAGCCTCGCAACCCGGCCCTGCTCCGGAGAGCCGAAGAATTGCGGCGCCTGCTGGCTGCCGGGCAGGCCACCGTCCCCATGCGCCTGGAAGATGAATTGGCGACCAATCCCTTCCTGCGCTGTCACCTGCCGGCCGTCATCGACGCGGCCAGCGCGCACGTCCAGCGGCATCTGACGGGCGCGACCGAAGTGTTCGCCGTCTTGCGCGAGTGGCGCAACGACTTCAAAGCCGCCTGATTTCCTCGGCTCCGCGGCAGCGGCCCGAGGAGGCATTCCGCCACGGCCCGGCAAGCCGGCGAATTTGACGGGCGGCGGCGGGCTCCGTTAACATTGCCCGGCTATGAAACGCAGGCCCCCCCACAGTGCCGCACGCCTGCGTGCGTCCAGCCGATTCCTCCGATTCCTTTTCGTCGCCCTCGCCTTGCAGTCCATCCTCGTTGCGCCGTCCGTGCGCGCCGAGGTGGTCGCGGTAGTCCGGGACAGCGATCTGCGCCTCAGCCCCGACCTCGCCCTGCCGCGACAGACGGTCTTCGAGGTGGCTCCAGCGGCGCCGCTGCGCGCCACGCTCGAAGAGGACCTGCCGCGCATCGCCACCATCGATCTGACGGCGCCGCCGCCGGATGTCTGGCAGCGGGTGCGCAACGGCTTCGCGATGCCCGACCTGCACAGCCCCCTGGTGGCCGACCGCCAGGCCTGGTACCTGAACCGGCCGCAGATGCTGCAGCAGATCTTCCAGCGCAGCCGCCGCTACATCTACTACATCGTCCAGGAACTGGAGAAACGTGGCATGCCCACCGAACTGGCGCTGCTGCCGATGGTGGAAAGCGCCTTCAATCCCCTGGCCTACTCGTCGGCCCGTGCCCTGGGCATGTGGCAGTTCATCCCCTCCACCGGCAAGACCTACAACCTGGAACAGAACTGGTGGGGCGACCAGCGCCGGGACATCGTTGCCTCCACTGGCGCCGCACTCGATTATCTGCAGAAGATCTACGAAATGCACGGCGACTGGCACCTGGCCCTGGCCTCCTACAACTGGGGCGAGAATGCGGTGGCCAAGGCGGTGGTCCGCAACCAGGCCAAGGGCTTGCCCACCGACTACCTGAGTCTGACCATGCCGGGGGAGACCCGCTATTACGTGCCCAAGCTGCAGGCGCTGAAAAACATCCTGGCCAATCCGGAACTGTTCGGCATTCACCTTCCCTCCGTTCCCAACGAGCCCTATTTCGCCACCATCGACATGCCGGCCACCATGGACGTGGCGATGGCCGCGCGCCTGGCGGAAATCCCCCTGGACGAATTCATCGCCCTCAACCCCGCGCACAGCCGCCCGGTGATGCGCGACACCGGGACATCCACTCTGGTCTTGCCCACCGACAAGGTCTCGGTGTTCCAGACCAACCTGGAGCGCTACGAGAGCGAGGACCGTCCGCTTTCCCTGTGGCGCACCCATACGCTGAGAAAAGGCGAAAAACTGGATGCCGTCGCCAACCGCCACGGCATCACGGTGGCCCACCTCAAGCAGATCAACAGCATCGGCCGGAAGACCCGCGTCGCACCCGGGCTCAACCTGCTGGTGCCGGGGCCGGCGGCGCGCATCAGCTCCGAGCTGATCGCGAAACTGCCGCAGACGCCGGCCGATTCGCCAAAAACCGCCGGTAAACGCGGCAAGGGCGGCAAGAAGGTCGTCGCGACCAAGGGCTCCCGCGGGGCCAAGGGCCAGAAAGCGGCGGCCGGAAGGCCCCGCGCCAAGGCCGCCGCCAAGCCGCTGCGCATTCCCGCGACGGCGAAGAACCACCGAAAGCGCTGATTTCCATGATGCGGAAAGAACACTCCGCATCGTGGGAAGGCTCGCCCCCCCTCCGGGGGGGTCGATAGCTCGATATTACGGGGAACGCTGTAGCGGCACCGATCGGTTGCGGCTGGCGCCGCGTGCCGCTTTTCGCATTAAGCGCCTATCCGTCCGGGTACAAGTGGCAGCGCACCACCCGGGTCGGCGACAGCCGGCTCTCGCCGGGATACTCCCGGCGGCAAACGTCCATCGCCCGGGGGCAGCGGGGGTGGAAATGGCAGCCCGGCGGCGGCGCCGCCGGCGACGGCGGATCGCCGGCCACGGTCAGGACTTCGCCAAGCGCGCCATCGATGCGCGGCACCGCGGCGATCAGCGCCTTGGTATAGGGATGGAAGGGCTGGCGCAGGATCTCGTCGACCGAGCCGCGCTCCACCACGCGCCCCAGGTACATCACCGCCACCTCGTGGGCCAGATAGTCGACCACCGCGATGTTGTGGGTGATGAACAGGTAGGCCAGGCCCAGGCTTTCCTGCAGATCCTGCAACAGATTCAGGATCTGGGCCTGCACCGAGACATCCAGCGCGCTGGTGGGTTCGTCGCAGATCAGCAGCCGCGGATTCACCGCCAGCGCGCGGGCGATGGCGATGCGCTGGCGCTGCCCGCCGGAAAACTCGTGGGGATAGCGCTGCGCCATTTCCGGTCCCAGCCCCACCTGGCCGAGCAGGCGTTCCGTGAGCGCGCGGTGATCGCCCGGCACATGCAGGGCTTCCATGCCTTCGGCAATGACGCCGCCCACCCGGATGCGCGGGTTGAGCGACGCGAACGGGTCCTGGAACACCATCTGCATCGCGCCGCGCAACGGCCGCAGCGCGCCGGGCTTGAGACGGGTCAGTTCCGTTCCGGCCAGGCGCACGCTGCCCGCCGTCGGCTTGATCAGCTGCAGAAGGGCCTTGCCGGCGGTGGTCTTGCCGCAACCCGACTCCCCCACCAGCGCCAGGGTGCGCCCCGGCCACAAATCCAGGGAAACGCCATCGACCGCCCGCACCTGACCGACGACCCGCTGCAGAAGGCCGCGGCGGATCGGGAAATGGACCTGCAGATCGCGCACCTCCAGCAACGGTGCCGCCACTGCGGCCGGCTCGGGCAGCGGTGCCGCCTCTTCCCGGCCAAGGTCCGGGCCGGCGGCCGGCGCGGCGTCTTCCAGCGGCAGATGGCAGCGGACCCGCTGGCCGTTCTCGGCTTCCCGCCAGGGCGGCGCCTGCTCGCGACATTGTGGCAGCACCCGATCGCAGCGGTCGGCGAAACGGCAACCGGCAATGCGGGCGTCGGCCGGCGGCACCCGCCCCGGAATCATCGTCAGGCGCCCGCGCCGGCGGCTGGCGTCGGGCAGGGCCGCGAACAGCTTGCGGGAATAGGGATGGCGGGGACGGGCGAAAAAATCCGCCCGATTCGCCACTTCCACCAATTGTCCGGCATACATCACGCCGACGCGGTCGGCCATCCGCGCCACCACGCTCAGATCATGGGTGATCAGCAGCATCGCCATGCCGCGCTGGCGCTGGAGTTCGGTCAGCACGCCGAGCACCTGGGCCTGGATCGTCACGTCGAGCGCCGTGGTCGGCTCGTCGGCGATCAGCAGCCGCGGCTCGCCCGCCAGCACCATCGCGATCATCGCCCGCTGCTTCATGCCGCCGGACAACTGAAACGGGTATTCGTCGTAGCGCCGCGCCGGATCGGGGATGCCCACCGTGCGCAGCAGTTCCTCGCCCCGCCGGCGGGCGGCCGCGCCACGGAGGCCGCGATGCAGGGCCAGGGTCTCGGCGATCTGGCGGCCGATGGTCAGCACCGGATTGAGGCTGGTGGCCGGCTCCTGGAAGATCATCGCCATCGCGCCACCCCGCCGTTCGCGCATCTGCGCTTCGGTCAGGTCCAGCAGATCCGCATCCTCCAGGACCACCGCGCCGCGAGTGATCCGAGCCCCCTCGGGCAACAGGCGCATCATTGCCAGCGCCGTCATCGACTTGCCGCAGCCCGATTCGCCCAGCAGGGCGAAGGTCTCGCCGGCGCCGATCTCGAAGTCGATGCCGTCCACCGGCCGCGCCGGGCCGATGGTCAGCGCCAGGTCTCGCACACGGATCAGGCTCATGGCGCGGTCCGCGGATCGAAGGCTTCCCGTACGGCATCGGCCAGCAGATTGGCGGCCAGCACCAGCAGGAACATGAACAGGAAGGCGCCGACCAGGGTCCACCAGACCATCGGTTCGCGCGCCAGTTCCATGCGCGCCGCGTTGATCATGGTGCCGAAACTGATCGTCGAGGGATCGACGCCGATGCCGACGTAGGAGAGCACCGCCTCCGCCAGCACCAGGCCGGAGAAGTCCATCACCAGCGCGATCAGCACGATGTGACCGAGGTTGGGAACGATGTGCCGGACCATCACCGCCAGCGGCGCGATGCCGAAGGCCCGCGCCGCCTGGACGTATTCCAGCTCCCGCAGCTTCAGGGTCTCGGCCCGCAACAGCCGCGCCAGGCCGGTCCAGCTGGTCATCCCGAGAATCAGGCAGAGGGCCAGCAGGCGCGCGTCGGCCCGCTCCGCCGCCGTGGAAAAGGCGTCCGGATGGGTGTCGATCAGCACCTGCATCATCAGGATCGCCGCCGCGATCAGCAGCACGCCGGGAATGGAGTTCAGGGTGGTGTACAGATACTGGATCGCGTCATCCACCCAGCCTCCCGCATAGCCCGCCAGCACACCGAGGAAGATCGCCAGCGGCAGGGTCACCAAGGTGGTCAGGGTGCCGATCAGGAGGCCGGTGCGAACGCTCTTCAGGGTCAGGTAGAGCACGTCCTGTCCCACCTTGTCGGTGCCCAGTACATGGTAGCCCTGGCCCAGCATCACGACCGTTCCTCCGGCCAGGGAAGTCAGCAGCAACACCGTCAGCACGCTGCGCCAGGCCATTTCACGCCGCTTCAGCGCCGGCGCCAGGACGGCGGCCAGCAGCGCCCAGAGCGCCGCGCCGGCGCCCAGGCCGAACAGGGCCCGGCGGCCCACGTCCGCCGCCCAGCCGGCCTCGTCGGCCAAATGTGCGCCGCCGTGCTTCAGGCGCGGAAATTCCCGGCCGCCCTCCAGGCTCTCCTTGGCGAAAAGGCGGGTCGCCAGCGGCGCCGAGTAGGTTTTTTCCGTGTTCTCCTTGAGCGACAGCAACAGGCCGTCCAGGACCGAGTACACCTCGATGCCATAGACCGGCCGCTCCCGTTCCCCCGCGGCGGGCAGCAGGGTCCGGTAATGCAATGAATCGAGCACGCCGACCAGCAGGAACAGCGCCAGCGTCACGGCTGAGGCCATGCCCGTGGCGCTGCGCGCGACCCGCCCCCAGGCGGCGCGCTGGGGCGGACTGCGGCGGCACGCCCAGGCCGCCGCGACACAGGCCGCCAGCAGCAGGAACAGCAGCAGGTCGGACCAGAGCAGGACGGGCTTGATGTCGATCACGACAGACGCACCCGCGGGTCCACCAGGGTGTAGGACAGATCGGTCAGCAGCAGGCCCAGGATGTAGAGTCCGGCGCCGATGAACACCATGGCCCGCACCACGGCGAAATCCTGCGCGTTGATGGCCTCGATGGTGTAGCTGCCCAGGCCGGGGATGCCGAAGAAGGACTCCACCAGCAGGCTGCCCATGAACAGGCTGGGGATCAGCACCACCACACCGGTGAGAATCGGAATCAGGGCATTCCTCAGCACATGGCCGAAGAGCACGGCCGTCTCCGTCAGCCCCTTGGCGCGGGCGGTGCGCACGTAGTCGCGGCCGGCCTCCTCCAGGAACAGGGTGCGGTACCAGCGGGTGCCGGAACCGATGCCGCCGATCACGCTGACGATCACCGGCAGCACCAGGAAGCGGGCCGTATCCAGTCCCTGGCCGTAGCCCGAGATGGGCGCCAGGTGCCAGATCTTGCTGATCAGCCATTGGCCGCCGATGATGTAGAACAGTCCGGAGATGGACATCATCGCGACGCACAGCACCGTGCCGGCCAGATCGAGATACGTCGCGCGAAAGAACACCAGCATCAGGGCGAAGCTGATCGTCACCCACAGTCCCAGCAGGAATACCGGCAGCGCCACCGCCAGCGAAGGACCCATGCGCTGGCGGATCTCGGCGGCGATGTCGCGGCCGTCGTCGGCCCGGCCGAAATCGAAGGCGAACATCCGTACCGACTTGGCGAAAAACACCGTTTCGGTGAATCGGCCGCCGCCCGCCGCCGCCTCGTTCCACAGCAAGGGTTTGTCGTAGCCGCGCTCGGCCTTCCACTTGGCGATGGCCTCCGGCGTCACTCGCTTGACCCCGAGCTGCATCCGCGCCATGTCGTCCGGCGTGTTGACCACGAAAAACAGGGCGAAGGTAATCAGGTTCACACCGAGCAGGATCGGTACGGCATAGAACAGGCGGCGCAGAATGTAAGCCAGCATTGAGGGAAGACAGGCCGATCCGTCGGAAGCAGACGCCCCGGATTGTATCGTCTCCACCACCGCGCGCCGAGAGCGCCGCGGCGCTTTCGCACTTCGGCCGGACTCATGTATAATTCGCCGCTCTTCTGCGGTGGCCGTAGCTCAGTTGGTAGAGTCCTGGATTGTGATTCCAGTCGTCGTGGGTTCGAGTCCCATCGGTCACCCCAAAAATATTTTCAAGAAAAACCGCTCCGGGCGGTTTTTTCGCGCACCGGGATGGTCGGCGCGCGGCACCATGGCGATGTCCATGGAATAGCGATGATGCGTGGCCTTGACGTCCTCGAAGTCCTCGGCCTCCCCCGATAACAGCAGTACGGCATGTCCCGCGTACCGGCCGTCAGTCAGGCGGTACGCCCATTTGCCCCAGCCAGACGAATCTGACGAAAACAATCAGGCCATGACGACGAACGATCCCGCCAATTTCAATCCCCGCGCCCGGCTCAAGGAACTGCTGGCGATTCACGAATACGACCGCACCGACGCGCAATGGGACGAAATCGTGGAACTGGAAATCCAGCTTGCCCCCGGCAACCGGATCGGCGCGCCGCCCATCCACCATTCCCCCAAACAGCGTCACATGCCTGGCCAGTCCAGGGGCGGACAAGGCGGCCAGAGCGGCTACGGCAATGCCAATCCGCATGGCGGCGGCCCGGGCAATCCGCAGCACAAGCCAAAGAAGGCCAAGGGTCCGTTCAAGCCGAGAAAGAAGCCTCAGGGTCAGGGCGGCGGACAAGGCGGCCAGGGTGGTGGTCAGCAGGGCGGCGGCACGCCGCAGCCTCAGCGCGACCCCGCCGCCTGAGGTCGATAACGCTCAGCGGCGGTTCCCCTGTTGCAGCTCAGGCTGCCCCGCTCAACCGCCGTGCGCGGAGATGTCGGGCCAGGCCTTCCATAGGTAGTAAGCCATCGACCACAGGGTCAGCACGGCCGCCACGTCCAGCAGCACGCCGCCCCAGGCCTGGAGGTCGAATCCTCCCAGCCGGCCGTGATGGAGCAGCATCGGGATGGAGATCATCTGCGCCGCGGTTTTCAGCTTGCCGATGAAGGACACCGCCACGCTGCGCGACGTGCCCACCTTGGCCATCCATTCGCGCAGGGCCGAGATGGCGATTTCCCGTGCAATGATGATGAAGGCGATGATCGCGTCGGCCCGCTCCAGCTTCACCAGCAGCACCAGCGCCGCCGCCACCATCAGCTTGTCGGCCACCGGATCGAGGAAGGCGCCGAAGGCGGACGTCTGCCCCAGCTTGCGCGCCAGCCAGCCGTCGAACCAGTCGGTGATCGCGGCGACGATGAAGATCAGCGTGGCCAGCAGATTCTCCTCGTCCGGCGACAGCCAATCCGCAGGCAGATAGAACACCCCGACGAACAGGGGAATCAGGAGAATGCGGGCCCAGGTCAGCAGATTCGGGATATTCGATGGCATGGATGGTCTTTGCGTGCGGCTCTCGGTTCAGTGTAGTTGTCGGTAAATTTCCTCGGCCAGCTTGCGGCTGATCCCCTCCACGCGGCAAAGATCCTCCACCGCCGCGGCCTTGACGCCGTCCAGGCCGCCGAAGTGGGCCAGCAGCCTGCGCCGCCGGGTCGGGCCGATGCCCGCCACATCCTCCAGGGCGGAACGTCCCCGCGCCTTGGCCCGGCGCGCCCGATGACCAGCGACGGCGAAACGGTGCGCCTCGTCGCGAATTTCCTGGATCAGATGGAAGCCTGCGTGATCGGGCGCCAATTGTAGCGGCTCCGGATGTCCGGAAACGAACAGCGTCTCCAGTCCCGGCCGCCTTTCCTCGCCTTTGGCGACGCCAATGGAAAGCAGGTGGTCGAGCCCCAGTTCCTCCAGCACCTCGCGGGCCATCCGGTGCTGGCCCTTGCCGCCGTCGATCAGGATCAGGTCGGGCGCCACGCCCTCCCCGGCCGCGACCTTGCCGTAGCGCCGCTCCAGCGCCTGTCGCATCGCGGCGTAATCGTCCCCCGGCTTGATGCCGGCGATGTTGAAGCGGCGGTACTCCGACTTTTTCATCGCCCCGTCCATGCAGACCACGCAGGAGGCGACGGTGCCCTCGCCCATGGTGTGACTGATGTCGAAGCACTCGATGCGCCGCGGCGGCTCCGCCAGTTCCAGCGCGGAGCGCAGCGCCTCCAGCCGCTCCCCGGTGCGGGCGCTGGCCTGGCTGCGCGATGCGGCGGCCAGTTCGGCGTTCTTCTCCGCCATCGCCAGCCAGGCGCGCTCCATCTCGTTGCGCGGCAGGGACACCGCCACCTTCTTGCCTTCGAAGACGGCCTCGCACTCCTCCGCCACCTCGAACCCCACCACCAGCCGGGCCGGCGGCGGGTGCTCCAGGTAATGCTGGGAGATGAAGGCCACCAGGGCCTCCGCCGGGTCCGCGTCGCCCACCGCATCGCGGGGGAAGAAGGGCCGGTCCCCCAGATGCAGGCCGCCCCGCACCATCGCCAGATTGATGCACAGCTCGCCGCGCAGGCTGGCCACGGCCAGGATATCCACGTCCTCCTCGCGGGTGCTGCTGACGTACTGCCGGTGCAGCACACCCTGCAACGCCCGGATCTGGTCGCGCAGGGCCGCCGCCGCCTCGAACTGGAGCTGCTCGGCCGCCGCCTCCATCCGCTGCGTCAGTCCCTCGATCACCTCGCCGTGGCGGCCGCGCAGGAACATCTCCGCCATCCTCACGTCGCGGCCGTATTCCGCCGCCGACACCAACTCCACGCAGGGCGCCTTGCAGCGCTTGATCTGGTGCATCAGGCAGGGACGCGAACGGTGGGCGAAGACGGCGTTCTCGCAGGTGCGCAGCAGGAAGGTCTTTTGCAGCAACTGGATGCCTTCCCGCACCGCCAAGCTGCTCGGGAAGGGGCCGAAATAGCGGGAGTGGCGCTCGAAGCCGCCCCGATGGAACGCCAGTTGTGGAAACTCGTCCCCCGACAGACGGATGTAGGGATAGGACTTGTCGTCGCGGAACAGAATGTTGTACTTCGGCGCCAGCTTCTTGATCAGGGTGTTTTCCAGGATCAGGGCTTCGGCCTCGGAGCGGGTGGCGGTGATCTCCACCTGCGCCACCTGCTGCAGCATCAGGCTGATGCGGGGACTGTGGCCGGTCTTCTGGAAATAGCTGCCGACACGCTTCCGCAGGTTCTTGGCCTTGCCCACGTAGAGCACCTGGCCCTGCGCGTCCAGCATCCGATAGACCCCCGGCGCCTCGGTCAGGCCGGCCAGGAAGGTCTTGGCGTCGAAGGACGGAGCGCCGGCTGCCGGATCAGGCATCGAGTTCGGCGCGGATGAGGCGGAAGACATCGTGGAAGCCGGCCTCGGTGAGGCGGCCGGTGTTGGTGTTGTAGCGGCTGCAATGGTAGCTGTCGATCAGCACCCGGCCGTCGGGCAGTTCGTGGCGGGCGCCGTGGGCGAAGGTCCGCGCGCTCTGCTTCAGACCCAGCGCCATCAGCACCGCCTTGTGCGCCACCAGGCCCAGCGCCAGGATCACCCGCACCTCGGGCGCGGCACTCAGTTCGTCGGCCAGATAACCGTTGCAATTGCGGATCTCCGCCGGCTCCGGCTTGTTGTCGGGCGGCAGGCATTTCACCGCGTTGGTGATGCGGCAGTCGGTCAGGATCAGGCCGTCGTCGGCCGCCACAGAGACGGACGCCGAGCCGAAGCCGAAGCGGTGCAGGGTGTCGTACAGCAGGATGCCGGCGTAATCGCCGGTGAAGGGGCGGCCGGTGCGGTTGGCGCCATGCATACCGGGTGCCAGTCCCACGATCAGCAGGCGCGCCCGCGCCGCGCCGAAAGGCGGCACCGGTTTGCAGTGATAGCCGGGATTCTCGTCGGCGACGCGGCCCAGGAAAGCGGCCAGGCGCGGACAGTCGGTACAGGTCAGCAGTGAACTCATTGCGTTACAAAGCCGGCCGTGGGCGGCCGGGAGGGAGGACCTTCTTGCGTTTTTCCGGCCAATCGGCACCGCCACTCATCGAAGCTTCCTCTGTTGGGTTCCGGCTTGGCCGGCTTATGATACCGACCCATGGAACAGCGCTGGGACATTTTCTGCCGGGTCGTCGACAACTTCGGCGACATCGGCGTCTGCTGGCGCCTGGCGCGGCAACTGGCGGCGGAGCATGGGCTCGCCGTGCGCCTGTGGGTGGACGACCTGATGCCCTTCGCCCGGCTCTGCCCCGACATCGATCCGGCGCGGGGTGAACAGACGGCGGCCGGCGTGGCGGTCCGGCGCTGGCCCGATCCGTGGCCGACACCGATGTCTGCCGCCGCGGCGGACGAGGTCGCCGCCGTGGTGATCGAAGCCTTCGCCTGCGAACTGCCGCCGGCCTATCTCGCGGCGATGGCCCGACGTCCGGTGGCGCCGGTCTGGATCAACCTCGAATATCTCTCCGCCGAAGACTGGGTCGAAGGCTGCCATGGCTTGACCTCGCCCCACCCCACCCTGCCGCTGACCAAGCATTTTTTCTTTCCCGGCTTCACCTCCGCCACCGGCGGTCTGCTGCGGGAAGCCGATTACGACCGGCGCCGCGCCGGCTTCGACGGGCAGGACCTGCGCCGTCGCCTGGGCCTGCCTGCCGCGCTCGACAATCCTCTGACCGTATCCCTTTTCGGCTACGAAAATACAGCCCTGCCCGACCTGCTGGAGACCTGGGCCGCGGATGAGCGGCCCATCGAGCTTCTGGTGCCGGAGGGCCGGCTGACGCCTGTGGTACAAGCGTTCTTCGGTTCCTCTTCGTGGCGACGCGGCCGGCTCAGCGCCCACCCACTGCCCTTCCTGCCGCAGCCCGAGTACGACGAACTGCTCTGGCTGTGCGACCTGAATTTCGTGCGCGGCGAGGACTCCTTCGTCCGTGCCCAGTGGGCCGAAAAGCCCTTCGTCTGGCACATCTATCCGCAGGCGGACGATCACCACCAAGTCAAGCTGGCGGCCTTCCTCGACCGCTATCTGGCCGGCCTCGGAGGAAATCAGGGGGGCGGCGGGGAATCCTGGACGACGGCCTTGCGCCGTTTCTGGTGGGCCTGGGAGTCCGGCGCCGATGCCGGCGCCGCCTGGACCGCTTTCCGCGTCGCGCTGCCGTCCGTCCGGGCTCACGGCCGAAGGTGGTCCGGGCAGTTGCAGCGGCAAGGGAATCTGGCACGCAATCTGCTGTCTTTCGCAATGGAATCAAGGTAAAATCGCGGGCTTTACTTCTCTTTCCAGGCTAGCAAGATCATGAAAACCGCACAGGAACTCCGCGCCGGCAACGTCGTGATGGTGGGCAACGACCCCCTCGTCGTGCAAAAGACCGAATACAACAAGTCCGGCCGCAATGCCGCGGTCGTCAAGATGAAGTTCAAGAACCTGCTCACCGGCGCCAATTCGGAAACGGTGTACAAGGCCGACGACAAGTTCGAGGTGGTCCAGTTGGAGCGCAAGGAGGTGTCCTACTCCTACTTCGCCGATCCCCTCTACGTCTTCATGGATGCCGACTACAACCAGTACGAGGTGGAAGGCGAGAACATGTCCGACGCCCTGAAGTACCTGGAAGACGGCCTGGCCTGCGAAGTGGTGTTCTACGACGGCAAGGCCATTTCCGTGGAACTGCCCACCACCGTGATCCGCGAAGTCACCTACACCGAGCCCGCCGTCAAGGGCGACACTTCCGGCAAGGTGATGAAGCCCGCCAAGATCGCCACCGGCTTCGAGCTGCCCGTGCCCCTGTTCGTGGACATCGGCGACAAGATCGAAATCGACACGCGCACCGACGAGTACCGCAACCGGGTCAAGTGATTCCTTTCCCGGCTCGTCCAAGGGCGGCCGCGGCCGCCCTTTTTCATATCCGGGCGCGTATCCTCACGACTTGTACCGCTCTTCCGTAACGCATGATGGACGAACGCCCTCCACTCTCCGGCCTCCCGCTGCTGCTGGTCACGATCTTCGTGTCCCTTGGCGCCTTCATGCAGGTGCTGGACGCCACCATCGCCAACGTCTCGGTCCCGACCATCGCCGGCGATCTGGGCGTCAGCCCCTCCCAGGGAACCTGGGTCATCACCTCCTTCGGCGTCGCCAACGCCATCGCGCTGCCGCTCACCGGCTGGCTGGCGCGCCGCTTCGGCGAAGTGCGCATGTTCGTGCTGTCCACCCTGGGCTTCGTCCTGACCTCCTGGCTGTGCGGTTTCGCCCATTCCCTTGAGTTCCTGGTCATGGCCCGCGTGCTCCAGGGCGCCTGCGCCGGTCCGATGTTTCCCCTCGCGCAGAGCCTGCTGATGTCGTGCTACCCGCCGCAGAAGCGGGGTCTGGCGATGGCGATTTCGATGATGGTGATCGCCGTGGCCCCGATCGTCGGCCCGCTCCTGGGCGGCTGGATCACCGAGCAGCTTTCCTGGTCCTGGATTTTCTACATCAATCTGCCGGTGGGCCTGATCTGCGTCGGGGTCTGCTGGCCGCTGCTGCGGCACCGGGAAAGCCAGACCACCCGGATGCCCATCGACGGCGTCGGCCTGGGGCTGCTGATCCTCGGCGTCGGCAGCCTGCAGATCCTGCTCGACAAGGGCCACGAACTCGACTGGTTCGCCTCCAATCTGATCGTGACCCTGGCGGTGGTGGCCGCCATTGCGCTCTGCGCCCTGATCGTCTGGGAACTCACCGACCGCCATCCGGTGGTGGACCTGAGCCTGCTGGGGGAGCGCAACTACCTGGTGGCCGCGGTGGTGATCAGCCTGGGCTACATGACCTTCCTCGGCGGCGTCGTGGTGCTGCCGCTCTGGCTCCAGACCAATATGGGCTATACCTCGACGTGGGCGGGGATCGCCACGGCGCCGATCGGCATACTGCCGGTATTGCTGACCCCGCTGCTGGGCAAGTATCTGGACCGGCTGAACCTGAGGCTGATCGTGACCCTGGGTTTTCTGATCTTCACCATGACCTTCTGGTGGCAAAGCCATTACGCCGACAACGTCGACCTGTTGTCCATCTCCCTGCCCCGTCTGGTGCAGGGTTTCGGAATGGTGGGCTTCTTCACTCCGATGATGGTGATCCTGGTCTCGCGCACCAACCCGAACCACATGCCCAACGCCATGGGGCTGGTGAACTTCATGCGGGTGCTGGCCGGCAGCTTCGGCACCTCGCTGGCAGTGACGCTCTGGGACGATCGCACCAGCTTCCACCATCAGCGCCTGGCGGAAGCCGTGCATCAGGCCAATCCCGCAGTCGCCCAGGGGCTGGACGCGATGGGGTCGCTCGGACTGTCGGTCCAGCAAGGCATGATCCAGGTGGAAAGGCTGCTCAGCCGCGAAGCCATGACGATGGCCGTCAACGACACCTTCTGGATCGCGGGATGGATCTTCTTCGGCCTGATCCTGCTGGTCTGGCAGGCCCGCCCACCCTTCGGGCACCCCGGCAGCCCGCCGCCGGTGGTGGAATAGCTGGCTGGAATAGGGGCGCGGCTAGGCGCGGTCGCCCGGCGGTGCCAGGCGGCGCTCCATCAGCACGTGGGACGTTCCCACCTCCTGGAACGGTTCCCCCTGCTGCACAAAGCCCTGTTGCCGATAGAACGTCGCCGCCGACTGCCGCGCGTGCAGCCGGACCTTCGCCATGCCGGCCCGCGCGGCCGCCTCGAGCAGACGATCCAGCAGCGCGCTCCCCACACCCTTGCCGCGCCAGGGCGCCAATACCGCCATTCTGCCGATGCGTCCATCGTCCAGCAGGCGCCCGGTGCCGATGGGTTCCCCCGCCGGCCCGTAGGCCACCGCATGATGCGCGGCGGCGTCGAAACGATCCCATTCCTCGGCCGCGGCGATCCCCTGCTCGCGCACGAAGACCGCTTCCCGCGCCGATCTGGCGCCCTCCGCCAGATCGTCCCAACCGCCGTCCTGCACCCGGAATTCGACGATATCCACCGGCGTGTACGGCGGCACCAGGTCGAACAGTTCGACGATGTCGCGGTTGCGCATGCGCACGCAGCCGATGGAACCCGGCTGCCCCATCTCCACCGTGTCCGGACTGCCGTGGAGATAGATGTAGCGGCGCATGGTATCCACCTCGCCCAGGCGATTGAACCCCGGCTCCCGCCCGGAGAGCCAGAGAATCCGGGTCAGCATCCAGTCCCGACCGGGATGGGCGGCCGCCAGTTGCGGCGTCCAGATTTCTCCGGTCGGGCGCCGCCCCACGAAGACCGTGTTCTCCGGCTGGCCGCCGCCGATCTTGGCCCGGATCAGGTGCCGGCCACGCGGCGTCCGATAGCTTCCCCGCTGCTCGCCAGCGCCATTCTTCGCGGTGGAGATCAGGTAGCGCCTTGAAAGAAGGCCGCTATCATCATAAATTTCAATCTGTTGTGATGGAATGCTAATTCTGATTCTCATCTAGACCACCAGGGATTTGTGGCGCCGGGCGGCAAAAAAACTGGACAGCAGCGCGCTGCATTCCTCGGCCATCATTCCACCCTCGACCTGTGCATGGTGATTGAGCCGGGCCTCGCCGAACAGGTCGATCACGCTGCCCGCCACGCCGGTCTTGGGATCGCGGGCACCGAATACCACCCGCGCGATCCGGGCGTGCATGATGGCTCCGGCGCACATCGCACAGGGCTCCAGCGTCACGTACAGCTCACAGCCCGGCAGGCGGTAATTGCCCAGATTCCGGGCCGCGTCGCGCAGGGCCACGATCTCCGCGTGCGCGGTGGGGTCGTCGCGACCGATGGGCTGGTTGCAGCCGCGGCCGACGATCTCGCCGTCCCGCACCACAACCGCCCCCACCGGTACCTCGCCCAGACTCCCCGCCTCCCGCGCCAGCGCCAAAGCGGCTTCCATGAATTGCTGCACTCTACCGTTCCCTCGTCGATCTCGATTGCCCGCTCCGTCCGGAGCCCGCAGATATTACGGAAATATCAATGCATTATGACATGTCCCAATTTCCTCTTGACAAATCATCTGGACAGATTAAATATACACATGGACTGTCCAATAAAAAGCTTTCCCAGGACGCAAGAATAAAGGGAATAAAGGGAATAAAGGGGCGACATGCTTTCCAGCAAGGAAATACTGGATGCGACCGGAATCTCGAGGGCGACACTCAACAACTACATCGCCCAGGGATTGGTATCCAGACCGGTCGTGATGAACCCGGGCGCCGCGCGTGGACCGCGCCAATTGGGATTCTTCCCCGAAAGCACCATCGAACGGGTACGTCATATCCAGAAGCTGAAACAGGAAGGGGTCAGCATGGTCAATATCGCCTCCCAACTGCACTCCGAGGTCGCCAGCAGCGAGGCCCCGGCGCCGAGCGCAAGCTCAGCGCCGATCCCCGTCTCTCCCGGCATCAAGGTCACGTTGGACGAGCTGCCGCATCCGGCCTACATGTTGAGCCCCAACTTCGAACTGACCTGGCTCAACGAGCACGCCCGGACCCAACTGTTCGCCGGGCTCGCCTCCCTTCCCGCAACCAGCGAGGAGCGGGGCCTGTTCCGGCTCCTGGCAGCGCGGGGCTGCTGGGACGACTGGCGGGACTTGCTGGATTTCCATCTGGGACTGGCCAAGGGCCGGTTGTCGCCCAGAGGGGTGGTCCAACTCAGTCAAGGCATACCGATTGAACTGTCCAATCAATTGCAGCAGCGCCTCCAGCAAATCGACGACATCTCCGTCAGGCCTGTCGCCGAGGCCTCCATCAGCCTGGCGGACGCGGCCGGGAGGCAGCAGCGTTACAAGGTCTATGCCTCCTTTTTCCGGGAAGGCATTTTCATCGTTTACGTGCCGGATCATTCGCAGCATGACTCCCTGCTCGAATTCCTCTCCCGACGCGACGAAGTGATACGCGGCCTGCTCCAGCGCCGCCTGCCGGTGCTCACCCCGCTGGCGGTGGTGGTGGCGGACCTGCAAGGCTCGGTCAAAATATGCTCGGAACTGCCTCCCGAGGAATATTTCGAGCTGATCAACGAAATCTGGACCGCCATGGGCCCCATCTTCCGCAAGTACCGCGCCACCTGCGGCAAGCATGTGGGCGATGGCCTGGTCTACTATTTCTTTCCCCAGCCCGACAGCGACTATCTGTCCAACGCCATCGCCTGCGCCCAGGAAATCGGCCAGGAGATGCAAAAACTCAGCAAGGCCTGGCAGTTGCGCAAGAACTGGCTCAACGAGTTGTACTTGAACATCGGCATCACCGAAGGCCAGGAATGGCTGGGCACCTTCCAGACGCCGACCAGCATCGAATTCGTGGTCCTCGGCGACACCATCAATCAGGCGGCGCGGATCTCCGACCTGGCCCGCCACGGCGCCATTTGGGCCACCAAGAGCCTGATCGGCAAGATTTCCAGCGAGGATCGGCAGAAAATCCGTTATGGGGTGCGACGCAGGACCGCCGATGGCCGCGACATCTTCGTCCCCACCAGCTTCTGCATGGTGTCGTCGCTGCTGGAGCAGAATGGCGCCCGGACCGAAAAGCTCAGCGACATCGCCACGCTGGCCGTTACCGAGATCGTCAATACGCCCCTGTAGAACCTGTCCCCGTAGAACCGCCGCGTCCCGCCAGTCGAATCAGGCGTCGCTGCGGTGGCCGCCGCCCGGCTTGTCCTTCAGCCGCGCCTGGGCCGCGGCCAGCCGGGCGATCGGCACCCGCGGCGCCGAACAGGACACGTAGTCCAGGCCGATGCGGTGGCACAGGGCGATGGATTCCGGATGACCGCCATGCTCGCCGCAGATGCCGACGTGCAGACCCGGACGCGCCTGCCTCCCCCACTCCACCGCCATACCCATCAGGCGGCCGACGCCCTTGACGTCCAGCGCCTCGAACGGGTTCTCCGGCAACAGACCCTGCTCCACGTAGAACGGCAGGAACTTGTTTTCCGCATCCTCGCGCGAGAAGGAAAAAGTGGCCTGGGTCAGATCGTTGGTGCCGAAGGAGAAGAACTCCGCCACGCCGGCCATGTCCTCGGCGCGCAGGCAGGCCCGCACCACTTCCATCATGGTGCCGAAGTGGTAGTCCACCGCGATGCCGGTGGCCGCCTCCACTTCCTGATGGATCGTCTCCACCTGCTTCCTGACCCGCGCCAGCTCTTCCACCGCCGCCACCTGCGGCACCATGATCTCCGGTTCCACCGGCACGCCGTCCCGGATGCACTCGGCGGCCGCCTCCAGCAGGGCGCGGATCTGCATGGCGTAGATCTCGGGGTGGGTCAGCCCCAGGCGCACGCCCCGATGCCCCAGCATCGGATTCACCTCGGCCAGTTGCCGCACCCGCTCCAGCATCGCCTCATGGCGCGCGCATTCCGCCTTGTCGCCGCTTTCCCGCAAGCGGCCCAGATCGAACTGGAGTTGCTTCTCGCTGGGCAGGAACTCGTGCAGCGGCGGATCCAGCAGCCGCACCGTCACCGGCAGGCCGGACATCTCGCAAAAGATGGCACGGAAGTCGGCGCGCTGGATCGGCAGCAACCGGTCCAGCGCCGCCTGGCGCGTTTCCGGCGTGTCGGCCAGGATCATCTCCTGGACGATGGGCAGCCGATCCGAATCGTTGAACATCCGCTCGGTGCGCGCCAGGCCGATGCCCTGGGCGCCGTATTTGCGGGCCTTGGCCGCGGCGTCGGCCGTGTCGGCGTTGGCCCGCACCTTGAGCCGGGCCACGTCGTCGGCCCAGCTCAGCAGCCGGATCAGCTCCGGAAAGAACTCCGGCTCCCGGGTCGGGATCTGGCCCGCATAGACGTTGCCGGTGCTGCCGTCGATGGTGATCACGTCCCCTTCGGCCAGCTCCACGCCGCCGATGCGGGCGTGGCGCGCGTGATGATCGATGACGATCGCGGCGCAGCCTGAAACGCAGGGCTTGCCCATGCCCCGGGCCACCACCGCGGCGTGGGAGGTCTTGCCGCCGCGGCTGGTGAGGATGCCCTGGGCGGCGAAAAAGCCGTGGATGTCCTCGGGCTTGGTCTCCTCCCGCACCAGGATGATCCTCTCCCCGGCATTGCCGCGCGCCTCGGCGCTGTCGGCATCGAACACGATGCGGCCGGACGCGGCGCCGGGCGAGGCCGGCAGCCCCTGGGCCAGCGCCTCGCTGTGGGCGGCGGGCGCCAGCTGGGGCACCATCAACTGCTCCAGCAACTGCGGATTCACCCGCAGCAGCGCCTCGTCGCGGCTCAGCAGGCCGCTGTCGGCCATGTCCACCGAGGTCGCCACGGTGGCCCGCGCGTTCATCTTGCCGTTGCGGGTCTGCAGGCAGTAGAGCGTGCCCCGCTCGATGGTGAATTCGAAATCCTGCACCTCCCGGTAATGGGCCTCCAGGCGATTCCTGAGCTCGATCAACTGCCGGTGCAGTTCCGGCATTTCCCCAGCCATCTCGGCGATGGGTTTGGGCGTCCTGATGCCGGCCACGACGTCCTCGCCCTGCGCATTCACCAGATACTCGCCGTAGATGACGTTCTCGCCGGTGCCCGGATTGCGGGTGAAACCCACGCCGGTACCGGAATCGTTGCCCATGTTGCCGAACACCATGGTGACGACGTTCACCGCCGTGCCGTTGGCCATCTCCTTGGTGATCTTGAACTGGCGCCGGTAATCCACCGCCCGCTTGCCGTTCCAGGAGCGGAATACCGCGCCGATGGCGATCTCAAGCTGCTGGTAGGGGTCCTCGGGAAAGGGGCTGCCCGTCTCCCGCAGGACGATGGCGGCGAACTCATCGGCCAGTTCCTTGAGCTGCTCCGCCCCCAGGTCCACATCCTGGGCCGCGCCGACGCGCTGCTTCAGTGCCGCCATGGCGGCGTCGAAATGCTCGTCGGCGACGCCGAGCGCGATCTTGCCGTAGAGCTGGATGAAGCGCCGATAAGCGTCGTAGGCGAAGCGCGGATTGCCGGTGAGGCGGATCAATCCCCGCAGCGTGGTCGGGTTGAGCCCCAGGTTGAGGATGGTGTCCATCATGCCCGGCATGGACATCGCGGAACCGGAGCGCACCGAAACCAGCAGCGGATTCTCGGCGCCGCCGAAGACCTTGCCGGTCTTCCGCTCCACCGCCGCCAAGTGCCGGCGCACGTCGTCCATCAAGTGCTCGGGCAGGCGGTTGTGGCCCAGATAGGCGAGGCAGGCCTCGGTGCTGATGACGAAGCCGGGCGGCACGTTGAGGCCGATCTGCGTCATCTCGCACAGATTGGCGCCCTTGCCGCCCAGCAGCATCTTGTTCTTGCCGTCGCCTTCCTCGAAGGCGAACACGTATGGCCTATGCATCGCTTTCCCTCCTCAGCAAGGCCGGAAACCGCACCGGCCTATTTGTTCAGCACGTCCAGCAGCTTGTCCACCTCGGACTGGGAGAGCCGTCCGTCATCGGCGGCATTGCCCTCGACGACGATGATCGCCCCCACCAGGGCCTTCATCGCCTTGCGGATGGCCTGCCCGGCCAGATCCTGGAACTCCTGCGCGACGATGATGTTGGTCAGATGGTCGCTGGTGGAACGCAACGCGGCCTCCAGTTCCTTGCGGCTCCAGTCCTTGCCCAGGGAGTCGCGGGCCGCGGTCAACTGGTGCTTGGCGGCCTCCGCTTCCTGCAGCGACCTGGTGGCGGCATCCGCGGTCATGCGTTCCACATTGCCCAGGATATTGGCGACCGCCGCCGGATTGCTCGCCCCGGACTTCGTGCCCAGTCCCTTGGCGGTACGGCTCAATTCCTTCGCCAGGGACTTCAACTCCTTCAACACGTCGCCGGTCGCCCCCGTCTTGCGCGCCGGCGCGGCGGCAGGCGCCTTCGCCTTGGCGGCCGTCCCGGACACGGAACCCCTGCTCGCCGCGCGGGTCCCGGCATTCGGTTTCGCAGCGGTCTTGCGCGCCGCCGGCGCGCCGCCCCCCTTGGGTTTTGCCGCCGTCCGGACGGTTGCCGACCTGGCGGATGATTTGACGGGGGTCTTGCCTGCTGCCTTTTTCATTATTTGCTCCCTTGGCGTCTGCCGTTTGTCTTGGTCGGGAGGTTAGCAGAGAGTCCGCTTCACGTCATGACGACAGCCTCTCCTCGGCGAGAACGCATCCCGAAAACACCATGCGGTCCTCATTTGCCATGGCAACACCCACAGCGCATTACCCTTCCAGTCCCCGTTCCAGTCGCCACTGCTTGACCAGGGCGTAGATGGCGGGAATCACCGCCAGGGTCAGCACGGTCGAGGAGATCATGCCGCCGACCATGGGCGCGGCGATGCGGCTCATCACCTCGGAGCCGGCGCCCGTCCCCCACATGATGGGCAGCAGGCCGGCCATGATCGCGGTGACGGTCATCATCTTCGGCCGCACCCGTTCGACGGCGCCCTCCATCACGGCCGCGTAAAGATCGGCCATGCCGGGCCGCCTGGCCTCGGCGGCACACTGCCGCCTCACCGCCGCCCACGCATGGTCGAGATAGATCAGCATCACCACGCCGGTCTCCGCCGCCACGCCGGCCAGAGCGATGAAGCCGACCGCCACCGCCACCGACAGGTTGTAGCCGAGCAGCCACATCAGCCAGATGCCGCCCACCAGCGCGAACGGCACCGAGAGCATGACGATCAGGGTCTCGGTCAGGCGCCTGAAATTGAGATAGAGCAGCAGAAAGATCAGCAGCAAGGTGATCGGGACCACGACCTTAATCTTCGCGATGGCGCGTTCCATGGATTCGAACTGGCCGCTCCAGGTGGCGTAATAGCCGGGCGGGAAATCCACCTTTTCCGCCACGGCCCGCTTCGCCTCGGCGACGTAGCCGCCGATGTCGCGGCCGTGGATGTCCACGAAGATGTAGGCCGAAAGCAGCGCGTTCTCGGTGCGGATGCCCGGCGCGCCGCGAGCCACCTCGATCCGTGCCACCTGGCCGAGCGGAATCATCGCCCCCGCCATGGTCGGCACCAGCACCTCGCGCGCGATCTGCTGCGGATCGGCGCGCAGTTCGCGCGGGTAGCGCACGGTGACGGCGAAGCGCTCGCGGCCCTCGACCGTGGTGGTGACCGCCTCGCCGCCCAGGGCGCTGCCGATCACCTCCTGCAAATCGCCCACGGCCAGGCCGTAGCGCGCCAGTTGCGCGCGATCCGGCTCGATGTTCAGGTAATAGCCGCCGGTGATGCGCTCGGCGAAGGCCGAGGTGGTGCCGGGCACCGTCTTGACCACGGCCTCGATGCGTCGCGCCAGCCGTTCCATCTCCTCCAGGTCGCGGCCGAAGACCTTGATGCCGATGGGCGTGCGGATGCCCGTGGACAGCATGTCGGTGCGGGCCTTGATCGGCATGGTCCAGGCATTGGCGATGCCGGGGAACCGCAGGGCCTTGTCCATTGCGGCGATCAGCTTGTCGGTGGTCATGCCGGGGCGCCACTCCGTCTCGGGCTTGAGGTTGATGACGGTCTCGAACATCTCGGTCGGCGCCGGATCGGTGGCGGTATTGGCGCGCCCGGCCTTGCCGTAGACCGACGCGACCTCGGGGAAGCTCTTGATGATCTTGTCCTGGGTCTGCAGCAGTTCGGCCGCCTTGGTGATCGACATGCCCGGCAGCGAGGTCGGCATGTAGAGCAGCGTGCCCTCGTTGAGGGTCGGCATGAACTCGATGCCCAGTTTCATCGCTGGATAGATCGAGACGACCAAGGCCGCCAGCGCCGCGCCGATGGTCGCCCGCTTGTGGCGTATCACCCCGGCGATGATCGGGCGGTAGACCCGGATCAGGAAGCGGTTCACCGGGTTCTTCGCCTCCGGCATGACGCGCCCGCGGATGAACAGCATCATCAGCACCGGCACCAGGGTCACCGAGAGCAGCGCCGCCCCGGCCATGGCGAAGGTCTTGGTGTAGGCGAGCGGCGAGAACATCCGCCCTTCCTGGGATTCCAGCGTGAACACCGGCAGGAAGGAAACGGTGATGATCAGCAGCGAGAAGAACAGGGCCGGCCCGACTTCCTTGCACGCCGCGATGATGGCGGCGCTGCGCGCCGCTATCCCCGAACCTTGTTGCGCCCCCCCCGCCGGAGAGTCTGAGGGCATGGGAGGGGACGTTCGTTCAATCCGCTCCAGATGCTTGTGCGCGTTCTCGATCATGACGATGGCCGCATCCACCATCGCGCCGATGGCGATGGCGATGCCGCCCAGGCTCATCAGGTTGGAGTTGATGCCCAGAAGGCGCATGGCGATGAAGGCGATCAGCACGCCCACCGGCAGCATCAGGATGGCGACCAGGGCCGAGCGCACGTGCAGCAGGAAGGCGACGCAGACCAGAGCGACGATCAGGCTTTCCTCGACCAGCGTGCGTTTCAGCGTATCGATGGCGCGGTGGATCAGGTCGGAACGGTCATACACCGGCTCGATCGCGACGCCCTCGGGCAGCCCGGCGGAGACTTCCGCGATCCTCTGCTTCAGATTGCGGATCGCCTCCAGGGCGTTCTGGCCGTAGCGGGCAATGGCGATGCCCGACACCACCTCGCCCTCGCCGTTGAGCTCGGTCAGGCCGCGCCGCTCGTCCGGCGCCAGTTCGACGCGGGCGATGTCGCGGATCAGCACCGGCGTGCCCTGCTCGCTCTTGACGGCCAGGTTCCCGATGTCGGCCGCGCCGCGCAGGTAGCCGCGGCCGCGCACCATGTACTCGGTCTCGGCCATCTCGATCACCCGGCCGCCGACGTCGCGGTTGGAGTCGCGCACCACCTGCGCCACCCGGGCCAGCGGAATTCCGTAGGCGCGCAGTTTCACCGGATCGACGGTGATCTGGTAGGTCTGTACGAAACCGCCGATCGAGGCCACCTCGGCGATGCCATGGGCCTTGGTCAGCGGGTAGCGCAGGTACCAGTCCTGCAACGTGCGCAGCTCCGCCAGAGTCTTGTCCCTGGCCAGCACCGCGTATTGATAGACCCAGCCGACGCCGGTGGCATCCGGGCCGATCTGCGGCGTCACGCCTTTGGGCATCCGCCCGGCGGCGAAATTGAGGTATTCGAGGACGCGCGAACGGGCCCAGTAGATGTCGGTGCCGTCCTCGAAGATGACGTAGACGAAGGATGCGCCGAAGAACGAGAAGCCGCGCACCACCCTGGATTTCGGCACCGAGAGCATGGCCGTGGTGAGCGGATAGGTCACTTGGTCCTCCACCACCTGCGGCGCCTGGCCGGGATACTCGGTGTAGACGATGACCTGGGCGTCGGACAGGTCGGGCAGCGCGTCGAGCGGCGTTCCGACGACGGCGACGATGCCGCCGACGATGACGAACAGGGTGGCGAGCAGCACCAGGAAGCGGTTGCGGCCCGACCAGTCGATGATTTCGGTCAGCATGGAGTCCCCGTCAGTGGCCGCCATGCGCCCCGGCGGCCGGGTGGACCGCGGTGATCACCCATTCCCCCTGGCCGCGTTCGACGAACTCGAAGGCGACGCTGGCGCCGGGCCGCAACGCATTCAGAATCGCATCGTTCGCCGCCGCGAACTCCATGGTCATCGCCGGCCACTTGAGGCTGGCCACCGGCCCGTGGCTGATGCTGACCGTGCCGGCCTTGGCATCGACCTCCTCGACCCTGCCCTGCGCCAGATGGCCGACGGCCCGCCCTGCCGGCCCGGTCCCCGTATCGGACGAACCGTGCAGTCCGCCGTGCCCGGCACTGGCCGGCCCAATCGGCCCAACCGGCCCGATCGCCCCGCCCAAGCCCCCCAGCGCCGCCTTGAGATTGCTCTCGGCGTCGATCAGGAAGTTGGCGGCGACCACCACCGCCTCGCCCTCGCGCACCCCGTCCAGTACCTCGACGTAATCCTCGCTGCGGGCGCCAAGCCGCACCGCGCGCGACTCGTAGCGCCCTTCCCCGATCTGCACCAGCACCACCTGACGCACGCCGCTGTCGATCACGGCCGACGTCGGCACGGCGAGCACCGCACCCCTGGCGCCGACCGGCAGCTCGACCTGGGCGAACATGCCGGGCTTCAACAGCAACCCCGGATTGGCGAGTTCGACGCGCACCGGTACGGTGCGGGTTTCCGCCTTCAGCGTCGGATAGACGTAGGCGATCGCGCCCTCGAAGGTCTTGCCCGGATAGGCGTCGATCCTCAGCCGCGCCCTGGCGCCGGCCTTCACCAGTCCGATGTCCTGTTCATGGACATCCGCCAGCACCCACACCGTCGACAGGTCGACCACCTGATACAGCACCTCGCCCGGCATGAAGCGCATGCCCTGCAACGCCTTCTTCTCGGTGACGACACCACTGACCGGCGCACGGAAGGTCAGGGTGCGGCGCGACTGGCCGGACCTGGCCAGTGTCTTGATCTCCCCCTCGGCGATGTCCCAGTTGCGCAGCCGCGCCAGGCTCGCCTCGGCCAGTTGCCGCATGCCGGCCTGGGTCTCGCCGCCGGCCTCCTGGAGCGCCTC
Organism: Denitratisoma sp. DHT3; assembly: GCF_007833355.1. NCBI lineage: Bacteria > Pseudomonadati > Pseudomonadota > Betaproteobacteria > Nitrosomonadales > Sterolibacteriaceae > Denitratisoma > Denitratisoma sp. DHT3. The sequence continues at coordinate 721,562 of NZ_CP020914.1, read as the reverse complement.
GACGCCCTGCGCGGCGATCGCGTATTCGCGCTGGGCGGAGACCAGTTCCGGGCTATACACCTCGAACAGCGGCTGGCCCTTGCCCACCGGCTGGCCCGTGGCATTCACGTGCAGCCGCTCGACATAGCCTTCGAACTTGGGCGCGATCGCATAGATGCGGCGCTCGTCCGGCTCGATGCGGCCGGCGGCGCGGACGATCCGGTCCAGCGCGCGCAGGCCCGCCGCCTCGGTGCGCACGCCGAGTTTCTGCACCTTCCCGGCGCCGATCGCCACCTGGCCTGCCTGACCATTCGCAGCCGGCCCGGTCTCATGCTCGCCTTCGTAGACCGGGACGTAGTCCATGCCCATCGGGTCCTTCTTCGGCGTCGGCGAGGTGTCGGGCAGGCCCATCGGATTGCGGTAGTACAGCAATTTCTTCTGCGCCTCGCCGGCCGCCGCGCTCTGCGTTGCCGCTTCCTGCACCGGATGGCCGCGCCCGCCCAGCCAGTAACCCGCGCCCGCGGCCAGCAGCACGGCCATGCCCACCACCAGCGCCATTCCCCGTTTCATAGGTCTTCCCCGAGCAGTCGTTCGATTTCGGCCAGGCGCACCTGCGCCTCGACCTGGGCCTTGAGCCGTTCCTGCCGGGCCTGACGGATCTGGCGCTGGGCGTCGAGCACGGTGGCGAAATCCACCTTGCCCGTTTCGTAGCCAGCCAGGGCCGCCTGGAAGGTCAGTTCGGCCTGGGGCAGCAGGCTGCCGCCCAGCAGCGATTCCGTGCGCCGGGCCGCCTCGATGCCGGCCAGGTTTTCCGACAATTCCGCCAGCGCCTGATTGGCGGCGGCCTCCTGGCGCGCCTGTGCCGCGCTGAGCAGCGATTCCGCCTCGCGTTCCTGGGCGCGGCGCGAGGACTGCTGGAGCGGAATGTTCAGCTCCACCATCAGTTCCCATTCCTTGACCGCGCTCCCGTACTGGATCGGCGACACGCCGACGGTAAAATCCGGGTAGCGGTTCTTGTAGGCCAGGTCGCGGCTCTTCTCGGCCATCCTGACGCGCGACGCCTCCGCGAACAGCTGCGGATTGCGCGCCCGCACCCGGTCCGCCAGCGCCGCAGGGTCGAGCCGGGCGGGCGCGGGCAGCGGGCGCAGCCTTTCCGGCGTGGCCAGCGGCGCCCCGCCCGGCCGCGACAGCAGCGCGTTCATCCGGGTGTGGAGATGGTGCCGTTCCATGTCGAGGGCGATCAGTTCGTTCTGCAGGCCGGTCTGTTCCACCTGGGCGCGGATCACGTCCTGCTGCGCCGCCAGCCCACCCGCATAGCGCGCCTGGGCGATCTTTTCCAGCCGCGTCATCAGGTCGAGGAGTTCCCGGTTCAGGCGCTCGCTGCGCTGCACGTAATACAGCTGGGCGAAGGTGGTCTTGATGCGGCCGGCGATCTCCGCCCAGATGCCCTGCGCCCGCCCCTGGGCGCCCGCGGCTTCGAGCTCGGCCACTTCGCGCTTCAGGTCGCGCTTGCCGAACCAGGGCAGGTCCTGCATCAGCAGGTAGCGGGTGCTGCCCACCCGGCTGGGCGCCAGGGTGGCGTTCTGTTCTCCCATGCGGGTGATGTCGCGCCATTCGGTGCGCAGCCTCGGATCGGGCAGCGCGCCGGCCGAGAGGGAACGCGCCTCGGCCGCCTCGGCCTCGTGACGCAGGGCGGCGTAGTCCGGATTCCGGGACTGTGCCTGGCTCAGCAACGCGTCCACGTCGGCGCCCGGCACGCCCTGCCCCGGCTGCGCCCGGGCGGCCAGGCAAAGCCCGAGCGCCACGGCGCCAGCCATGCCGAGAACGATTTTCCTCATCGCGGAATCCTCAAACCTGTCCGCCGGCGATTGTCGATCGCCACGCATGACGGGCCGCTGACCGGAAGATTACATTTCCGTAATCTTCCGGAATCGAATACGCTCCCGGCGCAGAATGGCGGCCACACGAGGCATCGCCCGCGGAATATCGACATGAAGATACTGGTCGTCGAGGACGAACCGAAAACCGGGGACTATCTGAGGCAGGGGCTGGCCGAGGCCGGCTTCGTGGTCGACCTCGCCCGCGACGGCATCGATGGCCTGCATCTGGCGCTGACCGAGGCCTACGACCTGGCGATCCTCGACGTGATGCTGCCCGGCATCGACGGCTGGCAGCTGCTGCAGGGCATCCGCCGCGCCGGCAAGGAAATGCCGGTGCTGTTTCTCACCGCCCGCGACGCGGTGGACGACCGGGTCAAGGGACTTGAGCTTGGCGCCGACGACTATCTGGTCAAGCCGTTCGCCTTTTCCGAATTGCTGGCCCGGGTGCGCACCCTGCTGCGGCGCGGCGGCAAGGCGAAGGAGTCCGACCTGCTGCGCGCCGCCGATCTCGAACTGGACCTGGTGCGGCGGCGCGTCAGCCGCGGCGGCAGGAAGATCGACCTCACGTCCAAGGAGTTCGCCCTGCTGGAGCTGCTGCTGCGGCGCCAGGGCGAAGTGCTGCCGCGCTCGCTGATCGCCTCCCAGGTCTGGGACATGAATTTCGACAGCGACACCAACGTGATCGAGGTCGCCATCCGGCGCCTGCGGCTGAAGGTGGACGACGGCTTCGAGCCGAAGCTGATCCACACCGTGCGCGGCATGGGTTACGTGCTGGAAGTGGATCGATGCGATTGAGCAACCAATCGAGCGGCCGTCAGTCCCTCACCCTGCGGCTGACCCTGCTCTTCGCCACGGTGTCGACCAGCGTGCTGTTGCTGCTGGGACTGCTGATCGGCGCCCTGGCCGAACGGCATTTCGTCGAACAGGACCACGACCTGTTGAGCGGCAAGCTGGAGCTGATCGCGCATCTGCTGGCACAGGTCCGCACTCCTGGGGAATTGAACGATCTGCCGCGCAGACTCGATGACGCCCTGATCGGCCATCACGATCTGGCGGTGCTTCTCCTGGCCCCCGACGGCGCCGCCTTGTTCGCGACGCCCGATGCCGAGTTCCCGGCCGCCCTCCTGAAAACCGGCAGCGCCGAGCCGTCGGCGCACCCGACCGCCTGGAAGGACGGCGCGGGACGTCAATTCCGCGGCATGGCGCTGCACGCCCGGACCGGCATCGAGAACGCGCCGCCGGCGCTGGCCGCGGTCGCCACCAACATCTCCCATCACCAGCATTTCATGGGTTCGTTCCGGACCACTCTCTGGTCGGTGGTGGGGCTGGCCGCCCTGGCGACCGGTCTCCTGGGCTGGGTTGCCGCCCGGCGCGGCCTCGCTCCCTTGCAGGCGATCAGGCAGGGCGCCGCCGGCATCACCGCCCGCCGGCTCGACTATCGCCTGCCGCTGGGGGCGGTGCCCGCCGAACTGGCCGAGCTGGCCGAAACCCTGAACGCGATGCTGGCCCGCCTGGAGAGCTCGTTCCAGCGGCTTTCGGACTTTTCCTCCGACCTCGCCCACGAGCTGCGCACCCCGGTCAGCAACCTGCTCACCCAGACGCAGGTCACGCTCTCCAGGAGCCGCGACGCCGAGGAATACCGCGAAGTGCTGGCCTCGAACGCCGAGGAACTGGAACGCATGGCGCGGATGATCGCCGACATGCTGTTCCTCGCCCAGTCGGAAAACGGCTTGATCATCCCCGAACGGGAACCGATCGATCTGGCCGCCGAGGTCGGGGAACTGTTCGAGTTCTACGAAGCGCTGGCGGAGGAGAAGCGGATCGCGCTGAGCCGGGAAGGCCAGGGGCTGGTCACCGGCGACCGCATCATGTTGCGCCGGGCCATCAGCAATCTGCTGTCCAACGCCATCCGCCACACGCCGCCCGCCGGCTGGATCCGGGCGCGACTCGGCACCGCCGTAGATGGACGGATCAGCCTGTCCATCGCCAATGCCGGCACTCCGATCCCGGCGGAACACCTGCCCCGGCTGTTCGATCGTTTCTTCCGCGCCGACGCCTCCCGGCGTCGCGCCAGCGACGGCGCCGGACTGGGATTGGCCATCACCCGCTCGATCCTCGCGGCGCATGGCGGCGAGGTGCGGGCGAGCGCGATGGCGGACGCGAACGTATTCGAAATGATCCTTCCCGCCGCCGAATCCGCCCGCCCGTCAGCGCCGGGCCGCTGATTCTTCGTGGTGCCCCCGCCCGGCGGGGCAGGATTGCCGGCTCGGGCGCGTCAACGCAACGCGGCCTGACGGGCGGCGAGGCGCGCCTTGATCTCGGGAATGGCGGCCATCGCCGCCTTCTCGCCTTCCAGGATGGCCCGGTGCCGCGCCTGGAAATCGGCGGCCGGCAGGTCCGCGGTCGGCGGCCGGATCACCACGTCCGCCTCCTTCAGTTCGTGACGGCTGATCGTCTGGCCCATGATGGTGAACGTCTGCAGCAATACGCCCAGCGTGTTCTGCGTCTGGTGATCGCGCGGCTTGGCGGAAATATCCACCGCGATCACGAAATTGGCGCCCAGGCCGCGCGCCACCCGCACCGGCACCGGGCTGACCAGGCCGCCGTCCACGTACTCGCGGCCATTGATCCTCACCGGCTGGAACACGCCCGGCACCGTGCTCGACGCGCGCACCGCCATGCCCGTGTTCCCCGTCTGGAAAACCACCGGCTCGCCGCTGGCCAGATCGGTCGCCACCGCCGCGAAAGGCTTGGCCAGTTTTTCCAGCGGACGGTTGCCCACCGCGCGGTTGATGAAATTCTGCAGCGCCTCGCCCTTGAGCACGCCGCGATCCGGCAACGACCAGTCGCCGACCTGGCTCTGCTCCATTTCCAGGGCGATCTTCTGCAGCTCGAAACCCGAGTGGCCGGCCGCGTAGAGGGCGCCCACCACGGAGCCGGCGCTGGTGCCGACCACGATGTCGGGCACGATGCCCTGCGCCTCCAGCACCTTGATCGCCCCGACATGGGCGAAACCGCGCGCCGCGCCACCACCCAGCACCAGGGCGATCCTCGGCGGCGCGACGGATGTCGTGGCGGGTGCCGAAGCCGTGGCGGGCGGAACAGGTTTTTCGCCCAGCAGCGCGCAGCCCGAGAGCGCTGACAGCAAGGCGGACAAGACAATGACGAAACGCATGGAATGGCGCAAAGAGATGAGGCGGCGAAATCGCGGAGCGGTGCCCCGCGGTCGAATCCGCCGCGGATTTTACCCTCCGGCCCGCATGGAAACCCGGAGCGGGGCAGGAAGAGATTGTCCGATTTCCCGCAAGCGGCGATAATTCGGCCCTTTCCCCGGTCCGATAGACCCGCTTCGTTCTCCATGACCAGTTATCTGTTCGTCCTGCTCGGCGCCGTGCTCGTCAATAACGTGGTGCTGGTCCGCATTCTCGGTCTGTGCCCCTTCATGGGCGTATCCAAGAAACTGGAAACCGCCATCGGCATGGGCGCCGCCACCACCTTCGTGCTGACCCTGGGCTGCGGCGCCAGCTACGTGCTGGATCATTGGCTGTTGCAGCCTTTCGACCTGGATTACCTGCGCACCCTGTCGTTCATCGTCACCATCGCCGCCATCGTCCAGTTCACCGAACTGGTGGTCCAGAAGACCAGCCCCGGCCTGCATCAGCTGCTGGGCATCTACCTGCCGCTGATCACCACCAACTGCGCGGTGCTGGGCGTGCCGCTGCTCAACATCGCCCTCAAGCACAATTTCCTCGAGTCCCTGCTGTTCGGCTTCGGCAGCTCGGTCGGCTTCACCCTGGCGCTGGTGCTGTTCGCCGGCGTGCGCGAGCGCCTGGAGGGCGCCGACGTGCCGCTGTATTTCCGCGGCGCCGCGATCGGCTTCGTCACCGCCGGCATGATGAGCCTGGCCTTCATGGGCTTCGCCGGACTGGATAAATTCAAATGACGCAGCGCCGTCGGGCCGCCCCAAGGCGCTGCCAGCCACAAAACCGGAAGCCGCGCCAGCGGCCGAACCATGGTCGCCCCCTTCCCTGGGAAGGGGGATGGGGGGCTGGCTTCGCCTGCCCCCCTGGGGGAAATGGGATAACACCCCCTCCCATCCTCCCCCGCCTGGCGGGGGAGGTGACTAGTCGCCCCCTTCTCTGGGAAGGGGGATGGGGGGAAGGTCCGCAATGATCTCTGCAATTCTCGTCATGGTGCTGGGCGCCGTCGTGCTGGGCGCCGCCCTGGGCTACGCCTCGATCAAGTTCAAGGTCGAGGGCGACCCGCTGGTGGAAAAGATCGACGCCATCCTGCCCCAGACCCAGTGCGGCCAGTGCGGCTATCCCGGCTGCAAGCCCTATGCCACCGCGATCGCCAAGGGCGAGGCGGAGATCAACCAGTGCCCGCCGGGCGGCGAGGAAGGCATCCGCAAGCTGGCCGACCTGCTGGGGCGGGAGTTCAAGCCGCTCTCCGCCGAGCACGGCCAGGAAAAACCCAAGAGCGTGGCCCTGATCGACGAGAACACCTGCATCGGTTGCACGCTGTGCATCCAGGCCTGTCCGGTGGACGCCATCGTCGGCGCCGCCAAGCAGATGCACACCGTGGTCGACAGCCTGTGCACCGGCTGCGAACTATGCCTGCCCCCCTGCCCCGTGGATTGCATCTCCATGGAACCCATCCCGGAAACGGTGGAGTCCTGGAAGTGGAAGTACCCCACCTTCACCATCAACGAGCGGAAAGCCGCCTGATGCTGCGCCAGCTGTTCAAGTTCAACGGGGGCGTGAAGCCCCAGACCCACAAGAACGAATCCACCCGCGAACCGATCGGCACGGTGCCCCTGCCGGCCGAACTGGTGATCCCGCTGCACCAGAGCGTGGGCGGCCCGCCCCGCCCGCTGGTCAAGGCCGGCGATGTCGTGAAAAAAGGCCAGCGCATCGGCGCCGCCGACGGCAACGTCTCCTCGGCGGTGCACGCCTCCACCTCGGGCCGCGTCAAGGCCGTGGAAATGCGCACCATGGCCCATTCCTCCGGGCTCGCGGCACTGTGCGTGGTGATCGAGCCCGATGGCAAGGACGAGTGGATCGACCTGGAGCCGGTGCGCTGGCGCTCGCTGCCGGCGGACGAGCTGCGCGACATGCTGCGCGACGCCGGCGTGGTGGGCCTGGGCGGCGCGGTGTTCCCCTCGCACCTGAAGGTCAAGGCGGGCAAGGAGGGCCTGAAGCATCTGGTGATCAACGGCGCCGAATGCGAGCCCTTCATCACCTGCGACGACATGCAGATGCGCGAGCGCGGCGAGTTCGTCCTGCGCGGCGCGCTGATCCTGGGCGAGCTGCTGCACGCCGCCGAGATCCTGGTCGGCATCGAGGACAACAAACCCGAGGCGATCGCCGCCCTGCGGGCCGCCAAGGCGGCGCTGGGCGAATCGGCCGCGCGTCTGTCGGTGGTGCCGATCCCCACCCGCTACCCGGCCGGCGGCGCCAAGCAGTTGATCCGGGTGCTGACCGGCATCGAGGTGCCCCATGGCAAGCGCTCCACCGACTACGGCGTGCAGTGTTTCAACAGCGGCACCGCCCATGCGATCTACGAGGCGCTGGAGCTGGGCCGCCCGATGGTGTCGCGCATCGTCACGGTGGCCGGCAACGTGGCGCGGCCGCGCAACTACGAGGTGCTGTTCGGCACGCCGATGAAGGACCTGATCGCCCTGGCCGGACCGAAACCCGACAGCGACCGGGTGATCATGGGCGGGCCGATGATGGGCTTCCTGATGCCCAACGACGCGGTGCCGGTGATCAAGGCCGCCAACTGCGTCCTGGTCGGCTCGGAGGCCCTGTTCCCGCCGCCGCCGCCGGAAATGCCCTGCATCCGCTGCGGCGAGTGCGCCAAGGCCTGTCCGGCCGACCTGCAACCGTTCGAGATGTACTGGTTCTCCCGCGCCAAGCTGTTCGGCAAGGCCCAGGAATACCATCTGTTCGACTGCATCGAATGCGGCTGCTGCGCCTACGTCTGCCCGTCGCGGATTCCGCTGGTGGATTACTACCGCTTCGCCAAGAGCGAGATATGGTCGCGGGAGACGGAAAAGACCTCCGCCGACGCGGCGCGCGACCGCTACGAGTTCCGCCTGCTGCGGGAAGAGCGGGAGAAGCAGGAGAAGGCCGCCAAGCTGGCCGCCAAGGCTGAAGCCACCAAGGCCAAGCTGGCGGCCGAGGCGGCCCAGCAGCAGGCCGCGGGCGACAGCGCGGCCGACGTCACCGAGATCCAGAAGAAAACCATGATTTCCGCCGCCCTGGCCAGGGCGGCCGCACAGAAGGCCGAGGTCACCCCGGCCAACACCGACCACCTGACCCCGGCCCAGGCCGCGGAAGTGGCGGAGGCCGACGCGCGCCGCACGGCCCTCACCGCCGCTGCCACGGCCGAGCTCGCCCCCGCGGCCGCACCGTCGTCGTCCGAAGGGGACAAGTCCTGACCATGCTCAACAACTCCCCCTACTTCCGCCAGCCGGCCAGCGTGCGCAGCGTCATGCTGCGGGTGCTGGCCGCCCTGCTGCCCGCCATCGCCGCCTACATCCACTTCTTCGGCTACGCCATCCTGGTCCAACTGGCGCTGGCCTCCGCCGCCGCCCTGGCGGGCGAGGCGCTGCTGCTGCGCCTGCGGAAGAAGCCCGTCTGGCTGTTCGTTTCCGACGGCTCGGCGCTGGTCACGGCCTGGCTGATCGCCCTCACCTTCCCGCCCATCGTCCCCTGGTGGCTCACGGTGGCGGCGGCCCTGTTCGCCATCGTCGTGGTCAAGCACCTCTACGGCGGCCTCGGACAGAACCCCTTCAACCCGGCGATGGCGGCCTTCGCGCTGATGATCGTGGCCTATCCCCTGCTCATGTCGCAATGGCCGGGGGCCGGGTTCACCGACTTCCACGCCCAACTGGGGCTGATCTTCGGCCAGCGTCAACTGGATGCGGTGACCATGGCCACACCCCTGGATGCGCTGCGCACCGCGCTGCATTCCGCCGAAACCCCGACCACCGTGGCCGCTGCCCTCGCCGGCAGCCCCGGCTTCGGCAGTCTCGGCGGCAAGGGCTGGGAATGGGTGGCGGCGGGCTATCTGCTGGGCGGCGCCTGGCTGTTGCAGCAGCGCATCATCACCTGGCACATGCCGGCGGCTTTCCTCGCCGCGCTGAGCCTGACCGCCGGGGTCTTCCATCTCTACAATCCCGACCAGTTCGCCGCGCCGCTGTTCCACCTGTTCAGCGGCGGCACCCTGCTGGCGGCCTTCTTCATCGTCACCGACCCGGTCTCGGGTGCCACCACGCCGCGCGGCAAGCTGATCTTCGCCGCCGGCATCGGCCTGTTGACCTGGGTGATCCGCACCTTCGGCGCCTATCCCGACGGCATCGCCTTCGCGGTGCTGCTGGCCAACATCTGCGTGCCCCTGATCGACATGTCCACCCAGCCGCCGGTCTTCGGCCACAAGCAGGGAGAGGGGAAATGAGTTCCAGCACGCCGGAAACCCCGCTCGCCCCCGTCCCCGCGGCGGCGCCCAGCATCACCCGCATTTCCGTGCGCACCGGCGCCATCCTGGCGGTGTTCTGCGCGGTGTTCACCATCCTCATGGCGGCCACCTACCTCGGCACCAAGCCGGCCCTGGATGCCAGCGCCCTGGCGGAGAAGCTGGGGCTGATCGACGCCGTGCTGCCGCGCGGCGGCTACGACAACGATCTCCTGGCCGACTACGTCACCCTGCCGCCGCTGCCCGCCCTCGGGCTGGACGAAGCCACCCGGCTCTACCGCGCCCGCCAGGGCGGCGAGCCCCGCGCCCTGGTGCTGGAAGCCGCCGCGCCGGACGGCTACTCCGGCCGCATCAACCTGATCCTGGCGGTCGATACCGACGGCCGCCTGAAGGCGGTGCGCGTCACCCAGCACCGGGAAACCCCGGGCCTGGGCGATTACATCGATCCGAAGAAGGACCGCAACAAGCGGCGGCCCTGGATCACCCAGTTCAACGACAAGGGTTTCGGCGACGTCGTGCCGGAACACTGGAAAGTGAAAAAGGACGGCGGCCAGTTCGACCAGATGGCGGGCGCCACCATCTCGGCCCGGGCGGTGACCAATGCCACCCGCCGCGCCCTGGAATGGGCGGCCGCGCGCCGCGAGCGGCTGTTCGCCCTGCCGACCCAGGGCAGCTATCAGGAATAGTCCCCACCACTGAGTCCAGCCATGAGCACATACCGCGAGATCACCCATAACGGCCTGTGGAAGCAGAATTCCATCCTCGCCCAGGTGCTGGGGCTGTGCCCCACCCTGGCCGTCACCACCACCCTCACCAACTCGGTCAGCCTGGGACTGGCCACGGCGCTGGTGATGGCGCTGTCCAACCTGACGGTGTCGGCGCTCCGGGCCTTCATTCCCTACGAGATTCGGATTCCGGTGTTCATCCTGATCATCGCCACCCTGGTGACCATGGTCGACCTGGCCTTCAACGCCTGGCTGCACGACCTGTATCTGATCCTGGGCATTTTCATTCCCCTGATCGTCACCAACTGCATCGTGCTGGCACGGGTGGAAGCCTTCGCCGCCAAGAATCCGGCCTGGCGCTCGACCTGGGACGGTTTCATGATGGGCGTGGGCCTCACCGGCGTGCTGGCGGTGCTGGGCGCGGTGCGGGAATTCGTCGGCCAGGGCACGGTGCTCTCCGGGATCGAGATGATCATTCCCGGCGCCCAGGCCATCCATGTCCTGCCCGAGGACTATCCCGGCTTCCTGATCAGCATCCTGCCGCCCGGCGCCTTCATCTTCCTGGGGCTGATGATCGCGGTGCGCAACTGGATGGATGCCCGCGCCAACGCCCGCGCGGCGGAACTGGCCCGGCGCCAGCACCTGGAGGCGCAGGCCGCCTGAGGAGCTCGCGCTTTATCCCATCGGGCGGCCCATCAAAACGATGGAAGTCTTGAGGTTCGCTCTGCCCGCCGTGCCCGCCGTGTCGCCGTGGTTCGAACCGAGGTTTCAAGGATGAATCAGACCAAACGCGCCGAAATCTTCGCTCGCCTCGCGGCGACGGACCCCCACCCGGTCACGGAACTGGAATACCAGACCCCCTACCAGCTCCTGGTGGCGGTGGTGCTCTCGGCCCAGGCCACGGACAAGGGCGTGAATCGCGCCGCCCGCCCGCTGTTCCGCGCCCATCCGACGCCCCAGGCGATCGCCGCGCTGGGCGAGGAAGGTCTGGCCGAGTACATCCAGACCATCGGCCTTTACAAGACCAAGGCGAAGAACGTCGTCGCCCTCTCCCGCCTCCTGCTCGAACGCCATGGCGGCGAGGTGCCCCACGACCGCGCCGCGCTGGAGGCGCTGCCCGGTGTCGGGCGCAAGACCGCCAACGTGGTGCTGAACGTCGTCTTCGGCGAACCGACGATCGCGGTGGACACCCACATCTTCCGCGTTGCCAACCGCACCGGGCTGGCGCCGGGGAAGGATGTCCGGGCGGTGGAGGACAAGCTGCTGAAGTTCGTGCCTCCGGAATATCGGCTGCACGCCCACCACTGGCTGATCCTGCACGGCCGCTACGTCTGCAAGGCCCGGAAGCCCGACTGCCCCCGCTGCCCGATCCGGGATCTCTGCGAATACAAGGACAAGACCCCGTGAGCCTTTTCAACCCCAGCCGCGACCAGGCGCGCCAGTTCCTGGTCGACGCCTGGAAGAAACGCATCGACAAGCTGCCGGCCACCGCCCTGGAAATCATGGCCGCCGACGTGGTACAACTGCACCCTGAATACCACGCCCTGCTGGGCGGCGGCGAGGAGGCCCTGGCCCGGGACTGGACGCCGGAACAGGGGGAGACCAATCCCTTCCTCCACCTCTCCCTGCACCTGGCGATCGAGGAGCAGTTGCAGATCGATCAGCCGCAAGGCATCCGCGCCGCCTACGAGCAACTGCTCATCCGGCGCGGCGACCGCCACGAGGCGCTGCACGCCATCCTCGACTGCCTGGCCGAGGCCATCTGGCGTTCGCAGCGGGACCGGGCGCCGATGGACGGCGAGGCTTATGTGGAATCGATCAGACGCGCGGCCGGCCGATGAATCAGGTGCAGCCGCATTGTTTCCAAAATGAATACAATGAATCATGCAGAATAAGTATCAAAAATTGAAGGCCAGACAGCGACTGGCATGATTTATTGAAGACTTGAATCCATCTGCTGATTGTTTCCGTTTTAGCTACAAACAGCACCCCATAACGCTCATCCTCATTCACTTCAGGACTCTCCCCATGCGTTTCGAAGGTACATCCAGCTACGTCGCCACTCCCGATCTGATGCTGGCGGTCAATGCCGCCATCACCCTGCAACGGCCGCTCCTGATCAAGGGCGAGCCGGGCACCGGCAAGACCATGCTGGCCGAGGAGGTCGCCGCCGCCCTGGGCCTGCCGCTGCTGCAATGGCACGTCAAATCCACCACCAAGGCGCAGCAGGGCCTCTACGAGTACGACGCGGTCTCGCGCCTGCGCGACTCCCAGCTGGGGGACGACAAGGTCAAGGACATCGGCAACTACATCGTCAAGGGCGCCCTCTGGCAGGCGCTGGAGTCGGACCAGCCGACCGTGGTGCTGATCGACGAGATCGACAAGGCCGACATCGAGTTCCCCAACGACCTGCTGCGGGAACTGGACCGGATGGAGTTCTACGTCTACGAGACCCGGCAGCTGGTCAAGGCCAGGCACCGCCCCATCATCATCATCACCTCCAACAACGAAAAGGAACTGCCCGACGCCTTCCTGCGCCGCTGCTTTTTCCACTACATCAAGTTTCCCGACAAGGAGACGATGGAGAAGATCGTCGACGTCCATTTCCCCGACCTGAAGCGGGAGCTGCTCAAGGAAGCCCTGGAAGTGTTCTTCGAGCTGCGCCAGATTCCCGGCCTGAAGAAGAAGCCCTCCACCTCGGAACTGATCGACTGGCTCAAGCTGCTGATGGCCGAGGACATCCCGCCCGAGGTGCTGCGCGCCCAGGACCGGAAGGCGGCGGTGCCGCCCCTCCATGGCGCGTTGCTGAAGAACGAGCAGGACGTGCATCTGTTCGAGCGCCTGGTCTTCATGGCCCGGCACAATCGGTGATTCCATACCTCCTGTTCATCGCCGGTCTACTGGCGCTGCTGGCGCTGATCGTCGGCTATTTCGGCCGACTCAATCAGCGCCTGCGACAGGTCTTGAAGCAACGCGACGAGGCGCTCCAGCGGAGCCAGGACAGCGAGGAGCGGCTGCGCCTGGCCCTGGAATGTGCCGGCGACGGCGTCTGGGACTGGAACATCGTCGAAGACTCGGCGCACTACTCCGACGGCTGGTGGGCGATCATCGGGTACCCGCCCGATTCGACGCGGAAGGACGACTCGACCTTCGCCTCCCTGGTGCATCCGGAGGACATGCCCCGCGTCCAGGAGGCGCAGCAACGCCACTGGCGCGGCGAAACGCCCATCTATCGCTGCGAGTTCCGGATGCGCTCGCGCGACGGCAGCTGGCGCTGGGTGCTCTCGCGCGGCATGTTGTGGGCACGCACCCCGCAGGGCGACCCCTTGCGGATGCTGGGAACCCACCTCGACATCACCGAGCGCAAGCTCGCCGAATCGGCCCTGGCGAAGGCCAACAGCTGGCTGCACATCCAGTTGCAGAAGATCCAGGAATTGCAGACGCAGCTGGCCAACCAGGCGATACGGGACTCGCTCACCGGCGTCTTCAACCGTCGCTACCTGGACGAGACGCTGGAGCGGGAAGTGGCCCGCACCCGCCGCGACGGCCATCCCCTGTCGGTGGTGATGGTCGACCTGGACCATTTCAAGACGCTCAACGACAGCTACGGCCATCTGGCGGGCGACCAGATCATCAAGACCGTCGCCGATCTGCTGCGCGCCGACACCCGCGCCGAGGACGTGGTCTGCCGCTACGGCGGCGAGGAATTCCTGGTGGTCCTGCCCGGCATGACGCTGGACCACGCCCAGGCACGCGCCGAAACCTGGCGCGAGCGCTTTGCCGACGCTGAATTGAGCTTCGGCGATTTCACCCTCAGGATCACCGGCTCGTTCGGCGTTTCCAGCTATCCCCAGCACGGCAAGACCCCGGACGATCTCACCCACGCCGCCGACTCGGCCCTGTACCAGGCGAAACACCTGGGCCGCAACCGGGTCGAAATTTATAGCGGCGAATCCATCGCCTTCGTGGCCAAAACCTCATCATGCTGATCGACTTTTTCCTGCACCTCAAGGCGCGCAAGCTGCCGGTCTCGACCCGCGAATTTCTGACCCTGCTGGAAGCCATGCGGGCCCGGGTGGCGGGACACAGCATCGACGACTTCTACTTCCTCGCCCGCGCCTGCCTGGTGAAGGACGAGACCCAATACGACAAGTTCGACCAGGCCTTCGGCGAGTACTTCCGCGGCGTCGAGCAGATTCCCGGCCTGGCGGCCGAGCTGCCCGAGGATTGGCTGACGGCCATGGCGAAGAAGATGCTGACGCCGGAGGAGAAGGCCAAGCTTGAAAAACTGGGCTGGGACAAGCTCATGGAGGAGTTGAAGAAGCGCCTGGAGGAACAGAAGGGGCGCCACCAGGGCGGCAACAAGTGGATCGGCACCGGCGGCACCAGTCCCTTCGGCAACAGCGGCTACCATCCGGAAGGCATCCGCGTCGGCGGTGAATCCGCGGGCAACCGCACCGCCGTCAAGGTCTGGGAAAACCGGGAGTTCAAGAACCTGGACGATTCGATGGAGCTGGGCACCCGCAACATCAAGGTCGCGCTGCGCCGCCTGCGCCGCTTCGCCCGCGAAGGCGCGGCGGAGGAACTGGACCTGGACGGCACCATCCAGGGCACGGCGCGCAACGCCGGCTGGCTGGACCTGAAGATGCGCCCCGAGCGCCACAACAAGGTCAAGGTGCTGCTGTTCCTCGACGTCGGCGGCTCCATGGACGACCACATCCAGGTCTGCGCCGAGATGTTCTCCGCCGCCCGCGCCGAGTTCAAGCACCTGGAGTATTTCTACTTCCACAACTGCGTCTACGACCACGTCTGGCGCGACAACAACCGGCGCCGCGACGAGCGCATCCCGCTCTGGGACGTGATGCACAAGTACGGCGAGGATTACAAGCTGATCTTCGTCGGCGACGCGACCATGAGCCCCTACGAAATCCTCCAGCCCGGCGGCTCGGTCGAGTACAACAACCCGGAGGCCGGCGCCGTCTGGCTGGACCGGCTGCTGGAAGCCTATCCCTCGGCCGTCTGGCTGAACCCCGAACCGGAGCGGCTCTGGGATTACCGCCAGTCGATCCAGATCCTGCACGGGATCATGGGCGGCCGCATGTTCCCCCTCTCCCTGGCGGGCCTGGAGCGGGCGATGCGTCAGCTCAATAAATAAGGAAGCACTGAACAAGTCCCCTTCCGTTCGGGCTGAGCCAAGACGAAGGGCTCAGTGCGGACGGACTCAATCAGTGTTTCCATAACAGTTCACTCCAGCGGCGGCGCCACCTTGAGGATTTCCTTGATGGTGGTGAAGCCCGCCGCCACTTTCGCGGCGCCGGCGATGCGCAGCGGCTTCATCCCCTCCCGCACCGCCTGCTCGCGCAACCGCGACTGATCCGTCCGCTCGCCGATCAACTGCCTGAGTTCGGGTGACAGCGACATGATCTCGTAGATTCCAATCCGCCCCTTGTAGCCGGTGCGGCGGCATTCCAGGCAGCCTTGCGGGTGGTACAGCGTCTCCGGCTTGCTGGACTTCCAGGGCGCGACCAGGGCGCTCCAGGTCAGATCGTCGTCGGTGCGCAGGCCGCCGGCCACCTTGCAGTGGGGACAGAGCGTGCGCACCAGGCGCTGGGCCATCACGCCGATCACCGTGGCCTGCAGCAGATAGGGCGGCACCCCCAGATCCAGCAGGCGGGTGATGGCGCTGGGCGCGTCGTTGGTGTGCAGCGTGGACAGCACCAGATGGCCGGTCAGCGCCGCCTGGATCGCCATCTCGGCCGTCTCCAGGTCGCGGATTTCGCCCACCATGATGATGTCCGGGTCCTGCCGCATCAACGCCCGGATGCCCTCGGCGAAGCCCATGCCGATTTCCGCCTGGACCTGCACCTGGTTGAAGGCGGGCTCGACCATCTCGATCGGGTCTTCCAGGGTACATACATTGACGTCGTCGGTGGCCAGTTGCTTCAGGGTCGAATACAGGGTGGTGGTCTTGCCCGATCCGGTCGGGCCGGTCACCAGGATGATGCCGTTGGGCCGGCTCGTCATCTCATGCCAGCGCGCGGCATCGCTGGTGCCGAAGCCGAGTTCGGAGAAGTCCCGCACCAGCACCTCGGGATCGAAGATGCGCATCACCAGCTTTTCGCCAAAGGCGGTGGGCAGGGTGGACAGGCGCAGCTCCACTTCCTGGCCATCGGGATTGCGCGTCTTGACCCGTCCGTCCTGGGGGCGGCGCTTCTCCACCACGTCCATCCGCCCCAGGATCTTGATGCGGCTGGTCATCGCGTTCAGCACGGGCATCGGAATCTGATACACCTGATGCAGCACCCCATCGATGCGAAAGCGGACGACGCCGAGCTCCCGCCGCGGCTCGATGTGGATGTCGGAAGCCCGCTGATCGAAGGCGTATTGCCAGATCCAGTCCACGATGCGGACGATGTGCTGGTCGTTGGCGTCGAACTGGCGGTTGGTCTTGCCCAGCTCCACCAGCTGCTCGAAGTTGGAGGCGCCGGCGGCGGACATGTCGCCCCGCGTCATGGCGCTCTTGACCGACTTGGCCAGGTTGTAGAACTCCACCTGGTAGCGGGCGATGTCCTCCGGGTTCGCCACCACGCGCCGTATCTCCTTGCGCAGCACCGGCGCCAGCTCGGCTTCCCAGCCGCGCTCGAACGGCTCCGCCGTGGCGACGACCACCTCGTTGGCCCGCACTTCCACCGGCAGGATGCGGAAACGGATGGCGTAAGCGTTGCTCATCACATCGGTCACGGCGGCGAAATTGATTTTCAGCGGATCGATGTGGAAGTAAGGCAGCCCGGACCAGGCGGCCAGCCAGTGGGTCAGGGTCTCCAGGTCGAGCACGCGGCCGGGTGATTTGGCGGATTTCCAGTGCTGGCCGGCGATGACCGCCAGCGGATGGGATTCGCCCTTGTAATAGCGGCGTTCCCGCTTGAACTTCTCGGCCTCCGGCACCGCCAGATGCCCTCCCTCCACCAGGGCATCGACAACCTCCATCAGGGTCAGACGATGTTCAGACGGGTTGACTGCGACGTTGGTCATGGCGCGGCGTTTCTGTTGTCCAGCGAGCAATATAGCCGAACTCCTCCGGCCCGGCCCACCACGATACATACTGGTTATGATGGCGGCGTTGCAAAATCCTCACGAATGAAAAAATCACCGATGTCACGCCTGCTCTCCCAAATCACCGGCCGCGCCATGGCCATGCTGTTCCTGCTCGCCCTCGCCGCTCCCGGTACAAGTAGTGCCGCGGAACCCATCGCACGGGAGAGCCAGGGCTGCACCCAGGCGCGCGATCCGGAGCGCTGCGCGGCGCGCCTGATGGCCCGCCGCATCTGCGCTCGCTACAAGGGGGACGAGTTGCGCCAGTGCATGGAGGACCGCATGCCGGCGCCCGACTGCCGCAAGGCCCGTCGTCCGCAACGTTGCGTTGCGCTGGTGAAGGCCCGCCAGGCCTGCCGGGACAAGCCGGCCGCGGAGCGGCGCATTTGCCTGCAGGCGCAGCGCGCCCGGCCGGCCAGGATCGCGACGGCGAGGTGAGCCGTTCAGATCTGGTAGGACTGGCCGTCTTCCCGAATCGACGCCGCCACCACGTCGGCGGTCAGTTGCGGCGCCAGCAGCTCGACGAAGGCCATGGCGAAGCGCCGCGGCAACGCGCCCTGCCGCAGCGCCAGACGGGTGATGTTGGCGCCGAACAGGTGCCCCACGTCCACCGCCACCAGACCGCTGTCGCGCTGGGGATCGAAGGCCATCGCGGCGATGATGCCGACGCCCAGTCCAAGACTGACATAGGTCTTGATCACGTCGGAGTCCACCGCGGTGAGCGCCAGATTGGGCTGGATGTCGGCGCGGCGGAACGCCTCGTCGATCCGGCTGCGGCCGGAAAAGGCCGGGTCGTAGGTGATCAGCGGATAGCTGGCCAGGGTTTGCAGGGTCAGGGCATCCTTCTCCAGGAGCGGATGGCCGGCCGGCGCGATCATCAGGTGATGCCAGGAATAGGCCGGCAGGGACACCAGGTCCGGCGCGCTGGCCAGCGCCTCGGTGGCGATGCCGATGTCGGCCAGGCCGCGCTGCAGATTCTCCACCACCCGGTGCGGATCGCCTTCCTGGATCGACAGCCGCACCTGGGGATAGCGCCGGGTGAATTCGGCCACCACCCGCGGCAGCACATAGCGGGCCTGGGTGTGGGTGGTCGCCACGGTCAGGGTGCCGGCGGACTCGTCGCGGAACTCGTCCGCCACCCGCCTGAAATTCTCCGCCTCCAGCAACACCCGGCGCGCCGCCCGCACCACCGCCTGCCCGGCCGGGGTGAGGCCGGTGAAGCGCTTGCCCGAGCGCTCGAAGATGGCGACGCCGATCTCGGCTTCCAGGAGGCGGATCTGCTTGCTGACGCCCGGCTGTGAAGTGAACAGCCGCTCCGCCGCGACGGTGACGCTGAGGCCGCTGTCGACGACCTCGATCAGAAAGCGCAATTGCTGGATCTTCATGATCCGCGAGACTTGCGCGCTAGATCAGCGCATCCGGCCGGCCAAGGGATCAGTGCTCCTTGGCGTCCAGCACCTTCTGGTGAATTTCCACCTTGTAGCGCTGACGCAAGGTGCTGAGCCAGGCGCTGAACTCCTCGCCGGCGACGATCTGGCCGTACTGCTGGCGCAGCATCTGGGCGCGGCTGTCGTCCTCGCCCTTGAACGGCTTGACCTGGGAAATCCGGTACAGGGCATAGCTGCCGTCCGGCCGCACGGCGCCGGCATAGGCGGGCAACCTGGCGACATCCGCCCTGAACACCGCCTGCAATTCCTCCCGGCCGACGTCCGCCGCACCCAGGCGCGGCACGCTGCGCGCGGCGCCCCACTTGATCTCGGCCCCGCCCTCGGCCTTGGCCGTCCGCGCCAGCGCCGCCTCGCCGGCCTGACGCGCCAGCCTGGCGGCCTCCTCCTGGATCAGGCGCTTCTCGATCTCGCCCTTCACCTCGTCCAGGGCGCGCATGCTGGCCGGCTTGTGCTCCAGCAGGCGGGCGGCGACCAGGACGTCCTGCCCCATTTCGACCGCCTCGGTATTGCGCTTGTTCTTCAGCACGTCGTCGGAGAACACCGCCGCCAGCAGCTTGGGATTGTTCAGGGGACCGGCGCCCTGCCCGTCCCGGGTGAGCCAGCCGCTTTGCATGGGCTTCAGCTTGAACTTGTCCTCCACCGGCTGCAGGCTGTCGGCCTGCTCATAGACCATGTTGGTGAAACTCTCCACCGCCTCGGTGAATTTGCGGCCGGCCGCCTGCTGGCTCAACTGGGCGACGATCTCGCCCTTCACTTCCTCGAAGGGGCGCACCCGCTCCGGACGCACGCCGGTGAGCCTGATGATGTGGAAGCCGAAATCGGAACGGACCACGGTGCTGACCTCGCCTTCCTTGAGCGCGAAGACCGCGTCGTCGAAGGGCTTGACCATCATGCCGCGACGGAACCAGTCCAGATCGCCGCCGTGGGCGGCGGAACCGGGGTCCTGGGAGTGCTGCTTGGCCAGGGCGGCGAACTCGCCGGGCGCCTTGCGAATCCGCGCCAGCAGCTCGTCGGCCTTGGTGGCCGCGGCCTTGACCGCCGCCTCGGGCGCGTTCTTCTCCGCCAGGATCAGGATGTGGCTGGCCCGGCGTTCCTCGGGCTGCCGGTATTGCTCGGCGTGGCCCTTGTACCAGGCCATCGCCTCCTCGTCGCTGACGCTGACCTGCCCCAGCAGGCCCTGGCGGGTCAGCGCCACGTACTCGACGCGCACCTGCTCGGGCACCTGGAAAGCGCTGGCATGGCTGTCGTAGTAGGCCTTCGCCGCATCGGCGCCGAGCTTCACCTGCGATGCGAACTGCTCGGGCTTGAACAGGGCCTCGGCGACTTCCCGCTCCTCCAGTTGCGCCGCCAGCCAGCGGTCAGCGCCGCCCTTGCCCGGCAGCGAAGCGCCCACCGCGCCCAGCGCCTGCTGCATTGCCATGTCCTGGCGCAGGCGCGCCTCGAAACTGTCGATGGTCATTCCCTGGGCGGCGACCAGAGCCTCGTATTTTTCCTTGGAAAACTTGCCATCGTCCTGCAAGGAGGGCACCGAGGCGATGAACTGCGCCAGTTGCGCGTCGCTCACGCCCAGCCCGGACTTGGCGGCGTGCAGCAGCAGCAGGCGCTGGTCGATCAGGCCGTTCAAAACGTCCTGGCGGATCTGCGGCGTGTCCAGCAGTTCCTGGGGCACCGGCCGTCCGGCCGCGCTCCGCATCCGATTCTGCTGCTCCTGCAAGCTCTGCTGAAACGCCTGCAGGCTGATGGCGCTGCCGCCCACCGTGGCAACGTCGTTGCTGGAGCCCATGTGATTGATGTAGGAATCCACGCCCCAGAAGGCGAAAGGCAGGATGATGCCCGCCAGGACGACCTGGACGATGCGGCGATTGTTGCGAACGAAATCGAACATGACGGAAACGATGGCTCAGATGTGAATTGAAAAAGGCGAACCCGTTTGCCGGTTCGCCTTTTTTCGTTGGAAAACAAATGGCTGATTGGCCCAGACGCGCCGAAGGATACCATCAAACACGGCGAACCATGGCGCATGGAACCGGGCGCAACCGATATCCCATCGACGCACTACGCATAAAGCAAAACACCTTGTAGGTCCGCGCGCATCGCGGCTCCACAAGGTGCTGGTAAAGGCATGAATTTGGCGGTGGCCGTAGTCAACCGCGAACCTATCTCAGTAAGAAATTCCCTGAAGCGAAAAAAGATACAGGGAATTTCAGCATGTTGGGCGGCAATTTAATGCCCTCCTCTCCACCGTTAAAAGCTGACCAGGTCCTGGGATTGCAGAGAACCAGCTCATCTGGACGGAAAAATCAAGCAGGGGATTTCTGTCATGGGGAGGTGGTTCGTTGCCTTGCCGGACTTCATGTCGAACGAGTCCTTTACAGCGTTATATTATGTTGTATATTACGATGCAGATTACGAACCTCCTGCCAATCATCGACTGCAATCACCGTCGTGCGCTCTCTTTGCCCCCTCCCAATACTCAGCGAGCAACTCGCATTTCCCCGAGGGGATGGGTTGCTCGAGCAGGACGGTGATGGTTTATTGACCACACCAGGGCTCCTGCGGGATGCCGAAATCAGTCTCGAGCCGGCATGAAACCCATTGCACGCTTGTTCGAGGACACCTTCGGCCCGGTAGCCCTGCTGGCGGCTCCCAAAGTACCGCCGACACCCCATCGTCGCCTTCGGATCTGGCAATTGCCCAGTACCTGGCATTGCCCACTGATCGGCACTTGCCTGACCATCGCCGAATTGCGCCAACTGGCCAGGCGGGCCGGGTTTGATGAGTCCAGGATGCCGGACTACGTGCTTCATTCCGCTGTCGTCGGCCATTGCGACGAACGAACCGAAATTGCCGAGCTGATCCAGCGGTTTCTCGATCGTCGCTACGCCGCGTCGATCCAGCAGTTTGCCCAGGCGAAAGGCAGTGACGCAGTCCTTGCCCTGTGGCGGGTCGCCTACGCTGAAGGCCGCGTCGAGGGAAGCCTGTGGGCGGCCTGGACCCACCCCGATACCAACGATTACACCGGGACCGTCATCTATGGCGAGATGCACATGCTGTCGCATCGCCTCGGAGCGACGGAACGGACAGAAAAGCAGCGCCTGCATACCCTCGAACAAGACAGTGCCAGGCTGCATGAGGAAATCGCCACCCTGCGGCAGAACCTCCTGGTCGTCCAGCAGGAACGGGATCGTAGCGTCATCTTGTTGGAGGGGCGTCTGGCCGAAAGCGAACGGAAAGTTGCCCAGTGCCAACGGGAAGCGGCGGTTGTCGCGGCGGCGGAAAAACTCAAGGCCGCAAACGCCGCGCTGCACGAGCGCAACGAAGCCCTCGGCGAGCGCTTGGCGGCCTCCCAGAGCCTGATCGCCGACCTGGAAGACGAGCTGGCCCAGACCCGCCATGTATTGCGCAAGACTGTGACGCCTCTCGAGGCAACAGCGCTTCCCGGTACCTTCCCGGTCAGTGCCGCCGATCATCCGGACGGACCGGCAGAAGTCCGCCTGAACGGCTACCGTATCCTTTGCATCGGCGGCCGCCCCGGCTTGATCGACCATTACCGACGACTCGTCGAAGCCGGCGGCGGGCATTTCCTCCACCACGACGGCGGCCTGGAGGACAACGAACACCGCATCGACGCCGCGGTTGCGGGCGCCGATGCGGTGGTTTGTCAGATCGGCCATATCTCCCATTCTGCCTATTGGCGGATCAAGCAGGCCTGCAAGCAACAGGAAATGCCCTGCATTTTCCAGAAATCGGCGGGCGTCACCACCTTTGCCCGCAGCCTGGAAATGCTGGCCCTGGAGACCAGCCAGCGCAGGACCGGATTCCTGGTGACGGGGAAGGAGCGAAAGCGCCATGACCACCTCCGCCGTTAGCGCCGGCCATCCGCTGCGCCACGTCGAGCAGTCCTGCCAGCGTCTGGAAGAAGCCGGACTGATCGACACCGAACGCGGCGACCTGGCCGGCGAGTACGGCAACACTGAGCTGCATTTCGCGTGCCGCTCCGACGGCCGTTGAGGAGACGGACATGCCGACCACCAGCCTGCTCGCCGAACTGCACGCCACCGTAGTAGATCGCCTCGGCCCCGAAGCCGAGGCGCTGACCCTGGAGCGTGCGGTGCTCGGCATTTTCTTCACCGGAGTCAAGCTGTCCAACGGGGCCGGCGGTCTCTGCGCGACACCGATCAAGAACGTACCCGAAGCGGTGTGCTGTCCGAGTTCTGCCAAGGCCATGCCGACGCCGGGAAAAATCGCCGGCCGCAAGGTGCTGTCGGTGCTGGACGACCTCTACCGGCCCCAGGACCTGCGTCGGGGACTGGCCATCGCCACCCTCAACGCGTTGGCCGAAAGTCTCTGGCTGCGGGACGGCCCGCCAGCAGGCATCGACCTGCGCTTCGGCGACGCCTTCGAGGCGCTGCCCCTGTCGCCTGGCCAGCGGGTGGCGCTGGTCGGCGCCTTCCCACCTTACATGCGGGAGCTGCGCCGGCGAGAGCAGCCCTTCAATGTCCTCGAACTCGACCCAGCCACGTTGAAACCGGAAGAGTTGCCCTATTACGTTCCGGCCGAGCGGGCACCGGAAGTGATTCCCGGGGCCGATGTCTTCATCACCACCGGCACCACCCTTATCAACGGCACCCTCGACGGCCTTCTCGGCCTGCTGCGGCCCGGTGCCGAAGCGGCGGTGATCGGGCCGACGGCGACCCTGGTGCCCGAGCCATACGCTCGGCGCGGCGTCACCGTTGTCGGCGGGACGCGGGTGACGGCCCCGGACGAACTGCTTGAACTCCTGGCCGAAGGCGGTTCCGGCTATCACTTCTTCGGCAAGACGGTGGAGCGCATCACTCTACGGCTGCCGCCCACATGCTGATGCAGTCGGTGGAGGTATAGCTGTCTCTAACCCGACACATCCTGAACACGACGACCTTCCATCCGGCAGACTTTCCTCCCCCTCCTCTCGATGTTCGTCTGGACGAACCCGAGAAGAGTTTAACCGCCCTCAAGGGCGGTTTTTTTCTTCAAAAACTCTCCCCTTGCTGGCGAAGCGGTAGTGGGAATGCATGGCCGCATGCTGCTGATTTTAAATGGGAGCTTACTCGGCAGTTCCTGGGCAAATAACCCGTGAAGCGAAAATCCGACGACTGATGATGCGCCGGCCCCAATTGATCCCCGGCTGCTCAATCAGGCGAAAAGCTGCATAGGATATCGGCACCAGCGCACCAAGCGTCAGTACCGTGCAAGCCAGGAACTTGAACGAGACTGCAACTGGCCAAGAGTAAATCTCGGTATACATCGGCATTAACAACACGATGATTGGAGAATGCAGAAGATATGTCGAATAACTGATCTTGCCGAAGAATACGGTCATCCGATTGACAAGGATTGACGTCGGCGAAAGCGCCAGCCCGACGACGAAGGCGCCGAAGATAATACCTTGCCAGTAATAAGGTTCGACCAGCGCTGTCCTGTTGTCCAGCAGGGCAAAGTATAGAACTGCCGCCCCCGTGACCAGTGCCAGTCCCACGTCGTTTTTTGATGAATGTTCTTTGAGAGACTCGTAAAGCCGAAATGCCACTACTCCGTTTACAAGAGTCGGCAGGTGATGAAAAAATGACAGCAACCAATAAGTCTCCGGATCGTTAACCAATCTAGGGAGCATATTTTCGAACACTCTGGCGATGATGATCGAAAGCATCATGGCAGTGACCGCCCGCCAAACGTTTCCACTTGTCAAATAGAGGGCGGGAAATATCAGATAAAAAATCATTTCCACGCCGATCGTCCAACCAGCGGGAACGATGCTCCACTGGTGCGCAGGGAAAATGTTGAAGGTGAATAGGACATTGTCGAGAACCTCATTCAGCGGTCTCGTCATGCCATTGACGGCCCACATACGTAAGAGCATGAAGGCGAGCACAGCATAGAACAACGGAGCGATGCGAAAAAAGCGTCTGATATAGAACGCGATCCATCCTTCCTGGTGAAGGCGCGATGTGTAGCACAGGGAAAATGCGCTGGCGACGAAAAATAGCATCACGCCGGCATGCCCGTTTTCCGCATACCGACCCCACATGGGTGTCGCTAGATGTGGTGCTGGCATTTGGGTCATATGGTAAAGAACAACCCATACCGCAGCAATTCCCCTCACGGCATCAAGGAACGCCAGCCGAGGTGGCGGTGACGCGGACTTTAAGAATTGAGGCTCAATGAGTTCCATGTGGCAATGGTATAAAAATATACTAATGTAATTCTAAGGTCGGCTCTGAATTTTGAATGAAGCTGCCCCTACAAATGTTGGTGAAGTAAAATTTTTCAGCATATTCATATGATTATGTCGTAGTACATTTTCCGCAAGTTAGGAGGAGCTCATGGTCTCTCGTCTTTGCTTTGCTATTCAATACAGTTGCTGCCTTCGCGACCCCTGACCTGCCCCCCGCCAGCCGTACCAGGCTGAAGTAGAGAAGTCCGTCAAACCATGGAGAATGACGGACATGAAGAAGAGCAGATTTAGCGAAGAACAAATCATCGGCTTCCTAAAGCAGGCCGAAGCGGGGATGCCGAGCAAGGAGCTATGCCGCAAGGGAGGCTTCAGCGACGCCACGTTCTACAAATGGCGTTCCTGGCCCCGGACATCGTGCAGCGAATCCTACGCGGTGATCATCCCCCGGATTTGACGGTGACTCGGCTGGTCCGGATGGCGCCTTTGTCGATGGCTTGGACGGGAAATGCCAAATAGAGAATAGCGATATGCGCGAAGGCCCCCATGGTGCGGACCTTGAAAAAGAAAAAGCCCCTCAAAACGAAGGGCTTAGACTTTGTGGCGGAGTGGACGGGACTCGAACCCGCGACCCCCGGCGTGACAGGCCGGTATTCTAACCAACTGAACTACCACTCCATATCGACTGGGCAACGAAGCCTTGCTGCGCTGCTTGCGACGGGGGCGAATTCTGCCGGCTTTGGTCGCCGGCGTCAATCCGGATCGACGATTTTTTCAGAGTTTTTTTTCCGCAAGCCATCGCCATGACGGCAAATCAGAATTCCTCGTCGGCGCGCAGGTAGCGCCATTGCCCCTGCGGCAAGTCGCCCAGGCGCACGCGGCCGATGCGCACGCGCTTCAGCCCCGCCACACGCAGTCCGACCAGCTCGCACATGCGGCGGATCTGGCGCTTGCGGCCTTCCCTCAGCACGAAGCGCAACTGGTCGTCATTGAGCCATTCCACGCGCGCCGGACGCAGCGCCTTGCCGTCCAGGGACAGGCCATGGTTGAGCAGCGCCAGACCGTTGGCGGCGATGTGGCCCTCGACCCGCACCAGATACTCCTTGTCCACCGTTGAATCCTCGCCGATCAGTCGCCGCGCCACGCGGCCGTCCTGGGTCAGCACCAGCAGGCCGGTCGAGTCGATGTCCAGCCGGCCGGCCGGCGCCAGGCCGCGCAGATGCGCAGGATAGAAGCGCTGGGTTTTGTCGCCGGAAAAATGGCTGCGCTCGGAGATCAGCGTCACCGCCGGCTGGTGGCCGTCCTCGGCCTGGCCCGAGACATAGCCCACCGGCTTGTGCAGCAGGATGGTGACGCGCTTGGACTGGCTGAGCCGGGCCGCCCCGCCCAGCGTGATTTCGGCGTCGGGCGCGGCGCGGGTGCCCAGTTCCGTCACCCGCTGGCCATCGACATAGACCAGGCCCTGCTCGATGTAGCTGTCGGCCTCGCGCCGCGAGCACAGGCCGCGCTCGGCCATCAGCTTGGAAATCCGCACGCCGGCGGGATTCGCTTCCGCCGCGGCGGCCGGTTTTGCCGCCGGCTGCGAGATGGCCTTCGCCACCCGCAGCCGGCGTTGGGGTTTGTCGTTCATGTTCATCGGTAAGGCAGGCTGACGCCAGGCGGTGCGCTGGCGGGCGCCAAGGATAACCCGTTACGGCGGGCTTGGCCGTATAGTGTGACGCCCCGATCGATCCGCCTTCACGCCCGATGCTCAGTTACCGCCACGCCTTCCATGCCGGCAACCATGCCGACGTGCTCAAGCACTTCGTCCTGGTGCAGCTGCTGCGCCATTTCAACTTGAAGGACAAACCCTATTGGGTGGTGGACACGCATACCGGCGCCGGCCTCTACGATCTGCGTTCGGTCTATGCCAGCAAGAACGCGGAGTTCGCCGGCGGCATCGCCCGGCTCTGGGAGCGCGGCGACCTGCCGCCAGCGCTGGCCGATTACGTGGATCAGGTGCGGCGTTTCAATCCCGATGGCACTCTGCGCACCTACCCCGGCTCCCCGGTGCTGGCCCTCAATCTGATGCGGGAGGCTGACCGGCTGCGCCTGTTCGAGCTGCACAGCACCGATGCGCGACTGCTGATGGAGAACCTCGGCCGCGCCTTCCCCGGCCGGGAAAAGCATTACGCCCTGCGTCAGGCCGACGGTTTCAGCGAGATCAAGTCGGTGCTGCCGCCGCCGCCCCGGCGCGGCTTCACCCTGATGGACCCGGCCTACGAGGACAAGCGCGACTACCTGCGCGTCGTGGCCGCCGTGAAGGAGGGCCTGAGCCGCTTCGCCACCGGCACCTTCGTCCTCTGGTATCCCCAGTTGCAGCGCGGCGACTCGCGCCAGTTGCCGGAAAAGCTGAAAAAGCTGCCTGCGGCGAGCTGGCTCCACGCCAGCCTCTCGGTCCAGGCCCCGGCGGCCGACGGCTTCGGCATGCATGGCAGCGGCCTGTTCATCGTCAATCCGCCATGGACCCTGGCCGCCACGCTGCGCGACGCCCTGCCCCTGCTCACCGAAGCCCTGGCCCAGGACGGCCAGGCCCGCCACCAGCTGGAATATCAGGACGGCGCCCCCGCCACGCCGGCGGCCAGACCGCACAAACCGCGCTCCTGAGCCTCGACCGACGCCCATAACGTCAACCCGCCCCTCTCCCCGCAAGCGGGACGAGGGAGCATTCGCGCAAGCGCCGTCCGCTCTTCACAAGCGGAGTTCCTTGAAAAAGTAGTTAACCACGGCGGCACGGCGGGTACGGCGAAAATTCTCGGTTTCACCTATTGGGTGATCCATCAGGTTCGAACCGAGGTTTTAAGGTTTAATGGCGATATGACATTGTCGATTATCGCCTTTACCATCGGCGTCCTCTGCCTGCAATGGCAAGCGCAACTGCCCGCCGCCGCGCTGCTGGCGACGCTGGCTGCGGTCGGCGTCCTGGCGCTGGGGCTCGGCCGCTGGCGGCCGCGGCTGCGCGCCCTGGCGCCGCTCGGCGCCTTGCTGCTGGGCTTCGCCTGGGCCGGCACGCTGGCCCAGCAGCGGCTGGACGAGGCGCTGGCGGCGGACCTGGAGGGCCGCGACCTCCAGGTCGTCGGGGTCGTCGCCAGCCTGCCCCAGGCGTTCGACAACGGCTGGCGTTTCGACTTCGCCCCGGAGCCCGGCCCTGGGCGCGCAGAATTGCCGCGGCGGCTTTCGCTGGCCTGGTACCGCGGCTTCCGCCCGCAGGACAAAACCGGCCTCGGCAACATACCCGAGCTTCATGCCGGCGAGCGCTGGCAACTGACGCTGCGCCTGAAGCGTCCCCACGGCAACCTCAACCCGGGCGGTTTCGACTATGAAGCCTGGCTCTTCGAGCGCGGTGTGCGCGCCACCGGCTATGTGCGCCCGGCGCCGGACAACCGCCGCCTGGCCGCCTTCGTGCCGAGTCTCGGCAGCTGGATCGAGCGCCTGCGGGAAAACGTGCGCCAGCGCTTCCAGGCCACGCTGGGTCCGCAGCGGCCCTATGCCGGCGTGCTGGTGGCGCTGGCGGTGGGCGACCAGAACGCCATCGACAACGGCCTCTGGCAGAGCTTCGCCCGCACCGGTCTGACGCATCTGATGAGCATCTCGGGCCTGCACATCACCCTGGTGGCAAGCCTGGTCTACGGCGCCGTCGGCTGGCTGTGGCGCCGTTCGCCGCATCTGCCCCTGCGGCTGCCAGCCCAGCAGGCTGCGGCGCTGGGCGGCTTTCTCGGCGCCTGGGTCTACTGTCTGCTGGCCGGGTTCGCGGTGCCGGCCCAGCGCACCCTGTACATGCTGGGCGTCGCGGCGGCGGCGCTGTGCCTGCGGCGTCCCCTCGCGCCGCGCCAGGTACTGGCGCTGGCCCTGCTGCTGGTACTGCTGATCGATCCCTGGGCGGTGCTGGCCGCCGGTTTCTGGCTCTCGTTCGGCGCCGTGGCCCTGCTGTTCCTGGTCGGCAGCGGCCGCCTGCATCCCGGCCATTGGCTGCGCCAGTGGGGCCGTGCCCAATGGGCCATGACGGCGGGCATGCTGCCGCTGCTGCTGGCGCTGTTCCAGCAGTTTTCGCTGGTCTCGCCGCTGGCCAACGGCGTGGCGATTCCGCTGATCAGCTTCGTCGTCACGCCACTGGCGCTGCTGGCCGCCGTGCCCGGACTGGAATGGCTGCTCTACCCGGCCCACTGGATCATGGAACTGCTGATGATCGGCGTCGAATGGCTGGCGCGGGCGCCCTGGGCGGTCTGGCAGCAGCATCAGCCGCCGCTCTGGGCGCTGCTCCTGGCGCTGCCGGGCATCGTCTGGCTGCTGCTGCCGCGCGGTTTCCCCGCCCGCTGGGTCGGCGCGGTGCTGCTATTGCCGCTGTTCCTGGCGCCGCCTGCCCGGCCCCTGGCGGGCGAAGCCGCCGTCACGGTGCTCGACGTCGGCCAGGGGCTGGCGGTCCATGTGCAGACGGCCAGCCACGACCTGCTGTTCGACACCGGCCCGGCCTACTCGCCCGACGCCAACAGCGGCAATCGCGTGATCCTGCCCTATCTGCGCGCGATCGGGGTCCAGCGCCTGGACCGGATGGTGATCAGCCACGAGGACAAGGACCATGCCGGCGGCGCGGAATCGGTGCTGGAGAGTGTGCCGGTGGGGGATTTGCTGAGTTCCCTGCCCTTCGAGCATGATCTCTCGGCACAGGCCCTGCCCCAGCGTCCATGCCTGGCGGGCGAGCATTGGCGCTGGGACGGAATCGAGTTCGCCATGCTGCATCCGAGCGCGGCCGACTATGCCCGGCCGACCGGCAAGACCAACGACCTGAGCTGCGTGCTGCGCCTGACCACGCCCCACGGGAGCCTGCTGCTGTCCGCCGATATCGAGGCCCGCTCCGAGGCCGGGCTGGTGGCGCGGCTGGGCGCCGGCCTGCGCACCGACGTGCTGCTGGTGCCGCATCACGGCAGCCGCACCTCGTCCAGCGCGACGTTTCTGGCCGCCGTGGCACCACGCCAGGCGGTGATCCCGGTGGGCTACCGCAACCGCTTCGGCCATCCGAAGGCCGACGTGCTGGCCCGCTACGGCGACATTCCACTGCACCGCACCGATCGCGACGGCGCGGTGGAAATCTTCTTCCGCCAGGGCGGTATCGAGGTCGGCCATGAACGGCAGCGGCGCCGGCGTTACTGGCACGGCCTGTAGCGCCGGCGTGCCCGGCGGGACTCAGTTCAAACGATTCAATGCATTGCTCCATCCCAAGGATTCGACCATTCCTCGGTGCATGGAGCTCCAGTCCAACTCCAGTTGCCCCGCAATCGCCGTTGCGCTCTCGAAGTTCTGGGTGTCGAGTGCCTCGGCCAACGCAAGCAATTTCCCCAGAATGCCTTCCCTGTGCAGAAGAGCGTCATGGACCTCGTCGGTGAGTTGGAGGTGTCGAAGAATCGTCGCCAGGGGGACTCTCAGGAGCGCTTCCAGATAGGACAGCAGCCCAATCATGAAAGCCTTGTCCTTCAGGCCGATACATCCGGGAAGAATCGTGACGAGGTGTTCAAGAAATCGCCCGCGGAAAGCCGCCAATTGCATGAGGGGATTCGGCAGGCCCGAAAACTGTTCGTCATCGGCGTAAAGCAGCAGCTGAATCCAGCGGCAGAGATTTTGCCGTCCAAGTAAAAGCAGAACCTCCCGCAAAGTGTCTACGCGCCTGGGGATGCCGGCCGCCGCCGAATTGACCAGCCGCAACAGATTCAGACACAGGGCGGGTTCCAGCTTCAGTCGCTTCTCGATCTCCGCGTTGCTTACGTCGGCGGTCAGCATCAAGCGCAACAAGTCGAGCAATGCGGCTCTTTGGGGAGATATCTGCCGTCCGCGATCGATTTTGGGGTGCGCGAAAAAATATCCCTGAAAGTAGTTGCAGCCGAAACTCCTGGCGGCTTCGTAAGCCTCTTCGGTTTCAAGCTTGCCCCCCACCAGCTTGACTTGTCCGAATATGTTCGGGTATTGCCTTGCATCGAAATCAAGGCCATCCCGCAGATCCAGTTTGACGAAATCGGCCACGGAAAGAAGCCGCTCCGAACTCCTTCCAGGATGATAATTTTCGAGCAACAGCTGAAAACCCGCGCGCTTGAGGAACACGCAGCGTTCCAATAAACGCTCCGTCGGAGGGGTGCTTGCCGGCAACTCGAGCACGATGCGTTCCGGCTCCAGCGCCATGAGCGTATCTTCGTGGAGCACGTCCTCCGTCACGTTGATGAAGCAAAGCGCATCGCCGATGGCGCCGAGATAACCCAGCTCACCAAAGGCGACCCGGATGACTTGAGCGGTGGCGCGAATCGGATCGGCGAAATTCGCTGTCGTTTGCCCGCGATCGCGGTAAAGCAGCTCATAGCCGAAAATCCGCCCATTGCCCCCGAAAATGGGTTGATTGGCAAGAAAGAATTCGCCATCGCCACCCACGTGCATGGTGTCCGAATGCACTGACAGGCGACCTTTTTGCAGCGCTTCGATGGATGCCCGACTGACACGGCGATGCCCACCGGCTGTTTTCCACGCATCGAGAATGCCGCTGTCGACCCAAAGCTGCACCGTCCGAAGGGACACGCCAAGGATGTCTGCGGCCTCGCGGGTGGAACATACCTGTTGGTAGGCGTGAGCGTTGAGATGTGATCCCATATTGCAGCGATTCTATCGAATTTTTCATATCGGGGTGAGATTTCATCTTGCCCAGGCGTTCTGGCCGAATGATCCCCCTCCCTGACGCTCCGCCTCAAAATATCGTCATAGAGCTTACTCCGGTTGTCGTGCCGACAGATAAGCGAATGAAACAAGCATGACTTCGAAGTGATATATTTTCAATTTATGAAGTATTATTTTGATAAAAATGATACCTGACCATGTGGCGTATCCAGGTCAATAAATTCGGGCTGAGGGCCTAAATAAAGCCAATACGAGGTTTTAAGTGGAAGAATCGTTGCCGCTGCGACAGATGGAGAACCATGTGCAGAAGAAATTGAAGAAGATCAACGTCATGAATCTGCGCATTGACATGCATATCCATGAATTCTGCACGCCGTGGATGAATCACCCCTTCTGGCGTGAGAATTTTCTTTTGCAGAAACAAGAGGATCTTCGTCAAATTCAGGAAAGCGGCATTGATGAAGTCTGGATCGATGTCCTGAGGGGACACGACATTGATGACGGTAAGAGCGAGGAAGAAAATAAATTAGCCGTCGATCAAGTTTTGCAGCAGGCGATGTCGCCTTCAACAGTGATTGCTCATGTGTCGATCACAGATGAATTGCAGACCGCGATGAAAATCTGTGAGACCGCAAGGAGCGCGGTGATTTCAATGTTTCATGAAATTCGCCTTGGCCAGGCCATCAATGCCGAGTCGGCAGGCGAACTGGTGGAGAGCATTTCAGCCTCGGTGAGGAGAAATGCAACGGCACTGGTAAGTCTGGCCCGCTTGAAGTCGATCGACGACTACAACCGCGCTGTTTTCGTCGACATTCTAGTTTTCGTGCTTGGTTTGGCTGGAGCGATGGCCGTCTCCTTTGCGCTGTCCGGAAAAATCGTCGGTCCCCTGCTCAATGCGATTCGCACAGCCAAGTCGGTGGCGGGCGGGAACTTGACCAATCGCATCGAGACTGGCGGAAAGGACGAAACGGGCGAATTGCTGCGGGCGCTTGCGGACATGCAGGCCAACCTGCGCGATTTGATTGGTCAGATTGGCGCCAATGCCCGCCAAACCGTAACTTCTTGCAGTGCGATGTCTTCGGAACTGAAACACATCACCCAGTCGGTTCACGGCCAACATGACGCCACTTCGGCTGTCGCCGCCGCAATCGAAGAGATGAACGCCAGCATCAACAACATTCACGTGAATGCCGACCAGGCGCTGGATGCCAACCGTGAGAGCGCCGAGCTTGCCTCGGAAGGCGTCAACGTCATTCAGAATGCCTCGAACGAGATGCTGAAAATCTCGGCCATCGTCAAGGATGCGGCCGACGTCATCGAGCGCGTGGGGCAGCAGACCGATGAAATATCCAGCATCGTCAATACCATCCGTGACGTTGCCGATCAGACCAATCTGTTGGCCCTGAATGCGGCCATTGAGGCGGCACGCGCCGGAGAACAGGGCCGGGGTTTTACCGTGGTCGCGGACGAGGTACGCAAGCTTGCCGAAAAGACGACCAGTTCTTCGGAAGAAATTCGTCAAATGATCGAGGCTGTCCAACTGAGCTCCAAGAATGCCGTGGATAACATCCACCAAATCGTCAATCAGATGGAAACGGCGGCTGGCTATGCCGCCAGCGCGCGCAAAGCAATCGAGTACATTCAGAGAAGCTCGAAACAGAGCGAGGGGCATGCCAAAGGCATCTCTGTCGCCCTGAGTGAACAATCCTCGGCCAGTCACCTGATTGCGCAGCAGATCGAAGGTATCACGCGCATGAGTGACGAAAATGCCCAAAGCGTGGCTCGGGCGGGGAGTGCGATGCATGAACTCGAAGAACGGTCGGGATCTCTGAGCACTACCGTGGAAAACTTCAAAGTCTAGTATCGGCCCACCAGCTCCTCACCCTCGAAATTCGGAAACCTAATAAATGATGCAGACTTTTTTCAGTCCGGCCCTGGCGCTGTCCAACCGGTTGCGGTATTCCCAAAAATTCCTGCTCGCCGCGCTGCTGGCGGCGATCTCCATCGGCGCCCTGTTTTTCAGTCTCCATCGCCAGTTGCAAAGCGGGATCGACAGCGGACGCAATGAGCTCAGGGGCATCGCCGTCGCCAGCTCGGTCAACCACCTGGTGCAACTGACCCAGGAGCACCGCGGACTCTCCTCCGGCGTACTGAACGGCAATGAGACGCTGAAGGCCCCGCGCAATACCAAGTCCGGCGAGGTGGCCGCCGCCCTGGCGGAAGTGGATGCCGCGCTGGCGCCGGCATTGCGCGCCAGCCAGGAATGGCAGCGCGTCCGCGACGACTGGCAGAAGATCCAGGCGGATGGCCTGAACTGGGCGCAGAGCGCCAACTTCTCGGCCCATACCGACCTGGTGGGCCGCATGCTGAATACCGCCGTGACGGTGGCGGACCACTACGAAATGACGCTGGAACGGGCGCTGGGCACCTATTACCTGATGGACATCGCGATCCACAAACTGCCCAGCGCCCAGGAACGCATGGGACAGTTGCGCGCCCTGGGCACCGGCATCCTGGCCAAACAGGAACTGACCGAGGAACGACGGACGCAACTGCTCAAACTGATGGCGGAACTGGAAGACGACGTGCGCAAGCTCAAGCAGAATGCGGAGAAAGTGCGGCGCCATGCGACCGCGGCGGGGGATGAGGTTGCGGCCGGCGTGGACGGCTTCGCGCAGACCAGCCGCGAAGCCACCCGCACCATCGAACAGGCCATCCTTTCCGGCGCCTTCAACATGGAGCCGAAGGCCTATTTCGAGCAGATGACCACGGCCATCGG
The DNA here is from genome assembly GCF_007833355.1 of Denitratisoma sp. DHT3. Taxonomy (NCBI): domain Bacteria; kingdom Pseudomonadati; phylum Pseudomonadota; class Betaproteobacteria; order Nitrosomonadales; family Sterolibacteriaceae; genus Denitratisoma; species Denitratisoma sp. DHT3. Next base: position 687,282 of record NZ_CP020914.1, on the reverse strand, counting down.
CAAAGGCAACCAGTTGATCAACGAGACGATTTTCCCGTCCCTGGCGCGGCTGGTGGAGGACCGGGTGCAAAGCCAGCAGCGCAGCCTCTATGTCCAGCTGGCCGTGCAAGCCGGATTACTGTTCCTGCTGTGCTACTTCATGACGGGCATGTACCTGTCGATCACCGAAAACATCGGTCGGCTGGCCCGCGAAGCCGACCGGATGGCGCAAGGCGACCTGACCACCCGCGTGACCCTGAGTTCGCAGGACGAACTGACCCGGGTATCCACCGCCTTCAATCACATGGCGGAGTCGGTCGGTCTGGTGATCAAGGCCGTCGGCGCCGACGTCGAGCATCTGCGCCTGGCCTCGCACGACCTCTCCCGCTCCGCGGCGGAAATCGCCATCGCCAGCAACCACCAGAGTTCGGCGGCGGCGAACATGGCGGCCGCGGTCGAGGAGATGACGGCCAGCATCGATTCCGTGGCGCAAAATGCCCAACAAGCGCGGGACGCCACCCGCCAGGCGCGCGAGTTGTCGCACAACGGCAGCAGGACGGTGAGCGAGGTGGTCAGGGACATCCAGGCCATCGCCGGTTCGGTGAATGATTCGGCCCAGGACATCACCTCGCTGGAGCAGCACTCGGTACGGATTTCCTCGATCGTCGAATCGATCCGCGAGATCGCCGACCAGACCAATCTGCTCGCCCTCAACGCCGCGATCGAGGCCGCCCGCGCCGGCGAACAGGGACGAGGGTTCGCGGTCGTGGCCGACGAGGTCAGGAAGCTGGCGGAACGTACCACCCACTCCACCAGCGAGATCAGCGGGATGATCTCGGCCATTTCGGAAGGCACCCAGTCCGCCGTCCGCAGCATGGAGACCGGCGTCGCCTCGGTCCACCAGGGCGTCGCCGCCACCCAGAACGCCGGCGCGCTGATGGGAGACATCGAAAGCGGAGCCGAACAGGTCCTGACCATGGTGAGCGACATCTCCGCCGCGCTCAGCGAGCAATCGGTGGCGGCGGCCGACGTGGCCCGCAACGTCGAGCAGGTCGCGCAGATGGCCGAGGAGAACAGCGGCATGGTGGCGGGCAACGCCGACACCGCCCGGCGGCTGATGGATCTCGCCGACACCCTGAGCAGGGAAGTGGGCCGCTTCCAGGTTTGACAAGGCTCGCCGCGTCCCCCTCCGGGGGCGTCGGCTCGCTGGCGCCGTTTCGCCTGGTGCCGCTTTGCCGGCCCACGGCGCAACGGAAATGCCGCGCTTCAGGCCATGGGAACCAGACGGCCATCCTCGATCCGCAAGCGGCGCCCGGCGCGCGCGGCGAGGGCCGGGTCGTGGGTCACCAGGATCAGGCCGGCGCCCCGTTCGCGGTTGAGACGCAGCATCAGCTCGAACACCGCCTCGGCGGTATGCCGATCCAGATTGCCGGTGGGTTCGTCGGCCAGCAGGCAGGCGGGCCCCGCCACCAGCGCGCGGGCCACGGCGGCGCGCTGACGCTCGCCGCCCGACAGTTCGCCGGGACGGTGGTCCAGGCGGTGTTCCAACCCGACCTCCTTCAGCATCTCCCCGGCCCGCTCCAGCGCCTGCGTTCGCGGCAGGCGGCGGATCAGCAAGGGCATGGCGACGTTTTCCAGGGCGCTGAACTCGGGCAGCAGATGATGGAACTGATACACGAAGCCCAGCGCCTGGTTGCGCAACCGCTCCCGTTCGCGCTCCGACACGGCCGCCAGATCCCGCCCCAGCAACGCCACCCTGCCCCGGCTGGGCGCGTCCAGCCCACCCAGCAGGTGCAGCAGCGTGCTTTTGCCCGAACCGCTGGCGCCGACGATGGCCACGCTCTCGCCGCCGCGCAGTTCCAGATCCACGTCGGCCAGCACCGGCACTTCGACGTTCCCCTGCCAGAAGGACTTCGCCAAACCCACGCAGGACAACACCACCTCGCCGCCGGAGGACACCCTCTCCCGTCCTCCCCCGCCCAGCAGGGGAGCCGACTCAGTCACCCCCGCCCTTGGGGCGGGGGAAGGGGGGTGGGCACTCCTGTTCCCCTGGGGTTCGCCCAGCGAACCCCCGCCCTCGGGGCCGGGGATGGGGGGTGGGTATCTCTGGTCACTCATAGCGCAGCGCCTCCGCCGGATTGACGCGCGAGGCCCGCCAACTGGGATACAGAGTGGCCAGCAGGGTCAGCACGAAGGAAACGCCGCTGATCACGCCGACGTCGTTCCAATGCAGATCGGACGGCAGGTCCGAGATGTAATACACGTCCCTGGCAAGGAAATGGATGCCCAGCAGGCGCTCGATGAAAGGCACCACCACGTCGATGTTCAGCGCCAGGGCCACGCCCCCGGCGACGCCGGCGACCAGGCCGACGACGCCGATCACCATGCCCTGGATGATGAAAATGCGCATGATGCTGCCCGAGCCGGCCCCCATGGTGCGCAGGATGGCGATGTCGGCCTGCTTGTCGGTGACCGCCATGACCAGGGTGGATACGATGTTGAAGGCCGCCACCGCGACGATCAGCAGCAGGATCAGGAACATCATGTTCTTCTCGATCTGCACGGCGCGGAAAAAATTGGCGTGGCTGCGGGTCCAGTCGATCACGTAGGCGTCGGCGGGCAGGAAGCGCAGCAGTTCCCGCGACACGGTGGGCGCCGCGAACAGGTCGGCCAGCTTCAGGCGCACGCCGGAGACGCGCTCCCCCATCCGATACAGTTTCTGCGCGTCCTCCATCTGGATCAGCGCCAGGCCCGAGTCGAATTCGTACATACCGGCCTCGAAAATCCCCACCACCCGGAACTGCTTCAGCCGCGGCAGCACGGCGGCCGGCGTCACCATGCCCTGCGGCGCGATCAGGGTCACCTTGTCGCCCAGCGTCGCCTGCAGCGCCCGCGCCAGGTCGGCGCCCAGGATGATGCCGAACTCGCCCGCATGCAGGTCCGTCAGCCGGCCGAGCTTCATGTGGCGGGCAAAATCCGCCACCTTGTCCTCGGCCTCCGGCAACACGCCGCGCACCATCACGCCGCGCACCTGGTCGCCCCAGGACAGCAGCCCCTGGGCCTGGACGTAGGGAGCGGCGGCGCGAACCTGCGGATGACGCACCACCTCCTGGTAAACCCGCTCCCAGTCCGCCAGTTCGTCGCCCGCCCCGGACACCTGGATGTGGGCGGCCACGCCCAGGATGCGGGTGCGCAACTCCTTCTGGAAGCCGTTCATCACCGACAGCACCACGATCAGCGCCGCCACGCCCAGCGCGATGCCGGCCATGGAGAGGACGGAAATGAAGGAAATGAATCGATTGCGGCCGGCGCCCCGTTTCTTGGCTCGGGTATAGCGCAGGCCGATCAGCAGTTCGTAGCTCATGCGGTCGGAAACGAAGGCGGCACCCGCCGCCGGACAGACGCCATGATACGCGGACGGAAGGCCGTCAGCCCCTGGCGCCGGAGATCCACTGCCACAGCCAGCCGCCGCCGGCCTCGCGGCCGCTCAGCACGTATTCCATCGCATTGTTGTTCTGCAGCGTCAATTCGAAGCGCCGGCGAGCGCCATGGGGGCCGGCGAGCAGCAGATGATCGCCGGCCGCGAGCGGGAAGTCCGCCGCCGGCAGCAACTGCGACCGGCCATCCCGCTCCAGCAGCAACGGCACCATGGGCATGGCCTCGCTCCGGTCCACATTGTCCACCATCAGCTCACCCAGACGGATCGCGCGGCCCAGGGTCAGGCAATGGTGTACCGCGGCCGCATCCCGGGCATCCAGGCACACGCTCCAGACCTCCGGCACGCGATCGGCGCAGGCCGCCTGCAGCCGCGCCACGAGACGGGCGCTCCAGGATTCGTCGCACTCCCGCAACCGCTGGAGAAAACGTGCCAGCATCGGCGTGGTCAGGATGGCCAGACACTCCTGGGCGACGATGCGGCTGGGCACCATGCAGAAATCGCCGATGAAGGCATCGAACAGGGCGCCGTTGGCGGCCAGATTCTGGCGCGTGACCACGAACAGGTCGGGATTGAGTTCCCGCGCGGTGACCGCGATCGCGAGATTGCTCACGTCATCGTCGCTGCCGGCCACGATCCCCTCGGCATCCCGAATGCCGGCGGCCTCCAGGGTTGCCGCATCGGCGCCCCTGCCACGGATGGCGCTCACGCCATTGCCCGGCTCGGCGCGCGGGTCCACGATGGTGACGGTGATCCCGGTGGCTTCCAGGTTGCTCACCACGGCCTGACCGAAAATACCATAGCCGCAGACGATCCAGCGCCCCCTGGGCGGCCGATGGGAGTCCGGCAACGCGGCGCCCGGCAGGCCGGTGAGCAGTTCGACCAGCCGGAAGCGCTCGGGCGCCGCCGCCGCCAGGGACAGGTATTCGGCGAAACGTTCGAACGGGTTGATGACGTGATCGGTCCTGAAGGATGCCATGTTGGCGGCGATCGAGCCGCTGCGGGCCCGCGCCAGAATCGGAATGGCCGGATTGAGCAGGCGCACCGCCATGGCCACCGCGAGATTGGTGGACTCGTCATTGGTCAGCGCCAGCACTCCCCGGCATCTGCGATGACGCAGGCCCGCCTGCAACAGATTGTCCGGCTGCCGGGCATCGGCGGCCAGGGCGATGATGTCGGCCTTGTAGTCCTCCAGTTCCAGTTCCTGCACCCGCAGCTCGTCCTTTTCCAGGATCACGAAACGCTGATCCAGGTGATCGAGCGCGCGGCAGACCAGGCTGCCGGTTTCGCCGTAGCCGCAGATCAGATAGAAGGGTTCGTTGAGCCGCCGCAGGCGCCGGATGAAGCGACCGGACACCAGCGCGTTCTGCAGCCCCTTGTCCTGGAGACAGGCCAGCAGCGTGACGATGACGAAAGACCAGCTGACCACCAGCAGATAGATGCAGGCGGTGATCCATAGCCGCTGCGCATCGGAAAACCCGCTGACGGGCTCCGTGTAGCCGATGGTGGTGGCGGTGTAGGTGATGAAGTAGAAGGCATGGAAGAAATCCAGCGGCGGCGCCGGCTGGCCGTTGGTGTCGGCGCCGGGAATCAGCGTCAGCCCCAGCACGGCGACCGCGTGGCTGAGGATGACGAAAATCAGCGGCGCCCGCATGCGCCGCAGCAACAGGAAAAAGACGCTGTTCATACGGCCTCCGTCGATCCTAGCGGCGGAGCATGACGGTTTCGGCGATCAGGATGACAACGGAAACGATGTTGGCGAAAAGCGCGCCGCCGGAGAGGGAAACGACACTGGCGGTGACGTGGGGCGTCATGCCGACATCCATGCCATGGACGGCGATGGCCCAGGTCACGGCGGCGGCGATCAATTGCAGGTCCGCCACCAGGCTGGTCGACAGATGCACGGCGCCGATCTGGGTGCGGTCTCCGAATTTGAGCGCGGTGGCGATGAAATTCACCACGATGGCGGCGAAGAGTTCATAGACGCTATGCAATTCGGGGTGATCGATGTCGCCGACGAAAAAACCGAAATTGAGCGTGGCGGACAGAACGATGAAAAAACCAAAAACCACTTTTTCGAAATTCATGCTTTCCCCTCGCACCTGAAAAATGACCGTGCCACGGCGGTCCCAGGCACCATGTTAACATCGCCGTCCATGCGCATCACCTTTGTCATTCCCGACCTGCTCTGGCCCCGACAGGCCGTCGCTGACACCCTCGGCAACCAGCCCCTGCCCGCGTTGGAGTCGCTCCTGGGGCTGTCGCGGCGCAGCGCCGCCCTTCCCTCGCCGATCCACCACTGGCAAGCCGCCTTCGCCCTCGACCTGGCGAACCCGGCGAACCCATGGGCCGCCGCGCCCTTGCGCCGCCTCGGCCTGGGCCACGCCGACGACGGCCGGACCTGGCTGTGCGCCGACCCGGTACATCTGCAACTGAGCCAGCAGCACGCCGCCGTCGCCGACCCGGTCGAGCTGCACCTGGACGCGGAAGAGGCCCGACAATTGCACGCCGCCCTGGCGCCCGTGCTGGCCGAGCTGGGAGACCTGTCGCTGGACGGGCCGCACACCTGGCACCTGGCCCCGCATGTCCCGCCGCCCGCCTTCCCGGAGAGCCTGCCGCTGGGCGAGTCGGCCGTGGCGCTGCTGCCCGCGGGGGAAGCCGCCCGCCCCTGGCGCCGTCGGCTCAACGAAGCGCAGATGATCCTGCACGACCACCCCGTCAATCAGGCCCGCGCCGCCGCGGGCAAGCCCGTCATCAACAGTCTGGCGCTGTGGGGCGCCGGCGTCGCCCCCAAGGCCGGACGCCGTCCCTGGACCGCGCTGTGGAGCGACGATCCGATGCTCTGGGGGCTGAGCCGCCGGGCCAACATCGCCACTCGCAACCTGCCCGCGCGTTTCGAAACGGCACGCGGCGCGATCTGCATCCACTATGACGGCCTGGTCGTCCCGACCCGGCTCCACGATGCGATCGCCTGGCGCGAAGCCCTGCTGCGCCTGGAAAGCCAGTGGCTGGCGCCGGCCCTGGCGCACAAGGCCGTCGACAGCATCGAACTCCTGGCCTGGGGCGAGGACGGCGGCGTGCGGCTGATGCTGGACGCCTGGCAGCGCCGCAAATTCTGGCGCCGCCCCATGTCATTACCTCAATTCATAACGCCGTGACCCGTATCGTTCATCCCATAAACACCGAGCCCCAAGTCCCTCCTTCACAAGCATGGGAATCCCGGCCACAGAAGGAGGCTCCGCCGCCGGGCCGCCCCAAGGCGGAGCCAGCGTTCAGCCCGGAGGCCGCACCAGCGGCCGAACCCAAGTCACCCCCTTCCTCGGGAAGGGGGCTGGGGGGTAGGTAGGTATATATGACAGTCATAGTTACCCGCAACACCTATCCGCGTCACAGCTGGGCGCTCGAACAGGCCGGCATTCCGCCGCTGCTGGCGCGGCTCTACGCGGCGCGGGGGATCCGTTCGCGCGAGGAAGTCGACACCCAGTTCGAAGGTCTGCTGGCGCCCGACCTGCTCAAGGGCGCGGCCGAGGCCGCCGTCCTGCTGGCCGACGCCATCGCCGCCGGCCAGCGCCTCCTGATCGTCGCCGACTACGACTGCGACGGCGCCACCGCCTGCGCCGTGGGTCTGCGCGCGCTGCGCGGGTTCGGCGCGCGGGTGGACTACCTGGTGCCGAACCGCTTCGAGACCGGCTACGGCCTCTCGCCGGAAGTGGTGCGGCTGGCGGCGGCCCACGCCGGCGGCAAGCCCGATCTGATCATCACCGTGGACAACGGCATCGCCAGCCTCGAAGGCGTGATGGAGGCCAGCCGCCTGGGCATCGCCACCCTGATCACCGACCACCACCTGCCCGGCGAGTCGCTGCCGGCGGCGGCGGCCATCGTCAATCCCAACCAGCACGGCTGCGCCTTTCCCAGCAAGTCCATCGCCGGCGTCGGCGTGATGTTCTACGTGATGCTGGCCCTGCGCGCCGAACTGCGCCGCCGCGACTGGTTCTCCGCGCCGCGGCCGGAGCCGCGCCTGGCCGACCTGCTGGACCTGGTGGCCCTGGGCACCGTGGCCGACGTGGTGGCGCTGGACCGCAACAACCGCATCCTGGTGGCGCAGGGCCTGGCGCGCATACGCGCCGGCCGCATGCAGCCGGGCCTGGCGGCGCTGTTCCGCGTCGCCGGCCGCGACCCGGCGCGGGCCGGCACTTTCGACCTCGGCTTCGCCCTCGGCCCCCGCCTCAACGCCGCCGGCCGCCTGGCCGACATGTCGCTGGGCATCGAGTGCCTGAGCACCGACGATCCGGCCCGGGCGTTGAACATCGTCCAGCAGCTGGACGCCTTCAACCGCGAACGGCGCGAGATCGAGACCGCCATGCGCGAGGACGCCGAACTGCTGCTGGAGGGCCTGGCCGCCGACGACCGGGCCAGCCTCACGCTCTTCGATCCGACCTGGCACCAGGGCGTGATCGGCATCCTGGCCGGCCGGGTGAAGGAAAAATTCCACCGCCCCACCTTCGCCTTCGCCCGCGGCCAGGAAGGAGAACTGAAGGGTTCGGGCCGCTCGATCCCCGGCCTGCATCTGCGCGATGCCCTGGATCACGTGTCCAAGCGCCATCCCGATCTGCTGCTGCGCTTCGGCGGCCACGCGGCGGCGGCCGGCCTGACCCTGCGCGAAGCCGACCTGCCGCGTTTCGAGACGGCGTTCGAGGAGACCGCGCAAAGCCTGCTTGCGCCGGTCGACCGGCAACGGACCCTGGAAACCGACGGGCCGCTGGAGTCCGGCTATTTCTCGCTCGAATCGGCGCGCCTGATCCAGCAGGCGGTCTGGGGCCAGGGCTTTCCGCAGCCGCTGTTCTCCGACCGTTTCGAAGTGGAGTCGCAGCGCCTGCTGAAGGAGCGCCACCTCAAGCTGACCCTGCGCAAGGGCGCCAGCCGCCTCGACGCGATCTGGTTCAACGCCTGCGCCACCACGGCGTCCCAGATCGAAGCCGCGTTCCGCCTGGACATCAACGAGTTCGGCGGCCGCCAGAGCGTGCAGCTGATCGTCGAGCACTGCACCCCCCTCCCGGTTTGAACTCTTTCCAAAGGAAAATCCGATGGCCTACGATCCGCAAAACGTCTTCGCCAAGATCCTGCGCGACGAAATGCCCTGCATCCCGGTCTACGAGGATGCGCAGACCCTGGCCTTCATGGACATCATGCCCCAGACCGACGGCCACACCCTGGTGATTCCGAAGGCGCCGGCCGAAACGATCTTCGAGCTCGCGCCGGAAGACGCCCGGGCCCTGATCTCCAGCACGCAGAAAGTGGCACGGGCGGTGAAGGCGGCGCTGGACGCGCCGGGCGTCATACTGGCCCAGATCAATGGTGCCGCGGCCGGGCAGACGGTACCGCACGTGCATTTCCACATCATTCCCCGCCACGAGGGCGAGCCGCTGGGCCTCCATGCCAGCCAGTTGGCCGACCCGGAAAAACTGAAGGGCTTCGCCGCCCGCATCGTCGCCTGCCTCGGAGCGGACTGACGGCAGCGGACAGCTCCGGACCGCGGCGCGGACGCAGCCGCTATACTTGCGCCCGTTTTTCCCTGAAGACTGCCATGGACTCCACCGCGCCGATCGTCGCCGAATTCCGCGACGTCCATTTCGCCTACAACACCCGCCAGATCCTGAAGGGCATCAACCTCAAGGTGCCCAGGGGCAAGATCGTCGCCATCCTCGGCGCCTCGGGCTGCGGCAAGACCACCCTGCTGAAGATTCTCGGCGGCCAGATGGCGCCCGCCCGCGGCAGCGCCCACGTGGCCGGCCAGACGGTGCATGAACTGGACACCGACCAGCTCTATGCCCTGCGCAAAAAGATCGGGATGATGCAACAGCAGGGCGGACTCTTCAGCGACCTCTCGGTCTTCGACAACATCGCCTTCCCGATGCGCGAGCACACCGACCTGCCCGAGGACCTGATCCACGATCTGGTGCTGATGAAGCTCCACTCGGTGGGCCTGCGCGGCGCCGACCGCCTGATGCCCGCCGAGCTTTCCGGCGGCATGGCCCGGCGCGTGGCCCTGGCGCGGGCCATCGCCCTGGACCCGACGCTGCTGATGTACGACGAGCCGTTCGCCGGCCTCGACCCGATTTCCCTCAACGTCATCGCCAACCTGATCCGCCAGCTCAACGACGCCCTGGGCGTTTCCTCCATCGTCGTCACCTACGACGTCTCGGAGTCCCTCAAAGTGGTGGATTACGTGTATTTCATCGCCGACGGCGTGGTGGTCGCGGAAGGCCCCACCGAGGAGATCATCCACTCCAGCGATCCCTTCGTGCGCCAGTTCGTGGACGGCCGCCCCGACGGTCCGCTGGCCTTCCACTATCCGGCCCGGCCCATCGCCGAGGAACTGGCAATCTAATTTTCATGATGCTGTAAACAACACCTCGCATCATGAAAAGGCTCGCCCCCCTCCGGGGGGTTCGATGCGGTTCGCTGCGCTCGAAGTTACGGGGAACGCTGTGGCGGCACCGATAGGTTGCGGCTTCGCCGCGTGCCGCTTTCCCTTGGGGCGGCCCGGCGGGAAAGCTCGTTTCTCGCGTTAGTTAAGAAGGCAGATCCAGGAATGCCGCCGCTGCGGCCGGATCCGCCGGCGTCAGGTGGGGCAGCACACCCAGCAGCGGCGCGGCGATCAGTTCCCTGAGCGTCGCCACGTTCTCCTCGCGCCGGGCCATGTCGGCGGTCGCGCAGTTGCCGATCCAGCCGGCCAGTCGCAGCCCCCGGGCCCGCACCGCCTCCACCGTCAGCAGCGCATGGTTGATGCAACCCAGGCGCAGACCGACCACCAGGATCACGGGCAGTCCCAGCGCCACCGCCAGATCGGCCGCGTCCCCGTCGGACCCGAGCGGCACCCGGAAACCGCCCACGCCTTCCACCAGCACGCCGTCGGCCTCTCCGGCGAGCGCCGCGAAGGCCCGCAGGATCGGCGCGAAGCGGATCTCCCGCCCTTCCTCTCGCGCCGCCAGATGCGGCGCAATGGGACTGGCGAAGGCGTAGGGATTGACCCGCTCCCGCGCGCAGCGGACGTTGGCGGCGGCCAACAGGGCTTCCACATCCTCGTTGCGGCCGTGCTCGTCCAGGCCCGCCGCCACCGGCTTCATCGCCGCCACGCGGCGGCCGGCCACGGCCAGGCGCCGCAGCAGGGCGCAGGTCGCGAACGTCTTGCCGACCTCGGTGTCGGTGCCGGTGATGAAATAGCCCGGACTCAAGTCTGCGGCCAGCACGGTCATCGGGGCATCCTTTCCGCGATGCGCAGGGCATGGAGGCATACCGTGTCGTAACTCAGCGGCAGGCCCTCGGCCGTGCGCAAGGACTCATAGCGTTCGACGAAGCTTTTCCAGGCCGTCCTGCCCATCAGGCCGGGGCGCCGGTCCGCGCCGGTCACCCGGCTGGCGCCCAGTTCCCGCACGGCGGCCAGCAGACTCCCCAGATCGGCATAGTGGAGCACGCGCGTCCGGCGCTGGAGCGTGACGACGGAAAACCCGGCGCGCCGGCAAATGTCGCCAAGCGCATCCGGCTCCAGGAACGGGATGGTGTGACGATAGCGATCCACCGTCGCGAAGGACTGGCGCAGTTCCACGAACGTGCCCGGCCCCAGGGTGCCGACCGCCAGCCAGCCGCCCGGCCGCAGCACCCGCGCCGCCTCCGCGGTGAACCGCGCCGGGTCGCACCATTGCAGCGCCAGGTTGGACCACAGGCCGTCCAGACAACCATCCGCCAGCGGCAACGCCTGCAGGTCCGCGCACAGCCCGGCCGCCGCGCCACGCCGACTTCCTTGCTCCCCCCTCCGCCGCGCCCGGGCGACCATCGGGTAGGCGAAATCCAGCGCCACCAGATCGATCCCCGGCCAGCGCCGGCTCAACAGTTCGAGGCCGTGGCCGGTGCCGCAGCCGCCATCCAGCACCCGGCCGCGCACCGCCGTGGCCGGCAGACCCGCCAGCAGGGCCGCGCCCACTTGGCGCTGGACGTCGGCCAGCGCGTCGTAGCGGTCGACCGCCCGGGCGAAGCGGGCGCGCACGTGTGGGAAATCGCTCATCGCGCATCCGCCGCGAACACGCCGACTCGCCGCGCGAAGCGCAGCGGGTCCGAGGCGAACGGCGCGTGGGCGCTGCCCTCGAACACCTCCAGCGCCGCACGCGGCAGCCGCGCCTGCAGGGCTTGAACCGCCGCCAGCGGCATCAGCGGGTCCTCGCTGCCATGGATCAGCAGCACCGGCTGCTCCACCAGCGGCAAGTGCAAGCGCAGGTCGGCCGCCCCCAGGGTTTGCAGCCCGGCCCGGAGGCTGTCCGGATCGGCCGGCAGCCCCGCCGCCAGACAGCGGCGCAACGCGCGCATGGCCTCCTTGCCGCGGATGTCGCCATGGTGGATCAAGCCGGAAAACTGTTTCAGCAGGCCCGCCGCGTCGGCCTCCAGCGCGGCGCTGAATTCTTCCAGCCGTGCCGGCGGCAAGGCGCTCGGCCAACCTTCCCGCTGCACGAAGGAGGCCGTGGCGCCCACCAGCACCAGCCGGCCGATCCGGCGCGGATGGCGGATCGCACAGACCAGCGCCACCAGGGCGCCCAACGACCAGCCGCAGACCATGGCCCGTGGCGGCAGCGAAGCCGCCAGGGCATCGGCCAGGGCCTCGATGCCGTAGTCGGCCGGGGCCGCCGGCGGCGGACTGGCGCCGTAGCCCGGCAGATCCACCAGATGAACGGTGAATTCCTCCGCCAGCAGCTGCGCCACCGGGTCCCAGGCGCCACTGCCCAGGCCCCAGCCATGGACCAGCGTCAGGTTGGGCCCCCGCCCCAGGCTGCGTTCGGCCAGCATCAATGTGCCGTCTCCGGCTGCGTTGGTGGCATGGTCCGGAGCGCCGCCAGGAGCGCATCCACGTCGGCCGCGCCATGCGCCGCCGAGAGCGAGATCCGCAGCCGCGAGGAGCCTTCCGGCACCGTGGGCGGGCGGATCGCCGGCACCCAGATGCCCTGCCGTTCGAGATGGGCCGAGAGTTCCAGCGCGCTGCGATTGTCGCCGACGATCACCGGCTGGATGGCGGTGGCCGAATCGGCCAGGCGCCAGCCGCGTTGCGCCGCCAGGGGCGCGAGTCCCTCGCGCAGACGGGTGATCAGGTCTTGCAGTTGCCGGCGCCGGTCATCGCCGGCCTCGATCAGATCCACGCTTTTTTGCAGCGCCGCCGCCAGGGCCGGCGGCGCTGCGGTGGAGAAGATGTAACTGCGTGCCCGGCTGATCAGCCATTCGATCACCCGCTCGTCGCCGGCGACGAAGGCCCCGCCGACGCCGGCCGCCTTGCCCAGGGTGCCCATCAGCACCAGGCGCGGCGACGCCGGCAGGCCGAAATGCGAGAGCACGCCGCGCCCCTGCGCCCCCAGCACGCCGAAGCCGTGGGCGTCATCCACCACCAGCCAGGCGTCGAACCGTTCGGCCAGGGCGAAAAGGCGGTCCAGGGGCGCCACGTCCCCGTCCATGCTGAACACGCCGTCGGTCAGGATCAGCTTGCGCCGGGCCGTGGAGGCGGCGAGCAGCCGCTCCAGCGCCGCCCAGTCGTTATGGGGATAGCGCCGGTGCCCGGCCCGGGACAGCAGCGCCGCATCGATCAGGGAGGCGTGGTTGAGCCGGTCGGCGAAGATCTCGTCGCCCCGCCCCACCAAGGCCGGCGCCACCGCCAGGTTGGCCATGTAGCCGGTGGCGAAGGTCAGGGCCCGCGGCATGCCGAGAAACGCCGCCAGGCGCTGCTCCAGCGCCTCGTGGGGGCGCAGGTGGCCGCCCAGCAGATGGGAGGCGGCGCTGCCGGCCCCCCACTGCCTGGCGCCTTCCGCCAGGGCCAGTACCAGATCGGAATCGGCCGCGAGGCCCAGATAGTCGTTGCCGCAGAAGGACAGCAGTTGCCGCCCATCCACCGTCACGCGGGGGCCGGCGGGGCTGTCCAGCACCCGGCGGCGGCGGCGCAGCCGGGTGCGATCCAGTTCGGCGAGGGCATGTTCCAGGTCATCGAAGAGCATGCCGGATTATAAGGCTCGCCCCCCTTCGCCCCCTCCGGGGGGGGCGATATGGCTCGCTGCGCTCGGGTGTTTGGGGGAACTTCGTGGCGGCACCGATAGGTTGCGGCTGGCGCCGCATGCCGCTTTTCCTTGGGACGGCCCGGCGGAAAAGCTTTTTCGGCATTCCATCCCTTCGCCATCCTCCGGGGCGGCGTGGCGGGAAAGCCCGTTTTTCACGCTGAACCCATCGGGCGTCAGCGGATGAATCGGAAATAACCGATCAAATCGTGCAGCTGCTCGGCGGTGTCCTTGATTTCCCCCGCGGCGCGGCAGGCGACATCCAGGCTGACGCGGGTCTGTTCGACGCTGGCGGCGATGGTTTCCGCCTGCTGGATGATGCCGTCGCTGGCGTCGGATTGCTCCTGCGTCGCCTTGGCGATGTCGCGCGACATCGCGGTGGTCTTTTCGCCAAAGCGGCTGACCTCGCCCAGTTCCTGCTCCGCCACGGCGATGGCCTGCTCGGCGGCGGCCACGAAGCCGCCGGCGGATTCCATGCCGCTGACCGCGCTCTGGGTCACGCGCTGGATGTCCGACACCGTCCGGGAAATTTCCTGGGTCTGGGAACCGGCCCGTTCCGCCAGTTTGCGCACCTCGTCGGCCACCACCGCGAACCCCCGTCCCGACTCGCCGGCGCGTGCCGCCTCGATCGCCGCGTTCAGCGCCAGCAGATTGGTCTGGTCGGAAATATCCTGGATGGTGGTGGTGACCTGGCCGATCGCGTAAGTGGCCTGATACAGTTCCTGCATCGTCGACTCGGCCTGCGCCACCGTGGCCACCACGTTGCGCGAGGCCTCGCGGCTCTGTTCCATCTGGCGAATCGCGTCGCTCAACACCTCCATCGAGCGCGCCATCGAGCCGGCGGTCTCGTCGGCGTGGCCCGCCACCTCGCGAATCGAGCTGTTCATTTCCTCGATGGCGGCCGCCACATGGGAGACGGCATTCGACTTGCTGGCGCCTGCCCGCTGCGACTCATCCATCTGCAGGCTCAATTGATTCACATTGACCACCACCGAGTTGGCGGCCTCCGCGATCTCCGCCATCATCGACTTGAGGTGGGTCTGCATGGTGAGCAGATCGTTGTGCAGCCGACCCAGCTCATCCGGCCCGCCCAGGGGCATGTCGTCGGTCAGGTCGCCCTGGGCGATGTTGTCCAGCCGCCGGGTCATCTGCTGGATCGTTTCCATGATCTGGTTCTGCTGCCACAGCAGGTAGCCGCCGATCCCCAGCGCCAGGCCGCCGAGCAGCAGTTCCAGCGAACGCGTCACGCCGTCCGGCAGGCCCAGGCCGCCCCCCATGCTCAACAACAGCAGGTTCAACAGCATCGCCGCCACGATGGTGCCCGCCGCTCCCACCAGCTTGGCGCGCAGGGGAATGCGGCTCAGCCGACCGGGACGGGGCAGCGCCTGGTCGCTGGCCATCAACTGCCGGTAGAGCGGTTCCACCGCGGCGATCTCCTCCCGGGTCGGCGTGGTGCGCACCGACATGTAGCCCACGGTCTGGGAGTTCTTCCGCACCGGCACCACCAGGGCCTTGACCCAATAGAAGTCGCCGCTCTTGGTTCGGTTCTTGACGATGCCGCGCCAGGGACTGCCTCCCTGGATCGTCCTCCACAGATCGGCGAAAGCCTGCGGGGGCATGTCCGGGTGCCGCACCACGTTGTGGTTCTTGCCGATCAGTTCCTCGCGGGAAAAACCGCTGAGTTCGACGAAGGCGTCGTTGGCGTAGGTGGTGATGCCTTTCAGGTTCGTACGCGAAACAATGTACTTCCCCTTGGGGAGAAATCTTTCGATTTGTGTGACCGGCAGATTCTTTTTCATCGTCGAAACCGTAAAGGACAAGGAACTAATTCACGCTCCATGGCGGGTTTGCGATCTTATTACGTACGCCCCGCCTCCTATGACGCTCCATGGGTTTTTTTATTTTTTTTCTTGATGCAAATCAAACAATATTTTCCAACGTATGGAACACCCTTTCCGCAAGAAAACGGCATAAGGGCTCGTCCAGGACGTAAGGCGGCATCAGGTACACGGTATTGCCGATCGGGCGCAGCAGCAGTTCCCGCTCCAGCGCCTGGACGAAAAAGCGCCGGGCGAAGTCCGGCGCGGCGTCCGCCACGTCGAAGGCCCAGATCATGCCGCGGTGGCGGAAATGGCGAATCCGGGGATGCGTGGCGACGGGCGCCAGGCAGCGGGTCAGCAGGTCCGCCCGCGCCCGGTTGGCGGCCAGCACGTCGTCCGCCTCGAAGATGTCCAGGGTCGCCAGGGCCGCCCGGCAGGCCAGGGGATTGCCGGTATAGGAATGGGAATGGAGGAAGGCCCGGCTGCCGGCGTCATCGTAGAAGGCGTCATAGACCCGGTCCGTGGTCAGCACCGCCGACAGCGGCAGATAGCCGCCGGAGATGCCCTTGGACAGGCAGAGGAAGTCCGGGCGGGTACCCGCCTGCTCGTGGGCGAAGAAACTGCCGGTGCGGCCGAAGCCGACGGCGATCTCGTCGCAGATCAGATGCACGCCATGGCGGTCGCAGAGTTGGCGCGCCAGGCGCAGGTACTCCGGGTCGTGCATCGCGAAGCCGGTGGCGCATTGCACCAGGGGCTCGACGATCAAGGCGGCGACCCGGCCCTGCTCCGCCTCGAGCACGGCGGCGAGGCCCTGCGCGGCGCGGCGGGCGACGTCGGCCGCGCTTTCCCCGGCCGCGGCGCGGCGGGCGTCCGGCGTCGGCACCGTGCGTACGTTTCGGGTCAGGGGCGCATAGGCGTCGCGGAAGATCGCCACGTCGGTGACCGACAGCGCACCCAGGGTCTCGCCGTGATAGCCGCCTTCCAGGCAGAGGAAGACGGTCTTTTCCGGCTGGCCGAGATTGCGCCAGTAATGGTGGCTCATCTTGAGGGCGATCTCGGTGGCGCTGGCGCCGTCGGAGGCATAGAAGCAATGCCCCAGGGCGCCGCCGGTCAGGGCCGACAGGCGCTCGGCGAGCCGCACCGCCGGCTCGTGGGTGAAGCCGGCGAGCATCACGTGCTCCAGGCTCTCCAGCTGGTCGCGCAACGCGGCGTTGATGCGCGGATTGCAGTGGCCGAACAGATTCACCCACCAGGAACTGATCGCGTCGAGATAACGCCGCCCCTGCGGATCGTAGAGCCAGGGCCCCTCGCCCCGCGCCACCGGCACCAGGGGCAGGGTCTCGTGATGCTTCATCTGGGTGCAGGGATGCCAGACCGCAGCCAGGCTGCGATCGAGCAGATCGGCGGAAGACGGGGCGTTCGACATGGGGCGGAAAATTCGGGAAAGCGGCGCGGCGATGGGCCTGGTGCCGGAGCCCCGCGATTCTACACAGCCCCTTTCATGGGGGCTGCGCAGTCTGGTGGTGGGACAAAGATCAATCCACAGCAGCCGGTGCCCTCTGTGCCGCCAAAACCCAACCGCCCAGGAAACTCGCGGCCACCGTCGCCACCACGATGGCGCCGAAAGCCAGTTCCCGGCCCTCGCTCCACGCCGCCACCGCCGGCAGCGACCAGCGGGCCAGTGCCAGCGCGGCGATCAACAGGCTCAGCAGGCCCACCGTCCCGGCCAGCATCCGTGAGGCGATGCGCGCCAGGCCGTCGGCGCGGCGGATCAGATGGGCGATCCACAGACCGTTGATCCCATCGACGGTCAACATGCCCAGGGTAAACAGCAAGCCGAGAACCAGCGCGTGATCCCAGCCGCCGTAGCGGACGCCGACCAGGGCGAACAGGCTGGCCTGGCTCATGGTATCGAAGGACAGCGCGAACAGCGCGCCGACCAGGACCACCAGTTCCGGCCGCCCGGCGCGGCCGAGCCGCCCCAGCCAGCGTCCCCCCAGCCAGCGCCCCTTAAGTCCGATCGGTCCGATCGGCCCGGCCGCCCCACCCTCCGCTGGCGATGCCGCCAGCGCCAGGCGCAGATTGGCGACGCCCAGTGCGACCAGGAAAAAGATCGACACGCCGCTGCCGAAGCCGTCCAGCCAGTCCGGTACCGGCGTGGGAACGGCGCTGACGGCGAGCGCGATGGACATCACCACGATGCCGTGCCCGAGCGAGAACAGCGCCCCGCACCAGCGCGCCAGCCGCGGCCGGCGCCCGGCGTTGTAGCGGGTCAGGCCGTCGATCGTGGCGAGATGGTCGGCATCGAAGCCGTGGCGCAGGCCCAGTGCGAACACCAGCAGGCACAGCGCCGGCCAGGTCTGGGGGGCGGAAAGGTCGGAGGTGAAATCCATGGCGGCGATACCTCAGCAAATGCGGGGTAGTTGCTCCCCGGCCAGCCAATCGACGTTGCGCAGGCCGCCGAAGCGAGTGCGCATCTGCACGAAGCAACGCTCGTCGGCCTGGATCCGCCCCACCAGCGCGGCCTCGCGCCCCAGGGGGTGGCCGCGCAGCGCGGCCAGGGCCGCGGCCTCGTGCCGTGCAGGGCAGACGGCCACCAGGCGGCCCTCGCACGCCACGTTCAGCGGGTCCAGTCCCAGCAGCTCGCAGGCGGCGGCGACGGCCGGCCGCACGGGAATCGCCGCCTCCTCGATCAGCACGCCGACGCCGGACTGGCGGGCGATCTCGTTCAGGGTCGCGGCCAGCCCGCCCCGGGTCGGATCGCGCAGGGCGCGGATGCCGGGCGCGGCGTCGAGCAGCGTGGCCACCAGACCGTGCAGGGCCGCCGTGTCGGAGACGATGGGCGCCTCGAACGACAGCCCCTCCCGCACCGACATGATCGCCATGCCGTGGTCGCCGATCGGCCCCGAGACCAGCACCGCGTCGCCGGGGCGGGCATGGGCGCCGGAGAGATCCGCATCGTCGCGCAGCCTGCCGACGCCGGTGGTGGTGATGAACACTCCGTCGGCCTTGCCCGCCTCCACCACCTTGGTATCGCCGGTGACCACCGGCACGCCGGCGGCCCGCGCCGCCGCGGCCATGGATTCGACGATGCGGATCAAATCCGCCAGCGGGAAGCCCTCCTCGAGGATGAAGCCGGCGGACAGGTAGAGCGGTTCCGCCCCCATCATCGCCACGTCGTTCAGCGTGCCATGCACCGAAAGGCAGCCGATGTCGCCGCCGGGAAAGAACAGCGGCGACACCACGTGGGCGTCGGTGGCCATCACCAGCCGGCCGCCGGGCGCCGGCAGGCGGGCGCCATCGTCGCCCTGGCGCAGGAATTCGTTGTCCAGGCAACGGGCGAAGACTTCCTCGATCAATTGCATCATCGCCCGTCCCCCGGCGCCATGGGCAAGGTCCACCCGGCCCTGGCGGCGGTCCAGCGGTCTCATGTAAGCGGGTTTCACGGTACGGCTCCGGAGCCGCCAGCAGGCGACAAAATGAACATGGCGTGGCGTTCGGGCATGCAAAGAAAGGTGGCAATGTTATCCCAGGCGCGTGCGCCGGGATGCTTCACAACGCTACAGGAAATGCGTGGCCCTGCCCGTCAGAAGCCGCTCACCGTGCGATTCAGACTGCCCGCCATTTCGTCCAGACGATTGATCTGGTCGCTGATCGTTCCGGACGAGGTGGCGACCATTTCGACCTGCTGCGCGATTTCATGCCCTGCGGCGCTTTGCTCCCGCGCGGCGTTGGCGATATCCGACATCGCATTGGCCACCATGGCGGCACGCTGGTCGATTCTCGTCAAGGCGCTTCCGACCTCGCGCGAATGCGCGGCGCTTTCCCTGGCCTTGTCCGATGCGCTGGTGACCTCGGCGGTCACCTCCTCCATCTGCCGCTGGATTTCCGCCAGGATGAGGCCGATGTCCAGCGCCGAGGCATTGGTCTTCTCGGCCAGGCTGCGCACCTCGTCGGCCACGACCGAGAATCCGCGCCCCGCCTCGCCGGCGCGCGCCGACTCGATGGATGCGTTGAGCGCCAGCAGATCGGTCTGTTTGGCGATGCCCTGGATGGTGGTGACGATCTCCTGGATGCGCTCGCTCTGCCGGCCGAGCTCATCGACCTTGTCGGCGGCATGGACGACGAGCCGCGCGGTGTCCTCCATCACGACGATGGTCTCGCGTACCGCCTGCTCACCCGCTTTCACCGCCGTCACCGTATCGCGCGTCGCGGTCAGCGCCTGCTGGGCGTTCTCGGCCACTTGGTCGATGCTGACGCTGAGCTGCTCGGTGGAGGCCGACATGCTTGAGGTCGCGGAAGCCTGCTCGCCGGTGGCGGCCCGCGCGACCATGGTCAGCCGCGCCAATTCCTCGGCGGTTTCCTGGACGCTCTGCGCGACCTCCTGCCTTTGCACCTCCATGCGCCGCTTGACGACCGCGTTGTCCTTGAACACCTTCACCGCCCGCGCCATTTCGCCGACCTCGTCGCTCTTGCCGGTAAATGGCACATCGACGCGCGTGTCGCCGCCGGACAGTCCGGTCATCGTGGTGTTGATCGCCGCCAGCGGCAAGGCGACGCGGAAGCGGATGAACCAGAAGGAGAACAAACCGAAGACCGCCAGGATCAGGCCGGCGGCGAACATGATGCCGCCCACCCTGAGCGACAGCGACCAGATGGCGTCCTCGACGCTGTCAGCCCCCGCCTTGCGCCGTTCCGCCAGTGTGGATCTGATGCCGTCGAGCGCGGCGGAAGCCGCGTTTTCCTCATCGGTGGAAATCGTTCCGCCGCCGAGCGCGCGCTCGTAGGCGGCAACGGCCTGCTCCAGCATGGCCAAGTGCGCTTTTTCCGCATCCGACGGGTTGGCATTGAGGAAGGCGGGGAATCCTTCGCGCACCTTCAGCAAGGCGGTGGCGACGGCCTGGCGCGCGGCGGCGTCGCCCTGCCGGGCGGCGCTCCAGTGGCGCGCCACTCCGCCGTGGCCGAGATGGTGCTGAAAATGGCCGAGCAGATCGATGCGCCGCGCCAGTCCGGAATCGAAATCGCGCCAGACGCCGGCGATCTCGGCCACGGACTTGAAGGTCAGGCTGGTGCCGGCGATACCGGCGACCAGCAGCACCATGGTGAAGAGAGTGATGAAATTACCGACCCGGAACATGCGCACGTTGTCGACAAAGCTGAACAAGGCGACGCTGACCCGGCCGAGCAGGTTCAGGGTACGGTCGTAGGTACCGGTGTAGTGCTCAGACATGGGACGACTCCCTCCACAATTGCAATTCGCGCCGGCTGGTCGCGATGGCCGGGTCGATGGCGGCCGCGACGGCCGGGGACAGGCCACCGCCCCAGGTGTCGATATCGACGTATTGCACCCCGATCAGCGTAACGGCCCGCGGTTGGCGGCCGGTCAGTTCGGCCGCGGCAAGCACGTCGGTGAATCCCGTCTGGTGCAGACTGAGCGGCCGGGTGCCGAAGAAGGCCGGAATCTCGGCATCGCGCAGCACCACCATTTCACCCGGCGCGCGGCCGAAATCCACGGCATCGAAGACGATCAGGCGGGCGGCGTCCTGCACCAGCGGCAACAGGTACAGGCCCTGGGTGCCGCCGTCGACGAGACGGACGTCCGGCGGGGCCGCGTTGCGTTCCCGCATGCGCTCGACGACACGCGGGCCGAAGCCCTCATCGCCCCAGAGCACGTTGCCGATGCCCAGCAGCACGGTATCCTCGGCGGCGGCCGTCATCGCCGGAATTGCCGCTCGCCGGACAGCATCGAGCTGATCATGGTCTGGCGCGACAGCACGTCCTCGCGCACCGCGATATAGACATGAACGCAGACGAAACCGGCCATGCACCACATCGCCAGCCGGTGGATGACGTGCAGGTCCATGGTGTTGCCGAAGATCGCGGTGACCCAGCCGAACAGCAGGTATTGCCAGCTGTCGTGCCCGGTGACCTCGGCATACATCGCAAAGCCGGTGACGATGATCAGCGCCCCCGGCAGCACATAGAGGAACAGCATCGCGATGCTGCCCAGCGGATTGAGTCCGACATAGCGGACCGGCGTCACGTCCATCAGCAGGTTCCATTTGACCTGTCGCATGAAGCCGTCGAACCACTCGGCGCGCCAGACGGCGGGCAGATACAGATGATGGGAGATGCCCTTCTCGACGAAGGTGAGCCACAGGCGCGCCAGCGCGAGCAGCGTGAACAGATAGCCCGAGGCCAGGTGCAGGAAGCGTATCCATCCCATGAGGTAGAGCGTCGAGGTATCGCCCAATGCGGAAGGCGGCGGCACGCCGATGAAATAACCGGTGAGGAACAGCACCAGCACGAGAAGGCCGCTGCACCAGTGCCACAGCCGCACGCCGGGACCGTAGATGGTGACCGGGGGCGGAATGCCCTCATCGGGCAACTGGTGATAGGGAATGTAATGCTTCATCCCGGCGCCCCGTTCATAGCACCTGGGCCACCGTCAGCTCGCCGCCATCGGGGCCGATGACGTGCGTGGCGCAGGCCAGGCACGGGTCGAAGCTGTGTATCACGCGCAGGATCTCCAGCGGCTTCTTCGGATCCGCCAGCGGCACGCCCAGCAGCGCCGCCTCGTAGGCGCCGATGTTGCCCTGGGCGTCGCGCGGACTGGCGTTCCAGGTGGTCGGCACCACGCATTGATAGTTCTCGATCTTCTGGTCCTTGATGCGTATCCAGTGCCCCAGCGCGCCGCGCGGCGCCTCGCTGAAGCCGACGCCACGCGCCGTCGCCGGCCAGGTCTGCGGCGACCACTTTTCGGTGTTGGCGGTGGCCTCGTTGCCGCTCTTGATCGTCGCCTGCAAATAGAGAATCTGCTCCTTGAGCTGCTCGGCGGCCCAGAGCGCCTCCAGGCCCCGCGCCGCGGTGCGGCCCAGGGTGGAGAACAGCGCGGTCAACGGCAGGCCGAGTTTCCTCAACGCGCCGTCGACAAGCTCCTTGACCCGCGCATTGCCGCCGGCGTAGGCGATGACCATGCGGGCCAGCGGCCCGGTTTCCATCGCATGGCCTTTCCAGCGCGGCGCCTTGATGTAGCTGTATTTCGCGCTTTCGTCGAAGGACTCGATCCGGTCGTCGCTCTTGCGCGTCTTCGCCCCAAGGCGGAAGTCCAGTTCGGTGAGGCCGTCCCAGGGATGCAGGCCGGCGTTGTCGTCCGGATAGCGATACCAGGAATGCGGCACGAACTCCTGCACCTGAGCCGGGTCCTTGAGATCGACCTCATGCAGCCGCGACAGGTCGCCGTCGATGATGGCGCCGCGCGGCAGCATCAGGCTGGCATTGGATTCGTCGTTGGCGCGCGCCGGGAACTCGCCGTAGGAAAGCAGGTTCCGGCTCGACAAGCCGCCGCCATGCCGGAACCACTCCGGATAGAACGAGGCGATGGCCAGCAGATCGGGCACATAGACCTGTTCGATGAAGGCGTGCGCCTGATCGGCGACCGCCGCGACCAGGTTCATGCGCTCGACATTGACGGACGCGCCCGAAGCGCCGGAGGCATGCATGTTGATGGCGGACGGCACGCCGCCCACCAGCCACATCGGATGCGGGTTCTTGCCGCCGAACACGGCCTGGATCTTGACGATCTCGCGCTGGAAGTTGAGCGCCTCGATGTAATGCGCCACCGCCATCAGATTCGCCTCCGGCGGCAGCCGGTAGGCGGAATGGCCCCAATAGCCGTTGCGGAAGGGGCCGAGCTGGCCCGAGCCGACCAGCTTTCGCACCCGCTCCTGCATGTCCTTGAAATAACCCGGCGATGAATTCGGCCACGGCGAGACCGACTGTTGCAGCTCGGAGGTGGCCTTCGGCGATGCCGACAGGGCCGAGACGATATCGACCCAGTCGAGCGCGTGCAGATGATAGAAATGCACCAGGTGATCATGCACGAACAGCGCCAGGTGCATGATGTTGCGGATGGTGTTGGCGTTGGTCGGAATCTGGATCGCCAGCGCATCCTCCACCGCCCGGATCGAGGCCAGCGCATGGACGCCGGTGCACACGCCGCAGATGCGCTGCACGAAGGCCCAGGCGTCGCGCGGATCGCGCCCCTTGAGGATGGGCTCCAGACCGCGCCACATCGTGCCGACCGATACCGCGTTGCGGATGACGTTGCCGCCATCGATATTCACCTCGACGCGCATGTGGCCCTCGATGCGGGTGACCGGATCGAGGGTGACGCGTCGACCGCCGTCGTCGAGGTTGAAGCCGTTCGGGGTGGTGATCTGCGTCATGCCTGCGGCTCCCCCGATCCGGAACTTTCCGTGGCGCCGGCCTCGCCGCCGGCTCGCGGCTTGATCATCCGTTTGAGCGCGGTGGCGCCCAGTTGCACGGCCACGGCGGAGCCCAGCACCGTTGCGCCGACCGCCGCGACCTTGTCGGCATTCGACTCGATACCCCATTGCTGCATGTCGGGCAGGCGCTCATAGAAGGGACCGCGATCCCAGAATCCCTCCTCCGAGCAGCCGATGCAGCCGTGTCCGGAGCGGATCGGGGAGCTGGTGTTCTCGTTCCAGCCGATCGTCGCGCAAGCATTGTAGGTGGTGGGGCCGCGGCAACCCATCTTGTAAAGGCACCAGCCCTGGCGCGCGCCCTCATCGTCCCAGCTCTCGACGAACTGGCCGGCGTCGAAATGCGCCCGCCGGGAGCATTTGTCGTGCACGCGCTGGGAATAGAACAGCTTCGGCCGCAACTGACGGTCCAATTCGGGCAAACGGTCATAGGTGAGGATGTAGCTGATGACGCCCGTCATCACCTCGGCGATGGGGGGGCAGCCGGGAACGTTGATCACCGGCACGCGATCCACCAGCTTGTGGATCGGCGTGGCGCCGGTCGGATTGGGCTTGGCCGTCTGCACGCAGCCGGAACTCGCGCAGGTGCCCCAGGAGATGATCGCCTTGGCGTGGCGCGCCATTTCCTCGAACTTCTTCTTGAACGGCCGGCCGCCGACGATGCACGCCATGCCGTCGTTGGCCAGGGGCACGTTGCCCTCGACGGCGAGAAGATAGGCGCCGCGATAGTCGCGAACGATGTCGTGGAGTATTTCTTCCGCCTGATCGCCCGCCGCGGCCATGATGGTGTCGTCGTAGTCGAGGGAGATCATGCTCAGCACGATCTCGGACGCCAGCGGATGGCCCGAACGCAGGAAGCTCTCGGAACAGCAGGTGCATTCCAGCCCGTGCAGCCAGAGCACGGGAATGCGCGGCTTGGTCTGCATGGCGTTGGCAATGATGCCGGGGCCATCCGGCCCCAGACCCAGATAGGTTGCCGTCATTGCGCAGAAACCGAGGAAGTCGCGCCGAGAAACGCCGCGCTGCATGAATACATCGTGGAATGTGGGCTTTTCGGCCATTCCCCTGCTCCCTGATCGTTTTATTTACATCGAATTATTCGGTACGGGAGGCTAACTGAAAACCGGTGAGGGGGAACCAAACCGGATCATGCAAATGCACCCTGCTTGATCCGCATCAAGCTTGATGCACCGCACGATACCTTGCCGAAAGCCGGCCGACAGGATGCCTGATCGCATGCGCAGGATTTGCTAGACTGCGGCCCCTCATGAGTACCTCATTACGCTCCCCCTCTTCCGCCGGCGAAACCGAGAGCCGCCTGCTTCAGGCCGCCCGCCGACTGGCTACCGACGGCGGTTACGAGGCCGTCACCATCCAGGCCGTGGCCGATTTGACCGGCGTGTCGCGCGTCACCGCCTACAAGTATTTCCGCAACAAGGACCACCTGCTCTCCGACCTGGTCATTTTCTGGAGCGCGGAAGCCATCGCCGCCCTGGAACGGGAAGCCATCGGCGCCACGGACAGCGGCGATCCGGCGCTGCGGGTGGCGCGGCGGCTGTGCTTCGTGATCGGGTTCCTGCGCCGCACGCCGCGTCTGCTCTCGGCCGTGCTCAGCGCCTCCGCCGCGCCCGGCGGCCGCGGCAGCGAACCCTCGTCGATGGTGATCCAGCGCTACATGGGCATCGATTTCGGCGGCTATTCGATCGAGGAGACGACGGCCCTGACCCGCATCTTCGGCTACCAGCTGCAAGCGATGCTGCTGGCTCTCTCCGCCGAACGGGTCACGATGGCCGAGGTGGAGCACGACCTCCACTACCTGACGAAAAAGCTGATCGGATAGATCAGGCGCCGGACGCCAAGCGTCAGGGTATCGTATCGAGACGCGCCATCTCGGCAAACAGCGCCAGGGTGCGCTCCGCCTCCTCGACGTCGAGTTTTTGCAGCGCATGGCCGACATGCAGGATGACGTAGTCGCCGACGGCGACGTCATCCACCAAAGCCAGCGAAACCTCCTTGCGGACGCCGTTCAGATCCACCACGGCCATCCCCTCCCCGACGATCTCCACCACCCGCACCGGCATTGCCAGACACATTTTCAGGACTCCAAAGTTTGCAGCGCCACCCACGCCTGCCCCAGGGAAAGCCCGCCATCGCCTGGCGGCAACTGGCGGGCCGTCAGTACCGTCAGCCCGGCGGACTCCAGGCGGCGGCACAGTTCCAGGGCGAGAACGCGGTTGAGCAGGCAGCCGCCGGCCAGGGCCACGACTGAAGTATTTCTTTCCCGGGCGGCATGGGTCGCCCATTGTGCCAGCGCCGCCGCCAGGCTGGCGTGAAAACGCGCCGCCGCCTCATCCACTCCACCCCGCCAGTCGGCCAGCCGGGCCAGGAGCGGCAGCAGATCCAGGGTGCCGTCGGCCGCGATGCGCCAGGCCCCGTCCCAGGGCGACGCCGGGCCATGGGCGCTGGCCCGCGACTCCAGCAGCATCGCGGCATGGCCCTCGAAACCGGAATCCAGCGCCACCCCCAGCAAGGCGGCGGCGGCATCGAAGACACGCCCCAGGCTGGAGGTTTCCGTGCCCCGCCCACCACCCGCCAGCAGGGCCGCCAGCGCCGGCGCCAGGGGCCGATCGGGGAAACGGCGCGGAATCTCGTCGGTCCGCCCCAGCCGATGCAGGACGGCCGCGCCCATGCGCCAGGGCTCGCGGGCCGCGCGGTCGCCGCCGGGCAGGGGCAGGGTCGCCAAATGGCCCAGGCGGGAAAAGGCGGTCCCCTCCAGGAACAACAGCTCGCCGCCCCAGGGCTGGCCGTCGCTTCCCAGCCCCACGCCGTCCAGCGCCAGCCCCAGCAGCGGGCCGGCATGGCCATGCTCGGCGGCGACGGCGGCGAGATGGGCCTGATGGTGCTGCACGGCCAGCGTGGGGATGCCCCGCTGCGCGGCGAAGGCCTGGGCGAAGCGGGTGGAATGGAAGTCCGGATGCAGGTCATGGGCGACGATCTCCGGTTCCAGTTCCAGGATGGACAGCAGATGGGCCGTTGCCTCTTCATGAAAGCCGCAGGCGGCGGCATTCTCCAGATCACCCAGATGCTGCGAGACGAAGGCCTCGTCGCCCCGCGTCGCGCAGACCGTGTTCTTGAACCAGCCGCCCAGGGCCAGCACGCTCGGACCGGCGCGCGGCAGGCGGATGGCCTTGGGCGTGTATCCACGGCCACGACGCACGAAGACCGGCGGCGACGCGCGCGTCACGCTGTCGTCGCAGCGCACCAGGATGTCCCGGTCATGGAGCAGGAAGGCGTCGGCGATGCCCGCCAGGCGGGTCAGCGCCTCCCGGTTGTCGATCACCAGCGGCTCGCCGCCGGGATTGGCGCTGGTCATCACCAGCAGCAGCGGGTGGAGCTGCTGCAACCAGTCAGTACCCACCGGGCGCCCCGCCGCTTCGTGGAACAGCAGGTAGTGGAGCGGCGTATAGGGCAGCATCGCCCCCAGCTCGGCCAGGCCGGGGGCCAGCCCGTCCAGAGGTGCCTCAGCGCCTGCCCCGCCGGCGGCCGATATCTTGGGCGACAACACGATCGGCCGCTCCGGCGCTTCCAGTAACGCCTGGGCTGCGGCGTCCAGCGCCACCCAGGGTGCGAGCGAGGCGGCGTTCGCCGCCATCAGCGCGAAAGGCTTCTGCTCGCGCGCTTTGCGCAGCCTCAGCCGCGCCACGGCCTCGGCATTGCGGGCGTCGCAGGCCAGATGGAAGCCGCCCAGGCCCTTGATGGCGACGACGTCCCCCGCGAGCAGACGAGCCAGGCAGGCGGCGACGGCATCCCCGGCCAGCTCCGCGCCGCCCGTATCGGTGAATGTCAGGCGCGGCCCGCAGGCGGGACAGCAGATGGTCTCGGCATGGAAGCGGCGGTCGGCCGGCTCGGCGTACTCGCGGCCACAGTCCCCGCAGAGGGGAAAATCCGCCATGCTGGTGTTGCGCCGGTCGTAAGGCAGCCGGCGCGTCAGGCTGTGGCGCGGACCGCAGTGGGTGCAGGTGATGAACGGATGGCGCCAGCGGCGGCCGGCGGGATCGAACAGCTCGGCCAGGCAGTCGCCACAGACCGCCACGTCGGCGCCGATCGCGGTCCGCCCCGGACCCGCGCCGCTGTCCAGGATGCGGAACTCGGCGTGGCCGGCCGGCGTCTCGGCGTGCATCGTCACCGCATCCACCCGGGCCAGCGGCGGCGCCTCGCCGCGCAGCCGCTGCGCCAGCGCATCCAGCGCGGCGGGCGTACCTTCGGCCAGGATGTCGACGCCCTCGCCGTCGTTGCGCACCCAGCCGGTCAGCGCCAATTCCCGCGCCAGATGCCAGACGAAAGGACGGAAGCCGACGCCCTGCACCAGGCCGCGGACGCGGATGCGCCGTGCCTGCGCCATGGACGGTTGCGTCATGGGTGGCCGGGATCGCGCCGGGCGGCCGCCTCCGCTTCCAGCCATGCCAGCCAGTCCGCCATTCCCTCGCCGCTGCGCGCCGAAACCCGCATCACGCGCAGTTCAGGGTTGACGCGGCGGGCATAGGCGACGGCCTGCTCCACGTCGAAGTCCAGGTGCGGCAACAGATCGCACTTGTTCAGCAGCATCAGGGAGGCGGCGCGGAACATGTCGGGGTACTTGAGTGGTTTGTCCTCGCCCTCGGTGACGGAGAGCACCACCACCTTGTGCGCCTCGCCCAGGTCGAAAGCCGCCGGACAGACCAGATTCCCGACGTTCTCGATCATCAGCAGCCCCCCCGTCTCCAGCGGCAGCCGTTCCAGGGCGCGGCCCACCATCAGCGCGTCCAGGTGGCAGCCCTTGCCGGTATTGATCTGCACCGCCGGCGCCCCGGCGGCGCGGATTCGCTCGGCATCCTGGCTGGTTTGCTGATCGCCTTCCACCACGGCCACCGGCAGGCGGCCGCGCAGCGCCTCGATGGTCTTCACCAGCAGCGTGGTCTTGCCGGAGCCGGGGCTGGAGACCAGGTTGAGTGCGAAGACGCCCTTCGCCGCCAGCCGCTCCCGGTTGATCCGGGCCAGCGCGTCGTTCTTGGCCAGGATGGCCTGCTCCACCAGCACCCGCCGCGATCCGGCCGAGCCTTCCTGTCCTGTGCCTTGAGTGCGACGGCGGGCACCGGGTTGATAGGGATTGCCCCCATGATCATGGGCGTGTCCATCGTGTCCATCGATGGTGGCACCCTCGCCACCGCATCCGCAGGTCGTGCACATCCGTTCCTACTCCACTTCCAGTTCCTTGACCCGCATCTGGTCGCCGCCGGTCACCTGCAGGCCATAGCCCCCGCAGCGGGGACAGCTGCCCTCGTCGTCCATCGGTGCGACGCTCTCGTTGCATTGCCAGCACCACGCCTGCCCCGGCAGATCGATGATCTCCAGCCGCGCGCCATCCGCCAGCGTGCCGGCGGTCACCGCGTCGAAACAGAACCTCAGCGCCTCGGGCTCCACCGCGGCCAGGCGCCCGACCTCCACCCAGACCGCGAGTACCCGGGAAAAACCCTCGCGCCGCGCGGCATCCTCGATCAGCCCCAGCACGCCTTCGGCGAGCGACATCTCATGCATTGGCATACACCCCGATTCCCAGGGGCGACAGTGTGCCGCCAATCGTCCACGGATGCCAGCCGAAACGCGGCTTCATGGCAACCGGGGGCGGCAGAGGATATCCGGGACGCGGCCACTTTTGTTGGTAACCACGTGTTACCACCAGGCCCGGCAATGCATTTCCCGGTATGCTTGATTCCATGAGTGAACGTACCGACAAGATATTGATCGTCGATGACGACCTGCGCCTGCGCCAGTTGCTGGAACGCTATCTGCGCGATCAGGGTTTCACCGTCCGGGCCGTGGAAAACGGCGTGGCCATGGACCGCGCCCTGACGCGGGAACATTACGATCTGCTGGTGCTCGACCTGATGCTGCCGGGGGAGGATGGCCTGGCCATCTGCCGCCGTCTGCGCGGGGGCGGCGACCCGATCGCCATCATCATGCTGACCGCCAAGGGCGAGGAAGTGGACCGCATCGTCGGCCTCGAACTGGGCGCCGACGACTACCTGGCCAAGCCCTTCAATCCGCGGGAACTGGTGGCCCGCATCCATGCGGTGCTGCGGCGCCGGGTGGTTCCCATCCCCGGCGCGCCGGCGGAAGCCCCCGAGGAAGTGAGCTTCGGCGACTGCGTGCTGGACCTGGGACGCCGCACCCTCAGCCGTGACGGCGAGACCCAGGTGCTGACGACCGGGGAATTCGCCCTGCTCAAGGTGTTCGCCACGCATCCGCGCCAGCCCCTTTCCCGCGACAGGCTGTCCGAACTGGCGCGGGGCCGTGAATACGAGGTCTTCGACCGGGCCATCGACGTGCAGGTGTCGCGCCTGCGCAAGCTGGTGGAGATCAATCCGGCGGCGCCGCGCCACATCCAGACCGTGAGGGGGTTCGGCTACGTCTTTGTGCCGGACTGACATGCTGCGCACTCTGCTGGCCCGGCTGTTCGTCCTGCTGGCGCTGACCATGACGCTCTCGGCCCTGGCCTGGGCGGCGATCTTCGCCTACTCCGAGCGCGGCCCGCGCACGCGGCACTTCACCCAGTTGCTGACCAGCGTGGCCAACCTGACCCGGGCCGCCCTGGTGGCCGCGGACCCCGCGCAACGCCACGAACTGCTGAACGAGCTTTCCCGCCAGGAGGGCATCCGCGTCTATGTGGCGGAAGGCGACGAGCCCGTCCCCGACCGGCCGACGGACCCCTTTCTGGCCGACATCGAGGCGCAATTGCGGCAGACCCTCGGCCCCCGCACCCGCCTGCAGATGGAACGGCAGGGGGAACAGGCGATCTTTCTGCGCATCTCGATCGAGGGCGATGACTACTGGATCGCCCTGCCCCGCGAACGCTTCGCCCGCTCGCACGCTCCCCAGTGGATCGGCTGGGGGCTCCTGGCGGCCGTCATCGCCATGATCGGGGCGGGGATTTTCGTCTCGCGCCTGACCCGCCCGCTGCGCGACATCGCCAATGCCGCGCGCGAACTCGGCGCCGGCCGCCATCCGCCCCCCTTGCCGGCCACCGGTCCCGAAGAGCTGACCGCCGTGGCCCAGGCCTTCAACCAGATGAACGCCGACCTGGCGCGCCTGGAGCAGGACCGCAGCCTGGTACTGGCCGGCGTGTCCCACGATCTGCGCACGCCCCTGACCCGGCTGCGTCTGGGCCTGGAATTGGGCGTGCAGGACCGGGAGCAGCGGGAGGCCATGAGCGCCGACATCGACGAGATGGACAGCACCATCGGCCAGTTTCTCGATTTCGCCCGTTCCGACGGCGGCGAATCCCCGCTGGCGACCGATCTCGCCGATCTCCTGGAGCAGGTGGCGGCGCCCTACCGCCGCCGCGGCGTCAATCTCGAATCCCGCATCGAGCCGATGCCGCCGCTGCCGCCCCTGTCCCTACGGCCGCAGGCCCTGCGCCGCGCCGTCGCCAATCTGATCGACAATGCGCTGCGCCACGGCGGCGGTTCCGGCGACCCCGTCGAACTGCGCCTGAAGCGCGAGGGGAACTGGCTGCTGATCGAAGTCGGCGATCGTGGTCCGGGCATTCCGGCGGAAGAGGTGGAATGGCTCAAGCGCCCCTTCACGCGGCGCGAAGCCGCCCGCAGCAACGCCGGCGGCGCCGGCCTCGGCCTGGCCATCGTCGAGCGGGTCGCCAACCAGCACGGCGGCAGCCTGGAGCTGCTGCCCCGGGAAGGCGGCGGCCTCACCGCCCGTGTTAGGATTCCCGGACCATGAATGTACCCGCCCCGAACCCCTCCGTCCCCCCTTACGAAATCCTAGGCGGCGAAGCCGGCCTGCGCCGGCTGGTCCATCGCTTCTACCAACTGATGGACACGCTGCCCGAAGCCTGGGAAATCCGCCGCCTGCATCCGGAAAGCCTGGCGGGCTCCGAGGAAAAACTCTTCATGTACCTCTCCGGCTATCTTGGCGGCCCCAGCCTGTTCATCGAGAAATTCGGCCACCCGCGCTTGCGGGCCCGCCATCTGCCGTTCGGCATCGGCGTCGCCGAACGCGATCAATGGCTGATGTGCATGCGCCATGCGCTTGACGAAGAGGATGCCGACCCGGCGCTGAAGGAGGCCCTGTTCAAGGCGCTGTCCGGACTTGCCGACCACATGCGCAACCAGCCCGAAACCGGAGACTAGCTCCGGAGACTGGCTCAAGAGTTTCAAGAGCCGAACATCAGCCGGGCTTGCGCGCCACCAGGTCGATCACCGCCGACATGCCGCGATGGGCGCTGCCTTCCTCCAGCAGCGCCTCGTGGCTGCGCAATTCGAGCAGTTCGAAATCCCCGAAGGCGTGCCGCAGCAATT
This sequence comes from Denitratisoma sp. DHT3, assembly GCF_007833355.1. Lineage (NCBI taxonomy): Bacteria > Pseudomonadati > Pseudomonadota > Betaproteobacteria > Nitrosomonadales > Sterolibacteriaceae > Denitratisoma > Denitratisoma sp. DHT3. Next base: position 655,329 of record NZ_CP020914.1, on the reverse strand, counting down.
CCTCGGTGTACAGATTCTCGACCGCCGACGGGCCGCCGGTGCCGTATTCCAGCTGCTTCGGCGTGTAGCCCTGAAGCAGCAGCAGGCCGCCGGGCTTGAGGGCGTCCTTGAGCCGGGCGAAGAGCGCGTCCCGCTCGGCGGGACCGACGAACTGGATGAAAATCGCCGCCACGACGTCGAAGGCCGCCACCGGCCAGTCCCAGCGCAGCAGGTCGGCCTGGATGAAATCGACCGTCACGTGCCGGCTCACCGCAAGCCGGCGGGCCTTGTGCAGCGCCACCGGAGAAATCTCCACCGCGGTCACCGCCAGCCCTTCCTCCGCCAGCCAGACGCTGTTGCGTCCCTCGCCGTCGGCCACCGACAGGGCCGAGAGGCCTGGCTTCAGACGCTCGGCCTGGCGCTGCAAAAATGCGTTGGGCGCGGTGCCGAACAGGTACTCCTCGCCCGCCGCGTCGTAGCGGGCGCTCCAGACCTGTTCCTGATCGATGCCGGCCACGGGGATCAGCAGTGGCGGACGATGAAGTCCTTGATCGCGCCGGTGTCGGCGTCCATCACCTCGACGCGCTGGGGCAGCTTCTCCAGCCCTTCCAGGGCGGCCGGACGCAGGGGATCGCGGCCCAGGGCCTCGCGGATGGTCTCGGCGAACTTCACCGCCTGGGCGGTCTCCAGCACCACCATCGGCACGCCGGCCTCGCGGTGCGCCAGCGCCACCTTGACGCCGTCGGCGGTGTGGGTGTCGATCATCACGCCGTACTTCTCCCAGACGCTGCGGATCGTCGCCAGCCGGTCGGCATGGCTGCTGCTGCCGGAGGCGAAATGGAACGCCGGCAGGCGCGCCCAGTGCGGCGTACCGCGCAGGTCGAAGGCGCCGCCGCCATCCACCTGGGCCCATAGCTCCCGCACCACGGCGGGATCGCGGCCCACCAGGTCGAAGACGAAACGCTCGAAGTTGGACGCCTTGGAAATGTCCATCGACGGGCTGGACGTAACGTGGGTCTCGGCGGTCTTGCGCGGACGATACACGCCGGTGCGGAAGAACTCGTCGAGCACGTCGTTCTCGTTGGTCGCCAGCACCAGGCGGGCGATGGGCAGGCCCATCTGGCGGGCGACGTGGCCGGCGCAGATGTTGCCGAAGTTGCCCGAGGGCACGCAGAACGCCACCTGCTCGTCATTGGACCGGGTCGCCTCGAAGTAGCCCTTGAAGTAGTAGACGATCTGCGCCGCAACCCGCGCCCAGTTGATCGAATTGACCGCGCCGATCTTGTACCGGGCCTTGAAGGCGGCGTCGTTGGACACCGCCTTGACGATGTCCTGGGCGTCGTCGAACATGCCGCGCACGGCGATGTTGTGGATGTTCCCATCCTGCAGCGAATACATCTGGGCGCGCTGGAAGGCGCTCATCTTGCCGTCCGGCGAGAGCATGAAGACGCGCACGCCGTGCTTGCCGTGCATCGCATATTCCGCCGCCGAGCCCGTATCGCCGGAAGTGGCGCCGAGGATGTTGATCGTCTCGCCGCGCTTGTCCAGCACGTATTCGAACAGGTTGCCCAGCAACTGCATCGCCATGTCCTTGAAGGCCAGGGTCGGTCCGTTGGACAGCTCCAGCAGGGAGAAGCCGGGCTCCAGTGTGGTCAGCGGCGTGATGTCCGCCGCGTCGCGGCCGGGGCGGGCATAGCAATAGGTGGCGGCCGTGTAGGTCTTCGCCACCAGGGCCTTGAGATCGGCCGCCGGAATGTCGGTGATGAACTTGGACAGCACCTCGTAGGCCAGGTCGGCATACGACAGGCCGCGCCAGCGGCTCAGCTCCTCCGCCGTGACGCGGGGATAGGACTCGGGCAGGTAGAGGCCGCCATCGGGGGCCAGCCCGCCCAGCAGGATGTCGCAAAAGGATTCGGCCGGCGCCTGGCCGCGGGTGCTGATGTATCGCATGGTGGAAGCTTCCTGAAGAAGGGCGCGATTATAGCGGCCCGCCTTAGCCGGAAGCCGTGCTAAAGGTCATTTTCCCCAGACGACGAACTGGTACGGCAGATAGGGGCTAGGTCAGTGACGGTCCCCAAAGGCACGGTCACCGCGGGAACCGGCTTTACCTTCCCTCTGCCTGGTCAGATTCTGGCAAAGACGACGGCAGACACCGAAATCAAGGTAAGTTTGCCCGATGGCTCTCCTCTACCGAACTGGCTGACGTTCGATCCGGTACAGAGAAGCTTCGTTTCCGCTGTCGTGCCGCGGGGCGGCCTGCCGATTACCGTGGTAGTGAGCTTCGGCAGCAGTCAGACCTTCATCATGGTATCCGAGCGCACCGCGGGGTAAACGCGCGGACCGGCCACCGATGGGCCGATGCGCAGAACACCCCGGATGCGCAGCCGCCCTTTGTACTAGGGTCTGTTCACAGTATCGGATTTGTGTTTACATCCTGGAATTTGGACGTAAGCAATGGATCGGGACATGTTGAGCGATGCACAGTGGGCGCGGATTTCGGAGTTGTTGCCAGGGAAGCCCACGGACAAGGGAGGGCGTGCCGTGGATAACCGTTTATTTGTTGAGGCGGTGCTATACACCGCCCGGGTAGGCAACCCCTGGCGTGATTTGCCGCCGAAGTTTGGCAACTGGCACTCTGTGTATGTGCGCTTTGCACGATGGGAAGCCAATGGGGTTTGGTCGCGAGTGGCCGAGGCCCTCCGAGGAGAAGCAGACCTGGAAGAGCTCTTCATCGACTCGACAGTGGTACGTGCGCACCAGCACTCAGCGGGCGCATCAAAAAAAACGGTGGCGATCAGGCGATCGGTCGGTCGCGTGGCGGACTGACCACCAAGATCCATGCGTGCGTGGATGCCCTGGGTAATCCGCTGCGCCTGATCCTCACCGGTGGTCAGGTGGCCGACATTACGCAAGGCCCCGCACTGGTCGATGCCTTGGTTACCGACGCAGTGGTCGCCGACAAGGGATACGACAGCAACGCGTTTGTCGACACCATCGCCCGCATGGGCGCTGAGGCCGTCATTCCACCCCGCAGCAATCGCCCCACGCCGCGTGAGTTCGACCGAGAGCGCTACAAGGCGCGTAACCTGGTCGAGCGATTCTTCAATCGGCTCAAGCAATTTCGCCGACTCGCCACACGTTACGACAAGCTCGCCAACCGCTTCAATGCATTCTTGCATCTGGCATGCACCTATATCTGGCTACTGTGAACACGCTCTAAGGAAACGCCGAATAAGTCCCACCTGAAGTGAGCGAATTGATTGTCATGCTGTCAGACGATGTAGATTGATCACGGGAAGCGAAACGATGAAGCAAATGACACTGGCGACGACAGGCTTCGAGAAACATGCTCGTGCGACGCGTAAGGCGGAGTTCTTGGCGAAAATGGAGCGGCTGATGCCGTGGGCCCCTGATCGAGCCGCACTACCCGAAGCCGGGCAACGGCCGCCCGCCGATTGGTTTGGAACGGATGCTGCGCATGTACTGCGTCGCCCACTGGTTCAACCTTGCCGACGAAGCCTGCGAGGAAGCGCTCTACGACATTGCCTTGTTCCGTGATTTCTGTGGTTTCGACTTGGGAGACGAGTCCATCGCCGACGGCACGACCTTGGCGAACTTCCGCCACCTGCTCGAAGCCCATGATCTTGGCGCGGCGATCTTCGCCAAGGTCGGAGAGTTGCTGCAAGCGAATGGTTTGCGTCTGTCGGGCGGCACCATAGTCGATGCCGCCCTGATCGCCGCGCCACCCTCGACCAAGAACCGGGACAAGGCCCGTGGTCCGGAAATGCGCCAGACCAAGAAGGGCAACCAGTGGCACTTCGGGATGAAGGTGCATCTCGGTGTCGATAGCAAGAGCGGTCTGATCCACAGCGCCAGCGTCACCGCGGCCAACATACATGACCGTCATGAAGTGCCGAATCTCCTGCGCGGCAACGAGAGCCGCCTCTACGGCGACAGCGCTTACCGGGGCAAGGAACAGCGTGAGCGGCTGAAGCAAATCGCACCGCACGCCAAGGACTTCACCAACACGCGGGCCTACCGCAATGCGCCGCTGACCGACGCGGATAAGACGACCAACCGCCTTAAATCGAGCGTGCGCTCCAAGGTTGAGCATCCCTTCCCACCCTGAAGCGGCTGTGGGGCTTTGCCAAGACCCGCTATCGTGGTCTGGCCAAGAACGCCAACCGCGCTTTCGCCATGCTGGCGATGATCAATCTCGTCAAGTGGGGACGACCGCTGACGGGAACGGTGCGTCCGATATGAGCGGAATGCGGGGAATTTCCCCGCTTCCCGCCTCGCAGGAGGCACAACAGACGATGGCTTCCTGTTTTGTTTCATCAGTTCGCTTTAATTCACTCTCAGGTCATCGCGGTGCAAGGCCTTGTTCGGCGTTTCCCTAACTGGAAAAAGCCGCCACATTGGCCCGCGCCATGTGCAGCTTTTTGTAGCTATCTATTAGGCGCTGATGCCTATCGAGCCCTTCCAGTTTCATGCTCGTTGGCGTTAAGCCGAAGAAGCGCACGCTGCCGTCCACTGACCCCAGCACCGCGTCCATCCGCGGGTTGCCAAACATCCGGCGGAAATTGACCACGTAATCGTCCAGTTCCAGATCATTGTCCAGCAGCACCTCCAGCACCACATTCAAGGCCTGATAAAACAATCCGCGTTCGACCGTGTTCTCGTTGTATTGCAGGAAGGTTCCCACCAGTTCGTGCGCGGCTTCGAATTGCTTCAAGGCGAGATGAATCAGCAGTTTCAACTCGAGAATCGTCAGCTGGCCCCAGACCGTGTTCTCGTCAAACTCGATGCCGATCAAGGTGATGATGTCGGTGTAATCATCGAGCTCACTGTCTTCCAGACGTTCAAGCAGTGCTTCCAGGCCGGCATCGTCGAGGCGATGCAAGTTCAAAATATCGGCGCGGAACGACAGGGCCTTGTTGGTGTTGTCCCAGACCAAATCTTCTACCGGATAAATTTCCGAATAGCCCGGAACCAGTATGCGGCAGGCCGTTGCACCTAATTGGTCGTACACCGCCATGTACACTTCCTTGCCCATGTCTTCGAGAATGCCAAACAGCATCGCGGCTTCGGCGGCATTGGAGCTCATTTTGGTGCTGTGACTCTGGCCAGAAAAGTCCCACTCGACGAAATCGAAATCAGCCTTGGCACTGAAAAAGCGCCACGACACCACACCGCTGGAATCGATAAAGTGTTCAACAAAGTTATTCGGCTCAGTCACGGCGTTGCTTTCAAAGGTGGGCCGCGGCAAGTCGTTCAGACCTTCAAAACTGCGCCCCTGCAGCAACTCCGTCAGACTGCGTTCCAGCGCCACCTCAAAGCTGGGGTGCGCGCCGAAGGAGGCAAACACGCCGCCCGTACGCGGGTTCATCAAGGTGACGCACATCACGGGAAACTCCCCACCCAGCGACGCATCCTTCACCAGCACCGGAAAGCCTTGTGCTTCCAAGCCCTGAATCCCGGCCAGAATGCCGGGGTATTTCGCCAGCACGTCGGGCGGCACATCGGGCAGTGCGATTTCACCTTCCAGAATTTCGCGTTTTACCGCCCGCTCGAAGATTTCCGACAGGCATTGCACCTGCGCTTCGGCCAGTGTATTGCCGGCACTCATGCCATTGCTGAGGAACAGATTGTCGATCAGGTTGGACGGGAAATACACCACTTCGCCGTCCGACTGACGCACATATGGCAGCGAACAGATGCCGCGCCGCACATCGCCGGAGTTGGTGTCGTAAAGATGCGAGCCACGCAGCTCACCGTCGGGGTTGTAAATCCTCAGACAGTACTCGTCGAGGATTCCGGCCGGAAGCGCATCCTTGCGGCCCGGCTTGAACCAGCGCTCGTCAGGGTAATGCACGAACGCCGCGCTGGCGATGTCCTCGCCCCAGAACTGGTCGTTGTAGAAATGATTGCAATTGAGCCGCTCGATATATTCGCCCAAGGCCGACGCCAAGGCGCTTTCCTTGGTCGCGCCCTTGCCGTTGGTGAAGCACATCGGCGAGTGCGCATCGCGGATATGCAGTGACCACACGTTGGGGACTAGGTTGCGCCACGAAGCGATCTCGATCTTGATGCCCAAGCCCGCCAAAACGCCCGACATATTGGCGATGGTTTGCTCCAGCGGCAGATCCTTGCCAGCAATATAGGTGCTCGCTTCTGAATTCGGATTCAGCATCAGCAGGGCCTGTGCATTCGCATCCAGATTTTCGACTTCCTCAATCACAAACTCGGGCCCGGTTTGCACCACCTTCTTTACCGTACACCGGTCGATGGAACGCAAAATGCCCTGGCGGTCTTTGGCGGAAATATCCGCCGGCAGCTCGACCTGAATCTTGAAAATCTGCTGGTAGCGATTTTCCGGATCGACAATGTTGTTCTGCGACAGGCGGATGTTATCGGTGGGAATGTTGCGAGTTTCGCAGTACAACTTCACAAAGTAAGCCGCACACAAAGCCGATGAAGCCAGAAAGTAATCGAACGGACCCGGCGCCGAGCCATCGCCCTTATAGCGGATGGGCTGATCGGCGATTACCGTGAAGTCATCGAACTTGGCTTCAAGACGAAGCTTGTCGAGAAAGTTGACCTTGATTTCCATGCGGGAATTCCAAAAAAACGTCCAAAACGAATCGGCCGCTATTATCGGGTTTCCCCAGTGAAAAAACCGTGCTTTGGGCTGTCATCGGCCACATTGCTGACGTCGACACTGGTGCTGCTGTTCGGCTTCGACTCCGGCGCCGCGCTGGCCACCGTGGTCGGCGCGCTGATCGAAGTGCCGGTGATGCTGCTGGTGGTGAAGGTGGTTAACCGGACCAAGGGATGGTACGAAGCCGCCCAGTACGGGGCGCACTAGTTGCTGAGTTCCCCTACGCTGCCGACTGGACTTGATTCTCCGGCTCATGGGTGGCGGTGATGATTCCCTGATGCACCGCTATCCACAGACTTTCGCCATTCTTGCGCTTCATGTTGAGAATGGCTTTGCGTGGCAGCCCCTTGATGTGGCGGGTGACGACATCCATCACCCAGCCGTGGGTGATCACCAGCACCCGCTGGCCGTCATGGGCCGAGCCGATGTCGGCCAGCGCGCCCAGCACACGGTCGGCGAATTCGTCCATGCTTTCGCCGCCTTCGAAATAGCCATCCGGATTGCGCTTGAGGATCAACTGCAGCACCACGGGGTTGAACTCGGCCAGTTCGGCCTTCGGCACACCCTGAAAAACACCGAAGTGACGCTCCATCAGGCCGTTGTGAAACTTCGGAAAAGACAAGCGAATCAAGGGAGCGACAATCTCCGCGGTTTCCCTCGCCCGCATCAGCGGGCTCGACCAGACGGCGGAAAATCCCTGGTGGTTGAACGAACCCGCCATCGCCCGCGCCTGCCGGCGCCCCAGCGGGTTGAGCAACACGTCTGTCCATCCTTGCAGGATGCCTTGCTGGTTCCAGTCGGTCTCGCCGTGCCGGGTCAGGCAAAGGAGCGCAGGTTTCGGACAAGTCATCATTTTTCTCGCGGGCGATCGACGGTCGGTTCATTTCATCCGGCAGCAAGCCCTTCCAACGGAATACCAGACTGTTGCCGCAGGACAGGTCTCTCAATGCCATCGCCGAGAGTACCCGGGCCCACGGATTTTGGTCAATCGCCGATGGGCGCGCGCATGCTCCAAAGGGCGATGATCAGCCGCTTCCGCTGCGGGAGACGCGGCCATGATGCGCTATCCTTGCGATCCCGCTTCCCATGCCGGAACGGTGTGCCCCGAGAACCATGCTGCAAGCCGATACGCCCCAACACCCCTGCCCCGCCCTGCTTGCCGGCCGCCAGTGCCGCCTGGATGGCGAGGGTCTCGCCACCGAGTATGCCCGCGCCCTGCTGCGCAGCCTCGGCGCCGAGATCGTCATCGGTGCCGGCCGGCCTGATCGCCACCCCGCCCGGGCCTGGGCCGAAAGCGGGCTGATGGCGTTGACCGGGCAGGCCGCGGGCGCGCCGCTGATGGGGCCGGCGCCGCTGGCCAGTTGCGCCGACGGGGTGCTGGCCGCCTTCGCCGCACTGCTGGAAGCGCCTCTTGCGGAACCTCTGCCCGACGCCCGGCTGCTTTCCGAACGGGCTGCCCTGGCCGGATTGGCGCGCCGGGGCGCGATCTCCCCCGGCGGCGGCTGCCGCCTGCTGGCCACCGCGGACGGCTGGCTGGCGCTGAGCCTCAGCCGAGACGAAGACTGGCGGCTGCTGCCGGCCTGGCTGGAATGCGATGTCGATCCGGCCTGGGAGTCCCTGGCGCCGCTGCTGGCCCAGCGCGCCACAACGCCGCTGCTGGCGCAGGGGCGACTGCTGGGCCTGGCGCTGGCGCCCCTGGCACTGCCGACAACCGCCGATGCCCCCTGGTATTCGGTGCACCATGCGCTTCCCTCCGCCCACCGCCCGCCCCGCGCCATGCCCCTGGTGGTCGACCTGGCCTCGCTCTGGGCCGGCCCGCTCTGCGGCCACCTGCTGCAACGGGCTGGCGCCCGGGTGGTCAAGGTGGAAAGCCGGCAACGGCCGGACGGCGCCAGGCGCGGCGCGGCGGCTTTCTACGCCCTGATGAACCAGGGCAAGGCCAGCGTGGCCCTGGACTTCGCCTCGCCCCGGGGCATCGAGCAACTGCGCCACCTGCTGCTGGCCGCCGACATCGTGATCGAAGGTTCGCGTCCGCGCGCGCTACGCCAGCTGGGCATCGTCACCGAGGAACTGCTGGCGGAAAACCCCGGCCTCACCTGGGTCAGCCTCACCGGCTACGGCCGCGACGAACCCCAGGCCCAATGGGTCGCCTATGGCGACGATGCCGGCGTCGCGGCGGGGCTCTCCGGCCTGATGCTGGAACTCGCCGGCCAGCCGCTGTTCGTCGGCGACGCGATCGCCGATCCGCTCACCGGGCTGCACGCGGCGCTGGCCGCCTGGGCCAGCCACCAGAGCGGCGGCGGACGCCTGATTGCCCTGGCCTTGCGGGACGTGGTGGGCCACTGCCTGCGCTACACCCTGCCCGGGACGGCCGATGGTCGACGCGCGCGCTGGGAGGAATGGACCGACCTGGCGCGCCGCACCGGCCTCCCTGGCGACTTGCCGCCCCCACGCCGGGCCGCCGCCCCTGCCCGCCCCCTGGGCGCCGACACCCAGGCCATCCTGACGGAACTGGGCATCCGATGCTGATCCGCAACGCCGAAATCGCCGGCCTCGGCCGCACCCACCTGCGCATCGAGGCCGGCAGGATCGCTGCCATCGGCGACGGGCTTCGGCCCGGGGAACACGAGGCGGTGCTGGAGGCCGGCGGCGGCGCCCTGCTGCCGGGCTTGCACGACCACCACATCCATCTGCTGGCGCTGGCCGCCGCCCTCGACTCGGTGCCCTGCGGCCCGCCCCAGGTGCATGACGCCGGGCAACTGGCCCGGACGTTGACGCTCAAGGCGGCCGAGACCCAAGCGACATCGGGTGACGACTGGCTGCGGGGCACCGGCTACCACGAGTCGGTGGCCGGCGACATCGACCGCCACTGGCTCGACCGGGTGGTGCCCGACCGGCCGTTGCGCATCCAGCATCGCAGCGGCCGTCTCTGGATCCTCAATTCCCGCGCCCTGGAGCGGCTCGGCGCGGAGGATGATGGCGACGCCCCGCTGGAGCGCATCGCGGGGCAAGCCAGCGGACGGCTCTACGACGCCGACGCCTGGCTGCGCCAACGCCTGGGCAGCCGCCCGCCGAGCCTGGCGCGGGTCGGCCGGCTGCTGGCCAGCCACGGCGTCACCGGCGTCACCGACACCTCGCAGCACAACGGCCCGCAGGAACTGGCCCATTTCGCCGCCGAACAGGCGCGCGGCCACCTGCTCCAGGCGGTGCTGGCGATGGGCGACGCCCGCCTCGACGGCGCGCTGCCCAGCGGCGACGTGCGGCCCGGCCACTTCAAGGTGCATCTGCACGAAAATGAACTGCCGCCCTTCGACGCCCTCTGCGAAGACATCCGGCGCCGCCACGCGGCGGGACGCAATGTGGCGTTCCATTGCGTGACCCTGACCGAACTGGTGTTCGCCTGTGCCGCCCTGGAGGCGGCCGGCGTGGATACTGGCACCTTCGCGGGCGACCGCATCGAGCATGCCTCGGTGGCCCCGCCCGAGACTCTGCCGCAACTGGCGGCGCTGGGCCTGGTGGTGGTGACCCAGCCCAATTTCATCCGCGAACGGGGCGACGTCTATCTGCGGGAAGTGGAGGCGGCCGACCTGCCCTGGCTGTACCGCGCCCGCGGCCTGTTGGATGCAGGCATTCCGCTGGCCGCCGGCACCGATGCGCCGTATGGCGACCCCAACCCCTGGCTGGCCCTGGAGGCCGCGGTGACGCGGAAGAGCGCGTCCGGCCGGATCCTCGGCGCCGCCGAGGCGCTGAGCCCGGAGCAGGCGCTGGCGCTGTTCACCAGCCCGGCCCGGCAGCCGGGGGGACCGGTGCGGCGGCTGGCCGTCGGCGCCCCGGCCGACCTGTGCCTGCTCGACCGACCCTGGGCCGACGCCCGGGAGCGCCTCGGCGCGGTCCACGTGCGGGCGACCTGGCGCACGGGGAAAATGATCTGGCAATGAAAAAGGCTCGCCCCCCTTCGCTCCCCGCCGGGGGGCGATACGGCTCGCTGCGCTCGAGTGTTTGGAGGAACTTCGTGGCGGCACCGATGCGTTGCGGCTGGCGGAAACGCTCGTTTTTCACGCCGACCGTTGCCGAATCCAGTGTGAACCGACGCGGAAGCCTCTGGCAGGCCGCGTATGGGATAATTTTCTGTTTATAAAAGAGGAGACCTCCATGACCGTCGCATCCCGCTTTGCCCAGAAGAACGTCATCGTCACCGGCGCCGCCTCCGGCATCGGCCGCGCCACCCTGATCCGCCTGGTCTCCGAGGGCGCCGTCGCCCTCGCCGTGGATCTCAACGAATCCGGCCTCCAGGAATCCGTCGCCCTGGCCCAGGCGAGCGCCGCCCACGGCGGCCGGGCCGCCCACGCCGTGGCCTCCATCGCCGACGAAGCGGCGGTGAAAAAGACCGTCGCCGATTTCGTCGCCAAGGAAGGCGGCCTCGACGTGCTGGTGAACATGGCCGGGTTCCTGCGCGCCACCCACACTCCGGAAACGTCCTTCGAGCATTTCATGAACGTGGTCCAGGTCAACCTGGGCGGCACCTTCCTCTTCTGCCGCGAAGCCCTGCCCCACCTGATCCAGCGCAAAGGCAACATCGTCAACGCCGCCTCCACCTCCTCCTACTTCGGCCACCCCTACATGGCCGCCTATGCCGCCAGCAAGGGCGGCGTGGCCGCGATGACCCATACCCTGGCCTGGGAGTTCATCAAGTCCGGCGTGCGCGTCAATGCCGTGGCCCCCGGCGGCATCACCACCCCGCTGACCCAGGCCATGGCCACCGGCTTCCCCGAGGGCGTGGACTACAGCCTGATCACCCACCTGACCCCGATCACGAACTTCGGCGAGCCCGAGAACGTGGCCGGCGTGATCGCCATGCTGGCCTCGGCCGACGGCGCCCACATCAATGGCGAAGTGATCCGCATCGACGGCGGCGTGCATAGCTGAAGCCTCCGTCTCACGACGTAAAAATGGCGCGGTGATCCGCGCCATTTTTTAGCGTGAAAACGAGCATTTCCGCCTGCCGCAACCCCTCGGTGCCGCTACAGCGTTCCCCGTGATATCGAGCGCGACGACCGCATCGATGCCCGGCGCGTGTTGCGTGGTCAGCAAACCGTCAGTAAGTCGCCGGTAGTATGCTGCGTCCTCCAAGGGTTCAGGAGGCAAGGCTGAGTTCAGGTATCTCCGACGGTTGCAATTCAGATGACCAAGTTCGACAAGCAGAACCTATCCCAGGTCGCTTCCTTCAAAGCCAGGCACCTCAACCCTGCCTGGAGAGACATGGTCTCCAGGGGCGCGCTTGTCTCGATCGCCTACGTACTCACTGGCAAACTCGCCCTGCTCCTGGCCATTCCGCCGGGTTACGCGAGCGCGATCTTTCCTCCTGCGGGTCTGGCCATTGCGGCCGTCTATATGTGGGGGCGCTCGTTGCTCGTTTGGGTGCTGCTCGGCTCGGCCCTGCTGAATCTTTGGGCCGGAATGGGACCAGCGGGCGCGATTACCGGCGTCGGCGCCATGGCCGCGGCGATCATCGCCATCGCATCGGCTTTGCAGGCGAGCCTCGGCGGCTGGCTGCTGCGCCGCATGATCGGTTACCCATCCTCGTTCGACCAGATCCGGGAACTGTTGAGCTTCATGCTGCTCACGCCGGCAGTATGCCTGGTCAGCGCAACCCTTTCGGTGAGCGGACTCCACTTGCTGGGCCTCGTCGACGCGGGATACTTGGCGGTCAACTGGCTGAAATGGTGGGTAGGCGACACCCTTGGCGTCACCGTCCTCTTTCCCATACTGCTGATCTTCTTCGGCGAACCCCGGGCGCTCTGGCGCAGCAGGCGCTGGACGGTCGCCCTGCCGATGATCGGCATGCTGGCGCTATCCACCTCCGTCTTCGTCAAAGTCAGCAAGTGGGAACAGGACGATAGCCTGTCCGTCTTTCGGGCGACGGCGCGTCAGTTCATCGCGCGAGTGCACGATAGTTTCCGTGATCAGGAATTCCTCATCTCGGCGCTGGCGGGGTTCATGTCGCATGACCGTACCCAGGCCGTCAGCGGCATGGAGTTCAGGAACTTCGCCAGCAGTTTTTCGCTGCCATTTCCGGTGCTGCAGGCCATGGAGTGGGCGCCACTCGTCCGGGCGGAGCGGCGGGCGGATTTCGAAGCCGAGCAGCGCCGCCGCATACAGGACGATTTCGAAATCCGCGAGCGAAATGCCGCTGGAGAATTGGTACGCGCCGGTGAACGTGCCAAATATTTCCCGATCGCCGACATCCAGCCGCTGGAGGGGAACCGTTCCGCTCTGGGGTTCGATCTGATGTCAACCCAGAATCGCAGGGACGCCGTTGCCCATGCAATGAATGAAGGTGTTCCCGTTGCCACCGCACCGATCAAACTCGTGCAGGAACAAGCCCGACAATCGGGAATTCTGCTGCTCCTGAAGGTGCGAGAGGATGCCAGCGCTCCCGGTCTCGTTGTCACGGTCCTGCGCATCGGCGACTTCATAGCCAGACTCATGCCCGAGGACAAGTCCATCCTCGATGTACGGCTCACGGACAAAGCCGCCAACAAGGTGATCTATGGCGAAATGGCGGACCGTCGATCCAGCGACGGGTTCGAACAAACCCTGCATTTTGGCGCCCGCGAGTATGTCCTTCAGGTCGCTCCAACCGAAACCTACCTTGCGCAACACCAGGGATGGCAAAGCCTCGTCCTGCATGCCGCGGGTTTGTTCGGAGTCAGCCTGCTGGGCGCCATTCTGCTGCTCGGCACAGGCTATACCGCGCGCGTCGAGCGTCTGGTCGAGGATCGGACAGCGGCCTTGGCGACCGAAAGCCGCAAGAACCAGATCTTCCTGCGCAGAACGGGCGATGCGCTGCACATCCTGGATACCGAGAACCGGCTGGTCGAAGCGAGCGACTCGTTTTACCGAATGCTGGGGTATGACCGACACGAGCTCGCGGGCGCGCATGCATCGACATGGACGACCTATCCGTCTGACTCTTCCCGTGATCAGGCGCATTTGGACGAGCGTGCCGGGACATTCCAAACGCAATACCGGCGCAAGGATGGCTCCCTGCTCGACGTCGAGCTGACCGCGCACGCGCTTGAACTGGATGGCAAATCCCTCATCTCGCTGTCTGCGCGCGACATCAGCGAAAGAACGCGGGCGGAAGAGGAAATTCGGCGCCTGGCCTTCTACGACACGCTCACGGGACTGCCCAACCGCCGCCTGCTGCTGGAGCAGCTTGGCAAGGCATTGGCGCAGGCCAAGCGCTACAGTCGGTCAATGGCCGTCATGTTCCTGGACCTCGACAGGTTCAAGAACATCAATGACACCCTGGGACATGATGTGGGCGACGAACTCCTCAAGGTGGTCGGCAGCCGCTTGACCCAGAGCATACGAGCCGGCGATACGGTTGCCCGCCAAGGAGGCGATGAGTTCGTCATCATCCTGACGGAGATTTCCCATCCGCACGATGCGGAGGTGGTCGCAAGGAAGATCATAGACGCGTTGGCCAAGCCGGTCATGTTGCTTGGGCACGAGCGTCACACCAGCACGAGCATCGGCATAGCCGTCTTCCCGGTCAGCGGATCGGACGATATGACTGAACTCATGAAAAAGGCGGATATCGCCATGTACGAGGCCAAGCAGGCGGGGCGGAACTGTTACCGCTTTTTTGCGAAAGAGATGATGCGGGCGGAGTAAGGCGCTTGGCGCCAACGTAGAAGCGTCGTGGGTGGTATCGGGCTTCTGGTCATGGCGGATCACGGATCAGCTCCCCCGTAACGAAGGGTTGACGGACTTGTTATGCATGGCGCGATTGCGCCAATGCAATTGCAGCCTGGATGGCAGCACGAGCTTGTGGACGGGCCAACGAGAGCCCACTAAAGATGCCGGATATACGACTGCATGCGTTTCTCTGCCGCCAGAACTATCGATCAGTTTCCTTGCGTTCTGGGGGAGTCCATATACGAAGTGTTAGCTTTCACTCAGTGAACGGTGACAATAATCGGATCGTTACGTGTAACGATTATGGTGTGCTCAAATTGTGCGGATAGGTTTCCCGGCATTCCGACAAGCGTCCAACCGTCGCCGGAATCCGAGACGGTTCTGCTCTTTGTGGAGAGAAACGGCTCAATAGCGATGACCATACCCTCTTTGAGAACTCGTTGGTCGCGTGGGTCGAAATACCCAAGTATGTGCTCAGGGTCTTCGTGAATCGCTCTACCTACGCCATGGCCAGCGAGGTTCTTGATAACTCTAAGCTGGTGGGTGTTTGCGATACGTTGAATTGCGCTACCAATCCGATTGATCGGTTGCCCGGCCCTAGCGGTCTTGATCGCCGCTGACAAAGCAGAACGCGTGGCGTGACAGAGCTTCGTCTTTAGTGGGGTACTTGGAGGAACAATTGTTGTGCCGCCGGTATCCGCGAAATAGCCATTCAACTCAGCAGAAACATCGACATTTACGAGATCGCCCGCCTCTATGACGCGACTACCTGGCACGCCGTGCGCGGCTTGCTCGTTGACACTGATACATGTTGATCCGGGAAATCCGTAGGCGAGTTGAGGTGCGGAGCGGGCTCCGAACTCGGAAAGCAGTCTCTCGCCGATGGCATCCAGTTCTCCCGTTGTCATACCAGGTTCAATGGAGTCGAGCATCTCGTGAAGGACAAACGACACAATTCGACCAACACGCTGTAGCGCCACGATGTCGGAATGAGATTCAATGGTCATGGTAGGTTCCTGTGAAAGCTAACGAAGCTGTAGAAAAAGTAGTTTCATGGACGCATTCTGCTGTGAACCAATTGGAATAACAAGGCTCCAACCAGAAGTTCATCTTGGAGTCGCTCATGGCACGCTACAAACCCATCGATACGGGACTGTGTGCCGTGCGGCCTGCGTGCAAAATGCCTGCGCACACCAGAGAAGACTCAGACCCGGCAGGTGTGTTTCTTGCGGGGCAAGGCCGGTCCGCAGACCATGAGTGCCAGCGAGCGGATGAAGCAGGCGATTGACTCGGAACGGGGCCGGCAGCTTTATGGCGGGCGTTTTGCGACGGTGGAACCGGTGTTCGGCAATATCCGACATAACAAGCGACTGAACCGGTTTACCCTTCGAGGGCAGAAGAAGGTGAATGGGCAGTGGAAGCTCTTCTGCCTAGTGCATAACATCGAGAAGCTGGCCCATCATGGATATGGGCAGTAGGGCGCCGATAGGAGCGGCACGCTGACGGCCAAAAGTTGGCACTGGCGAGACGGAGAGCCGGGGAAATCACTGAATGAAATGAAAATGGCGCAGAAAATCCTGCGCCATTTTTTACGTCTCATCCCCGATGAAAATTGGGCTTTTCTACAGCTTCAACGTCTGAATTCACCGGCCTTGCGCGGCTTTATGCGCAAGGTCCGGTGGAATGATGGGTTAGGGCTTGCTGGGCCAAGCAATCTGTACCTGTCTATGTTGTATAACACAGTCACGGAGATAGAGATTGATAAGACTCTGGTACGGAACCCCTGCATCGGCTGCCATGCTTTTGAAATAAGCGACTACATCTTCGGAGAGTCGCATGGTGACAGGTGTCTTGAGCTTCGATGCGTAGGGATTCCTGCGTGACTTCATTTTGGCGAGATCGTATTCGGCTTTCATGGTTTTTTACTTTCCGTAAAACGCACTTTCACGTTTGGTTGCCTTGCGGGCAGAAATGATGCGGATGATGTGACCTGCTTCCCGTTCGCAGTGAGCGACGAGAAGCAATTTTGATCCGGTGCTCATGCCCAACAACAGAAAACGCTCTTCATCAGATGAGTGGTCATCATCGAAGAACTGGATAGCAAACTCATCGTAGAAAGCAGACTGGGCTTCCTCAAAGGAAACCCCATGCTTCTTGATATTTGCCGTAGCCTTGGCTGAATCCCACTCGAACTTAATCATACGTACAGTGTATGTAACAACGAGCGGATGTCAAGCAAGTCCTAACGAAGCTGTAGAAAAAGTAGTTTCATGGACGCATTCTGCTGTGAACCAATTGGAATAACAAGGCTCCAACCAGAAGTTCATCTTGGAGTCGCTCATGGCACGCTACAAACCCATCGATACGGGACTGTGTGCCGTGCGGCCTGCGTGCAAAATGCCTGCGCACACCAGAGAAGACTCAGACCCGGCAGGTGTGTTTCTTTCGGGGCAAGGCCGGTCCGCAGACCATGAGTACCAGCGAGCGGATGAAGCAGGCGATTGACTCGGAACGGGGCCGGCAGCTTTATGGCGGGCGTTTTGCGACGGTGGAACCGGTGTTCGGCAATATCCGACATAACAAGCGACTGAACCGGTTTACCCTTCGAGGGCAGAAGAAGGTGAATGGGCAGTGGAAGCTCTTCTGCCTAGTGCATAACATCGAGAAGCTGGCCCATCATGGATATGGGCAGTAGGGCGCCGATAGGAGCGGCACGCTGACGGCCAAAAGTTGGCACTGGCGAGACGGAGAGCCGGGGAAATCACTGAATGAAATGAAAATGGCGCAGAAAACCCTGCGCCATTTTTTACGTCTCATCCCCGATGAAAATTGGGCTTTTCTACAGCTTCAACGTTTGAGGTAACCGGCCTCGCGCGGCTTTATGCGCGAGGTCCGGTGGAATAAGAGGTTCGACATCACCCACGATTCTCGTAGGCGGCCTTCAGGAGTTGTTCGAGCAACTCTCTGTGTTTCGACAGATCGCCGGGCTCAAGCTTGAGTCGATAGGCTCCACGCCTCCCATATTCAAGAAGATCGAGGCCAGACTGTTCAAGCTTCGCGTCAATGTCCTCACTGCGGGGGAGCTTGACGACGAGATTTAGGACGGATTTCTTCGGGTTGGAGGTGGCGAAATTGAAGGCAATGCCGCCTTTTGTAAAGCCGATGTATGGTTTGTTGTACTTCAACTCCAGAGAAGAATCGAAGGCCTTGCATAATTCCAGAATTTCGTCGGCAATCTTGACCGTTTTGGGTGTGGCACGGCTCTCCCAATAGGTGCGGTCTGCCGGCTCAAGAACTTCCTCGTCCTCATCGACGAGCCCGAGGCGCAGAGCATCAACGACTTTGGTGAAGTGCAGGCCGATACCGTTTCCGGTATCAATGGCCGTCATTTGGAGCGCAATGATTGGAATGAAACCGTTGAACAACCCAATGACATTAAGGAAGCGGGCTGTCACGTTTTCGGCGATCAAGACGCCGACGTGCTCGTACTGAGGATAGCGGCGGCGCTCAATATCCCAGTACTCGATTGTACGGATGATGTGAGTTTCGTCTGTGGCTCCCAATTGCAACTCGGTTTCGTAACGGATGAGGCCGTCTACTTCCTTGAAAAGTAGGTCGAGGCGCCCGCCGGACGGCTGGATGCGTTCTTTGTCGATGAGAGCCAAATCACCGAGGCCGAGAATAGATGGATCGGCTGCGATGACATCTTGAACCCACTTCTCGTTGAGTTCCGGGTGATGTTTAAGGGACACTGTCTTTAGCGGAATATGTTTCATGAGCGTAGGCGGAGAAATGGTGAGGTCGAACGTAGAAGTGAGCGGCCTTGCGCGGCTTTTTGCGCAAGGCCGCTCGACTGCCGGGTTGGGCAGCAAACTCAGAAGCCATACTCACGTTCCACACGACAGACCCGAACACGAAATGCCTTGTACCAGTCTTTGGCTCTTCCCTGAGCGTGGCGATGAGCGGTGTTGGCCTTCCATGCCTCTATTGCCTCAAGGCTCACCCAATACGAAACGGAGATTCCGATTTCCTGCCTTGCGCTCTCAAAGCCAAGGAAGCCAGGCTGTTCTGAAGCGAGTTCAACCATCTGTCTTGCCACGGCGCCATAGCCATCGTCACCTTCCGCGCGGATGGATGTGAAGATGACAGCAAAGTACGGCGGTTGAGGTGTTTGTGCAGGGAGAGCCATCTACGTTTCCTTTGGTGCCCAACGTTAAGTAGACCGCCTAAAAGACGGAAAAAATCCATCATTAGGCTGGATAAAATTCTCGACGCGATCATTTATTTATATCTATCAAAAGATTAAAAAGTTTTAGTAGCGCAGGAATGTCAGTGAAATTCCTTTTGTCCATGCATGCTCCAGTAGCAAACGGCCAGCGGTACCTGAGCATAAGTAAATGGAAATGCTCTGTCCATATGACGCGAGACTCATCCCCTCCAGCAGTTGTGCAGGTGATTATCTCGAGCCGTTCCAACTCCGGGGTAGCCTGCCCAGGCAAAGGCAGCTAGCTTCCAGGGGGCTGACCGTTCCAACCCATGTTTGTCCCAGGCACCACGTCCACCTCTGGGCCTGCTGCAACCCGATGCCAAAGCACCGGCCATCGGCACCGTCGAGCCAGGCACGGGGTCACTGACGCGCGCCGCCTCGCCACTGCCCCAGCAACTGCGCCAGGGCCGGGTCGTTGGGTGTGCGGGACAGGGCCTTTTCCACTACCACCAAGGCTTCGGCCTGCTTGCCGCCGTCGGTCAGGGCCACCGCGTAGACGTAGGCGTAGCGGGCGTTGTCCGGCGCCGCCTTGGCGGCCGCCGCCAGCAGACCGAGGGCGGCCGAGCGTTCGCCCTGCCTCACTTTGAGTAGGCCGAGGGCGTGATTGAGGTCGGCTGAATTCGGCGCAAGGCGCAGGCCTTCCCGCAGCAGGGGTTCCACCTCCTTGTCCCGCCCGGTGGCCCGGTAGAGATCCGCCAGGTTGATCCGGGCCGGGGCGAAGCCGGCATCCATCGCCAAGGCCTGTTTGAGGGCGGCCTCTGCTTCCGCCGCCCGGCCTCGGGCCAGATGGAGCAGCGCCAGGTTCAAATGGGCCTCGGGCCGGTCGAGGTGGATCGCCTCGCTGGCGGCCAGGGCCTCCAGGGCGGCATCGCGCCGTGCCCGGTCGGTGCCGTCGAGCCGGCTGTCGGGGATGGCGGCGGCCAGGCGTGCCGCCTCGATGCGTACAGCCCGCGCCTCGTCGTTCAGGCGCCCCAGCAGCAGGCGATCCCGCTCGGCCTCGGGCAGCAGGCGGAAGGCACGCAGGGCGGCCAAGCGCACCAGGGGTTCCGGGTCATTCACCGCCGCCCGCAACTTCTCCTGGGCCAGGGGGCCGGGATACTCGGCCAGGGCCGCCAACGCCGTGGCCCGGGCCATGGGGGAGGCGTCACGATGGTCCAGCAGCGCCAGCAGCGCGGCGCCGCCGTCGGCCCGGTGCTGCCGGGCAGCCATCAGGGCTTCCGCCACGGGCGCATGGCCCCGCCCCGGCTCGCCCACCCAGTCCCGCACCTGGGCCGCGGCCCAGCTCGCCGGTTTGTCCTTGTGGCAACCGGTGCAGGCGTTGGGCGTACCGAGCTTCTCGCTCAGGTCGGGGCGCGGCAGGCGGAAACTGTGGTCGCGGCGGAAATCCACCCCCATGTAGGTCTTGCCCGCCATGTGGCAATCCACGCACTGGCTACCTTGGCCGCCGGCGCTATGGTGATGGTGGGCCGCCGTGTCGAAGCTCGCCGGCGCATGGCACTGGGCGCACAGGCTGTTGCCCGTCAGGCGTGGTTTGCCGCTGTGCGGCTGGTGGCAGTCCTGGCAGATCACCCCGGCGCGGTACATGCGGCTTTGCAGGAAGGAGCCATATTCAAAGACCTCGCCGTCGATCTGCCCGTCGGCGCTGTAGAGCCCCGGTTCCAGCAGGCTGGGCACCGTCTGGTCGAGCAGGGGCACGTCGCCGCTCAAGGGATTGGCGATCTCCCGCCGCCGGCTGTGGCAGGCGAAACAGGGCGCCATGGCCTCGCGCCGCTCGCCCCCCGTCCAATGGGCGATGCCCTGCCCCGGCGTGGCGAAGGCCCACTGGCCGGCCGGCGCCTTGGCCACCGTCAATCCTTTATGACCATCGCCGCCGCCATGCTTGCCGCCCGCCTTCGCCCAATCCACATGGGCGGAACCGGCGCCGTGGCAGGCCTCGCAGGCCACGGCGATGTCGGACCAGCGGGTGTCGAAACTGTCGCTCTTCAGGTCGTAGCGTTTTTCCAGGTTGGTCGAATGGCAGCCGGCGCACATGAAGTTCCAGTTCTGGTCGCGGCCGGTCCAATGCAGACTGTCGCCGGGTTTGGGCGTCTGCTCCGGGTAGAGGGTGAACCAGCGCTGGCCGCCCTGGGCCTTGTCGCGGCTGTCCCAGGCGAAGGGCAGCGCCTGGAGCCGGCCTCGGCCCGTGTCCACCAGATACTGCTGCAAGGGATACCAGCCGAAGGTGTAGCGGATCTCGAAGTCGCCCGGCTTGCCGTCGGCGCCCTCGGTGCGGACGAAGGGCTTGCCGTCGCGGGTGAAGAACTTCGCCTCCTGCCCACGGTGGCGCAGACTGGCGCCGGAGAAGTCGCCGCGCACGGCCTCGCCCCTGGCTTCCAGCATTGCGTGGGCATGGTCGGAACCCTGCCAGTCCCGCGCCGCCGCCTCGTGGCAGCCGGCGCACACCTGGGCGCCCACATAGCGGGCGGCCGGCGGCTGCGCTCCCTGATTGGGCTGGCCGGGTACACTCGGTTTGCCGCTCCCCAGGAAATGCCACCCCAGCCCGGCGACCACCAGCAGCAGAACCAGCATCCCCACGACGCGGGCGAAGGGAAAAGCTCGGGGCGCAGCCACGGCGGGCTGGACGGGAGATGGGCCGGTCTTGGTCGGGCGCTTCTTGGCGGGCATGGAAAACTCGGGATCAGGGATTGAGCGTGGCCGGCAGGGTAGCAGCCTTTGCCTTGCGCCGCCGGAGCAGATGCCGGCGGGCGAGGATCAGTTGACGGGACAAGGCGGTACCGCACCAGGGCGCAGCGGCGTCGGAGCCCCTGGAGCCATACAACGCGGCATCCAGCTCGGCCAAGGCCGCCGCCAACTCGGCCGAGGGCGACTTGGCCAGCAGCCAGGAGGTAAGCCCTGCACCCGGACCGGCGCAGGCATCGAGCCAGCGTTGCAGCGCGGCCCGGGCGGCGGAGCCGTCATGACGGCGGCAGGCCCGGATCAGGCGCCGGAACAACCACCCCTCCGCAGCCAGCACGTCCTGCGCCCGGCCGCGCGCCCATCGGGCGGCCCCTTGCCCAAGGTGCCGCCCACGCCAGCCCAGCCACAGGAGCACGCCCCCAGCCAAGGCATAGGCGATGGGGCGCAAGGATTCCCACACCGGCCGGCCGGCGGGCGCGAGTTGCGCCACGGCCTCGGGCAAGGCGAAAACCGTCGCCGCCCGCGCCGGCCCCACGACCAACGGCACGGCAGGCAGGCGGGCCTGGCGCACCTGGCGGCCGTCCAGATCCCACCAGTCGAGAGTAATGGCCGGCAGTTCGTAACGACCGGGCCGCTCGAACACCCAGGTGGCGGACTGCTCCCGGCTCAGCAACGGGCGGGCGGCGGCATTGGTACGGGTTTCACGGCTGCGGGGCGGGTCGACATACAGGCGCAGGCCGGCCCCCTGGGGCCAGGCGTCCGCGGACAATTCCACGGCCTCCGCATCGGTATCGAGCACGATCGTGCGCCGCACCGCATCGCCGACGCCCAAAGTACTCATGGCGCCTTCGGGCCGTTCGATGCGCTGGGCGAGGTGCAGCCGGCGGGCGGCGATGAAGGGGTCGAGCCGGGCGGCCGCCTCTGGAATCCTCACCCCGAAAGGCGCGACCAGCCGGCCCCGTGCCGTCACGGTCAGGGACCCCTTGCCGCCCTCCCGGGCATAGGTGAGCGGCACCGCCAGCTCGGGCAGGCGGAACTCACCCGGATTCAGCGGCTGGATGCGGTAACGGCGGCGCAGGCCGGCCCAGGTGCTACCGGCGATGGATTCGGAAAGGTTTTCCGCCGACCCCTTCTGCAATTCCACCGTCGCGCCGGGCAGTTCGATGGTCTCGGGAAAGCGCGGCGCATCGAGAAACCAGGTGGGCACCAGCACCTCCACCCGCAGGATGAGGTCCGTGCCCAGTTCCACCGGCCCGGCGGGTTCGAGGCTCAGGCGCACGAAAGGCGCGGCCGCCCAGGCAGGCAGGCCCAGTGCCAGCAGCAGGACCGCTCCGACGCATATGCGTACTGCATTCACGGTGGTCCCCGCTTTCCTTCCCGGGCTTCGAGGGCGAAGCGGTTCTTCAGGAATCCGGCCGGACTGACCTGGATGCGGGCCAGCCAGAGGCGGGTGATTTCCGCTTCGCTGAGTGGCCGGCGCTGGGTGTGCTTGCGTCCTTTCTTCTTCTCGCCGAAGGGAGACTGGTCCAGTTCGTCGGGGTTGGCCTCCCCCTCTTTCTGGGCACCCTCTTCTTCCCTGGGCAGCAGCGCCGCCAGCAGAGCCCGGTTGGCCAAGGCCTCGGGCCAGCCGGGGCGACGGGCCAGGGCCTGATCGTAGGCGGCGATGGCCTCCGGATAACGCTTCAGGCGGGCCAGGGCGTTGCCCAGGTTGTATTGGCCCTCGGCCGTCTCCACAGCGGCGAAGGCGTCGGCCGCCGCATCGAAGCGCCCGGCGCGGTAAAGGGCGATGCCGCGCCAGAGCGGATCGGCAAACACCCCGGCGGCGGCCTCGAATTGCCCGCGTTCGAAATGCCAGCGCCCCTGCTGGTCGCGGCTGGCCCAGAGATCGGCGAAGCGCCATTGACTCCTGTCACCTTCCCCGGCGCGGGCCTCATCGGCGGGCCATCCGGCTCCCAGCAACAGCAAGCACAGCGGCAAGGCCAGCGCCTGGCCCCAGCGCACCGTCCAGCCCGGGCGGAAGCAAAGCAGCAGCAGGACGGCCACCGGCAGCGCCAGCCAGACACCTTCGTCGCGCCAACGGGCGCCGGGATCCGCCGCCAGGGCCTGCACCATGTGGTGCTGGAGACGGGCTTCCACGGCATCGAGGTCGCGATCGTCGGCGGTGGCCGAGGCCAGCCACAACCCGCCAGCGGCGGCCGCTTCCAACCCCGCCCGGCCCAGGCGGGCCATGACCCGGCGCCCGTCCACGCCCGTGACGTAGCCGCCGTCGGCACCTCGTAGCGGCGCCGGGACATCGCCGCCGAAGGCCAGCAGCAGCGGCTCGCTGCGGGAATGCTCGCGGAAGAGCACGAAGTCGCGGGCCTGTCCGGCATCGAAACCATCGGTGAGGAACAGGATGCTGCCGGGAGTCGGCTCCTTTTCCAGCATCCGGGCGGCCAGCACCAGGGCCGCGGCGGTGGCCTTGGGCGCGGTGGGCGCGGCCGGCGGCATCAGGTCCGTGGCCAGGTCCGGCACGTAGGTCAGCAGCAGGTTCGGGTCTTCGCTCAAGGGCAGCACGCCGTGGGCGCTGGCGCCGAACACCAGCAAGGCCGTGCGGGCACCCTGGCGCCGCGCCAGCAAAGCCCGCAGCTTGAGCTTGGCCCGCTCCAGGCGCGTCGGCGAGACATCCACGGCATCCATCGAGGGCGAAAGGTCCAGGGCCACCACCAGGGGCGCCCGGTCCTCGGCGAGCGGCATGGGCTCCCGCTGCCAGGCCGGCCCCGCCAGGCCGACGCAACCCAGGGCCAGGGCCAGCAGCAGGGTGTGGATGGGACGCAACCCCAAACGCCGCCCGCCGCCGACGGTCAGCGCCGCCAGCAGATGGGGATCGATGCGGTCGCGCCAGGCGGCCAGGCTGCCCTTCCCCTCGCGCCAAACCGCGAGCCAGAGCAAGGGCAACAGCGGCGCCAGTCCCCAGAGCGCCCAGGGGCGCAGGAAATGGAAGTCCGTCGGCAGCCAGCCGCTCGTCATGCACCCGCCTTCCGCGTAGGCCGCTTTTCGCCCCAGGCCCGCAGCCCCGCCACCAGCGCTGCAAACCCATGCCAGCCCAACAGCAGGACCAGGGCGGCGCCGAGGGGCCACGGGTAGAGGGGCCGCTGGGGCCGCCAGGAGAGGGTCTTGAAGTTCTGCTTCTCCAGGGCGTCCAGTTCCCGGTAGATGGCCGCAAGACCGGCCCGGTCCTCGGCCCGGTAGGCGCGGCCGCCGGTGGCACGGGCGATGTCGGCCAGGGCATTCAGGTCCACCCGGTCCTCGCCCACGGCCTTGGGGTCGCCGATGGCCACGGTATGCACGGTGATGCCGGCCCGGGCGGCGAAGCCCGCCGCCTTCAGGGGCGGCACGCGGCTGCCGGTGTCGGCGCCGTCGGAGAGCAGCACCACCACCTTGCTCGGCACGGTGCTGGCCTCGAACATGCGGATCGATAGCCCCAGGGCGTCGCCGATCAGGGTGCGGCCGCCGGCCATGCCGGGCCGGGCCTGGGCCAGCAGTTCCCGCACCGTGCCGTGCTCCAGGGTGAACGGCGCCTGGACGTAGGGTTCCTGGCCGAAGAACAAGAGCCCGATGCGGTCGCCGCCGCGCCGGGCGATGAATTCGTCCAGCACCTCGCGCACCGCCGCCATGCGCTCGGCGGGCCGGCCTTCGCGGTCGCGATAGTCCCGAGCCCGCATCGAGGGGGAGAGATCCACGGCCAGCAGCAGATCCCGCGCCGGCTGGATGCGCGTCAGGGGCGGCTCAACGTAGACCGGCCGGGCCAGGGCCAATAGCAGCAGGCACCAGGCCAGCGACAACACCAAGGTCTGCGCGATGCCCGCCGGCACCACCACGGCACCGGGTTCGGGCGCCCTGCCCGCGCCCCGCACGGCCAGGTCGAAGAAGGCGATGCGCAAGGCCGGCCGCCGTTGCCGATAGGGCGGCAGACGCAGCAGCAAGAGCGGCAGGGGCAAGGCCAGCAGCACCCAGGGGGAAAGCCACTCCAGATGGGCGAGGAAGGCACCGGGATTGAAGGCCGCGAAAGCGAAACCGCTCATGGCCGCCGGCCCCCTGCCTCATCCGGGGCACGATGACCGACGATCCATTGGCGGGCGGCGGCGATCAGGGCCGCCCGCTGTTGCGGCGTGGTTTCGCAGGCAACCCGGTAAGCGGATGAAAACAGGGGATCGCAAGCCGCATCGGCGAAGGCCGGGCCGCCGCTGGCGCGGAGGAAATCCCGCCAGGAGTTGCCGGACAGGGGCGCCACGGCCTCCCGGGGAAAAACGGCCAGGGCTGTGCGCTTCAGCAGCGCGGAGAATTCGGCCAGCGCCTCCGTGGTCTCCAGGCCCGGCGCCAGGTGCTCCAGTTGCGCCAAGGCTTCGCGCCGATAGCGGTTGCGGCGGCGCCATTGCCGGAACCGCCAGGCGCCCCAGACCAAGGCTGCCAGGAGCAAGAGGCCCAGCAGCCACCAGCCTGGCCCCTGGGGCGGCAGCCAGGACGGTGGCGTCGGCAGGGCAATATCCTGGAGCCCGCTCAGGGGATCAGCGTCCATCCACCTGCCTTCCGGGATCGACGGCCAGGGTCCGGCGCAGTTGCGTAACCGCGTCCTCGGCGGTGGTCAGGGGCAGCATGGGCACGGCCAGTTCCTCGCGCCAGCGCTGGATTTCCTGGCGATGGGCGGCGGCCAGGTCGGCCAGGCGCTGGCGCTGGGCCGTGTCGCCTCCGGTCAGGGCCAGTTGCAGGGAGCCGTCGCTGACGACGTACTGCCCCCGCTCGGGCCAAAGCCCCGCCCCCGGATCCCAGACAGGCATGGCCAGCAGTTCATGGCGGCGGGCCAGCTGGGCGATCAGGGCATGGCTCGCCTCGCCGGCACCGTCGAAATCCGAGAGCAGCACGATCAGATGGCCGGGCACGAGAGTTTGCAGCAGCCGCGCCAGGGCCTCGTCGAGCATGGCGGGTGCCGATGGGCGGTTGGATTCCGCCCTCAGCAACTGGTTGCGGCGAGCGATCTCGCCCAGGATGCGCAGCCAGCCGGCGCGGCCCCGGTGGGGGGTGAAACTGGCCAGATCCCGGTCGTCGAACACCACGGCGCCGACCCGGTCGCCGCCCTGGCGCAGGGCCCAGCCCAGGAGGGCGGCGGCCTCGGCGGCCACCACCGACTTCATGGCGCGGCGGGTGGCGAAGAACATGTTCTGGCGCTGGTCCACCACCAGCACCACGGGCCGGTCGCGCTCTTCGGCATAGACCCGCACATGGGGTCGGCCGGTGCGGGCGCTGACGCGCCAGTCGATGGCGCGCACGTCGTCGCCGGGCAGATAGTGGCGCATTTCCAGGAAATCGAGGCCCCGCCCGCGCATGCGGGAACCGTGGCGACCGACCAGCAGGCTGGCAAGCGGCCGGCGCGGCGCGGCGGCGCCGGCCAAGCGGCGGTGTTCCAGGGCAACCAGTTCGGCCAGGGTCACATGGACGCCGGCACCATCAACAGTGGTGGACGCGACGGCGCGCTTGCCGAACATGACGCTCAGGCCACGGCCACCCGTTGCAGCAGGGCGGCGATCACCCGGTCGGCATCGACGCCACTTGCATGAGCCTCGTAGCTGAGGATCAGGCGGTGGCGCAGGCAGTCGGCGGCCACGGCGCGCACGTCGTCGGGCGTCACGTGATCGCGCCCCGTCAACCAGGCATGGGCGCGGGCGGCCCGGTCCAGGGCGATGGCGCCGCGCGGGCTGGCCCCCACCTGGAGCCAGCCGGCCAAGTCGTCGCCGTAAGGGCGGGGCTCGCGGGTGGCATGGACGATATCCACCAAGTAACGGTCGATGGCCGGCGCCACATGGATGTCATGCACCATGCGCCGGGCGGCGAAGACGATCTCCGGCGACAACTGCGGCAGCCCGGGAGTCTGGGAGCGTGTGCCGTCGGGACGTTCCTCACCGCGCACCAGACGCAGCATCTCCGCTTCGGCCTCGACGCCGGGGTAGCCGACCCGCAACTTCATGATGAAGCGATCCATCTGGGCTTCGGGCAAGGGATAGGTGCCCTCCTGCTCGATCGGGTTCTGGGTCGCCATGACCATGAACAGGGGCGGCAGGGCATGGGTGCTGCCGGCCACGGTGACTTGGCGCTCCTCCATGGCCTCCAGCAGCGCGGCCTGGACCTTGGCCGGCGCCCGGTTGATCTCGTCGGCCAGCACCAGGTCGGCGAAGACCGGCCCCGGCGCGAAGCGGAATTCGTCCCGTCCGTCCTCCTGGTGGTAGATCTCGCTGCCGGTGATGTCGGCGGGCAGGAGGTCCGGGGTGAACTGGATGCGGGAGAGCCTTGCCGCCAGATGGCCGGCGAGGCTGCGCACCGCCCGGGTCTTGGCCAGTCCCGGCAGGCCCTCCACCAGCAGGTGGCCGTTGGCCAGGAGGCCGAGGATCAGGCCCTCCACCAGGGCCTGCTGGCCCAGCACTTCGCGGTTGAGGCGTTGCTGCAGTTCGAGAATGGCGCTACGCGGGTCCATGGTCACACGCTGAAAGGACAGTTAGCCCGAATATTTCACGAAAGTAGGTCGGCGGAATCGCCGTGAGGCGCGTTAATACTGGTGTCGAGACAGGGTTAACGGAGTATTCCGCCGATGCCAAATTGTACGCGTGGGGACATGGAGTTTGGGCGCCTGGGTCGTTGCACGATTGAGGCGAATTTTGAGGGTGGCGCGCTCAGTTCCGATGGCGGCCTGATGCTGCTGCGGCAAGTCGACCGGCGCATTGGATTGTCACGTGCGGTAGCGGAAGCACTGCACGACCCACGGGATCAGGATCGCATCACGCATGGGATGCGCGACCTGGTCGCCCAGCGCCTGTATGCCCTGTGCTGCGGGTACGAGGATCTGAACGACCATGCCGCCCTGCGCAACGACCCGCTGATGCAAACCGCCGTCGGCACGGGTGATGAATTGGGCAGCAGCCCGACCCTGTGTCGGCTGGAGCAGCGGGCCACGCGATCGGACATCGTGGCCTTGAACCGGGTACTGGTCGACCAGTTCATTGCTAGCCAGGCGACCTGTCCGGAGGAACTGGTGCTGGACATCGACGCCTCCGACATCCCGCTGCACGGGGAACAGGAACAGACCGAGTTCCACGCCTACTACGACCACTACTGCTACCTGCCCCTGTATGTGTTCGCTGGCAAGGCCATGCTCGCCTGCGTCCTGCGCCGCAGCCGGATCGACGGTGCCAAGCATGCGGCCGCCGTAATCAAGCTGATCGTGACCCGGCTACGCCAGACCTGGCCGGCCCTGCGGATCATTGTGCGCGGGGATTCGGGATTCTGCCGCCAGCGCCTGATCCGCTGGTGCGAACGCCACGGCGTCGGCTACATCATCGGGATGGCGAGGAATGCCCGTCTGCATCGCCACGTAGCTGACTGGGAGCAGACGATGGCGCAGGCTTTCCACGACACCGGGGTCAAGCAGCGACTGATCCGGCAATTCTCCTACGCCGCCAAGAGCTGGGATCGGGAACGACGCCTGATCACCCGCCTGGAGTTTGGCGTCCAGGGCACCAATCCGCGTTTCATCGTGACCAACCTCGACCGTCCTGCCGAGGAGCTGTATGACGACCTCTACTGCCAGCGGGGCGAGGCCGAGAACCGGATCAAGGAAACCCAGTTGGATCTGTTCGGTACGCGCGCCAGTTGCCACAAGTTCCTGGCCAACTGGCTGCGCATCTTGTTCTCGGCATTGGCTTACACGCTGATGCAACGCCTGCGCGAGATCGCGCTCCGGCACACCGATCTGGCGAAGGCCACGGCGGCGACGATTCGCGTAAAACTGCTCAAGATCGGGGCGGCGGTGATTCGCAATACGCGGCGCATTCGCATCCTGCTGGCGTCGCACCATCCGCTGCGCGATATCTACTTCATCGCCGCCAACGCCTTGGCGTCTCCATAGCCGCAACCGAGTGCGTCCCCGACATGGTGAGCTTCGGGGGTTGGGGGAAGTCCGTCTGAAATTCGCTTATTTGATCAAGATTTGATCAAATGCCTCCACACGCATCACGATCAACCCGTCCAGCATATCTACGCGCCCAAATCATAGGGCTGGTGAAATATCCGGGTTAGGACAGTTGCACGGAATGAAAAGGGCTGTCGCGGCCGAACCGGGACAGCCCTCGCCGAGGTGCTCGGGTCTCAGTTGACTTCGATACTCAGGCTACCGCCTTTCTGGCGCGGGGGGAACTGCCTCAGGCTCATCATGTGCTGGCCCAGCACGTCCTTGAAGAGGCCGCCGATCCAGCTCTTTTCCATGGCCATGTGCTGGCTCTTTTCGCCATCCTGTTTCTCGAACGGGTCCATGCGCAGATTGAACAGCAGGGCCGCCGGTTTGTTCCAGTCGAAGAAGCCTTCGCGAGTCTTGAAATGGCCCTTCCAGGGACCGACGCGCACGGCGGTCAGTTCGCGCTCGTTGTAGTAGATGAAGAAATTGCGGGCCGATGGCGCCTTGCCCTGCCAATGCTCCAGATTGTTCACCCCATCGAGATGAACTTTCTGACTGGTCTTGAGTTCTTCCACGGTATTGGGATCGCCGGCCGCCGCCGCCAGGGTGGGCAAGATGTCCAGGTGGCTCTGGATGCCATTGGAGACGGAACCCGGCTTGATCCTGCCCGGCCAGCGTACCAGCATCGGCACCCGCACGCCGCCTTCCCAGGTAGTGGCCTTCTCGCCGCGGAAGGGCGTCGAACCGCCATCGGGCCACCAGGCGGACATGGCGCCGTTGTCGGTGGTGAAGATCACGATGGTGTTGTCGGCCAGTTTCTTGTCCTCCAGCCACTTGAGGATGCGCCCCACGTTCTTGTCCAGTTCCATCATGCCGCTGCCGTAGACGTCATAGTCCGACGAATACGGCTGGGCCAGATAGCGGCTCTCGGACTTGAGATGGGTATAGACGTGCATCCGCGTGGTGTTGAGCCAGGTGAAGAAGGGCTTGCCGGACTTGGAGGAACGATCCATGAAGTCGAACGCCGCGTCGGTGAACTCGTCGTCGATGGTCTCCATGCGCTTCTTGGTCAGCGGGCCCGTATCCTGGATCTTTTGCTTGCCGACCTTGCCGAAACGCGGATCGACCGTGGGGTCGTCTTCCGTGCTGGCCGTAGCGCGGATCACGCCGCGCGGCCGGTAGCGCTGGTTGAAGCCCGGGTCCTTGGGCCAGTCCATCTGCTCGGGCTCCTCTTCGGTATTCATGTGGTAGAGGTTGCCGTAGAACTCGTCGAAACCATGCACGGTAGGCAGGAACTCGTTGCGGTCGCCCAGATGGTTCTTGCCGAACTGGCCGGTGCGATAGCCCTGCTTCTTCAACACCTCGGCCACGGTCGGGTCCTTCTCGCTGATGCCGATGCGGTCGCCCGGCTGGCCGACGGTGGTCAGGCCCGTTCGGATCGGCATCTGGCCGGTGATGAAGGCGGCGCGGCCGGCGGTACAACTGGGCTCGCCGTAGTGGTCGGTGAACAGCATGCCTTCCCTGGCGATGCGGTCGATATTGGGGGTGGGCACCATCATGCCGTGGTTATAGGCGCCGACGTTCCAGTAGCCCACGTCGTCGGCCATGATGACCAGGATGTTGGGCTTGCCGGCCGCCTGGGCCAGGGGGAGCAGGCCGAGTGCCAGCAGGCACCCCAGACATAGCCGCCAGAATCCGCGTAGGGTCCGCATTGTTCTCTCCTTGTCGTCCGCTCCGTCGGCGGAGTTTTCGTGAATTTTCGTTATTGGGCCGCCCTTGGCGGCGCGATGAAGGAACGCTGGCATGATCGCGCCGTTCCTCGGCCAAGGGACACGAATTTAGCAGGAATGGGTCGGGGGTCGCGGACGGGGCCGCCCAAAAAGGGCGACAGGGCCGCCTGCCTGTGTGCAGGCCACAAGATCAGGAAAAACGCGCGCCCTCACCCCGGCCCTCTCCCGTGAGGGGAGAGGGCGCCTCCTGCGATATTCATCCCGCACCAGGAAATTGGCCTCAGGCGTCGTGCGCCGCGCCGCCGAAGGCCAGGCGCTCCAGCCGCCGCAGTTCGTCGCGCGCCGCGGCGGCTTCCTCGAACTCCAGGTTCCTGGCGTGACCCTGCATCGCCTTTTCCAGGCGCTTGATCTCGCGCGCCAGCTGCTTCTCGCTCATCGTCTCGTAGCGGGCCTGCTCCTCGGCCGCCTTGAGCTGCGCCCGCTCCTGGGCGGCCGACTCGGCGTCATAGACGCCGTCGATGATGTCCTTGATGCGTTTCACCACGCCCTTGGGGGTGATGCCGTGCTCGGCGTTGAAGGCGAGCTGCTTCTCGCGCCGGCGCTCGGTTTCGGCGATCGCCTTGGCCATGGAGTCGGTGATGCGGTCTGCGTAGAGAATGGCGGTGCCGTTCAGGTGGCGCGCTGCGCGGCCGATGGTCTGGATCAGGCTGCGGGTGGAACGCAGGAAGCCCTCCTTGTCCGCGTCGAGGATGGTCACCAGCGACACCTCGGGGATGTCCAGGCCCTCGCGCAGCAGGTTGATGCCGACCAGCACGTCGAATTCACCCAGGCGCAGGTCGCGAATGATCTCGACGCGCTCCACGGTGTCCACGTCGGAATGCAGATAGCGCACGCGAACGCCGTTGTCGGCGAGGAATTCGGTGAGCTGCTCGGCCAGGCGCTTGGTCAACGTGGTGACCAGCACCCGCTCCTCGACGGCGACCCGCTTCTTGATCTCCCCCAGCAGGTCGTCCACCTGCGTGGTGGCGGGACGCACCTGGATCACCGGGTCTACGAGACCCGTCGGCCGCACCACCTGCTCCACCACCTGGCCCTGGTGTTGCGCCTCGTAGTCCGCCGGAGTGGCGGAGACGAAGACCGTCTGCGGCATCAGGCTCTCGAATTCGGCGAATTTCAGGGGGCGGTTGTCCAGCGCCGAGGGCAGGCGGAAGCCGTAGTTGACCAGATTCTCCTTGCGCGAGCGGTCGCCCTTGTACATGCCGCCGATCTGGCCGATGGTGACGTGGGATTCGTCGATGAACAGCAGCGCGTCCGGCGGCAGGTAGTCGATCAGGGTCGGCGGCGGCTCGCCCGGCTGGCGGCCGGAGAGGTGGCGCGAGTAGTTCTCGATGCCCTTGCAGAAGCCGAGCTGGTCCAGCATTTCCAGGTCGAAACGGGTGCGCTGCTCGATGCGCTGGCACTCGACGAGCTTCTGTTCCTTCTGGAAGAACTCGATGCGGTCCCGCAGCTCGACCTTGATCGCCTCGACGGCCTTCACCACCGTCGCCCGCGGCGTGACGTAGTGGCTCGACGGATAGACGGTGAAGCGGGAGAGCTTCTGCCGCCGCTGCCCGGTCAGGGGATCGAACAGCGCCAGCGACTCCACCTCGTCGTCGAACAGGGTCACGCGCACGGCGTTCTCGGCGTTCTCCGCCGGGAAGATGTCGATCACGTCGCCCCGCACGCGGTAGATGCCACGCTGGAAATCCAGCTCGTTGCGCTCGTACTGCATCTCCGTCAGACGCCGGATGATGTCGCGCTGGCCGAGTTTCTCGCCCTCGCGCAGATGCAGCACCATGCTGTGGTAGTCGACGGGATCGCCGATGCCGTAGATCGCCGACACCGTCGCCACAATCACGCAGTCGCGCCGCTCCATCAGGCTCTTGGTGGCCGAGAGCCGCATCTGCTCGATGTGCTCGTTGATCGAGGAATCCTTCTCGATGAACAGGTCGCGCGCCGGTACGTAGGCCTCGGGCTGGTAGTAGTCGTAGTAGGAGACGAAATACTCGACCGCGTTCTCCGGCAGGAACTCGCGGAACTCGGCGTAGAGCTGGGCCGCCAGGGTCTTGTTGGGCGCCATCACCAGGGCCGGGCGCCCCAGCCGGGCGATGATGTTGGCCATGGTGTAGGTCTTGCCCGAACCGGTGACCCCGAGCAGGGTCTGGAACGACAGGCCGTCCTCGATGCCCTCCACCAGTTGGTCGATGGCGGCGGGCTGATCGCCGGCCGGGGGAAAGGGCTGGTGCAGGCGGAAGACGCCGTTGGGAAACTGGATCACCTCGGCCATGGGGCCGTCTCCGGGTCGAAGGAAAACCTGGATTCAACCATGCCCGGCCGGGGCAAGGCCAGCTCAGACCCCGCTGGCCGGGCTGGGAAATGCCAGGGCAATCAGGCCGCGCCCAGGGCGGGGTAGCGCAGGCCCGTGAGCTGCTCCGTCACTTCCCACAGGCGCTTGGCGGCCTCCATGTCCTGGCCGGCGGGCTTGACGACGGCGGCCTTCGGCGCCCCCTTCATTTCGCCGAAGCCGTCGGGCCCGTAGAAGCCGCCGCCCGTCGCCTCGGGCGACGCGGCCGCGTACATGGTCGGCAGGGCACCGGCCGCGGCCGGCTGGCCGAGGAAGGGCATGACCATCGACAGGATGGCGGTGATCATGTAATCGCCCAACTGGAACTTGCCCAGGTTCTTGCGATTGGCGCCGATGGCCGTCTGCGCCACGCCGGGATGAACGGCCATGCTCTTGATCCTGCCGCCGGCCGCGTCGATGCGGCGCTGGAATTCACGGGCGAAGAGCAGGTTGGCCAGTTTGGTCTGGTTATAGGGCCGCTGGGAGGTGTAGTTGCGCTCGATCTGCAGATCGTCCCAATCGAAATACCCCTTGCCGTGGACCATGCTGGACACCGTCACCACCCGCGGCGCGGGCGCTGCCTGCAACAGCGGCAGCAGCATGCCGGTGAGGACGTAGTGCCCCAGATGGCCGATGGCGAAGGTCAGTTCGAAACCGTCGGGACTCGTGCGCCGCTCGCTGATGGGCTGGATGCCGGCATTGTTGATCAGGACGTCCAGCGGTTTGCCCTCCGCCACCAGCGCGGCGGCGAAGTCCTTCACCGCCTGCTGGCGGCTCAGATCCAGGGGCAGGAATCGCACCCGGGCGTCGGCCCGCCGGGCGCGGATGCGCTCCATGGCCGCCTCGCCGCCCTTTTGATTGACGTCCGCCAGCAACACCTCGGCGCCATGCTCGGCCAGGGCGCGGGCCGCCTCGAAGCCGATTCCGCTCGCCGCCCCCGTCACCAGGATGCGCTTACCGTCCAACGCGGGAATGTCGCTCTCGTTCCATTTCGCCATGTTCTGCCGTCCCCATGCCTGCGCCCATCCGCCCGATGCGCGGATGGCGAATCAAAAAAGAGTGCATTGTAAAGAAAGTGCTCCACCGTTCAGGAGACATATAATTGGAAATCCATGAACGCCCAGCCCGCCCAGTTGCTCGACACTCGCGGCCGCCCGCTGCGGGATCTGCGGATTTCGGTCACCGACCGCTGCAATTTCCGCTGCCTGTACTGCATGCCGAAGACGGTGTTCGGCCGCGACTACCCCTTCCTGCCGCGCCAGGAATTGCTCAGTTTCGAGGAGATCACCCGCATCGCCCGGCTGTTCGTCGCCCAGGGCGTCACCAAGGTCCGTCTCACCGGTGGCGAGCCGCTGCTGCGCCACCGCGTCGAACAGCTGATCGAGATGCTGGCCGCGATCCCCGGCCTGGAACTGACCCTGACCACCAACGGCTCGATCCTCGCCAAGAAGGCGCAGACGCTCAAGGATGCCGGCCTGCACCGGGTCACCGTGAGCCTGGATGCGCTGGACGACGCCACCTTCCGCCGCATGAACGACGTCGACTTCCCCGTCGCCCAGGTGCTGGAAGGCATCGAGGCCGCCGGCAAGGTGGGCCTGGCGCCGGTCAAGATCAACATGGTGGTCAAGCGGGGCACCAACGACGAGGCCATCGTCCCGCTGGCGGAGCATTTCCGTGGCAGCGGCCACATCGTCCGCTTCATCGAGTTCATGGACGTGGGCAGCAGCAACGACTGGAAGATGGACGAAGTGCTGCCTTCCAGGGACGTGATCCGCCGCATCGACGCCGTTTTCCCGCTGGAGGCCATCGACCCCAACTATTCCGGCGAAGTCGCCCAGCGCTGGCGCTACAAGGACGGCGCGGGCGAGATCGGCGTGATTTCCTCGGTGACCCGGGCCTTCTGCTCCACCTGCACCCGGCTCCGCCTCTCCACCGAGGGCAAGCTCTACACCTGCCTGTTCGCCGACCACGGCCACGACCTGCGCGCCCTGGTCCGCGGCGGCAGCACGGACCAGGAGATCAGCGACCGGATCGGCGCCATCTGGCGGACGCGCGATGACCGCTATTCGGAAATCCGCACGGCGGAAACCGCGGCTCGGCGCAAGATCGAAATGTCCTACATCGGCGGCTGAGGGGTGACGGAACAAGTCACCGGCCTGGTCCTGGCGGGCGGCGAGGGGCGCCGCATGGGCGGTCGGGACAAAGGGCTGCTGGACTGGCACGGCCGCCCCCTGGCGGCCAATGCGCTGGCGCGGCTGCGGCCCCAGGTGGACGCGCTGCTGATCAGCGCCAACCGCCACCAGGCGGACTACGTGGCCCTGGGCGCCCCGGTCATCGGCGACCGGATGCCGGACTACGCCGGCCCCCTGGCCGGACTGCAGGCCGGGCTTCACGCCTGCGCCACGCCATTACTGGTCGCGGTGCCCTGCGACGTACCGGCCTTTCCCACCGATCTGGTGACGCAACTGCGGGCCGCGCTGGACCGCGCCGTCGCGCCGGTGGCCTACGCCGCAACGGCGCAGCGTCAGCACGCCACCTTCATGCTGGTCCGACGCGAAGCCTTGCCACACCTGGAGGTCTATCTGGCCGAAGGCGGACGCAAGATACGCGAATGGCTGCAACGCGTCGGCGCGACGGAAGCCCGCTTCGCCGACGAAGCCGCTTTCGCCAACCTCAACCGGCCGGAAGACCTGCTGCCCTCGCCATAGCCGGCCTCACGGCTCGCCGGCGACGGGCAAGGCCGTCCTGTCGATCACCCGGCGCAGCACGAAGCTGGAATGGACGCCCGTCACGCCCTCGATGCGGGTGATCCGGTTCAGCAGCAGCTCCTGATAGGCGTCCATGTCCTTCACCGCCACCTTCAACTGGTAATCGGCGGATTGCCCGGTGATCAGCAGGCACTCCAGCACCTCGGGGATTTCGCCCACCCGGGTTTCGAAATTGCTGAAGCGTTCCGGGGTATGCCGGTCCATGGCGATATGCACCAGCGCCATCAGCGACAACCCCAGCGCCTTGGCGTCCAGCAGCGCCCGATAGCCGACGATCAATCCGCTCTCTTCCAGCGCCCGGACCCGGCGCAGGCAAGGGGAAGGCGAGAGGCCGATGCGATCGGCCAGCTCCTGGTTGGTCAGCCGCCCATCCTCCTGGAGGATGCGCAGAATCGCCCTATCGTACCGATCCAGTCCGTGAATATTCTCCATGCCAGCCCCACTACGAAATAAAAATTCAATATCCGACTATTTTTAGTTATTAAATTCCAAAACAAGACGAATAGCCAGCAATATTCGCAAGCACATTTCCCGCCTCCCTGGATAGCATGAACACCGTCGCAGCATCGCTGCATCCCTATCCGGAGCCCCACCATGTTGCAAGATCCCGCCGGCAAATACCGCCCCTTCCCGCCCGTCGCCCTCCCGGACAGGCAGTGGCCCCAGCGCACCATCACCCAGGCCCCAGTCTGGATGAGCACCGACCTGCGCGACGGCAATCAGGCCCTCTTCGAACCCATGGACAGCCGCCGCAAGTTGCAGATGTTCCACATGCTCTGCGACATCGGCTTCAAGGAAATCGAAGTGGCCTTCCCTTCCGCCTCCCAGACGGATTTCGATTTCGTGCGCACCTTGATCGAGGATGACCATATCCCGCCCGACGTCACCATCGAGGTGCTCACCCAGGCCCGCGAACCCCTGATCCGCCGCACCATGGAATCCTTGCGCGGCGCCCGCCGGGCCATCGTCCACGTCTACAACGCCACCTCCCGCCCCTTCCGGGAATTCGTCTTCGGCATGAGCCGCGCCGAGGTCGTCCACATGGCGGTGTCCGCCGTGCAGTTGATCAAGGTCTTGGCCGAGGAACAGCCGGAAACGGAATGGGTGCTCGAATACAGCCCGGAAACCTTCACCGCCACCGAACTCGATTTCGCCCTCGAAATCTGCAATGCGGTCTCGGCGGCCTGGGATGCCCGACCCGAGCGGAAGATCATCCTCAACCTGCCCACCACGGTCGAGATCGCCACACCCAACGTCTATGCCGACCAGATCGAATGGATGCACCGACACCTCGAACGCCGCGACAGCGTGATTCTCAGCCTCCATCCCCACAACGATCGCGGTACTGCGGTCGCCGCCGCCGAATTGGCCCTGATGGCCGGCGCCGACCGGGTGGAAGGCTGCCTCTTCGGCAACGGCGAGCGCACCGGCAACGTCGACCTCCTCACCCTCGCCCTGAACCTCCACACCCAGGGCGTCGCCCCCGGCCTCGACTTCTCGGACATCAACGCCATCGCCCGCAGCTACGAGCAGTGCACCCAGTTGCCGGTGCCGCCGCGCCACCCCTACGCCGGCGATCTGGTGTTCACCGCCTTTTCCGGCTCCCACCAGGACGCCATCCACAAAGGCTTCGCCCGCCAGGCACCCGACACCCTCTGGGAGGTGCCCTACCTGCCCATCGACCCGGCCGACCTCGGCCGCAGCTACGACTCCATCATCCGCATCAACAGCCAGTCCGGCAAAGGCGGCGTCGCCTACCTCATGGAAAGCGAATTCGGCATCCGCCTGCCGCGCCGTCTCCAGGTGGACTTTTCGCGCATCGTCCAGGCCCATAGCGACCGCCATGGCAGCGAAGTGGATGCCGCAACCCTCTGGGCGCTTTTTACCGAGCACTACCTCGAACCCGCCGGGCCGTTCCGTTTCGGCAGCCATCAGCTGTTCGATCATGAAGGTAGCCAAGGCATCCGATTGACGGTCGAAACGCCCGCCGGACTCCGAAGTCTCGCCGGCACGGGCAACGGCCCCATCGATGCGGCGATCCACGCCTTGAACGCCCTCGGCATTCACGCCCAGGTCCGCAGCTTCGAAGAGCGCTCCCTGGGCCCCAGCGGCGAAGGCGGCAATGCCCGGGCCTACGCCCTGATCGAGCTGGCCGACGAGCAGGGGGAGGCCGAGGCCTTCGGCGCCGGCATCGACGGCAACATCGTAACGGCCTCCCTCAAGGCACTGTTCAGCGGCATCAACCGCCTGGCGGCCATGCATCCGCCGCAGCAAGCATCCCAAGCCGCCTGATTCCTGTCCGTTCCTTCGATAAGGAAGTAGGCGTTCTCTTTCACTTTCTCAGACACCTGAGTAAATCAAGCAGTGCTGCGGGCCTAGCCAAGTGGCGAAGACTGAGGGATTCAGCAAGGCAGGCGCTGACGGGTGTGCCCGAACAGCCCCTCGAACAACATCCAGATCCAGAAGAACACTGTCCAGCCCAGCAGCAGGTTGGTAATGAAGATCGCATCGGTGGCTACATGCCGCCGGACGACTGCCATCAGCGTCGGCAGGAAGTAGATCAGCAACAGGAACGAAAGCAGTGACATCACATCCTCCTGCTTCAAGAATAGGACATAGCCATGACATTTAAAGTCGGTAGCCTGGTGGTCGAAATGAGCGCCAACGTGGTGCGACGTCGCCGCCGCGCTGGCCGTCTATTCCCTCTTCGGGTTTCAATCCTCGCCCCTCGTTGCCGAGGGGCGCCACCCTCTGCGCCCAGACGCGGCCTCCCTGCTCCCGGAGTTTCAATCCTCGCCCCTCGTTGCCGAGGGGCGCCACGTCCAGGCGCAAGGGCCGAAGCAATCCGTACTCAAGTTTCAATCCTCGCCCCTCGTTGCCGAGGGGCGCCACGTGCTTGATTGCGACCGTTCCGCCAATGACCGCGAGGTTTCAATCCTCGCCCCTCGTTGCCGAGGGGCGCCACTCGGCGCAGGAAACAAGCCCGGCACGATGATCGTGTTTCAATCCTCGCCCCTCGTTGCCGAGGGGCGCCACGTAATCACTTGATAGTGATAACTCTGGCGTTGCGGGTTTCAATCCTCGCCCCTCGTTGCCGAGGGGCGCCACTCTGGTATAACACGACAAAAGGAATCCCCTATTTTGTTTCAATCCTCGCCCCTCGTTGCCGAGGGGCGCCACCTGGCGGGGCACGTCGACCGGCCAATAGGTGTTGACGTTTCAATCCTCGCCCCTCGTTGCCGAGGGGCGCCACCCGGAGCGGGTTGACGATTACTCGCCGCCACCTTGTTTCAATCCTCGCCCCTCGTTGCCGAGGGGCGCCACGCATGCAGAAGCGGCCGAAATTGCCGCCCGACAAGTTTCAATCCTCGCCCCTCGTTGCCGAGGGGCGCCACGCGGCTCTCTGAAACGCTAGGAAAATTTGTGTATGTTTCAATCCTCGCCCCTCGTTGCCGAGGGGCGCCACCGGGAACATTGCCAGCACTTCCGGCGACCCGTCATGTTTCAATCCTCGCCCCTCGTTGCCGAGGGGCGCCACCGAGACAAGCGGTAACCACGCCTTCGATACTGGAGTTTCAATCCTCGCCCCTCGTTGCCGAGGGGCGCCACCATCGATCTTGTCCTCAATGCGGTCTAGCTTGCTGTTTCAATCCTCGCCCCTCGTTGCCGAGGGGCGCCACTCGTGAGTAAGGCGGCCCCTGCTTTATCCTTGGGGTTTCAATCCTCGCCCCTCGTTGCCGAGGGGCGCCACACGAAATACCCGCGCTGGATGGCGTTTTTATCCTGTTTCAATCCTCGCCCCTCGTTGCCGAGGGGCGCCACTTTCTGTACCGCGCCGCCATCGACATACCAGAAATGTTTCAATCCTCGCCCCTCGTTGCCGAGGGGCGCCACGCCGTCGATCTGCGCCGCAATGACTGCTCCCGAGGGTTTCAATCCTCGCCCCTCGTTGCCGAGGGGCGCCACTCCTCCTGTTGCTGAGATTAAACTACCGAAGGAAGTTTCAATCCTCGCCCCTCGTTGCCGAGGGGCGCCACGTTTAACGCGGTATTCTCCGGGGGCTTCGGCTCCCGGTTTCAATCCTCGCCCCTCGTTGCCGAGGGGCGCCACTTTTGGGGCATCCGACTATTGCAGATCGCCGAGTTGTTTCAATCCTCGCCCCTCGTTGCCGAGGGGCGCCACAACCGCCTGGCCCTTCGGGGCCGGGCCTACTTCAAGGTTTCAATCCTCGCCCCTCGTTGCCGAGGGGCGCCACAATTGAAATGGCAAAACGACCGAATCATCGTTGAGTTTCAATCCTCGCCCCTCGTTGCCGAGGGGCGCCACGTGGGATGGCCGCATTCATGCCGGCACGAAGCGCAAGTTTCAATCCTCGCCCCTCGTTGCCGAGGGGCGCCACACGAAGCTCACCACGCAGCAAGCGCAAGCTGGCAGTTTCAATCCTCGCCCCTCGTTGCCGAGGGGCGCCACCAGGCACTGGTCACCGTCAAGCAGATGGAGACCGTTTCAATCCTCGCCCCTCGTTGCCGAGGGGCGCCACAGCCCGACCACTTTTTGACGGAACCGGAGATAGTGGTTTCAATCCTCGCCCCTCGTTGCCGAGGGGCGCCACCAATCCGATCATCCGCATGAGCATGGACATCCGGGTTTCAATCCTCGCCCCTCGTTGCCGAGGGGCGCCACCATAACCAACACCAAGAGCATAAAGGTCTAGATTTGTTTCAATCCTCGCCCCTCGTTGCCGAGGGGCGCCACGGCTTCGCTATCGTAAAAATAGCGGTCGGATTTTGTTTCAATCCTCGCCCCTCGTTGCCGAGGGGCGCCACATATTTTTGATGATATAGTGCTCGGCCCGTCGGTGTTTCAATCCTCGCCCCTCGTTGCCGAGGGGCGCCACCCCCCCGGGCGGCCCGCGACCTTGATGGCCGCGTTAAGTTTCAATCCTCGCCCCTCGTTGCCGAGGGGCGCCACGATTGCAAGCCCAGCAACCCTAAAGATGCTATTGGTTTCAATCCTCGCCCCTCGTTGCCGAGGGGCGCCACGGACGGCTTGCCGTGGGATTCCCGCATTCACGTTGTTTCAATCCTCGCCCCTCGTTGCCGAGGGGCGCCACAACGCCGAAACAAGCCCTTAAGTCGGGTGTTGACGTTTCAATCCTCGCCCCTCGTTGCCGAGGGGCGCCACACCGCCTGGCCCTTCGGGGCCGGGCAACCTTGGAGAGTTTCAATCCTCGCCCCTCGTTGCCGAGGGGCGCCACCCCGACGTTGCCAGCTATTACCCGCGGCTTATTCTGTTTCAATCCTCGCCCCTCGTTGCCGAGGGGCGCCACCTATGGCCTGTTGCACCATGAACGCAATATTGTTGTTTCAATCCTCGCCCCTCGTTGCCGAGGGGCGCCACAGCTGATGGAGTCCTGCAGCCTGCCGGCCATGGCGTTTCAATCCTCGCCCCTCGTTGCCGAGGGGCGCCACGTAGCCAGCATCTCTCTCCGCACTGGCCAGTCGCAGTTTCAATCCTCGCCCCTCGTTGCCGAGGGGCGCCACGTCCTCGAGATGCTTGGTGGTCACGCCGTACTTGGCGTTTCAATCCTCGCCCCTCGTTGCCGAGGGGCGCCACGAGCGTGGCACCGTTCCAGACGAGAGACCTCAGAAGTTTCAATCCTCGCCCCTCGTTGCCGAGGGGCGCCACCCGGGTGGGCCCCGCCTTCCACCATGCAATGGTCGTTTCAATCCTCGCCCCTCGTTGCCGAGGGGCGCCACTTCGACGGTGTGATCCTGGACGAGTCCAGCATTCTGTTTCAATCCTCGCCCCTCGTTGCCGAGGGGCGCCACTCCTCGCCGCCCGCACCCATGAGCTGACCGGGGGTGTTTCAATCCTCGCCCCTCGTTGCCGAGGGGCGCCACGCTGGCTGATCTGGCGCTATGAGCAGACACCGGGGGTTTCAATCCTCGCCCCTCGTTGCCGAGGGGCGCCACACGAGATCCGCAACCGGCTCATGCCTGCCATCCAGGTTTCAATCCTCGCCCCTCGTTGCCGAGGGGCGCCACCCTATACGTTGCCGGCGTCATTATTTGGAGTCACTGTTTCAATCCTCGCCCCTCGTTGCCGAGGGGCGCCACTCCCCAGCGGCTGGATCAGGGCGCTCATGACGTTGTTTCAATCCTCGCCCCTCGTTGCCGAGGGGCGCCACGGTTCGCGCATAACAGGTGGAAAATACGAAGATTTCGGCCCGCTTTGCGCGAACCGATGCACGAACCATTTCCCGTATTCCATTGGCAATCCAAGCGACTTTTACCGCCCTGAAAATTCATAGTGTTAGCCCTTGCGCGAACTTCCCAGGTATTTTCCATTACTCGGAGTTCGCGCAGGGAATAACAAACAATGCTGATGGTTACACCACAAGCGGCCCATCAAAATCCGTGGCGCGGAAGGTACCGTGCTCTCTGACCTCGCAGCCCCGGCTGCTGGCCAGGCGGTAGAGACGCAGGTTGTCCTGCTCGGGATCAATCTCGGCCAGCAGCTTGCGTTCCAGCGCTTCCAGTTTCGCCAGATCAACCTGGCATTCGAAAACGGATTTCTGCACCCGCTGCCCGACGGCCTCGCAGGCTTTTGCCACACGACGCAAACGGCGACGCCCTTCCCGGGTTTCAGTATTCACGTCGTAGCAAACAATGACCAGCACGATGTCACCTCAACAGGAAAGGCAGGTAGCTATCCATATCGCCGCGCAGGGTCCGGGCAAGAAAGCGGGCCTGGAGTTGAGGCAACAAACCCAAGACTACGGGCTGCTCCAGCAGAGGATGGGTAAGTAGTTCCTGTTTGCGCTCCTGCCAAGCCACCACCACCGCCTTTCGGCCTTTTTCTTCCAGGCTGACACCTCCGCCCTCATGGACCATGAAATCACCGGCCTGGACCTGTCCACGGTTGATCAGCGTCAATGCCAGCCGATCCGCCTGATGACGGAACTCTTCCATGAGATCGAGGGCCAGGGCCGCCCTTCCCGGCCGAACCGCATGCAGAAAACCCAACTGTGGGTCCAGACCCACCGTTTCCAGGGCGGAGCGGCAATCATTCATCAGCATGGCGGTAGAGGAAAGATAGCAACGCATTCATCCGATCACGGGGAGGACGGCGGGTACGGCCATCCAGGGCGAAATCCTGTCGCGCATCGGCCCGTACCAGATTATTGAGACAGCCGAAATACTGGCGCGCCGCCTCCCCCTCCACGCCGCGCACCGTGTCAAGGTCCGCTGCAATAGGCAGGGCGCGCAGCGAGGCGGCCAGATCGTTCGCTCCTCGGGAAAGAATGGCTGCATCGTCTTCGCTCTTGGCCTCCCGAGCGCCACGCAACAACACCTGCCGGCAGTTACGAATCTTGCCCGCCACACAGGCCCGGGCCACGGCCAGGGCAAATGCGGCATCGCCCGCTTTCTCATGCTGTGCCCTACGTAGCAGGATGTTCCCCGACACCGGCCCTTCCAGCCGGGCCTTGAAGCGGCCGTGGCCGTCCAGCAGCACCAGACTCTGGCCATTGTCGGCCAGTCGATGCATCAACGCCGGCGAGACCAGGACATTGCCGAATACCACGATGCCGCCCAGATGGTGCAAGGGCACCCGCAAACGGGTTTCCCGTTCCACCTCGATACGCACGGTATCGTTGTCCAGGTGCAGATAGGCAAGGGGCGTGGTGACATAAAGCGTGTTAAGCAGGGTTTGCATGATCAAACCCCGTCGTCGGGTTCAAACAACTTCTTCGCCAGACCGGAGCGCCGCTCCCGGGCGGACATGGCTTCCGGCTGGCACAAATCAATCAGCGAGCACTCCCGACAGCGTTTGTCGTTAACGGGCGGGGGCAATTAGGGGGCAACAAGAGCGGCGCGTACCTCGGCGATGCAGACCTCCACCGCCTGTCGTAATTCGACCGTAATCGCCACCTCGCGCCGATGCCGCGAACTGGCATGGTAGATGGCGCCGAAGGGAACAGGGCGCCCCTCCATTTCCTCCAGGCACAGGGCCTGAGCGGCGAGTTGAATATCGTCGTGGAGCTTCTCGCGCTTCCTGCCGTGCTTGTACTCCACGGGGTAAGGTGTGCCATCGGCCAGAAACTCCACCACGTCGGACTTACCCACCAGCCCCAGCCGGTCACACCACAGGGGCACAGCCCGGGCGATTCGCCGACCCTGGCAACCGACCTCGACGCCCGGCTGATCGGTGCGGGCATGAACGGCCTGTCCGCGCAGGGTATGGATATTTTCCGCAAATGCCTGTTCGGCGTGAATCAGGCAGCACTGGCGCGGGCAATAGCTCCAGTGCTCAAGGGCGGAAATGGAAATCTGCTCAGTTTCGGTCACGCTCAGAGCGCTACGGCTTCGGCATGGAGCCGGAAACCCAGGGCCTTGACCACTTTCATCACCGTACCGAATTCCGGATTGCCCTCACCCGAGAGCGCCTTATACAGACTCTCTCGGGAAAGTCCGGTATCCCGCGCCAGTTGCGTCATGCCTCGCGCCTTGGCGATCACACCCAAGGCATGGGCGATCAGGGCAGCGTCCCCCTCCTCCAGACATGCCTCCAGATACAAAAGCATGTCCTCTTCGGTTTTCAGGTACTCGGCAGAGTCCCAAGGTCGCAATTTTGTCGATCCCATGATGGCTCCTATACATTCCGTGCCAATTCCAGGGCGCACTTTGCCTTGGCCAGGGTGGCCGTTTCATCACGGAGTTCCTGGGACAGTGCCGAACCCGGCGCATCATCGGGATGCCAGTCGGGGAGGCCGGCGTGATGACCAGCGATTAAGTAGGCCAGCAGCCGGCCATAAGGACCACAACTATCTACCCCATGAATCGCAC
Source organism: Denitratisoma sp. DHT3 (assembly GCF_007833355.1). Taxonomy (NCBI): domain Bacteria; kingdom Pseudomonadati; phylum Pseudomonadota; class Betaproteobacteria; order Nitrosomonadales; family Sterolibacteriaceae; genus Denitratisoma; species Denitratisoma sp. DHT3. The sequence goes on along the minus strand of NZ_CP020914.1, from coordinate 610,334 downwards.
CGGCAATCGCATGCTTGACCTTGCCGGGCGCGGTTTCGATATGGGCGTCGAAACCGCTTGTCGAACGGATGTATTGCTGGAATTCAGGCTGGTATTTGCCTAGATCGTGCCAGAGCCCGGTGCGGAAGGCCCAAGCCGGCGGAGCGAAAGGTGTCGAGAAATGGGCGGCCAAGGTTGCCACTTCGCGCAGATGCTCATCCAGCACATGGTGTTCCCAATTGTCATCACCGCAACCCAACTTGATATGGGCAATCAACGCCACCATTACCTCCATGACGATAAGTTATGCAGGGATTGTATCCAGTGTTGTCTCGTGCTCAGGCTATATGAATCACGCAACAACGATCCCAACCGTGATGACACCCTCAAACTAGTTTGCATTAGAACTTTACCCTTGATATAGTTCTCATGCGAACTAATATCCCATTCATGACCTCCATGTCCGGCAGCCGTTTTCTCCCGATGATCCGCGAACTGGCCCAATGCTTCCAGGCGTTCGAGAGCTACTCGGCCGCCCATATCCGCAGTCTGGGACTGACGCCGCCGCAGTTCGACATCATTGCCACCCTGGGCAACCAGCGCGACATGAGCTGCAAGGAGCTGGCCGAGCAGACCCTGATCACCAAGGGCACCCTGACCGGGGTGCTGGACCGCCTCGCCGCGAAGGGCCTGCTGAGCCGCCTGCCCTCGCCGGTCGACGGACGCAGTTGGATCGTCCGGTTGACGGCCGCCGGCCAGGCGCTGTTCGAAGACGTCTTTCCGGCCCATGTGGCGCACCTTCAGCCCATTTTCGAGTCCTATTCCGACGCCGAGCTGGATGCCTTGCGCACGCAGTTCGCCCGCCTGCGCCATGCCTTCGGCGAGAATTCCCCTGATAACCATCAAGAGGAGAACCATCCGTGACCAGCAACCGCTACACCACCGGCGCCATTCATCTGCATTGGCTGATCGCCGTCCTGATCGCCATCACCTTCGGCGTCGGCGTCTATATGCACGAACTGCCCCTGTCGCCCTGGAAACTGAAGGTCTATTCCTGGCACAAGTGGGCCGGCGTCACCATCTTCCTCCTGGTGC